>JALEJS010000006.1 GCA_022769545.1 Blautia sp. | reverse complement strand
TTTTCTCAAGATATCCACTTGGCTATCTCTCGTTTTTACTGTTTTGGTTCATAGAACCGTTCTTTGAATGTGTAAAGAATTTTCGAGAATCGTATGTGTTTCACTGTTCAGTTATCATGGTTCATTTTGTTTCGTTGTCTTGCGACAGCCATATTAGATTACCACATCTTTCGCGGCTTGTCAACAACTTTTTTTATTTTCTTTTGTTTCCAGTTGTTTACCGTCGTTTTTTCTGACAGCCTGTTTACTTTATCATGTATTCAGACTTTTGTCAAGAATTAAATTCATTTTTCTGAATTCTTTTTGAATTGTTTGTCTTTTCAAAACAATTCCTTGCGACAGCTTTGTTATAATATCACCTGCGTCGAATAATGTCAATAACTTTTTTCAACTTTTTTATATCATTTTAGTCATTTTAGTCATGCACAGATATTCGAAAGCAGAATGCACAAGATCACTTGCAGAAAACTGATTTCGAATATCTGTATCTGGCTGAACGATTTATCTTTTCGCCGCATTGAGCCTTTGTGTCAGTTCTGCACCTCCCTGCGCATACCATTCTTCCACAAAATCATCAAACGTGTCCATGGATCTCTTTCCCATTATCATCTGAATGAACGTATCTTTTTCCAGGTTCTGCAGTGTCTGCGGAATCTGGCCCTCCCCATCCGGAAGGTATTTCCTTGTGACCGGCTGATATTTTGCGTCCACCAGAAGTCCCACTGCGGAAATCCTGGATTTATAGGCAGCCCAGTCTTCCCCGGCACGGGAACCATCTGCAATGTAATGATTACACGCCTTATAGTAGGATGCTTCAATTGCGCTCAGATCTGATACGGAAATCTCACCGGCCAGAGCCCTTCTCAGATTTTCCGTGATTTTATAAGTTGCCTCATTATAATCCACATTAATCACAAGCGGCCTGGCTTTCGGATCCACGTTCATGGCAAAATAATCATTGATCTCCTCTGCATCTTTCGCCTCATAACGTGTATAATCAAACAGCACGCTGATAATTTTCATAACAATCTCCGGATGTTCATATCCCTTCCGGACCACAACATATTTGTTATCCCGGAAATTGGTGTAAGCGTTTTCCCCATGTCCGCTCTTAGCCGTCAGATAATACGGAACCCAGTCAGAGCTGCTGTCTTTCTCATGCTGCTCCATCAGCGGATTATTGGGTGTCCACCACAGGCCAAAAAAAGCACCGCATCTTCCGCTCACCACCAGATCCCGCAGATTATTCTGCTCCCGCAGAGCAAAATTACTGTCCAGAATTCCTCTTGCATACAAATCACGCAGACAGATGATTGCCTGCTTTGTCTCCTCTGTCAGAGAGCCATACACAATTTCTCCCCGTTCATTCTCCTGCCAGCACTGTGGATTTGCACCGAAACTGTCAAAAATGGGATCCGCCGAATAATTGCTGCTTGTTGTTCCCACAAGACCACTGTCACACAGCAACCCGATTGCCTCTTCTGACGGCCCGGCTCCCATATGATTATTCTGAAATGCTTCTATAATATCAAATGCCTCTTCCAGTGTTTTTGGTTCTGACAGCCCCAGCTGATCCATCCAGTCTTTGCGAAGCCACAACAGACAGGGACCATGATCTGTAACTGTTTCCGGAATTGCCATCATCCTTCCGTTAAATTTCACAGAATCCAGAAGGCCGCTTCCATAACTTTCAAACATCTCCCTGATACGGTCTGTCGTACAGTTTTCATAGACTTCCGTCAGATCCTCCACCATATCATTTTCCACGAGCTCTGTCAGCATATCTCTGTCTGTCAGCACCAGGACATCCGGCAGATTTTCATCCTTCACGAGAATGTCGATAAAGTCATTATAACGTTCTTCACTTTCCAGAATGATACTGTCATTCTGGACATTCAGCATTTCCCGGAGATAATTCGTGTATGCATTGTCTTCGTAAGTTGCCCCCTCCGGCAAATTGGCGTTATTATCTCCACTGGTCTGCCCCAGTGTATACGTCACCAGCTCCGGATACTTTGCATAGGGACTCTGCGAAGCCTTTTCCCATTCTTCAGATTTAATCACGCGATCTTCAGATGCCGTAATCGCCTCCGCACTTTCGTCTCCGGCACATCCGGTAATTCCCAGCATCAGAACCGCACCAATAAAAAGGAGCGTTTTCTGTATTATTCTGTATCGCATACCTGTTGTCCTTCCTGCTGTTTTTGTTTTCCGGGAATATACATCTCCACCCGGGTCCCCTTTCCCAGTTCACTGAATATCTTCAGATTGCATTCCTCCCCGTAAACGAGGCGAAGCCTGTCATTTACATTTTTCAGGCCATACCCTTTGGCCTGATAAGAAACAAGGCGTTCTGCCGTCTCCTGCTCCATTCCCGGACCATTGTCCTCAACCCGAATCCGGATTCCGTCCTTTTCTGCGCGGAACGAAAGATGCAGAATCTTTTCCCCCTCCTCTTTCTCGTCCAGCCCATGCTCCAACGCATTTTCCACGATCGGCTGCACAATCAGCTTCGGCAGGATCTCACCCTTCACCTGCTCATCCACATCCCATTCCACCCGGAAATCGTTGTCATGCATCACAAGCTGGATCTGGAGATATGCTTCAATATTCTCAATACAGCTCTCCACCGTCACCAGATCCTGCCCCTTGCTGAGTGCAGTGCGGTAAAAGCGAGATAACGCCAGCGTGACCCGGCTGATTTCCATCTGCTTGCTGCGAATCGCCATCCAGTTGATCACAGACAGTGAATTATACAGAAAATGAGGATTGATCTGTGCCGTCAATGCTTTCAGTTCCAGTTCCTTTCTGGAGATCCTGTTCTCATACACTTCGTGGATCAGACGGTTAATCTCATCCATCATATTTCGGAATGTTCGGATCAGAACACCGATTTCATCCTTGGAATCACTGTTTACGGTAACAACCCGGCTTCCATGATTCACCTGTTCCATATTCCGGGTCAGCTGCTCCACGTCTCTCGTAATCAATTTTGAAGACAGCGCTCCAAGCACAACCACAAGCACCATACAGACAAAAATCAGAATCATCTCACCCACAAGCATCTGTGAGATTGCCGACGCAATCACATCCTGCGGCATATAAAGGTAATAATTCCAGTCCACCTCTCTGCCCACAGTACTCACACAAGCATACCGGTCATCCTGTTTTTCCAGAATCCTTGTAAGAGTATCCCCGGATTCTTCCACGCCATTTTCCGCACTGCTTCCGAAAAAGAGAAGCTGCTGCTGTGAATCCGTCACCACTGCCCCGGTCTGATTTGTCACCACATTCTTCACCGGCTGAAAAATCTCATCATAATCCAGAGTGATGCACAATATTGCCTGAAGCTCATGATTGCGCTCGATCCTGCGAATGGCTGCAAGCTCTCCTTTTTCGCGATTCACCAGCCACTGTACCTGCACACTGTCTTCCAGAAGGGCACTCCACCATTCCAGATAAAATTCGGCGAGAGGAATCAAAGTGTAGGCATGTCTCACCTCAATACTGTCTGCATATAACTGAATCTGCCGAATCGCAGGATGATAGGATTTCGGAACCGTCAGAAGCGGATCGATCACCTGCGTATAGCGCTCATATGCCGCGTAGGTATCCAAGCCGGTATCCTCGATCAGCTCCTCGATATCCGGAGAGTAGGTCAGATAATTGATCAGATTGGAATACACCTCCACCTGAGAATCTATGGAATCCTTTGCCTGTTCCAGGATGGACGTCATATCTTCCAACTCGCTTTCCTCCAGAACCCTGCCCATATGTCTGTGATTGTAGCCGGCCAGAAGAATCACCGGGACAATGCTTGACACTACCAGAAGAAGGGTCAGTTTGTACCGGTATTTCATATCCTTAAATATCCGCGGAATCTTCTTCATCATCTCCATTTCCTTTCCGGTAAGACTCCGGGCTGCTGCCATAATACTCCCGGAAGCTCCTGCAGAAATATGATACATTTGCAAATCCAACCTTTTCGCTGACCTGTGCCACCTTCATGTTGGTGGAACAGAGAAGCTCTTTTGCTTTTTCCATTCTCAGTACCCGTATAAAGCGATTCAGGTTCATCCCGGTTTCCTTTTTGAAAATAAAGCTGAGATATCCGGAAGATAGATATACCTTTTCCGCAAGCACTTCAAGGCTGAGATCTTCGTCGTAGTGCTGGTAAATATAATTCTTCACCATCGCGACCTCATCTCTGGAATCGCTCATGGAGCGATTGATAAATTCCTCATAAAGCTGAATATTTTCTGCGCTGACTTCCAGAATTTCCGACATGGTATTGCAGTTATACAGACGTTCTATTTCCTTTTCCAGCTTCCGCTCTCCCCGGAACTGCTCCTCCTGGAACAGCTCCTGGATGACATTGGAAAACACAAACTTGATATACATCGCTGAAAACTGTGAATTCCCCTGATATTTTTCCTTCAGACATTCAAAATGATGCCAGAGCTGCTTCACATCCTTACGGCTGATATCCTCTGATATCTTCTGCATCAGCTTGGAATCCTCCACCTCTTTATCCAGGGTTTTCCGTTCATCCTCTTCCGAAAAGACATGGATGTCCGGATGATAAAATTTCTCTTCCATCTGCTGCTCCAGCTGACCGAGAACCTGCGGCAGGCAGGAATAACCGTCAAATTTCCGGCTGACCGACAGATAGAATTCCGAACGGTATTCCCGCTTCAGAATCACATAGATCTGTCTGGCAACGAGCAGATAGTCACAGTACACATCCGAAAACAGAAGAAGAGACTGTCTGGCATTCAGATTCAGATAGTAAAAATTGCGATGCAGCTCTCCTCTTATCACCTGCGGCAGCGTCTCCTCCGCCGCATCAAACATGGAATCCCCTGTTTCCACCATAATTGCACAGCGCCATTTATTCCACTCCTCCACATTCAGCATCTCTTCTGCCATTTTGAAGATCTCCGGGTTTCCGGAATAAATATAGCTCTGAAGGAAATACTGGTTCAGATAATTATTTTCCTTCTCCCGGCACTGTTCATTATTTTTCTGAAGTTCCACCGTTTTCTGAACTTTCTGCAGAGTGTCATGAAAAACCTCCGGATCCACCGGTTTCAGGACATAATCAGAAACCCCATACCGGATAGCCTCCTGAGCAAAATTGAAATCGCTGTAACCACTGAATATCACAATCGGAAAATCATAGCCTTTCTCCCGTATGTTTTTACACAGGTCAAGACCATCCATATGAGGCATTTTGATATCTGTCAGAAGGATATCCACCTGCTGCGAGGAAAGCACCTTCAACGCCTCTTTCCCATTGGCCGCCTCAAAAATCTCATATTCTCCATTTTCCATCTCAATCAGAAACCCGATTCCCTGCCGTTCTATCTTTTCATCATCCACGATCAATATCCGATACATTTCCCCACCTCACACTCCGCAGCAAAACGGAGCTATTACTAACACTTATTAAAAAAGAGACAATCCCTGCTGCTCAGGAACTGTCTCTATTTTATCATGATACGGATATTGCGGAAAGAGATAAATCCGCTCTCAAAACCATTTTCTTGCAGAATCAGCCTTTGACTGCTCCGGCTACCACACCTTCAATAATATACTTCTGGCATGCAAGATAGAATATGATGATCGGCACAATCGCAAGCACGAGAACAGCCATCATTGCACCCCAGTCCAGCTGTCCATGACTCTGCTTCAGATACTGAACCGCGATCGGAATCGTTTTGTATTTATTGATATTCAGTACCAGACTCGGCAGGAGGTAGTCATTCCATACCCACATTGCTTCCAGAATGGCGATGGTCACGGTCGTCGGCTTCAGAATCGGGAAAATAATCTGGAAAAATGTCTGCAGCGGAGTACAGCCGTCAATAAATGCCGCTTCCTCAATCTCCAGTGAAATACTTCGTATAAATCCGCTGAACATAAAGACCGCAAGACCTGCTCCAAAGCCCAGATAGACAACGATAATTCCCCACGGTGTTGCCAGATGAAGAATGTTTGCAAATTTCGAAAGCGTAAACATTACCATCTGGAACGGTACGATCATGGAAAACAGACACAGAACGTAAATGGTTTTGGATACAACCGTATGTACACGTGTCAGATACCACGCGGTCATGGAACAGAACAGAATAATGGCAACAACAGATCCCACCGTAATAAACAGGGATAATCCGAAACATTTAAAGAAATCTGTCTGCTTCAGACCGTTGCTGTAATTCAGCAGTCCGCACATTGCTTTATGAATGCCAAGTTTCCAGCGGTCAAATCCGTCAGAGAGGGATGCCGCACTGATTCCGAATGGATTACGGAAAATATATGCCTTTCTCTTAAATGAGTTCAGAAGCACCACCAGTATGGGAGCGATCCAGGCAATACTCAGAATGGTAAAAAAAAGTGTGAGCAGTCCGCTGTGTTTGGACTGTCTGACTGTGCTTGTTTCATTCTTTTTCATCTTTGCCATATTACGCCTCCTTACTGCTTGTCAGCTTGTTCTGAATCAGCGCCAGCACTGCAACCAGAATGAAGAAAATGACTGCCTTCGCCTGACCAACGCCCTGCCATCCGGTTGTTCCGTACATGGTGTCGTAAATATTAAGTGCAAGCAGCTGAGACATCTTGCCCGGATTACCGCCGGTAAGAGCAAGGTTCTGGTCGAAGAGCTTAAAGCCGTTTGTCAGTGTCAGGAATGTACATGTGCCGATGGTAGGCATCAGTGAAGGCAAAACCACATATTTAAGTCTCTGCCAGCTGTTTGCACCGTCAATCTGTGCTGCTTCCAGAATATCTCCGGAAATGTTATTGATTCCCGCAATATAAATGATCATCATATATCCGATCTGCTGCCAGCAGACAACAATGATCATCCCCCAGAATGCGTACCACTGTGTGGACACGATCGTCTTGGAAAAGTTCTGCAGAACCGCATTAAAAATCATCAGCCAGATATAACTGAGTACGATACCGCCGATCAGGTTCGGCATAAAGAATACGGTACGGAAAAGATTGGTACCACGTATTCCTTTTGTCAGAAGCATTGCAATCGCAAATGCCAGCACATTGATTACAATCATGGAAACGATGGTAAACAATGCTGTATACCATAAAGAGTGAAGGAACGTGGTATCCAATTTTCCATTAACAAAAAAGATTCTTGTGTAATTCTGAATTCCTGTCCATTTCCAGTCTGTTACCGTAGTAAATTTACAGAAAGATAAGAAAATTCCATATAAAAACGGTACGATAAATCCGATCGTAAATGCGATCAGCGTCGGAAGAACAAAAACCGGAAAATATTTTCTGATTGATTTCTCCATAGCTTTCCCTTTCTCTAAAAAGGGGCAGGCGATCAAGCACCCACCCCTGTTTCATACAACTGTTCAACTGTTTCACAGGCTGAAATAATTATCCCCCGAATAATTATCCTTCATGAGCCAGTGCCCACTGATCAGCCCATCCGTCTACGAATGCAGATACGACACCATCCCAGTCACCGCTTCCGTCTTCGTATGCAACCAGTGCAGAAACAACATCAGCTCTCCAGTCATCTACGTTCGGAGTTGCGTTAAAGCTCCATGCTACAGATGTCTTGCCGGCTGCTGCATATTCATTTGCGCATTCTGCAAGTGCGTTTGTCGGAGCATAGTCATCTACAAATCCGTCATACGGGCAGGTAAGACCCATCTTGTTTACCAGCGCATCACGTCCTGCATCAGATGTTACCAGCCACTCAAGGAAATCAAGTGTTGCAGCAATGTCTTCTTCGGAAGCCTGGCTGTTCACTACATAATATCCTTCTGTACCACAGCAAAGACCCTGATTTTCGTCATCAACGCCAAAGTAGATCGGCATCATGGCAAGATCATCTGCTGTTACATCATAACCGTTTTCTTCATTTGTCAGTGCGGAGTATTCCCAGTCACCATTCTGGAAGAATACAGCCTCACCCATACCGAATTCTGCTTCTGCATTCAGAGCACCGGATGCCAGTGTTGCAGGATCTGCAGCAGAAGTGTCTACATACATATCCCATACAGCCTTGAACTGATCAAGATATGTGCCGTCGATGGTTGCTTCGCCTTCGATCAGATCACAGCCGTCATCTTTGAATTCATAGTACAGCGGCAGGTTTGCCAGATGTCCGGAGAATCTCCAGGAGGATCCGGAATCCAGACCGGAGGAAGAAAATGCTTCTGTCAGGAAGGTTCCCAGTTCGTCGTTGATCTCGTCAATACGGTTGTTAATATCTGTACATACTGCGTTCAGTGTCTCAAAGTTGTTGATTTCATCGATAGAAGAAACAACTGCTCCGTCCATTCCACAGTAGCCTTCCAGAATTGTCTTGTTATAGATCAGGCCATAGCATTCATAGTAGCTTGCCACACCTGCAACCTTGCCGTCATAGTTCAGAGACAGAGATTTGTCTGTCAGATGGCTGTAGATTGCGCTGTCAGACAGATCATAAATGTAATTCTCCCATGTCTGGCAGTCTGCGGTACTTCCAAGATTGAAGATCGTCGGTGCTTCGTTCTTTGCCATCTCGGACTGCAGGGTTGTATCATACTGACCATCTGCTGCAGTAAGAACCACCATTTCAACACCGGTCTCTTCTGTGTAAGCTGCTGCAAGCTCCTGCCATGCTGCATCTGTTTCCGGCTTCATGTTCAGGTAATATACTTTACCAGTGCTTTCTGCCATTGCCGGTACTGCAGGAACCATAGAAGCTGCCATAACTGCTGCCAGTCCCATTGCCGTAACTTTTCTCATTTTCATATCATTCTCTCCTTTTTAACTCGGTATCCGTACGTCACATAACCCTCTGACGGCCTCTGTACAGATACACATCCGGTTGATTTGTTATCTTTATTTTACTTGCCGGCAGCAGATTCAACCATAGTAAAAATTTTAGAAACATATTAATTTTTCATTTTTTACAATGTTTTGACTCAGGCAGTCTCCCATAGTAGGCATAGTAGCTTCTCAGAAAATAATCCACCCGGGAAAATCCCGTCTGTTCCGCCGCGTTTTCCATGTTCTCTCCCCGGGCAAGCAGTCTTTCTGCCTTTTCCATACGGGAAATCCGGATAAACCGGAGGATACTCACACCCACATGCTTCCGGAACATAAAATTCAGGTATCCCGGTGCAAAGCCTTCCTCCCGCGCCAGGTTTTTCACATCAATCAGCGCATGGCAATTATCGTATATATACTTTTTCACATGCTCGATCCGGCTTACCGTCTGCTCCATGCCATCCGTGAGAAACTGCTCATATTCCGAAATGCATTCTCTGGTCACCGCAAGGATCTCTTCGATATTCTGGCTTGCATACAGACGCTCCACCGCTTCGCTCAGGTTCCGCGTTTTTGCAAATTCCCTTTCTTCAAACAGGCCCTGAATCACACTGGAAAATACAAATTTTACATACATCGCCGAAAACCTGGAATTGTTTTTGTAATTTTCTTCCAGAGAATTGTAGTGCTTCCAGAGCCATTCGATATCCTTATGGCTGATATCTGCCGATATTTTCTCCAGAAAATCCGAATCACGGATCTCTCTGCTTACGACCCGTGATGCATCCTCCCGGTTTGTAAACACATGATGATCCGGATGGTAATATTTTTCTTCAATCTGACCCTCCAGCTGCTTCAGAATATTTCCAATACTTTGTACTCCGCCTGAAAATACCGTGCTCACAGCCAGATAAAAGCTCTCTGTATAATTTCTTTTCAAAGCCAGATAAATCTGATGCGCGATCAGATGATAATCACAGTATGCTCCCTCAAACAAAAGCAGTGACTGCCAGGAATTCAGATTCAGAAAATAAAAGTGACGTCTGAGCTCTTTCTCGAGTTTCTGCGGCAGACATTCACTCTCTTTTTCGAAAAAGCTTTTGTCGGTTTCTATTAATATCGCTACATCCCAATGCTTCCAGCTTTCCTCACAGGGTTCCAGTCCTTCCGTACTCTCGTCCTTCCATTCCCGATGCAGAAATTCATGCAGAACCCTCTGCTCCTTCCAGATTTCAGGGATATCTTTTTCTGTATTGATACGATTCACATCTTTTATGTCCATCTGTCCACTTCTCCAATTTTGTCATTTCTGTTATTCTACCATTTTATTCCTTTCAGGAAAAGCATCTTATTCGCAAACCGTACAGTTTTTTCAAAAAAAGAAAAAAAGGAGCCCACTGCACAGCAGTGAACTCCATTTCCTGTATCTGTATAAATCAGGCTTTTCCAACAGAACCGAACAGTTCCATTTTTTCTTTTACTTTTGCCTTGATTGCTTCGCATCCCGGAGCAAGAAGTTTACGCGGGTCAAAGCCTTTGCCCTGCTGATCTTTTCCTGCTTCGATGTATCCACGTGTAGCATCTGCGAATACAAGCTGGCACTCAGTATTTACATTGATCTTTGCAACGCCGAGATCAATTGCCTTTTTGATCATATCATCCGGGATACCTGTGCCGCCGTGAAGTACCAGAGGCATATCACCGGTCTTCTGCTGGATTGCATCCAGAACGTCAAATCTGAGTCCCGGCCAGTTTTCCGGATATTTTCCATGGATGTTTCCGATGCCTGCTGCGAGGAAGTCGATTCCAAGATCTGCGATCATTTTGCACTCTGCCGGATCAGCACATTCGCCCATACCTACAACACCATCTTCTTCTCCGCCGATGGATCCAACCTCAGCCTCCAGAGACATGTTGTTTTCTGCAACGATTTTAACCAGCTCTTTTGTTTTCTCAACGTTCTCTTCGATCGGATAATGAGATCCGTCAAACATAATGGAAGAAAATCCTGCATCTACACATTTCAGACATGCTTCGTAGCTGCCGTGGTCAAGATGAAGAGCTACCGGAACGGTGATGTTTAATTCTTCCAGCATTCCGTTTACCATACCAACAACGGTCTTGTATCCGCACATATATTTTCCTGCGCCTTCGGATACACCAAGGATAACCGGAGAATTGCATTCCTGAGCGGTCTGAAGAATGCACTTTGTCCACTCAAGGTTGTTGATATTAAACTGTCCGACTGCATAGTGGCCAGCTTTTGCTTTTTTAAGCATTTCAGTTGCACTTACTAACATGATAAATTCCTCCTACTGATTCAGTGATATGGATTTCATAGCAATCCAATTACTGTCTAGTGTAGCAGATTTCCCCAGATTCGTCTACTCTTTTGCCAAAAAAACTGCTGCGAATTCTCTTTGAATTCTCTCCGCGCTGTCCACACACATGGAGCTGTTCTTTTTGTTTTCTTGACCTGTCGGATTTTTTCCGTTAAAATAACAGTAACCATTGAACGAAATGGAGGACCTTGCTGTGAATAAACAAATAATCGAAAATCCGGTAGAGGAACAGACTCTTTACGATCTGGCCGAACTATTTAAAGTATTTGGCGATTCTACCAGGATCCGTATTCTGTATGCCCTTTATCAGTCGGAACTGTGCGTTCAGGAAATCGCCGATCAGCTTTCCATGACCCAAAGTGCCATTTCCCATCAGCTTCGCATCCTCAAGCAAATGTCTCTCGTCCGTTTCCGGAGAGAAGGTAAAACCATATATTATTCCCTGGCCGATGACCATGTTGCCACGATCATGAACCAGGGACTGGAACACGTATGCGAATAATCAGTCGTGATGATAGAGAACTACTGCTCCATAGGCCGGCATGTGGATATTTACCACGCCGGCTTTTGCTGTATACTGCCGGGGTTCCCTCGTATATCCGTTCCGATCGGACAGGATGACACGCTCCAGAACCGTGTCATTCATTCTGCTGATCCCGGTTTTCCATGCCGCGATCTCCACATCCCGCTCTGTTTCCTGGTTATTGATGATCACAATCACCTGATCACAGAAAGAAAATCTTCCATAACACAGTCCCTGGAAATCATTCCACAAAAATTTCAGAGAACCATTTTTCAGCACCGGATATCTCTTGTGTACCGAGATCATATCCCTGTGAAAATCAATCATCTGCCGGTCTTCTCTTCCCCACGGATACGTTCGGCGGTTGTCGGGATCGGTGAACCCACAGACGCCTGCCTCATCGCCATAATATATCGTAGGAGATCCCGGCCAGGTCATCTGCATCACCACAGCCTCGCGCATGACAGCCGGATTAATGTCTCTGGACGCAGCCTCCGCACCCACATGAGCCACACGTCCGACTCTCCGGTTTGTCCTGGTAAGGAATCTGGAATGATCATGATTGGAAAGCTCATTCATTGCAGAATATAATGAGGACATATGCAGCGCGCGCATATGAGCATTCATTGAGGAAATAAAGACCTCACTGTTTCCGTAAAGATGATCCTGATATTCATCGCTGTGCTTCTCCATGCCGGTAAGGAACCAGGTAACCGGTTCCATAAACGCATCATAATTCATGACCGTATCCCACTCATCTCCCTGCAGCCATCCTTCCGGATTCCCATAATGTTCCGCCAGAATCACTGCATTCGGATTTGCCGAACGCACCGCATCACGGAAATCCTTCCAGAATTTGTGGTTAAATTCATTGCTGTGGCCCAAATCTGCCGCCACATCCAGTCTCCATCCATCCACATTATACGGAGGAGAAACCCATTTCCTGCCAATTTCCAGAATGTGCCGATACAGATCGTCGGAAGCCTCATAATTCAGTTTCGGCAGCGTGTCATGCCCCCACCATCCGTCATAGGAAGGATTATAGGGCCAGCGATGGTCTTCTTTAAAATCAAAATAATTCCGATAGGGACTGTCCCCGGAAACATATGCGCCCTTAGGGTATCCTTCCTGATTTTCATATATCTTCTCACGATCCATCCATTTATTAAAGGAACCACAGTGATTAAACACGCCATCCAGAATGATTTTCATCCCACGCCGGTGTATCTCCTCCACAAGCTCTGCAAACAGCTGATTGCTCGCTTCCAGATTCTCCCTGTCTGTGACACGGCGGATATATTTCGCCGCATGCGCATTTTCATGATCTCCATGCTGCAGGAGCCCGTCACAGTCCCGCACAATTTTTCCGATATGCGGATCAATATACTCATAATCCTGGCAGTCATACTTATGATTGCTCGGCGAAACGAACACAGGATTCAGATAAATCACTTCCACGCCAAGGTTCTGCAGATAATCCAGCTTTTCCCGGATCCCGGCCAGATCACCGCCGTAAAATTCCCGCACACCCATAGCGGCCGGTATTTTATACCAGTCATTTACACGTACACTGTAATCTCCAATATAATAATATTCAGCTGTCTCCACATCATTGGTCGGATCCCCATTATAAAAGCGGTCCACATAAATCTGATACATCACTGCACCCTTGATCCAGTCCGGTGTGGACCAGTTTGGATACACCTCAAAATCCCAGTGTGGATCCTTTTCCATGCAGACTCCCTGGCAATTGTAATAGCAGGTAACCCAGCCAAACAGAATTTCAAAATGGTAGCGCAGTACATCCTCACCCATCCGGATTTTTGCTACGTAATAATCAAATCCTTTTTCTGTTTTCTCCAGCGTCATGCCGATTTTCCTGTCTCCGGCAACAAGGTAAACCGCATCCACATTGTTGCGCTGTGTCCGGAAACGTATGGATATTTCCTCTCCGGTCCTCGGTTCCGCAGGATTTCTGTAATATGGCGTTCCGTCACTAAACAGCGCTTCTTTATTCAAAACCGGTCTCATATTCATGATATACTGCATTCGATTAATCCTGTTCACGATTCTGTCTCCTGATCTTCTGTTTTCATCTGTATACCTACCCAGTATATACTTTTTTGTCTTCCCAGGCAATAAAAAAATGATAACGTAAAAAAGACAGCGGGATAAGCTGTCTTTTTTGGAGAAGGTATTTCTTCTTATGGGGTGTAGCAAAAACTATATAATGTATTGGGGGTTTTTACAGTTATTATAATACCACCCTCCACGCCAAAAGTGTGCACAAACTTCACAAAAATGACAAGATGTTTTTGTGCATATTGTATATTATTTGCGAACAAACCCTTCTATTTCTATTCTGCAGCAAACAATGCCTCAAACTCTTCCCTGTGTACCTTTTCCTTTTCCAGAAGGAGTTTCGCACAGCTGTGCAGCACATTCTCATGCTCCAGAATCAATTTTCTGGCATTGTCATGGCATTCCTGAATGATGCGGTGGATTTCCTCATCAATCTGGCGTGCCACTTCCTCACTGTAGCTTCTGGTATGTGCCAGATCCCTTCCGATGAACACTTCGTCATCCTCATTTTCGTATGCGATCAGACCGATCTTGTCCGACATTCCATACTTCATCACCATCGCTCTGGCAGTTCCGGTCGCACGCTTGATGTCATTGGAAGCACCTGTGGTAATATCTCCAAAGATGATTTCCTCTGCCACTCTTCCGCCAAGGAGTGTCGTGATATCCTGCAGCATTTTTCCTCTCGTGTTAAACATCTCATCATTTTCCGGCAGAGGCATGGTGTACCCTGCTGCTCCCATTCCGGTAGGAATAATCGAAATCGTGTACACCGGCTCCATATCCGGAAGCACATGGAACAGAATGGCGTGTCCGGCCTCATGATAAGCAGTGATCCTTTTTTCCTTGTCGGAAATGACCTTGCTCTTTTTCTCCGCACCGATTCCCACTTTGATAAATGCACTTTTGATATCCTGCTGACGGATATAGGCTCTGGCATCTCTGGCCGCATTGATTGCCGCCTCATTCAGAAGGTTCTCCAGATCCGCACCTGTAAATCCGGCCGTCGTGCGGGCGATCTGCATCAGATCCACATCCTCGCCCAGCGGCTTGTCCTTCGCATGAACCTGAAGAATCTCCTCTCTTCCTTTCACATCAGGCCGTCCCACCGCTACCTTGCGGTCAAAACGTCCCGGGCGCAGGATCGCGGGATCCAGAATATCCACACGGTTGGTCGCTGCCATCACAATGATTCCTTCATTGACACCAAATCCGTCCATCTCCACCAGAAGCTGATTCAGTGTCTGTTCCCGTTCATCATGTCCGCCTCCCATGCCGGTTCCTCTCTGCCGGGCAACCGCATCGATCTCATCGATGAAAATAATGCAGGGTGCATGGCGTTTTCCTTCCTCAAACAGATCCCTCACTCTGGAAGCACCCACACCTACAAACATTTCCACAAAATCCGAGCCGGAGATAGAGAAAAACGGAACCCCCGCCTCTCCCGCAACTGCCTTTGCAAGCAGGGTCTTGCCGGTTCCCGGAGGTCCCACCAGCAGCACCCCTTTGGGGATTCTGGCACCTACACGAGTATATTTCTGCGGTGCTTTCAGAAAATCCACCACTTCTTCCAGATCTTCTTTTTCTTCCTGAAGGCCTGCCACATTCCGAAATGTAACCTTCTTTCCATCCTCCGGAAGAGACATTCTGGCACGGCTTTTTCCAAAATTCATCATTTTGGAATTTCCTCCGCCGGACATCTGCCGGTTCATAAGGACAAAAACAAACAGGATCATCAATCCGGACAGCATCACCGGAAGAAGGATCGTCTGAAACACATTTTCTTTCGGAATATCCTGGATATCCGGCGAAATGCCATATTTTTCCAGCATTTCCCTTGCCTCGTTCACATCGGTGACATAGACCGTTTTCTGTCCGTCATTTAACGTATTAAGCAGAACCGAACCTGTGGGAACCTGCACATTCTGACGGATCACCGCGTCGGTTACTTCCTGATTCTCCAATGCCTGTTCCATCTGTTCCATGGTATAATTATTCTGGATTTCAGCCTGACTGTTCAGATAAAAATATCCGATGATCAGAACCGCCACAAGAACAAGATACAGACTCATTCTGCCTGACTGTTTTCTCACTTACCTAAACTCCTTTCAGTCTTCCTCAAATTCCACAACACCAATATAAGGAAGATTTCTGTATTTCTGCGCATAATCAAGCCCATATCCCACCACAAATTCATCCGGGATATTAAAACAGCAGTAATCCACTTTCACCTGCTTCACTCTTCGTTCCGGTTTGTCAAGAAGCGTACACAGACGGATATCGCTGGGATTGCGGCCTTTCAGGATTTCCAGAAGATAGCTGAGCGTTCTTCCGGAATCGATGATATCTTCTACGATAAGCACATTTTTTCCCTCCAGAGGCTGATCCAGATCCTTCACAATTTTTACAATTCCGCTGGATTTTGTGTCATCTCCATAGCTGGATACAGACATAAAGTCCATGGATACGGGAACCGTAATCCTTTTTGCCAGCTCACAGGTAAAAAAGACGCCGCCCTTCAGAATACAGATCAGATGCACGTTTTTCCCGGCATAGTCTCTGTTAATCATATCCGCAACTTCCTGAATGCGTGCATCCACTTCCGCCTCGCTAAGTAAAACCCGGATGTTTTCTTTCATCATATTTTTCCTCCTTGGTATTGAATTTCCAACACTTTTTTTGTTTCTGCGGCCACCTTGTACCGCTCATTCAGTCTTCCTCCCGTCAGCCACAGGATCTCATCGCCACAGGCAATCAACGGAATCGTGTCTCTGATTTCCAGCGGGATTTTATCATCAATCATCACACGGGTGATTTTTTTCCTGGCACCATCTGCCCGAACAGTCATATAATCACCTGTCTTACGCGTTCTGACAGTTAAGGCCTTCTCTATTTTATCATAATCCAGCCATTTCGTATACTTTTTTTCTTCAATCTTCTCCCCTGCGTAAGAAAAAACCCGCATACAAAAGCTCCCGTCACCCCAGTTCAGAAATCCGGACTCCGGAAGCAGCCGGATTCCGGAAGCGTCACGGCCCGCCGTCTGCGATTCTTCTCTGTCCGTCCGCTCCAGGCAGATTCCTTCATAGGTGCGTTTTGCCACAATTCCATAAGGCTGATTTGCCTTTTTTCCCACCGGAAGCTTAAGAAGTCCGAGAACACGTTCAACATGCCCGGATGTGATATCCTGTCTTTTTCCGGCAAGCTGCTCCATTCCGCGCAGCACCGCATAAATCTTCTCCATCTCCGGCGCACAGACAAAATCCTCTTCCAGCCAGATCCGGTTTTCTTCCATCCTGCACTTTTTCAGCAGCTCCCATCCCTTCTCTTCCAGATATGCTTCCGTCTTCGCTGCAATAGACGCAGTCACTGCAATGTGTCTTACCGCCTGCTCATTCATCTGTTTTTCCATGGCCGGAAGGATGTGATGCCGGATGCGATTTCTGGTATACAGATCACTGTCATTGCTGCTGTCCTGCACATAAGGAATCTTTTCCTCTTCGAGATAACCGATGATTTCTTCTCTGGTTAAGCACAGAATCGGCCGGATTCGATTTCCGCATACCGGAAGGATCCCCGCAAGTCCGCGGATTCCCGCGCCGCGTGCCAGATTGTGAAGCACTGTCTCCGCCAGATCCTGCCGGTTGTGTGCCAGCGCCACCCGTACGCTTTCCGGTTTCCGCCCAAGGCGCCGAATTTCCTCTTCAAAGGCACGGCTTCGCACAAGGCGCCCTGTCTCTTCCTCGCCTTTTTTATATCTCTTTGCCAGCTCCGGTACCGAATACGGATATACCCGGCACGGAATTCTCCAGTCCCGGCACATCTGTTCCACCAGTTTCTGATCCCGCAAAGCCTCCTCTCCGCGGATTCCATGATTTACATGGACGACCGAGAGCTCTGCACCGCACTCTTTGCAGAATCTGCGCAGCACAGACAGCATCATCATGGAATCTGCACCGCCCGAAACTCCGGCAAGCACCGTCATTTCAGGCTCTATCATATGATTCTCCAAAATATAATTTCGTATCCGCTGGTACATTGTATCTCCTACTTTTTCCACATGCCCGCCACAAGTACGGTCATATCATCCTTTGCTCTGTAATCGGTATATCCAAGTACCCGTTCCAGAATTCCTCTGCTGATATCTCTGGGTGACTCATCCCGGATATCCAGAATGATTTCCTTCATGGTTTCTTCTTCCCGCTCTGCCGGCAGCGCATCCAGAACTCCGTCCGTCATCATGATCACATAATCTCCGTGATACAGCTTCCTAGAGGAAGTCTCGAATTCCATCTGCTGCATCAGACCTGCAGCCAGACTTTCCGAGGTGATGGATTCCACACAGTGATTTCTCCGGATAAAAGATGCCGCCGCGCCTGCCTTCAAAAAACTGCCGACACCGCTGTACAGATCCAGGACACAGATATCCACCGTGGAAAATGTATCCTGTGACCCCTTAAACAGAAGAGAGGAATTCACCATCTTCACTGCCGTCTCTTCCGAAAATCCGGATTCCAGAAACTGTTCCAGAAGCTCTACCACCATTTCACTTTCCCGGCTGGCCTCGATTCCGGAACCCATCCCGTCCGAAAGACACATGATAAATTTCCCGGGCTCCTCCCAGTGACAGACAAAACTGTCTCCGGAAACCCGCTCCTCATCCTTGGTCATCTTTGCAGATCCGTACAGGATGCGGTAACTCACATCCTCCACAAAATGGATCGTCCTCATCTCACCATTCAGCATACACCGGCTTCCTGCAGCCGGTACCATGGAACCTCTGCAGATATCCGACAGAACCTGCGCTGCTTCACTCACCGGAACACAGATTCCTCCCCGGGTGCGCATCATAAGAAATACCTGTCTGCGCCCTTCTACTTTATCCATCACCCATGCCTGTTTCAGGAGAATATGATGTCTGGCAAGCTTTTTCCCAAGCTCTTCCTGAAACTGTGGCTCTGCAAAAGAGATATCGTACAGATCTTCCGATATCCTGTGAATGATTTCCGATATCTCGGACAGCTGCTGCGCAACTGCCATACGGTTTTCAATCATCCGGTTGTCCCACAGAAGATTCTGCTTTTCCTTCCGGAAATTTCCTTTTACACAATCCAGAAACTGAACCGAGCGTCCGCACACATTCATCCATTCTGCTCTCGCTTTCCGGATCGCATCCTCATCGCCATGCTCAATCGTCCTGACCAGAAGCTCCCCACCCCGCAGCATATCCTGTCCGTGAACTTCCCAGCAGCTGTCTTTCTGAAAACACCTGCTGCAGACTTCCTCGCAGGCTGCTGACAGAATCTGTTCCACCTGACCGTCACTGAAATAGTCTTTCCGATAAGGCATCCCGTAAAACGTATCCGCCAGCTTCCGGAACGCCTCCGCGCAGCGCTGTACCTTGTCCCTCTGGGGATGCTCCTGTATCACCAGCGGAATCTCTGCCCGATTCCGTTTCTTTTCCTTCAAAATAGTTTTTGCCATGTCCCGTATAATCAGAAGCATACTGATCACGAGCATGGCAATTATCCATTCCTGCATATGTCCCCTCTCCTCATGCCCCTGCTAGGAAAGCATTATACAGAGGGTCAATCAAATTATTTGTCAAATTTCCACAGAAGTACCGAAAAAGTTTTCGTCAATTACTGACCTTCCTGCGATTCCTTGAAAACAATCTCATTATCCTTTACCAGACCAAGCTTATCTCGCGCAACTTCCTCCGCGAATTCATCCGTCTGCATATACTCTTTTAACTCATCGATCTCTTCCGTACGATCCTTTTCCGCCTGAATTGACTCTTCCAGTTCCTCTGCCCTGGCATCATAGATGGCTATCCGGTTCTGCAGTGTCCGGCTTTCATATACCAGGCCGGCCAGCAGGATACATACCACCATCGCAATCGCAAGCATACCCATACGATTATACGATATTTTCTTTTTTGCGCTTTTTTTGTGTGTCTTTCCCACCGAATCTGCCCCTCATAGCCTTCTTTTTCCTGATTTTAAGGCAAAAAATCCCCTTACGAACAGGCTCATATAATTGAATTCTACAACTTTCCCTAAACAATATCAACCACTTTATTATTTTTTTTCCAAAAAAAGCCGGAATTCGCAGGATTGCTGTCAAAACCCGTAAAAAGAGCGGACTGATCACAGATCTGCACAGAAAAACGCCAAGAAGCATCCCGCCAAGAAGATACAGGCGAAGAATCCCGTCATTGTAGCGGAATGCCTGTGCAAACAAAAAAAATCCGACAAAAATCCAGTAAAGAACATCCTCTGCGCCCCGCTGCCACTCTGTGTGGACAGCCACGCAGCGCAATGCCCGAAGCACATCATAAAGAAGCAGACAGCCGGCTCCCAGAATACATGCGCGGATCAAAAGTGCAAACTCATTCTGCATATAGCTGCTCATAGCTTACCGAAACATCCTTTTCAGCAGAGCTTCTTTTTCCCGCATTCCTTTTTGCTGGTAAATCAGGCTGTCAATTTTACCTTCTATCTCCACATTTCCCTGCTCCAGATCCAGCTGTTTTACATGAAGGCCTTCTCCTTTTATCTGAAGACCTCCTTCTGTTGTCATCAGACGGATTTCCTTTTCGTCAAAAGAATGCACCTCAGCGATTCCCGTCAGAAGTGCTGTCTGACGCCTTTCCAGTGTGATCCTGTGGGGTGACCGTGATTTTCTCTCTTCCAAAGTCCACCTCCGGCAAAATTCTCACAACACGGAAGCTGCATGCTTCCCGGTTTCATACACACCGCACAGATTCTGTTCGATGTACTAATCTAATCTATGAATTCTCCGGAAGAAGTAGACCTTTTACAGATAACGATACAGATTTTCCGCCTCTTCCTTTCTCACGGTTTCCTTTACGTCCAGGACCTCCACCTTCACATTTCGTGTTCCGAACTGAATTTCAATGATGTCTCCCGCCTTCACATTCACGGAAGCCTTTGCCGTCTTGTCATTCACCAGCACTCTTCCTGCATCACACGCCTCATTGGCAACGGTGCGCCTTTTGATCAGTCTGGATACTTTCAGAAATTTATCTAACCGCATATTCCCTCCCAGTAAAAGAAGGGGAACTTCCGTCCCCCTTCATGATCACCAATTCTTATTTCTCATTAATCATATCTTTCAGTGCTTTTCCGGCTTTGAATCTCGGAGCTCTGGAAGCTTCAATTTCCATTGTCTCACCAGTCTGCGGATTTCTTCCGGTTCTTGCGCATCTCTCAGATACTTCAAATGTGCCAAAGCCAACCAGCTGAACTTTTTCGCCGTTTTTCAGTTCTTTAGATACAACATCAATGAAAGATTTCAAAACTGCTTCAACATCTTTTTTAGACAGTTCTGTCTCTTTTGCCATTGCTGCGATTAATTCTGTTTTATTCATGATGTTTCCTCCTCTGATTATTTCAAACTTGTATCTTGGCTTTCTCACCCGAAGGCGATATCATTTCTATTTATATACCTTTTTCTGTATACTGTCAAGGATTTTTGTCAGAAAACAAGCAGTTTTATGCCAGAATACAAGCAGTTTCACAGATAATTACATCATGGAATCAACCATAGCCAGCACGGCCTCACCCATTGCAGCCGACTTTGCATCTGCGTCCTCCAGAGAGGTTCCCTTCACTCCGTAGTAGAACTTCACCTTCGGCTCGGTTCCGGACGGTCTTACACATACCCAGGCATCGTCTGTCAGTTCATAATAAAGAACATTTGAGTTTGGAAGGCCGGTCGGTTTCACTTCCCCGGTAGCCAGGTCTGTAATGGTATCTTTCTTGTAGTCTCTTGCTGCGATCACCTTCAGTCCGGCAAATTCTGCAGGCGGATTCTCGCGAAGTGTATTCATGATTTCCTGAATCTTTGCGAGTCCTTCGATTCCCTTCAGAGTGACAGATTTGATGTCATCTTTGAAGTATCCGAACTGTTCATACATATCGATCATTGCATCCCACAGAGTCTTACCCTGTGTCTTATAATATGCTGCAGCCTCACACAGAGCCATCGTCGCAACAATGGCATCCTTGTCTCTCGCATAAGTACCGATCAGGCAGCCGTAGCTTTCCTCAAATCCGAACAGATATGTGCCTTTTCCGCTGTTTTCAAAACCAAGAATCTGCTGTCCGATAAATTTGAAGCCGGTAAGAACTTCGATCACATTCACACCATAGCCTTTTCCAATGGCATCGGCAAGATTTGTGGTTACGATTGTCTTAATCAGAGCGCCATCTTCCGGAAGACTTCCGTTGATTGCCTTTCTCTGGCTGATTTCATAGTTTGCAAGCAGACATCCGGACATATTTCCGGTCAGATCATGATACTCGCCGTTTTTGTCTTTTACACGCACGCCAAGGCGGTCTGCATCCGGGTCTGTCGCCAGAACCAGATCTGCATCTACTTCCTTCGCAAGCTTCAGGCCAAGCTCAAACGCTTCTGCCGCTTCCGGGTTCGGATAGCTTACGGTCGGGAATGCTCCATCCGGAAGCTCCTGTTCCTTCACAACATATACGTTCTCAAATCCCAGCTCTTTCAGGATTCTTCTCGCCGGAATATTTCCTGTTCCGTGAAGCGGAGTATAAACGATCTTCAGATTCTTTCCTTCTGCCTGAATCGCATCCATATGAAGAACCTGTTTTTTCAGTTCCGCCATATATGCATCGTCCACTGCCTGTCCGATCATCTCAAACAGTCCGGCTTTCTCTGCTGCTTCCTTATCCATGGTCTTAACGGTATTCCAGTCGGAAATACTCTTAACTTCACCCATGATACCGCTGTCGTGAGGCGGTGTGATCTGAGCGCCATCCTCCCAGTATACTTTATATCCGTTGTATTCCGGCGGATTGTGGCTGGCTGTAATATTGATACCTGCAACGCAGCCCAGATGACGCACTGCAAAAGAAAGCTCCGGTGTCGGTCTCAGGGATTCAAAAAGAAACGCCTTAATGCCGTTTGCTGCGAGGCAAAGAGCTGCTTCCTGAGCAAATTCCGGAGACATATGTCTGGAATCATATGCAATTGCCACACCCTGAGACTGTTTTCCAACTTTTGCAATGTAGTTTGCCAGTCCCTGTGTTGCACGTCTTACAACATAAATGTTCATACGGTTAGTGCCGGCACCGATAATTCCACGAAGGCCTGCCGTTCCGAATTCCAGATCCATGTAGAATCTCTCTTCAATCTCTTTTTCGTCTGCTTCGATTGCCTTCAATTCTGCCTTTGTCGCTTCATCAAAGTATGGGTTCTCAAGCCACTGACGATAAACTTCTTTAAAGTCCATACTAATCGTACCTCCCTGTACATTATAATTATTCCTGTGCATTTATTATATAACAACTCCCCAAAAAAGGAAAGCAAAAAGCATGTGTTTCCTGCCGCTAAAAGGGATATTTTTCAAAACATTTTGTTACAAAAGTCTCCCAGTTTTCTTTCTGCAAAATCAGTGTCTGCAGCTTTTCCACATTTTTTCCGGAGATCAGTACCTTATTATGCGTATAATAATAATTCGCCAGTTTCCAGTATTTATCCGGATAGGAAAACCGAACCTTCAGATTTTCCCATTCTTCTGCGGATATCGGTTTCTTTTCGTGATAGGTTTTCAGCATTTTTTCGGCCAGGCCCGGATCCCACTGATATTTTTCCAGAATTTTTCTCATAAAACAGTAAAGGTCTGCCATCTGAATATCACAGCTCCACTGTCCGAAATTTGTAACAGCAACCCCGTTTCTTTGCATCAGCACATTATGCTGATTATATTCTCCATGGCAGATACAGCCCCGCTCCTGTGCCTGCTCCCGCAGTCTCTGATACCCGGTGCTGCGCAGCAGCTCCAGCGCCTTCTCCCCCTTTTCCAGGAACCACTGGACGCTGGACAGAAACAGTTTTTCAAACTCACAGTCAGCGCCTTTTCTGCGGATAAATTTTCGGATTTTTTTCAGTTCCTGATTGTGCCGGATATATTCTTCTTCCAGTGACCGCTCCTGATATTCGCCGAAATCCGGCATTTTCATGAGACTGTGAATCTCTGCCAGGGAATACACGCTTTTCAGAATGTCTTCTCTGGATTTTGTATCGCACTCTCTGCCCTCATACCAGTACTGCAAGGTATATGGAATTTCATCCTTGTCCCGGCTGACCAGACTTCCCTGCATGTTCTCAAGAAACGCATCTACCATGCAGCCGTTCTCCTGCAGTCTGCACAGAAGCTCCTGCTGCTTTCCCAGTTTCTTTTCCGATCCGTGGAATTCTCTGAGAATCAAAAGTCCCTTCGCAGTTCTGCAAAGCAATCCCCCTCTGGTCCGACAGGATGAATCCGCACTTAACCCATACTGTTCCAATGTACTGAGTCCATAATCATACAATTGCATATCCCCCTCTTGGCTTTGTACCTTCTATACATATGAAAAGAAGGATTCGGATATTCAGAAAAGAAAAGGAAGCCGGCACATGCCGACTTCCCGTATTTATCCACAGTTACTATTGTCTGACTGCTTTTTTGCAGGATTCCGGAAGACCTGCTCTGCCATTCGCAGCAGAAGCGCCTTCTGATTGTGTTCCGGCTCTTCCAGAACATCATTCAAAAGCGTTTTCAATATCTCACCGATCTCTCTGCCAGGCTTCATTCCCGCCGCAATCAGGTCGCTTCCGTTTATCGCCAGATCTTTGAGCGAGACACATTGCCCTTTTTCCATGATCTCCAGATAACATTCTTCCACCTTCCGCAGACGCTCTTCCTTTTCCTTCCGCCTGTAATCACTCTGCGACAGCATATCTGCCCGCTGAACCTTCAGATACAACGGAAAGATATCTTCTCCGATTTTACTGACCGCACGGCGGACCGAACGGATTTCGCCTTCCGGCCTGTAATCATGCCACCGGATCAGGCGCTCTGTCTTATGGATGGTATCGTTGTCCATTTTCAGGCGCCGCATAATATTCACTGCCATTTTTTCACTGGCGATACTGTGCGTTTTGAAATGATCCCGTCCATCGGCATCTGTCGTTCTCACAGCCGGTTTTCCAATGTCGTGAAACAGCATGGTAAAACGCAGGACCTTATCCTGCGGCACACAGCACATGCTGTGAAGGATATGCTCTCCCACCGTATAACAGTGGTAAGGCGTATTCTGTTCTGTCTTCATACACACATCCAGTTCCGGCAACACTACCGCAGTGATCCCGGTCTCACAGGCAATCCGCAGATAGTCCGGATGCGGAGACATGATCAGCTTCTGAAGCTCTGCCTGAACCCGCTCCGCACTGATCATGGAAAGATTTTCTGCCAGAACAGACAGCGCCCGCCTCGTATCCGGTTCGATGGAAAATCCCAGCTGCGCCGAAAAACGTACTGCACGCATGATCCGGAGCGCATCCTCGGAAAACCGTTCCATCGGATCACCCACGCAGCGGATCACCCCGTTTTTCAGATCCTCCATTCCGCCAAAGAGATCCACGATTCCTTCTGAAGGGTTGTATGCCATTGCATTGATGGTAAAATCACGCCTTTTCAAATCCTCCCGCAGATCTGACGCAAAAGTCACATCATTTGGATGACGTCCATCCTCGTATATCCCGTCAATCCGGTAGGTTGTGATCTCAAAGCCTTCCTTTCCCATCATCACGGTAACCGTTCCATGCTTCAGACCGGTATCAATGGTACGCCCAAATACCGCTTTGACTTCTTCCGGCTTTGCCGATGTAGTGATATCCCAGTCATTGGGATTTCTTCCCAGGACAGAATCCCGGACGCAGCCGCCGACTGCATAGGCCTCATAACCGGCCGCTTCCAGCTTGTTTAATATAAATTCTACTTTTTCCGGAATATCCAGCAGCAACTTGGCCCCTCCTTCTGTCTGTCTCACTTTCCCGGTATCACCCGACGCTTAATATGCACGTCCCCAGTACACCATTTTTTTCGCAGGCTTTCCGCAGCAGACACAGACATCACTCAGATGCTCCTGTTCAAACGGCATACATCTGGAAGTGGCCTGAACATCTTCTTTGATCTTATCCTCGCATTCCTGGCTGCCGCACCACATTGCCTTAACAAAGCCCGGTTTATTGACGATGGTATCCTGAAACGTCTCGTAATCGGTTGCCTCATACGTATGTGCATCGCGATGCGCACGGGCACGTTCCAGCATATCCTTCTGCATCATATCCAGGACTTCCTGCACCTTCTGTGCAAGCTCTTCGAATTTAACGGTATATTTTTCCCGGGTGTCACGGCGGCAGATGATTGCCTGACCATTTTCAATATCCTTCGGACCGCACTCAACCCGAACCGGAATTCCACGCATTTCCTGTTCTGCAAATTTGAATCCGGGACTCTTGTCTGTGTCATCCACTTTCACGCGGATACCTGCTTCTTTCAGAACCGCAAAAAGCTCATCCGCTTTTTCCAGGACTCCTTCTTTTCTCTGCTGAATCGGGATGATCACAGCCTGTACCGGTGCGATTCTCGGCGGAAGCACAAGACCGCTGTTGTCACCGTGTACCATGATGATGGCACCGATCATACGTGTTGTCATACCCCAGGAGGTCTGATGTACATACTGCAGCTTGTTTTCTTTATCTGTATACTGGATTCCGAAGGCTCTGGCAAATCCGTCACCAAAATTATGGCTCGTACCGGACTGAAGTGCCTTTCCATCATGCATCAGAGCTTCGATGGTATAGGTAGCCTCTGCTCCGGCAAATTTTTCCTTATCTGTTTTCTTTCCCTTCACTACCGGAATTGCAAGAACTTCTTCACAGAAATCCGCATAAACGTTCAGCATCTGAATGGTTCTTTCTTCTGCTTCCTCGGCCGTCGCATGCGCTGTGTGTCCTTCCTGCCACAGAAATTCTCTGGAGCGGAGGAACGGGCGGGTCGTCTTTTCCCAGCGGACAACCGAGCACCACTGATTGTATACCTTCGGAAGATCTCTGTGAGACTGAATTTCCTTTGCATAGAAATCACAGAACAGTGTCTCGGAAGTAGGACGCACGCACATACGCTCCTGGAGCGGTTCCAGACCGCCATGCGTCACCCACGCCACTTCCGGAGCAAAGCCCTCTACATGATCCTTCTCTCTCTGAAGCAGAGACTCGGGAATAAACATGGGCATATATACATTCTGAACGCCCGTTTCCTTGAAACGACGATCCAGCTCTTTCTGAATATTTTCCCAGATTGCATAGCCGGCCGGCTTAATGACCATACATCCTTTTACACTGGTATAATCACAGAGCTCTGCCTTTTTTACAACATCTGTATACCATTGAGCGAAATCATCTTCCATAGAAGTGATCGCTTCTACCATCTTCTTTTCTTTTGCCATGATAGCTTTCTCCTTCTCATGAATTAATATACATAATCGTACACAGGGTCTATTTTATGCGAAAAATCAGGGTGTGTCAAACCCTTTTCCTGACACACCCCTGATTCATGCAGTTCTGCGCGTACTGTGCCCGGGATTTTTGCACATTTTACAGCTTTTTCCCGTCAGACAGCAGCGTTTTTATCTTTGCTTGCCGCAATTCGGACAAAATGTTTCCTCCGGAGACATTTTTGTTCCGCAGTTCTTACAGAATCTTGCCCGCGGTGCCGCCGGAGTCTCTCCCGGAGCTGCACTTCTTGGTGCCGCCATCGTGTCGGAAGCCGGAGATGCCATTCTCTGTGCCAGCGGAGCAGCATTTCTGGGCACCGGCTGGGTATTTCCCTGTGTCGGCGGGGTATTTCTCTGTACCGGCGGGGTGTTTCTCTGTGCCGGCGGAACCGGTCTTGAAGCCGGTTTTCTCTGTGGTGCCGGCCCAGGCGTCCTCATACCTGCATTCTGTTCAAATTTCGGCGTCTTTTCTTTTCCGCCCAGTTTTTTATTAATACTGATCACATTTTTGCACAGAAGCACGCTCAAAAGACTTAATTCATAAAGCAGTCGGAAAATCAGGTTTCCAAGCACAAAAATGGAAAGGAAGGAAATGATTCCTTCGAAAAAGCCGCCGGCTTTGAACAGCATGACAAACGCAACCAGACTGATCATAAGTGCGCAGATCAGATACAGAACCCTCAGGATCCCTTCGATCCATAATTTGCGAAATGTCAGGAAATCATAAAGCCATCCCAGAAAGCCCGTATATCTGCCTTCGTTTTTGTCCGAAAGAAATGTAAAATGAAGCACGATTGCTCCAACAACGACCAACAGACTGAAAATCACTCCCAGCACGATCATCCCGGCTCCGCCGGATGATCCAACACCATACATTCTGTACATTACTCTTTCCTCCCTTTGTAACTCATTTTTATTCTTTCCCTTTGTTTTTACCTGCTTTTATACCCGGATATTTATCTCCCTTCCGGTGCGGTTATATTTGTAGTAGCGTACACCTGCTGCATCCATCATTTTCTTGGATGCGATCACCGACGGTGTATCTGCATATTTGTCGCTGTCATACACGACCGTTTTTATTCCGGACTGAATGATCGCTTTTGCACATTCATTGCAGGGGAACAGCGACACATACAGCTTTGCCCCCTCCAGACTTCCGCCCCGGTAGTTCAAAATGGCGTTTAACTCACTGTGTGTGACATACAGATACTTTGTGTCAATGGGGTCTCCTTCCCGCGCCCAGGGGAACTCATCGTCTGAGCATCCCTTGGGAAAACCGTTATAGCCCATGGACAGGATTTTATTGTCCTGGCTTACGATACAGGCACCCACCTGTGAATTCGGATCCTTGGAACGCATACCGGACAGCATGGCCACTCCCATAAAATACTCATCCCAGGAAAGATAGCCTTCCCTTTTATGATTTTTTGCTTCCAATGTATCTCCTCCTGTCTATTCCGTCTCCATCTGACGGATCCGGCGAAGATGACGCTCATCATTGGAAAATGGCGTATTCAGGAAAGTATCCACAATCTTTACTGCCAGTCCGGGGCCTACCACTCTTCCGCCAAGTGCCAGAATGTTGGCATCGTTATGAAGACGTGTTGCCTCAGCCGTGAAGCAGTCCGTGCATAATGCGGCACGAATGCCTTTGATCTTATTTGCCGTAATGGATATGCCGATTCCGGTTCCGCAGATCAGAATTCCCTTCTCGCACTCACCGTCCAGAATCGCATGCGCCACCCGTTTGGCATAAATGGGGTAATCGGTGGATGCCGGGCTGTCACAGCCATAATCTTTATAGGCAAGCCCTTTCTCATCCAGGTACTTCCTGATCTCCTGTTTCAATTCATAACCCCCGTGATCACATCCCAATGCTATCATGTTTTAATACCTCCTGTGCTTTAATAATTTTATGACCTGCCGCCTTCAGAAGACGGTTCATAATAGCCTGTCCCATCTTTGGTGTATAAAATGCCTCTGAATAGATTCTGGTAACCCTGCACTCATCAAATTCTCTGAGGACTTCATACAGATGCTGTGCAATGGTTTCCTCGTGAGCCCTGCTGCCGATGCACTTCACAATCCCTTTCGGATACTGTTCTCTGGTTTCCGCAGTCGCAATGATGCCCACCTCGTCGCCTTCCTCCTCTGCCAGCTTCCGGATGGCCATTACCACCTCCGCTTCCTCACCTTCCACGACTGTAAGCTCCGCTTTTGGTGCATAATGACGATATTTCATTCCGGGTGCCTTTGGACGGATGTTTTTATCTGTAATCAGAAGTCCCCGATCCATGGCCACTTCTCCCAGAATTTCCTGCAGCATTTCCAGCGATATATATCCCGGGCGTAATACGGTCGGAATTTTCCCCGTAAAATCCACAATGGTAGACTCCAGACCGATTCCCACCGGACCGCCGTCTATGATCATGTCGATCCCGTCCCCCAGGTCCTCCGCAACATGCGCTGCCAGCGTCGGGCTTGGTCTTCCGGATGTGTTGGCGCTGGGCGCCGCCACATATCCCCCCGCCGCCCGAATCAGTTCCTGCGCGATCCGGTCACTTGGAAAACGAACGGCAACGCTGTCCAGCCCTCCCGTCGTTTCCATCGGGACACACTCTGCCCTGGGGAAAATCATGGTCAGAGGTCCCGGCCAGAACGTTTCTGCAAGCACACGTGCCTGATCCGGAATTTCCGTGACGATCCTGTCGAGACTTTCCATATCCGCAATATGGACAATCAGCGGATTATCGGATGGCCTGCCCTTCGCCGCATATATTTTCTTCGATGCCCTGGGATCCAGTGCATTCCCGCCCAGTCCATAGACCGTCTCTGTGGGAAAAGCGACCAGGCCGCCCCGCATCAGTATTTCCCCGGCTCGTTTTATCCCTTCCATATCCAGCCTGTCCTGTGTCATGGATATGATTTCTGCTTTCATGCTTATCACACTTTCCCTGATTATTCTTCTTCTATTTTACACCCTTTCACTGGCGTATGTAAATCCCCTGTTCCTCAATCCAGTCCTCCAGATCCTGAAGGGCATCCTGCGCCCAGGTTTCCGAAAGCTGAATTTTTTCCGGGAAGAACATTTCTTTTGCAAGCTCCGTTCCTGTTTTTGTTTTAAAAATCTTTTCCACGCTGACACGGATGCTCTCTTTTTCCATGTGGTCTTCGAAATAATTCACAAGGAAATCTGCCTCGACCAGAATCTGGTAATCCATTCCGTCTATATTGCTGTATGTGTGATGATGACCTACCAGGTAGGAAACCCGCTCAGTCACCTCCCGGTCAAAGCCCAGTTCTTTCAGCATCGCTTCCGCACAGACCGGGCCTTCTTTTTCCTGCAGTTTTCCATTGCTGCTTCCATATTTTTCCTGTGCCGGACGTATCCCGATATCATGGACCAGCGCAGCTGCCTCCAGAATCAGCTGCGTTTTTTCATCCAGTCCTTCCTTCTCACCAATCAGCCTTGCAAAGCTGTGCACCTTGACAAAATGCTGGATATGAAGCGGATCTCCTGCATAATACGAAACCATTTTCAGATACAGCTGCTGTAATTTTTCCATAATGTTTTCCTCCTGTTCTTCTGATTTTCTATTGTACGTCCCGCCGGATCCTCCCGCAGGACAGTTACATTACTTCTCGATTTTTATGATACAGGTATCATACGTTTCATCCTGGAATACGACTGTGCCCAGACTTTTCAGTACCTCTGTCTTCAGATTCTCCCGATATTTTTCCCGCTCTGTGGAACCGATGAAAATATAAGACACCTGATACTGTTCCAGAAGCTCCTGAATCTGTTCTCTGTCCTCCGATGTATAAATCGTTTCAATATCCGCCGCCTTCTGATTCAGATCCGCAATATCGTTTCTCCAGAGCCACTCATGCACATACCACCCCAGTATCGTAGGAAGTCCTGTTGTGGCAGAAACCCTTCCGTATCCGGTATAGCTGTCACCATTCGCCTCCAGTACCACCGGCGAACCCTCCACATTTTTCTTCAGCCAGTATATGGCATCCGCATCCTCCGGAAAATCGGTATCCAGAAACGTCAGACTGTTCAGCCCCTGATAGCCGGAAGGCTCAAGTACATTTCCGTACCAGGAGCTCACACTGTTCCCGAAATATCCGACGGTGCAGAGCAAAAGAGCCATCCCCGCCCAGGACAAAGTCTTCACAAGTCTTCTTTTTGTCATAAAAATCATTCGTATGAGGATATATCCCATGGTGATTCCAAACAGAATAAAGGCCTGATACGTCAGTTTAAACATGGTGTTTGCACGGGCATAGCTATCCTCATAAATGTCGCGTACATAAACCAGCTCCGGAATCAGTACCAGCCCCATCGCACACAGTCCTGTAATCACGGCGAACAGATCCGGAACGGAAACAGACTGAAACAGAAGGTGCCATTTTTTCTTCCGGACCACACGGCGTTTCTCATACAGCAGATTTCCCAGAAAGAGAAGAAACAGAATCACCGGCAGGCCCCACAGAATCAGCAGCTGACGCAGCAGGGAATGATTCCGGGCAAATGCCACTCCATCTACCATTGTTTTAAACTGCAGGGTAAACGGAAGAATGACCATCGTGGAAATCACAAGCACTTCTGCTGCCTGGGCAGCGGTAACCAGAAGAACCTTTCTGCTCTTTCCCGCAAACCGGATCACATTTGCGAACAGAACAACGCCTCCCATAACCACAAAATAGATGACAAAATCCCAGAAATTTGTCCACCGGTACATTCCAAGAAGAAGGCTTCCCAGAAGAATATGCGGCTGAAGCAGCTCTGTTTTCCACGAAATCCCCGCCCCCTCACAGACGGATTTTTTCCGTATCATTTTCATCCATGCATACAGAATTCCCACCATCAGCAGCACAAACATGATGTTTACAACATGCGCATGCAGATCTCCCAGCACAAAGGAATAGCATGGAAATTCATGAATGGTTTTGTCCGGAACATCCGGATCGTAACCGATATATCTGGTGGAATCCGGGAACCAGTAACTGCCTGTCCACTCCTTTCCCAGCAGACGGTAAACAAACGGCAGAACCTTTGCGTAAAACACATAATGCATATTTCCCGCAATACAGACCGCCACTCCCGCCGTCATGCCTGCAGCAGCCGGTATCAGTCTCTTTCTTCCCCTCAGCCTTCCAAAGCATCGGTCCGTAACCATCTGATAAACCAGTGAAAACGGCATTGCAAAAGCAAATGCCGCCACAAATGAGCGCATCAGATTGTACGTCCGCTCTGTCTGGCTTCCCGTGAGTTTCGTAAGAAAAACGGCAAAATACTGTCCTCCGTAATAATAGTTGATCTTTCCTTCGCTGTACCACATGTCTGTGGCGGGGAGACCGGTGCTGCGCATCATCGCTTCCATGAATCCGTAATCCATAAATTTTTCTGTTCCGTAAGCCTGCGGATGGAATCCTGCCAGATAGGTCCACAGAAGAAATACGGCAAAAAACAGAAGTTCCTCCCAGATCACCAGATCCAGTCCTCCCACAGGGAAGTACTCTTTTCCTGCATTCACATCCCGTACAAATATTCCGAAACAGATCAGCACCAACAGAACTGCCGCCGCAATACATACCCATGTGCGAAACGGCAGAATCCCGATACTGACCACAAACCAGACAGAAAATCCTGTCAGAGCAATGGCCAGAATCTTTGAAAAGATCCAGCCCCGATCCTCAAACCCGTCAAAGAGTCTTCCTGTCAGAGGCATTGCCGCCATTCCAAGCACACCGGCCAGAAGCCACCAGCTCCAGAACGTCCAGATATCATCTCTCAGAAGGTATGCAGACATTCCGAGCAAAATCAGTCCCACTGCAATCTGAACATATCTTATCTTATTTTGTTTCATAAATTCGAATTCTCCCATCCCAGGAAGTATAAACCTTTGGATATGTTTCTTCTATAATATCCTCACGGCATTCCTGTTCTTCATATTTCATACCTTCTTCATACAGTATATATGTGATTCCTTCCTCCTGCACAAGTTTTTTCAAAGTGTCTGTATCACCGGCAGAATAGATCCTGACCGCAGTCTCAGAACGATGATAGGTATCATAGCCTGCGGACCAGGCATAATATGGCCACCCATTGTACAGCATCACTCCTGACATGGTCACTTCATTCATACTGTACTCCGGCGAAAGCAGAAGATCTTTTTCCGTAAGATTGTCCCGAAGCCACACAGAAAGCTCACTGTTCATATCCACAGCAACTTTTCTTCCATGTCCATTTCCCGCCAGAATCATGGCAAAATCATACACGCCTGTCGCAGTAAGGCACAGAATCAAAATGCCTGCCGCAATTTTTCTGCCTGCATGTCCATGCAGCAGTCTTTCCAGAAAACCGCCCCAGAATATAGTCAGAAACGCATAGGAAATCATAATATATTTGTGGTTTACCGCAATATCCGGTGTAAGAGAAACGGTAAACGAAAAGATTACCGGAAACAGCATGCCCATAAGAACCATCCGCTGTATGCGATTCATCTTTATCGACAGAAGCAAAAGCCCCAGAAAGAAAAAACCGCTGATCATCACCAGATATTTCAGGATTCCCCACACGCTTTTGTCTTCTGCCAGAAATCCAATGTACAGACTCGGGCTTACCGCCTCTCCATCGATAAAGATTTTACTCTGCAGCACCGAGAACAGAATCGTTATCGCTGCCGTCACCGCATAATCCAGCTTTCCGTCTGAAAAGACAGCCATTCCGCAGAGTATCAGAAGCGTCCCGATGACCGCTGCTCCGTTCCAGAAGGAGCAGAAGCCCAGAATCAGTCCCATCAGAACGGCTCCTGTCAGATCTCTGGTACGCCATGCCTCAGCCGTAAAGAGCCGTTCGCCCAGCCACTTCCAGCCCCGTTCCCCGTGTCTTGTCCCTGCCTCTGCCCAGTCCAGATACATCCAGACAGCCAGAGCTCCCAGCAGCATTCCCAGCGCAAGGTGTCTCTGGTTCAGATATACATTAAAGTTCCACAATCCCCAGGTTTCACTGGTGGTATAGCCGATAAAAGAAGCATTCCCGCTCAGCGACTGCCACAGGTCTCCCGCTCTGAAATGTTCCCACAGGAACTGAAAAAAAGCCGTCCCGCTTCGGAAGAAAAACAGCAGCACCGCAATACATCCCGCAGTAAAACCGCCGGTCAGACGGCGAGCCAGAAGATAAAGAAGCATCAGAAAGCCGGTCAGCATCAGTGCACTGACCACATTGTATGCAATATCCATGCGGATCCCCAGATACTCCAGGTTTCCGATCAGAAACTGATACATAAAATGATATTTAATGTCCTCTCCGCCGAAATGCGGATACTGTGTGGGATAATTGTTTCCCCAGGAAAAGGAACGCATCATCGCCGTGTGGGGCGCATAATCGCCAAACACCGTAAAGCCGGAATATAAGATACCCCGGCGAATATGAAACACATAAAACATCATGGACAGAATCACGAAAAAAACTGCCGGAAACAGAATACTCTCCCTTATCAGATTCTTTCTGTCCGGAATCATTTTTTTTAACTTCTCACGAAACAACCCCGTTCCACGCACAACCAGTCGTTTTTTCCAGATTATCACCAGCATGATCAGAGCCAGAATGCATACGGTCATGTTCGAATAAAAAAGGGGCTCCTGAATTTCAAAGATACAGCAGAACAGCCAGGCAAGCAGATAAACTGCCCAGGTCAGAAAAAGTACGCCTGTTCCAAAAGAGGCTGACATATGCAGCCAGAGAATATTTTCACGACCGCATCTGCTGCTGTAGCTCTTGTTCAATAAGCCCTTTACAATTTCATTTCCAACAAAAAACGCCAAGATCATATATACAATTCCCAGCATGTTATCTCCTTACATGTCCGAACCAGTCCGTCATAATTTATTCATAAGTATAGCAGAATACAACATTCCTGCAAAGCAAATTCGCAAAAAATACACGCTTAATTTTTCAGGTATGTATCGATTCCATGTGCCACCGCATCGGCGACCTTCTGCTGATAAGCTTCGGTCTGCAGGGCTTGCGCTTCCTGGGAATTAGTCAGGAATCCGCATTCCACAATATTCAGAATTCCGGAGCTTCTTTTCAGAAGATAGTAGGATGTGTTTCCTTTTGCTTCCCTGGGACAATCCACCGACAGTTCCGCATTCATGCTTTCCTGAATCTGCTTTGCAAGCTTCTCTCCCTCCGTCGAATGCTCATAAAAAAACACCTGTGGTCCCCGGACCCCTTCCTCCGGGTAGCTGTTCTGGTGAATGCTCACGGTAAGTACCGGCTGGTATTTCGCAATCAGCTCAATCCGCCTTTGCATATCCTGCACTTTTTTATTAGTGGCATTCTCATCGTACAGTCCCTCATCCTTCTCCCTTGTCATATACACCTGATACCCCATCTGCTGCAGCCGTTCTTTTAATTTCAGAGCAATGGACAAATTGATTCCCTTTTCCTTCAGTCCGCCGATTCCGATCATCCCCGGATCAATTCCTCCATGACCGGCATCCACAAGAATTCCTGTCTTTTCCTCTCCCGCATTGTTTTGTTCACTGAAAACCATGACTGCCGCTTCTCTGGAAAGGATATAAAAACATACCAGAAGCAGACATGCCATCAGCGTCTGCAGACCATATTTTTTCAAAAAAACACCTTCCGGGCTTCTTTCACATCAAATATATGTGCCCAGAAGGTGTTTTATCCTGATTTTTTATTTTTTGATTTTCTGATTATTCCGTCAGATTTTCACTGATGACAGACCATATGGAACTGTTCTCGAAGCCCAGTTTCCACTGTGCCACTCCGGCGAGCCCATATTTGGGAACCAGTTTTACTTTCGCTGCAACAGACTGTGCATCCTCGATCCAGATCTGGAAATAACCCTCTTCTGTCTCGTAGCTTCCGTAATTCTGTCCGGCGTTTTTGTCCCAGTAGGTTTCCACTTCGTATTTGGAGATTACATCCTGCGCCTGATCCATACCGATTGCCTCACTAGAAAGGGATCCGCCCTGTGTCTTCCACAGACGGGTATAGAACGGAATGGCATTGATCACCCGGCTGGCCGGAACCTCTTCCAGCGTATCAATAATCCCCTGTTCCACCCACGGAAGCGATGCAACCGATCCGGCTTCCTCTGAACCGACATAATGCTCATCATATCCCATAATGATCACATAATCCACTACTCTTCCCTGTTCTGCACGGTCATAATGACTGGTAAAATCCTCCGGCACCGGATTATCCACAGAAAGAACCAGATTGTTTTTGTGACATTCAATGGATAATTCCCTCAGGAATTCAAGAAAATGTTTGCCCACCTCTTCACTTAAGTACTCGAAATCAATATTGATGCCATCCATCCCCACTGCCAGTGCGGCATGCATCAGCTGCTGGATCAGATTCTGTCTGCTGGAAGTTTTCGATAACACTTCCACGGTACTGATTTCCTCACTGAAATTGTCTATCAGTCCCCATACCTGCATTCCTGCCGCATGTGCCTGCGCCACATATTCTCCGGAAGATATATTGGTAATATTGCCGCTGTTGTCTGCGATGGAAAACCATGTAGGAGAAATCACATTTACGCCGGTCACATTCTGAATGGCCTCTGACAGATACTCGTTTGCTTCCGCAGTCGTCACCTGGTGCCATGCCATATTTACCGGTTCATCCATACTGATGTATTGATATTTTTCTGCCTGAAAATCGGTTTCCCTGTCCAGTTTATATACCTCAGAAACCTTTTTCTTTTCCACATATCCTGTATATCCGTCAAATGTAGCTACCTTCACCCAGTTTTCCAGTTCTTCCAGAAAAATCAGAGAGGTACCGGAAGAAACCTGTGTCAGAACCTCTGATTTGATACCGCCCCGGTAACGGATATATGCTTCTTTTACCGTATCAACCGCCTGTATTCCTTTGAACTTTTTCTGTATTACGATACGATTGGGTTCCTGATACGTATATGTTTCCAGATTTGTGTACCGGCACACATAATCCAGCTTCAGATATACGGTGTCATTCATCACAAGAACATCACTTCCACTCTCGGAAGAAGACGCAGTGGATGTCAGTTCTGATGGTGTGGCATACAGAATCTGTCCGTTTTCACTGTCCCAGTAAAAACGCTGATTCAGATACTTGTTCACAGTCTCAAGAGGCAGATACGCCTGACCATCAATTATTTCCCCGAGAGCTTCCATCTGCGTTGTCCCAATAATAATATGCGCCTGACTTCCTTCCGTCTGCCCGTAATATTCAGACAGATCCATCCGATCCTTCACCGGCATATACCTATGTATCAGAAATGAGCCTCCGCCCACTGCCATCAGTAATATAATCAGAAGACACACGATCAACACTGGTTTCTGCTTTTTCTTCATTTTATCATCCTTTCGGTGCTTTTCATTGTTTCTTTTCATATCGTCAAGTCTTCTCATTATATCATAAATTTATAAAATTGCATTCATATTTTTCAGTATTCACAGTTTCTTTACATTTCCCCTCCGGAGGGTATGGTATGTTCCGGAAACAATCCGTGGTTATTCCGGAGGGGTTTTCTCGCCTTAACGTGCTTTTATGTAATTAAAATTCACTTCTGAAATTCGTCCATATTCATCTTCTGTATAATCGCGCATATATCCGCAGTCTTCTGCCAGCATACATGCCTTCGCAATCAGTTTGGGGGAGCTTGGCACTCCGTCCAGATACAGCTGTACGCCCTGCGCGCGATAAGATTTCAATTCCTTCTTCAGGGATATTGCGTCTACCTTATCCGACTGATTCTGTGATATATTTCCATAGAACGCCGCCTCCCTATGCTCTACATGCATAATACCTCCTTTCTTCGCAAATAATCAGAAAACACGTGGTTCGAGAAAGAGTAATTTGATATCATTTATTTTATCTCTGACTGGTGGGAATTTACATTGCCGCAGCAAGAACGCTGAAAGAATTTAGACAATGTCTGTTGAAAGCTGATATATCCTGAGTTTTTATTATTTGTTTTGCTTTTTTGTTACATAATTACACATCAAATTATTCTTTCCTATTCATTATAGCGTATTTTCCATAGAATACAATAGCTTTTTCATTTATTTTGTTCCATTTTGACTGTTTTTCCAAATGATTCCCAAATATTTTCCAAATATTTTATCATTTGCCAGATGTTTTCATTTGCATCTTGAAGTTTGCTGATATATGATATAAAATGTATATTTAAAAGAATGAAAGGAATTCCACTTACCGGAATAATATAAGTCATAGACATAATTCTGTCTGTGTTGACCCCAAAACGTTTTTCACAAACACTTGAACAGGATGTGATAATATGAAAATAGAAAAAATTAACGAAAATCAAATTCGGTGCACGCTTACCCGTGAGGATCTTGCAGATCACCAGATCCGTATCAGTGAGCTTGCCTACGGTTCCGAAAAAGCCAAGCGCCTGTTTCGTGATATGATGCATCAGGCGCAGGTTCAGTTTGGTTTCGAAACGGATAATCTTCCTCTTATGATCGAAGCAATTCCGGTTAATATGGAAAGTATCATTCTGATTATCACGAAAGTCTCGGATCCCGAAGAGCTGGATACACGCTTTTCCAAGTTCGCACCCTTCAAAGGTGACTCTGCTGCTGAAAATACCATTCAGTTTGACGGAGCAGACAATATCATTGATATTTTCCAGAAATTGTACGAAGCAAAACTGAAAAGTCAGGCTTCCTCCGATGAGAAAAAGTCTCCGGATGCACCCGCAGAGCAGTCTTCTGCAGAAAAGCAGGAAGAACCTGCACCATCTGTAGATCTGATCCGACTGTTTTCCTTCCGGAATCTGGACGATGTGATTCGGGCCTCCCATGGTCTGAACAATCTTTTCCAGGGCGAGAATACTTTATATAAAGAACTTCCGTCCGGTCATTATATGCTGGTACTGCACCAGACAAACAGTACACCGGAAGACTTTAACAAGGTATGCAATATTCTCTCCGAATACGGTTCCGGAAAAGCGTTTTCTCAGGCGGGCGAGGCATATCTCTGTGAGCACGGAGAAATCATAGTCTCCGGACAGGCAATTCAGCAGCTGGCAAAATTATGAAAAGACTTATCCTGTATTCCCTGATTCATTCAAAAAAATATTTCTGATTTCACGGGAAGTTGTCTCATCCGTGAATGCATTAAAAAAGACCGGTCAGATCCGGTCTTTTTTTCTTAAGAAATGAAAAAGCCCCGCAGGGATGCGAAGAATTATTCTCCAAGGAAATCATTGATCTGCTGAACCAGCACATCTGCATCCAGTCCGTGAACCATCGCTGCCTCTTCCAGAGACTCCATCTGGGAAGACGGGCATCCGAGACAATGCATACCTGCTCTCATAAGGATCGGCGCAACATTCGGATCCAGCTGCAGAAGCTGTCCGATCAGCATGCTTTTTGATACCTTTGCCATAATTGTTTCCTCCTTCATAATGATCATCTCCTGCACATGCAGAAAACTCTTCTGTTATTATAATACCAAATACAGCAGGAATCAACCCAATTTACATGTTTGAAATTTTATACTTGTAATCCGCAGATTTATATATTAGAATATGCTTATAGCCTGGATACAGGTATATACGAGTTTAAAGGAGGATATAATTATGGCATATGTAATTTCCGATGATTGCGTAAGCTGCGGAACCTGTGCAGCTGCATGTCCGGCTGAAGCTATTTCCGAAGGAGATGGCAAATTCGTAATCGACGCTGACGCATGTCTTGACTGCGGTACCTGCGCTGACGAATGTCCTACAGAAGCTATTTCTGCTGGCGAATAATCCAAAATTTCCAAAAGACGGACTGATGTATCGCTACTTCAGTCCGTCTTTTCTTTTTATTTTTTCTTTCGTTTTTTTGCCTCGGCAGCTGCTGCCGCTTCTCTTCTGGCAATCTGATGGCTTCGAATCATATGATCCAGCGAACGGCATCTTCCTTCCTCCTGATCCTGAAGCTTCATTTCCTGTGCAATCAGCCTTTCCAGAATCTGATGAAATTCCAGTATTTTCCCATTCGGTTTACTCTGAATCTCCTGTCTTTTCACTCCCTGTACGGCTGCCTCCGGTCTGGTGATTTCCCGGGCAGACATCTCCGGTCGGACAGATTCCTGAGCAGATGATTCCGGTGCCGGATCTGACGATTGCGGCTGCGTCATTGACGGGTTCGCATTGTTTGTCCCGGTTTGCGGCAGAAGCTGTTCCCGAATGGTTTTTAATTGGATTCCTTTTTCTTTCAGTTCTTTTACTTTCAGAAACAGTTGAATATCATCTTCTGTGTAGTATCGATGCCCAAGCTCATTTCGCCCGATAGACAACTGAAGTTCCTCCTCCCAGTAACGGAGAACATAGGATTTTACACCAGTTTTTTCCACGGTCTGATGAACGGTATAACGGTTTCCCATACTACCCCTCCTTATGAAATTCACTGCTTTTATTATATCATCCGAAGCTCTGTTTGCAAGTTTTTTCGGTTGACATAATGTGACAAACAAGGTGACGCCGTGCTTCACCTCGGATTCCACAGAATCCTCGGTGTCGGGCTTCGCCCTATACCCCGAAAGAAATGGCGTCGTCGGAGAATGCATGCAGGCATGTATTCTCCGACGACGCCATTTCTTTCGGGGTGCACGGCTCTACTTTTTCATGTTTACAAATTGCGTATACCGCGGAAGCCATACAAGCTCTACAGTTCCGATGGGACCGTTTCGCTGTTTGGCGATGATGATTTCCGCAATGTCCTTTTTCTCCGTATCCTTGTGATAGTAATCATCCCGGTATATGAACATTACCACATCCGCATCCTGCTCTATGGCACCGGATTCCCTCAGGTCAGAAAGCATGGGGCGATGATCCGGGCGCTGCTCGACCGCGCGGCTGAGCTGTGAAAGTGCAATCACCGGAACATCCAGTTCTCTGGCCAGAGCCTTCAGCGAACGGGAGATCTCCGAAATTTCCTGCTGTCTGGAATCACTCTTTCCTCCGCCGCTCATCAGCTGCAGATAATCAATCATCACAATTCCGAGATTATGCTCCAGTTTATACTTTCTGCATTTCGAGCGCAGCTCGGAAATGGTAATTCCGGGTGTATCGTCAATAATCAGGTTGGAGCAGCCAATGATTTCTGCACCTTCTACCAGCTTCGTCCAGTCTTCATCCTTCAGATTACCGGTTCTCATATTCTGGGAATCCACATGGGACTCCATCGCCAGAAGTCGGTTTACCAGCTGCTCTTTTGACATTTCCAGACTGAAAATGGCAACCGTCACATCCTTGCGAAAGGCCATATACTGCGCAATATTCAGGACAAAGGCCGTCTTTCCCATGGATGGTCTCGCCGCAATCAGCACAAGATCCGAAGCATGCATCCCGGAAGTCTTGTAATCCAGATCCACAAACCCGGTAGGTATTCCTGTGACAGAGCCTTTCATCTTGGATGCTTTCTCGATGTTGTTGATGGCATTCAGAACAACCTGCTGAATCGGCACAAATTCTTCGGTGGAGCGTCTCTGCAAAATCTGAAACAGCTTCTTTTCCGCTTCCTCCAGAATTACATCCGTACCATCCTTCTCCAGATAACAGGTATTTGCAATTTCTTCATTTGCCTTGATCAGCCTTCGCAAAACAGCCTTTTCACTGACAATTTTGGCATAATAACGGATATTGGCCGATGTCGGAACTGCAGCAATGAGATCTCTCACATACTCCATGCTGCTGATATCCGGGGGAAGCTCCTTTTCCTTCAGCCGGTTCTGAAGTGTGATCAGATCCACCGGCTTTCCCTCGTTACAGAGCTCCACCATCGTGTCAAAAATAATCCCGTATTGTTTCTGGTAAAAATCATCACTGGTCAGAATTTCTGACGCAATCAATATCGCATCTCTGTCCAAAATCATGGATCCGATCACAGACTGCTCTGCCTCTATGCTGTGGGGCAGTATTCTCTTGATCAGTGCTTCCTCCATAATATTACCTCCAGAAGTTTATGCCTCTTTCACCCAAACCTTCAGGCTTCCTGTCACCTTGGGATGAAGACGAACCGGAACCTGCGTCACACCCAATGCCTTAATCGGTGTGGGGAGCTGCAGCTTTTTCTTATCAATCTCCAGATTCAGCTGCTCCTTTGCCGCATCCGATATTTCCTTTGATGAAATGGATCCGAAGGTTCTTCCTCCCTCGCCCACTTTCAGGGTGAGGATCACTTCCTTCGTCTCAAGCTCCTTTGCAAATGCTCTTGCCGCTTCCAGATTCTCCTGGGCAACTTTTTCCGCATTTGCTTTCTGAAGCTTCAGGTCATTCATATTCTTTGGCGTTGCCTCCACCCCAAGCTTTTTGGGCAGGATCATATTTCTGGCATAGCCGTCACTCACATTTACGACATCTCCCTTTTTTCCCAGGGATTTCACATCCTGTAACAAAATTACTTTCATTTCTCTGCTGCTCCTTCTTCATCATATTTCTCATCGATTACATCTTTCAGCATCCTCATGGCTTCATCCACAGACTTCTTCAGCTGCGCACCGGCCACATTCAGATGGCCTCCGCCGCCCAGCTTTTCCATGAGCAGCTGTACATTGATTTCATCGATGGCTCTTGCGCTGATATATACTTCATCCTTATATGCAGTCAGCACAAAGGATGCCTTCACTCCGGCAATATTCAGCAATTCATTGGCTGCCTGTGCACCTACAACGGTGGGACTTTCCAGTCCTTCACTCGGGCATATGGCAATAGCAAAGTAATTCCGGTAGATTTCTGCCGTCCTTACCGCCTCCGCTCTTGCTTTATAGGAATCAATGTTATCTCTTAGCATTTTTCTCACTCTGGTGACATCTGCACCACATCTGCGCAGGAACGCAGCCGCCTCAAACGTTCTCACCCCGGCTCTTGTGGTAAAATTGTTGGTATCAATCATGATACCTGCATAAATACAGTCTGCCTCCATATTTCTGAGACGAAGTCCGTCGGAGAAATACTGAAGGATCTCAGCCACCATCTCACAGGTGGAAGAGGCATACGGCTCCACATATGAGAGCACTGCATTTTCAATGATTTCATTGCCGCGCCGATGGTGATCCAGCACCACGATGGTTTTTGTCAGATTCAGAAGCTCTCTGCATTCCGTATAGCTTGGGCGATTGGTATCCACCACGATCACCACGGTATTATGATCCACCAGCTCCCTCGCCTGCGCACTGTCCACAAACATGGAAGGCTCATAATCCGGATTCTCAATATATCCTGCCATCAGCGGCTTGATGGAAGTCGTCGGATCATTTACCACGATATGCACCGGTTTTCCGAGCGTCTTCCCGGCGCGGTAAATACCGATGGCCGCTCCAAGGGCATCCACATCCGTGATCTTGTGTCCCATAACCACCACACGGTCTTTCGTACTGATAAATTCCTTCAGTGCCTGTGCTTTTACTCTTGCCTTGACTCGTGTCGTTTTTTCTACCTGCTGTGCGGTTCCGCCGATATAGGTAATGGTTTTCTCATCTTTGATGACCACCTGATCTCCGCCGCGTCCCAGAGCCATCTCAATGGCGATCCGGGAATACTCATAATTCTGTGTGAAGGAAGGCGCATTCAGACCGATTCCGATACTCAGAGTCACCGCCATCTCATTCCCGATGTTCACCGTTTTCACTTCTTCCAGAATGTGGAATTTCTGCTCCTTCAGTTGCTCCAGCGAGCTTTTTTTCATCACAAGGAAATATTTATCCTTCTCCAGCTTGCGGACAACCCCGCCAAAATTGGAAAAATATCTGGAAATTTTACGGTCGATCAGTGCTGTCAAAAGCGATCTGCGCACCTCTTCCACACTTTCCAGCGCTTCCTCATAATTATCCAGGTAAACAAGTCCCATAACGGTCTTGTTATCCTCACATTTCCGGATATATGCCTTCATTTCCGTCTCATCAAAAAAACTGAGTGCTACCAGTTTCCTCGATTTCTCATCTGCCTCCAGAAGATTGGTCTGCTGCAGTGCTTCCTCAATGGAAACCGGCTGCATGGATACCCGGAATACACGGCTTCCGAACTGTGTCGTGATTTCCTGTACCTTCTGTTTGCCGTTGTTTCCGGGAAGCTTTTCTGTCTGAAAATCCGGAAAGATCGTACGGATATTCTTTTTGTACAGCTGTCCTGCCCCGGTCATTTCCGAAAATGCACGGTTTGACCAGATCATCCTCCCGGACAGATCCACAATGGCATACGGAAGAATCAGATCCTCAATGATCCGCTTTTCCAGAACGTCGTACTGATTCGCAAACGCAACCAGCTCATTCGCAATCAGCGGCTTCAGGTACATCCCGGCAGCAAACGCTGCCAGAATATAAATGATCAGCCCTAAAGTACCGACAATCCCGGCCTTCACGTCTATCAGATATATGAGAACATCCATAACGGCAAGAAACACACCAAGATATACGGGAAGCTGTGCAAGACGCTTCAGCGAACCCTTTAGCTTTAATTTTTCTTTCATCCTTTTTTCCTTTTGTCTATCAACAAACAACAACCTGTCAGTCTATTATAGCATGTCCCACATTTTTTTTCCATAGATAATACAAAAGACCGCCGTACCAGCGTACAGCGGTCTTCTCATTTCTCATTAGTCCTGGATGTAAGGCATCAGGGAAAGGTGACGTGCTCTCTTGATTGCTACAGTCAGAGCTCTCTGATGTTTTGCACAGTTTCCGGTAATTCTTCTGGGAAGAATTTTTCCTCTTTCAGAAACGTACTTTCTCAGTTTTGCAACATCCTTGTAATCGATTTCGTTATTCTCTTTACCACAGAATACGCAAACTTTTTTTCTTCTGCGGCCGCCTCTTCTCTTCATGGGAGAATCTGGTCTTTCGCCTCTGTTATTGTAAGCCATGATGGTTTCCTCCTGTTCTTATTTGTCTGAAACTTAGTTAAACGGCAATTCCTCATCAATTCCATCCGGAATGTTCATAAAACCGTCAGCACTTGCTGCGCTGGGTCCGGGCATCGATGATGCCGGCGCGGACATCTGCGGACGGGAAGCAGCGTAACTGTCGCTTGCAGATTTGCTCTCTGCAAACTCCTGCTCCTCCACAACCACCTCTGTGGTATAAACCTTCTGTCCTTCACGGTTTGTGTAGCTTCCGGTCTGAATTCTGCCAGAAACGACAATACGAATTCCCTGACGGAAATATTTCTCTGCAAATTCTGCGGTACGTCCGAATGCCACGCAGCTGATAAAATCTGCGGTCGCCTCGCCGTCACGACGGAATCTGCGGTCAACAGCCAGTGTATATCTGGCAATTGCCAGTGCGTTTTCTCCTGCAGAATATCTCACTTCAGGATCTCTGGTTAAACGTCCCATTAAAATGACTTTGTTCATAAAATCTGTCCTCCCTTAATTCTCAGGTTATCAGGTTGAACCACATTTTTTTTCAAATTCACTTTGGGATTATGCGTCCTTACGAACCACAAGATATCTTAATACGTTATCCATGATACGCACATGTCTTTCAACTTCTGCCGGACACTCTGCGTCTGCTTCAAACTGAATAAAATAGTAGAAGCCTTCATGCATTTTCTGAATTTCGTAAGCCAGTTTCTTCTTACCCCATTCTTCTACGTCTGTGATAACTCCGTTGTAACGGGTGATGTAGCCTTTCGCTTTCTCTACCACTGCATCACGTACTTCGTCTTCAACTTTTGCGCTCACAACTAATGCTAACTCGTACTTGTTCATGCTTGTCTACCTCCTTATGGTCTATTGGCCCTTTATCCTGTAAAGAGCAAGGATATGAAAATATATCACAATCAAGGATTCTAACATACTTTTCAGATTCTGTAAACAAGTTTATTGTGTTTTCTGAAGATTTTTTGTGTTTTTTTCCACCATTTTCCGGGGAACCATGATCTGATGTCCGCAGCCGGCACATTTCAGGCGGAAATCCGCACCTACACGCAGGATTTCCCATTCTCTGCTCCCGCAGGGATGTTCCTTTTTCAGCGTCACGATGTCGCCCACTTCATAAAGAAGCCCCATTTTTCAAGCTCCTTTCACTGTAATCTGCGAGAATACCTGCCCGATCGGCTCCTTGATCATAAGATCCGCATACCGGTCTCTGGGCGTCGGTGACTTATTGATCACCACCAGATGCTCACCCTGAAAATAGTCAATCAGTCCGGCTGCCGGATAGACGACCAGGGACGTTCCTCCGATGATCAGGACCTGTGCGCCGGCAATGGCACGTATGGACTCGCTGATCACATCATTGTCCAGCCCCTCCTCATATAAAACCACATCCGGTTTGATAATTCCGCCGCAGGTACATCTGGGTACGCCGGAAGCATTTTTCATATAGGCAAAATCATAAAACTGATGACACTTCATACAGTAATTCCGGTGAACACTGCCGTGAAGCTCCAGAACCTTTTTACTTCCCGCCATCTGATGCAGATTGTCGATGTTCTGTGTGATTACCGCTTTCAGCTTCCCTGCTTCCTCCAGCTGTGCAAGCTTGAGGTGCGCAGCATTTGGCTTCGCCGTATCACACAGCATTTTGTCCTGATAAAACCGGTAAAATTCATCCGGTCTGTTCATAAAAAAGGTATGGCTCAGAATTGTTTCCGGCGGGAAATCATATTTTTGATTGTACAGCCCATCCTGGCTGCGGAAATCCGGAATCCCGCTTTCCGTGGATACTCCGGCCCCGCCAAAAAATACAATATTGTCATACCGGTCGATCAGCTCCTGCAGTCTTTCCACTTCTTTTGACATCCTGTGTTTTCCCTCTCTTTCCTTCTCAGTCTTTTCTGACGGTTTCCACTCCGGAAAGCTTTCCCTGCACCACAAATCTGGTTGCGGAATTTCCGGTACAGGTAGACAATGTGATTACCTTATCCTGAACCACCGGTTCTTCAATAACCGTCTCGATTTCCGACCGCTCAATCATGTTTCCCATCCAGTCCAGGAATTCCTCTCCCGGTCCTTTGAACAGCGTATACGTCTCACTGTTCACCCCGGTGGTATAGGCAGACATGATATCATACCGGAGATTGCGTTCCGGTGTAAGGATCCAGATATACCTGCTCTTTCCGTATGTTTCCTCTGGTTTTTCTATGAAATTCTTCAGATGACCGAACATGGAACCGTTTTTCATATTATGTCCATATACAATGGTATTACAGTCTGAAAAATCCGCTGCATTCTCATAATCGATAAAAATGGTTCCTGCAAAATTATAGTTTTTTTCATATGTGGCATGAAGATATTCTTCATTATCCTTTCCTTTTACCACCGGATAATTGATATCCGGCATCGCTTCCACATAAATCCACCCGATTACATCTTCATTGACTGCCCGGAGCGAGTCGAAATCAATTTCAATGGGGGCCTTTATTCCCTCCTCCTGCTGCTCCTCTTCCACGGCCTCTTCCGGAACCTCCGGCTCCCGTTCTGTCACCGCCATCTGCGCGATCCGGTTGTATTCATCGGTTCCCTTCTTATATTCTGTATATATGTGATACAGATTATATCCCGCAAAACAGAATACCCCGATTGCAATTATCAGAACCAGTGTCAGGAGATAATCTCCCGCTGTTTTCTTTTTCTTTCCGTTTCTGGACATAGCACCTCTCCTCTTTTTGAATCAAAGAATCTTATTCCATCTGTTTTCTCAGTCATCCGCTTTCTTAAATATTATAAGCCCTCGGCGGTTCCATGTCAAAGCACACTGTCATTTTTCAAGGATTGCCCTGCACGCTTCCTGAAGCGCCCGGTCTCTTCTCGCCTCCAGAACGTGACTGCTGTGCACAAAAAAGGCATCGCATCCGTTTTCCCCGATAAAGTTTCCCGCCTTACGGTTCGCTGTCAGCCCCATTACAAAAAAGGTCATCTCCGGAGACTCTCCGAAGCAGCGGTCCAGAAATGCAAATGCTCTGCTTATCTGATCGCGGACCCGGACAATCTGATCCTCTCTTCCGGAAGAATGCGTCTGAAGAAGCAGCTTCATTCGGACCAGCCCCTCTTCCACATCTGTAATGTGACTTTTTTTCAGTTCCAGCAGAAGTTCCCTCAGAACAGTCAGCACCTGTCGATCGGTTTCCAGTTCCCGATATCCGATCAGTTCTGCCTGCATCTTTATTTGCAGAGTCCGATCCTGTTCGGAAAGAAAGGCCTCCATTCCTTCGGTCAGTTCCTTTCCCTTCAGAAAACGTATCAGATACTGCATCAGCTGATGCAGCCGCCGGGTCTGCCTGTCCTTCTTTTCATATATGCAAAGAGATGTATCCAGCACCTTCTGGATCAGACCAATGACCGTATACCGTTCTTCAAAATCCGCCCGGCGCACACGCTGTACATATTGCTCTTCTGTCTCTTCCTCTGCGGTTCCATCCAGAAGCCTGTCAATCCCGTAATCCTCCCCGTATTTTTCAAAAAGCTGATAATAGGAAAAGAATCCGGAAGCTGTCTGCTCCTCCTGAATATATTGTCCGATCAGGTTTTTTGTCACCGGAATCCGGAGCCGCTCATAGCTCTGGAGAATCTGTGAAAGATCCTCCCAGCCCCTCGCAGTCACAAAACATTTTCCATGAGAATCATTTCTCATAATATAAAAACGCTCCCGGTAAATACTCAGATATGACAATACGGCTCCGTGCAGTCCTGCCTCCCATGCGTATTCCATCCATGCATCCAGATCCGGCTCTATGTTCATGGTCCGCACCCGATCCATCGTTACCACATCAAATTCCCGGACCGATTTATTGTATTCCGGCGGATTTCCTGCTGCCACAATGAGAAATCCCTCCGGTATTTTATGATTTCCGAACATTTTATTCTGAAGAAACTGAAGCATGACCGGTGCCAGCGTCTCCGAAACACAGTTGATTTCATCGATGAACAGGATTCCCTCTTCTTTTCCGGTCCGTTCCATGCAGTCATAGACCGATGCCACAATCTCACTCAGCGTGTATTCTGTGACCGTTTTCTCCTCCCCGAGATACGTTTTCTGTACAATCCGCGGAAGGCCAACCGCACTCTGCCTGGTATGATGCGTAATGGTATAGGAAACCAGACCAACCTCACATTCCGCAGCAATCTGCTCCATAACCGCAGTCTTCCCGATTCCCGGCGGTCCCATGAGAAGGACAGGTCTTTGCCGCACCAGGGGATAACGATAGCTTCCGAACGCATCCTTCTCGTGATATGCTTTTAATGTATGTATGATTTCTTCTTTCGCTTCCTTAATATTCATTCTTCATCCCCTCTCCCCAGTCTGCAACAGGTTTTTCCGCGATCAGTGCCCTGGCCCAGAACGGTACTTTTTTCATCCCTTCACATTTTTTCAAAAACACAAACGCCGTCTCATACCCCGTCTGTTCCTGCGGATAGACTCCGTCACCGTCTGTAAAATAAATCAGTGCTTTCAGGTTTTTCAGAATTTTCTTTTCTCTGAGCTCCTGTACATACCGGAAAACCGGACGGAAATCGGTCCCCGCTCTTCCCTCTATCCGGATCTGTCTGCAGTATTCCATCCATTCCTCCCTGGAAGTAATCTGCTGTACACTCTGAATGCAGCAGTCACACTGAATCAGCCAGACATTCATCCGGCTGAAAAAGTTCTCCTGCTCACTGACAATCGAATAGGTATGCTCCAGAAAATGCTGCACCGTGCTGCGGCTGCAGGATCCGGACGTATCAATGGCGATAACCAGTTCCTCCAGGCGGGAGACTTCCTTATATTCCAGCGGTTCCAGAAGCGGCAGATTCCCATAATACTCCAGGCCATGGCAGTACATAATATAATCAAAGCTGTCCTCATCCAGCTGAACCTCTTCACGGGGAAAAGCAAAACGTTTCAGAAAGCTTCGGTAATCATATTCTCCGGCCCCGCTCACAGTCATGATCTCTTCCTGATCTCCGGAAACCGTCCCTGGATTTTTGGACTTTCCCTGCTTCTTTTGGGATGTATATTCCAGGATTTCTGTCCATCTGCGTCTTCCGTCTCTGATTTCATCTGTCGTTTTGTCATACCACAGAAAATGACTGTCAAATTCTGCCATCCGGGCGGCAGCCTGAACATCAGACGGGAAGTCTCCTCTTCTGATTTCCTGATAAATCTGCTCTGCCGTCACCAGTCCGTGATCGTCCAGATATTTCATACACGGATCCGGTTCTTCTCCCAGAAGCCTGCAGATCATATACTCACAGGAAAGGTCCGCAGCAAGATCCCAGTCTTCCCTCTCATGCCCTGCCGCAGAAAACGGATGAAGACTCAGACAGTGAAAAAGAATATGCAGATAGCCTCTTCGCATTTTCTCAGGATTCTGTCCGAATAATTTCAGGATCCGGTCCGGTATCAGATACAGTTCCTCTCCGTCCGTTCCCGCTGGCTGAGTCCTGCGGTCCTCCCGGCCGCGGTACCGGACAGATGCACAGACCATATCCAGCCAGGGAAACCGGCTTTCCGTATGACTTTTGCAATTCTGCATGATTCTCATGCACAGTGTCGATTTTTCTTTCTCAGTCAAAGTATAAAATCCTCACATTGATATCCGTATTTATCATTTTTCAAATGAAGAAGCCACAGCAGTGACAGTGTCTTTTTCTGTTCCCCTGCAAACCGGATGAAGCTGTCCAGCTCGCACCTTCCATACCATCCCTGCTTTTCCAGCATTTCCATCTGTTCCAGATTCTCCTGCCGGATCAGAAGCTCCATTGCCGTTCGGACTTTTCTTTTCAGCTGCCGTTTTTCTTCTTCTGAAGCCTGGCCGGTGTCGAACCGGAGCAGGAGAAGCTCCAGATCCGGCTGTTTTTCCATTGTCTTCTCCTCCTCTTCTTTTTTCACAGTCCTTCCCCCTTGCTCTTATGCTCCACAGGCAGGTCGGGCTGTAAGGCTGTTATGTTTCATTATACCATTTTCGCAGAACATTTGTAAATTTCATACCATTTTCCGAAATATATGTTATAATATCTCTGATTTAATTTTATGGAGGAACAAAAACTATGGCAAAGAAAAATCTGATTGTCGGTCAGTCCGGCGGACCTACCGCAGTTATCAACAGCAGTCTCTATGGCGTTGTGTCTGAGGCACTTGCACATCCGGATGAGATTGAACATGTTTATGGAATGGAAAACGGTATCGAAGGCTTCTTAAACGGCACTGTCCTGGATTTCGCAGAAGCGCTTCCCGGAGAAAAACTCAGCTACCTTCAGCATACTCCCGGTGCATATCTCGGTTCCTGCCGCTATAAACTTCCGGAATCCCTGGAAGACCCCGTTTACCCGGAGCTGTTCCGCAAATTCGAAGAAATGAACATCGGCTATTTCTTTTACATCGGCGGAAATGATTCCATGGATACCGTAAGCAAGCTTTCCCGCTATGCGGAAAGAATCGGAAGCGATATCCGTGTAATGGGAGAACCCAAGACCATTGACAATGACCTGGTACATACCGATCACACTCCGGGCTTCGGCAGCGCTGCCAAATATGTGGCTTCCACGGTCCGTGAAATTATTCTGGACGCAAATGTATACGAAAAGAAGTCCGTCACCATCATTGAGATCATGGGCCGTCATGCCGGATGGCTGACGGCAGCAAGTGCTCTCGCCCGGAAATATACAGGTGACAATCCGCTCCTGATTTATCTTCCGGAAACTGCTTTTGATGTGGAAGCGTTCCTGAAAAAAGTGGAGGAAGCATTTGAGAAAAACTGCAATGTGGTTGTCTGTGTATCCGAAGGTATCCATGATGCAGAAGGAACCTTTATCTGCGAATATGACAATTCCGTCGGCACCGATTCCTTCGGTCATAAAATGCTTGCCGGATGCGGAAAATATCTGGAAAATCTGGTTCGCGAGCGTCTCGGTGTCAAGGCCCGTTCTGTGGAATTCAACGTCAGCCAGCGCTGCTCGGCATCCATGCTTTCCGCTGCTGACCAGCAGGAAGCCGTTGCTGCCGGCGTATTCGGTGTGCAGGCTGCACTGAAAGGAGAAACCGGAAAGATGATTTCCTTCGTCCGTCAGGAAGATGCCGACGGCATCTATCATATGACCTGCGGTCTGGAGGATGTCAATGAGATCTGTAATGAAGAAAAGACCGTTCCGCTGGAGTGGATCTGCAATGACGGCTCTGATGTCACCGATGACTTTATCCGCTATGCCAAACCTCTGATCCAGGGTAAAGTAGATGTTCCTCTGGGAGAGGACGGACTCCCTGTATTTGTATACAGAAAATAACAGCTCCGATTATTCGAAATCAGAAATCACAAAAAAAACAGCAGCTCTCCGTATTTTTTTGAGAAAGCTGCTGTTTTTTTATATCATGAGTTACCCGACAAATGAGCCCGCAAGAATGCGGCCGATCAGATTTCCGGCGCATCTCCCCGTTCATATACCAGTTCAAAACCTGCTTTATGAATCCTCCGTCCAAGACATTTCACGCACTCCGCCGCCTCATCTCCGGTACAGATTTTATTATCATACAGATCATATTCCTTCCGGTGACTCAGAGGGGAGAGATTTGGCATCACCACATTGGCACCTGCTGCAAGCCCTTTTTCCCTTCCGAACGGATCCAGTGTTCCCAGCGCCGTCGTCGCAGGAAGCAGCACCGACGGAAGCAGAATCCGTATCACCGACAGAAGATACAGTGTGCGGGACACACTGCCTGCCGGCTGATCTGCAAACCTGGTATCATGATGGGGAATAAAGGGACCGATTCCCACCATCTCCGGCTTCAGCCGATCCAGAAACAGAAGATCCTCTGCCAGTGTTTCCAGTGTCTGTCCCGGAGAACCAACCATAAAGCCGGCTCCCGTCTGAAAACCGATCTTCTTCAGATTGCAGAGACATTCCATACGGTGCGAAAGGCTCATTTTCTCCGGATGCAGAAGGCGATAATGCGACTCGTCCGCCGTCTCGTGGCGCAATAGGAACCGGTCTGCTCCGGCATCTTTGTATGCCTGGTACTCCTCGAAGGATTTCTCCCCGACAGACAGCGTAAGCGCGCAGTCCGGATATCTTTTTTTTATCTGCCCGATGAGATCGGTCATCCGTTCCTGTGTAAAAAACGGATCCTCCCCACCCTGCAGCACAAAGGTACGAAATCCCAGGCGGTGCCCTGTCTCACAGCATTCCAGAATCTCCTCTGCTGTCAGACGATATCTCTTCGCATTTCTGTTTCCGCAGCGGATACCACAATAATAGCAGTCGTTTTTGCAGTAATTTGTAAATTCGATCAGGCCGCGGATATAGACTTTTTTTCCAAAATACCGTTCCCGCAGATGAAGTGCTTCCGTCTGAAGCAGTTCCCGCACGGACGCATCGCCTTCCATGCCAAGCAGCTCTGCATATTCCTCCCTGCTCATGTGCGGATTTTTTATAAAACGCTCTGCGATTCCCATATGATTCCTCTCTTTTTCTTAACACGCCGGTTATCCGGCATCCGTTTCCTTTGTCTTCGGCAGCATGATATTCAATGCCACAGCAATGATCGTTGCCAGAACCACCGGTGATTTTCCGAAAATCGTTGTAACCCATTCCGGAAAAGATGCAAGTGCAGCTGTCGCCTGGGATACGCCCACTCCCAATGCAGCGGCGAGCCCCACAATGGAAGAATTTCGAAAATCCATCCCCGCAGAAGCTACCAGCTTCATACCGGTCATGGCGATGGATGCAAACACCGGAACCGTCGCTCCTCCCAGTACACACTGAGGAATCGTCGTCAGAACAGCGGAAAATTTCGGAACGACACCCGCCACTCCCAGAATCAATGCAGCCAGTCCCAGTACCCACCGGTTGATTACTTTCGTGGTCGTAATGATCCCCACGTTCTGACTGTACGTCGCCGTTGGAAGTCCGCCAAACAAAGCCCCCACAATGTTCATCAGGCCATATCCCACGATTCCGCTCTCCAGCTCCTGGTCCTTCGGTTCCCGGTTCATCGCGCCGATGGTGACGGCTGAGTAATCCCCGATGGCCTGTACGGAATTGATGGCAAACAGGATCCCGATTGCCACGCATGCAGATATTTCAAAATGAACCCCAAAATGCAAAAAGCTTGGCAGCTGGAAAAGCTTTGCCTCGCCCAGCCCGGAAAAATTCACCAGTCCAAACGGGATTGCCGCAAGATATCCTGCAAGAATTCCAATCAGGATCGATGCCAGTTTCCAGATTCCTTTTCCGAAATGATTCAGAACCGTAACCACGGTCAGCGTCAGAATGGCGATCAGCCAGTTTTTCCAGGAACCATAGTTCTCACTCCCGACACCACCCGCCATGTAATTGATGGCTGTGGGGTACAGTGACAGGCCAATGGTAAATACCACCGTTCCGGTAATCAGCGGCGGAAAAAGAACCCGGATTCTTCGCACCAGAAAACCCATGACAATCGCCGTCACTCCACCCACGATCTGGGCGCCGAAAATTGTGGAAAGTCCATACCCCTGCGCGATTGCCTGCATACTCGGAACATAGGCAAAGCTGACCCCCATGATCATCGGCAGACCAGATCCTACCGGCTTTCCCCAACGTCTCCCGACAGGAAATACCTGCAGCAAAGTAGAAAGCGATGCCGTCACAAGGGCAGCCTGAATCAGTATCATCTGGTCACGGTTGGAAATCCCACCGGCTCCCGCCACCATAATTGCCGGTGTCACACACCCTACAATCATTGCCACCACATGCTGCAATGCCAACGGAAATGCCTCGCTGATCCGCGGAATTCCGTCTGTCTGAAAAATACTGCCTCTCTTCATTCGTCCCTCCTGCTGTTCCTTATCCATTTCAAAATATTTTCTACAGAAAGTATATCAAAATAAGGATACAAAAACAATTAGGACGGCTAAATATTTTTGTTGTTTAAATACACAATTTTTCAGATGACTTTTTAGGGGATATTACCTATTGACATCTATGATACTCACTATGACAGCCATTTATCTCCGTCCGGAATGTTTCCGGACTATCACTTCTTACTGCGATATGCTTCTGCTTCCCAATGTGTGATGAAGTATGTAATATCGTCTGTCATTTGCAGCGGACCTCCGAAGCTTTCGGCATATACTGCAAGCTTGATCGCATCCTTTACCAGAAGCTGCGCTTTTGCTGCTTTTCCCTTATCGTCTTCCATGATAAATGCGCCAATGCCCTGTACCAGGATCAGTTTTGGTTCTTTGTCATTCTCTTCCATAAATGTATCCAGTGCATTTTTCGCCAGATCAATATTTTCCACAAATAACGGGTATGGTCCGCAATACACAATGTGATCCGGCGTGAATGGTTTCAGAAGTGGTGCAGCGGCTGTTTTGTCTTTTACAAAATGATCCGCTTCTGCAGCCGGTACAACTTCCACCGCATGTCCCAGTAACTGAGAAAGCTTCTGTGCTGCCTGCTCTTTTTCTTCTGTGACAGCATCACTTACATCAGCGGTTCTTTTTACCAGCTTCTCCAGTTTTCGGATAACATCATCAAACAGAACACCGATTTCTTCCACCGTATTTGCAGCAACGAAAATTCCGTGATTCTGGAGTAAAAGAACCTGAACATCTTTTCCGAACGCTTCTTTATACGCATTCATTTTCTCAAAACAAATGCGGGCAAGTGTGTATCCGGGCTTGCAGATGTCAATCCAGAGCACTTCTTTTCCAAGAATCTGCTCGCAAAGTACCTGTGCACCCTTTCCGCAGGTCAGTCCATTGACAAGGGTAGGATGGACATGCAGTACATAGGTATAGGCAAATAAATTGTGGAGCAATGCTTCTACGCTGGGACGTTTGGTTTTATCATCGTCTGTGACTGCCGCCATTACATCTGCAAGATATGCAGCTTCCCGCTCCACGTCATTTTCCGGATATTCGGTATTCATGATTTCATTCAGACGTGCTCTGCTCATTTTCACAAATTCTTCCGCCTTAATTGTGGCAAGCTGTGTGCCAGAGCCTTTTACGTACAGTGTAGTGTCGTCTTTTACAGAAGTATTACCGCCGCCTGCCAGAACATAAGCCGGGTTGCTTCCGTAAACATTTGACATCTTTACTAAAGTTGAAAGATCCATAAAGTAAAACTCCTCCCTTTTCATCATTATATAGATTTTTTCGACTTCTTAATTGTACACGATATAGTTCCATTTTTCAACATTTCAGAAGGAGTCCCCCGTTTCAGGCGCGCAGAGCACGAAGCGGGGAGAAGCCCCCTCTTTCTTTTTGTCACGTCAGTAATTCAAACGTATGATACAAATCCAGCTTGCCATATCCCCATTCCGGATTCGGATACTGCATATTCTCTTCTCTGCGGGCTCCTCTTAACAGATAATTCTTCACATTTCTTCCGGTAAAATAGGGTTCATTGCCCCGGACGAGCGCCCATTCAAACAGAAGTGCCGCCGCCCCTGCTGCCTGAGCTGTCCCATAGCTCGTACCGGAAGCTTCACCAAAACCACCTCCCGGCAGCGGAACCGTCATGTCCACGCCCGGGGCCGCCAGGTGCGGCGTAATATCTCCATTGGGTGCAAACCCTCTTCCTGCCTGAAGGTAAAGACTGTTGTCCTGATACCGGTATGCGGTTACCGTAATTGCGCCGGAAGAATCGCCCGGAGAAGTCACCGTTGAATCCGGAGAACTTTCCAGAAAATAGATATCCGGCGAAACCAGCCCCGTCACCGGAAGCCACATATGAAATGACGTATTTTCCGTCTCCCGGATCTGTACATTGATTTTCCAGATTCCGGCCGCCGGACGGACAAACCGGAAAAACACCAGCGGCTTGCCTGTCTGCTCCTCAATTCCCACATAATTGACCAGCACCTTTGTCTCCACAAACACAAAGGACAGTTCCTGCGTAACCGGCCCGAGTGAACTGCTGATTTCCAGCGTCTCACCTGTCGGAGACTGAATGGACATCTGATAGCTCTGAGGCGCCTCACCCCAGAATTCCATGGAAAAGCTTTCTTCCTTTTCCCCCGTTCGAATCTGTACGGTCACACTTTTCTGTGACGGGCTCAGTTTCCCGAAAAAATGATGCCTGGCTGCACCTTCATTGCCGGCAGCAGCACAGACAGAAACATACGTAAGCTCCGTCACATAATCCACATACCCGCTCAGAGGACCGGTCCCTTCATGCGCCCCCTGACTGGTCCCCAGGCCCAGGCAGATGGACAGCGGCATGTGCATTTCCTGCGCCCATTTCAGTGCATATGCGATTCCCAGCATGATATCGTTTTCCTGAAAAGCCTCTTTTTCCGAAGACAGAAGGTAAAAGTCCTTCAGATATTTTTTTGCCGGCTTCAGCTTCACCACCAGAATATCGGCCTCCGGTGCCGCGCCCCCGAACCCCTCCTGTAAAAGAAGGTTTCCTGCCGCCAGACCAGCCAGCGCCGTTCCATGTCCATCCGTATCTATGGAAGGAACCACCTCCAGAGGGTTCTTTCCCTCCAGCGCACGATTTATGTCCTCTGCAGTGAACAGACGGCCATACGGAACCATATCCGTCTCCGATTCCTCCGGATCCGACACGCGGCCCGGAAGTGTCTGGTCCCAGATCCGTGCGATCCTGCTCCTCCCATTTGATATAAAAATGGGATTTCTGTAATCAATTCCCGTATCAATGATGGCAACTGCCGTGTGCTTTCCTCTCAGCTTCAGATAGGGATGCTCCTGCAGACGGGTAATCCCCGATGCCCGCAGCCCCTCCAGATCCATGCAGGTATAGCATCTTGGAATGGAATTATAAGAATAGCCGTTCACCGTAAGACTCCCGATTTCCTGCAGCGGCACATAAAAAATACGATAGTTGTCACTGACCGTGGCCGAAGAGCTTCCCGGAGGAATTCCCGGTGTCTGGAGAACTCTCCGGTAATTCACGATAAAATCCGCATATTCCTCACTCTGCGCCGGCGAAACGCCTTCCTGCTGCATTCGGATAAAACCATCCTCTATTTCTTCCGGTCGGAACATTTATTTCTCCCGAATACTTTTTTACAGGATATGAGTTTCCCTCATTATTCATGACGCTGCATCCGGTTTTTGCGAAAAATCAACAAAGCCCCGGCTGCCGCGGTAAAAAGCGAAATAAACTGTGAAGTGGACAGGCTTCCCACGTTCCCCCGCTCCAGATCTCCGCGCAGAAACTCCAGAAGAAATCTTCCCAGACTGTACAGAAGCAGATAAAGCCCGGCCACCTGCCCATCCTTTTTTTTCCGTGAGGATGCCCACAGCAGGACTGCCATATTCAGAAAATCCAGCAGGCTGGAATAGATCTGTACCGGAATCAGCGGGATTCCGTTCGGGGCATAATCTGAAGAATGAAAAACAATAGACAGAACACTCTTTGTCTCTTTCCCGTAACAACAGCCGGCCAACAGACAGCCAATCCTTCCAAACCCCTGTGCGAGTGCCACGGACGGCATCAGAAAATCAAAATATTCCAGAAAATTCAGCTTTTTCCACCGGCAATAGCCATATCCGGCTGCGATTCCTCCCAGTATTCCTCCATAAACCACAAACCCGTCCATCAGGGTGTAGCGCAAAAATGCAGGATTCGCCACAACATTTTTCCATTCCGTGATCCAGAACAGAATTTTGGAACCGATAAACCCTCCTGCCAGACACCAGAGGATCAGGGAAAACACATGATCCATATTCACATTTTTTTTCCCGGCACGACAGCATGCCAGCACATATGCACTGAGAATTCCCAGTGCGATCATCAGCCCATATCCGTATATCGTGACAGGACCAAGCTGCAGTAATTCATTCTTCATAAACGCTTCTTTCCTCTACGATACGATAGTTTGTTCCAGGCATTGTTTCAGCATGGATAACAGTTTTTGGTTCGCCTGATCATTCTCCTCTGTTCCGGATTCCTGAAAATCACATTCTCCGCAGATATCCGCTCCCAGCAGTTCTGTGCCGTTTTCTTTCCAAAGGACAGCCAGCTCTCTGATCAGATCCAGAAGTTCTTCCAGTGTCATGTCGCCCTGACTCCAGTTTGTCCGAAGCTCTTCCCGGGACAGAACATCCTTATCCACCGAAAGATACACCGGCATTTCAAAGTCCGTTTCCAGAGCTTTCAGTACTTCCCCCATGCGCCCGTTCTGACGTGCCGTCTGAAGTTTCTCTCTGCTCAGAAAACAGATCCTCTCCCGATACTTTTCCTCTGTATGCTGCCAGGCTTCCTCATCCGGTCCTATCAGAATCACCCGCTTCAGTTCCGGAAGCGTTTCCAGACTGTCTGCAATCCATCCTCCACAGGAAAGCAGCCCTCCGAACGCCGGCGGCTGCAGATCTGTGTGATTATCAAATACCAGAAGCTGATAAGGCTTCTGTATTTTTTCCATCCAGAACCGACTCACATAATGATAATTCCCGGAATCCAGAAAATGAATTCCTCTGAGCGGCAAATTTTCAACTGCCTCTCGGATTTTATCTCCTGCCATCTCATCACAGTAGCAGTTGGTTCCGGAAAGATTTTTCAGATCGATCCATTGATGTTCATATTTTCGGTAAAAACATTGTCTCTCATAAATTCCCGAAAAATTCATCACAGCAATTTCTGATTTCCTATTCATATGATCCCCCATGAAAGAAAAAGGATCTCCCTTACGGAAAATCCCTTTCACCTCTCAGTCTACCCATTCCTCCAGAATCTCTTCCTCTGCCTTTGGCACTTCCGCTTTCGGTATCTCCACCTTCGGCATTTCCACCTCCGGTATGTTTGTCTCCTGTGCAGTCTCTTTCGCTTTCGGAGCTTCTGTTTCCGGTGCCTTATCTGCCTCCGTCGTGGATTCCGGAATCGCCTCTTCCAGATCTTCCGTCAGCTGCATTTTCTCCGCCGCCGGTTTTTCCTGCAATTCCTCTTCTTTTCCCGGATCTTCCTGCTCTTCGGATTCCTGCTCACGGACTGTCTCAGATATCACAGGCGCTTCCTCCTGCTCTGCTGAGACGCTCTCCCAGGATCCATCGACCGTCTCATCCCCGGAAAACGCATCTTCTGCCGGGACCGGCTGTTCCTTCAGTTTTTTCAGCAAAAGGATTCTGCAGACAATATCCAGCACTCCATTGCAGAAAAAAACGGCTCCGGCAAACATGATCGTTGTTTTGATTGCCTTAAATGGGTTCACTGCCAGTACCAGTCCCAGAACCGCAAAAACCACACTGTTGATCAGAAAGAATTTCCACATATCCTGTGATCTCTTTTTCAGCTTGACACTTCCGCCGGCCAGCCAGATACAATCTACCAGGACAAAGCCGCCCAGCAGCTTCGGCAAAAGCGCAATCACCACGCCCGGGTTATAAAAGAGAAACATTCCGATTACCAGAACGATCACTCCGGAAAATACATTCAGAAGATTCATATTTTCCATATCTCTGATATAAACGACAAGATTATAAATTCCTGCAATCACAAGTGCCAGTCCGAAAACCACTTTACAGATCACATTCAGAGATTCGATCGGTGCCAGAAGCATGCACAGGCCAAACAAAATAAAAAATACCGAAAATGCGGTCTGTCCTTTCAGCACTTTCAAAATTCGTTCCTTCATATATCCCACTCCAGTCTTTCTGTGATACGTTTTTCTTTGATTCGTCTTTTCATCGCTGCAAACAACGATCCTGTTTTTTAAGTATAACGCTGCCTTTGAATTTCGTCTACCGTTTTTTTGCAGAACTGTCCGATCTCGTTCCATAAATTCCGATTCTGTTCCCATATGATTTCATACTCATCAGGTGCAAGCGGACATTCTCCCTTTCCGGTTTCCACCGTGATTGCCAGAGCATTAAAAATCCGGGCAAAATGGTCACTGCATCCGGCTGCCGGCAATCTGTTCTTTTTCACCGAGCTCATGGGATACGACGTGCTTTTACTCAGAAGACATGCCAGCTGTCTCTCCCGCCGGTTCTGATCATCCCTGACTCCTTTGCCGATACTTTCCCTTTCATAATCCCAGTAAATCGCTTCTCCTGAAGAATGAAAGGAAATACAGCAATCCACAGAATACTTTTTCTGAATACCCAAAATCGCCTTTACTTCCGGTTCACTGCATGCAGACGGCCCTTTATAACCCTGAAATCCTGCTTTCTCACTCTCCCCTGCAGCTTCCCAGTCCGGCAGGAAATTCCGGTTCAGGTCCACACCCCTGGCATTGGATTTCCAGCTCTGAAAAAACGTTCTCTTTTTCTGATATTCTTCTTGGGTGTCCTCTGTCCACCCGCTGATCTGCAGAACCCTTTCCCGAAGTATCTCGTTTCGGATTCCCGCCGGTCCGAACTGACTGATCATACATCCGTCCGGATTTGTCATCGGCATCACATGATAGCACAACGCCTTCTCCATACCGGAACCAGCTGAGGCAATACTGTCCAGATATTCCCGCATCTGTCTCATCACCACAGCGCAGTTCATATACTCTCTTCCATGAATTCCTGCCTGTATCAGAATATGGACCGGTGCTTTGAGATCCCCGATGATCACTTCCGGTATCATTCTCCCGTCTGCACTGAACCCTGCGGAAACAATTTTCATTCTGCTCCTGTACTGTTTCTTAAGCGCAGTCAGCTCCCTCAGAAAATCCGTGTAGGAATAGCAAAATAACAAGTTCTCCATTTCCCTCACCGCAGTCCTTTTCTATACAATAAAAATATGTACGAAAGTCCCCGCTATGTTCAGAACTTATTTTTTCTTTTCAAATTGAGAAGGACAGCAGTTCAGAATCACCTGCACCATTTCTTCCACCGGTTCCTTTTTACCGTTTTCCTCCCATTTCAAAAACACATTCAAAAGAGCCCCGGCATAAAAATAAAGCTCATAAATCGATCGGGGATAGATCGGTGCAAGGTATTTCTGCATATAGTCGTTCAGGGCATTGAGCATAAGAGAATGCAGATTCGCATGCGCCAGAATCAGAAAAAAGTCTGTATACTGATCCAGAAACAGCAGGGCATGACGAACATGTGCAGCATCTCCAAACCTCTCAATCCCCAGCGTTCGGCTGCACTCTTCCAGATAGCTTTCAATGATCTCATACAAATAGTTGTTTAATGCATCCGTTTTGGAATCAAAATAATGATAAAATGTCATTCTGGAAACATGTGCCTTTTTCGCAATATCCGATACTGTAATTTCTTCATAATTTCTGACACGCATCAGCGACAGCACTGCTTCCCCGATATTCTGCCGGGTCATCCTGCTTTTCTTTGATTTTCTTTTTTCTGATATATGTTTCATCAGAGGAATCTGTGGTTTCATAAAATATCTCCCAAACTTTACACATACTGTTATTTTGTAAATTGTAACACAGCCAATTATATTATACAATATCAAGTAGTAATCAATACTACATCGCAGGCTTTTGAATGCCTCAGAAATGTGATGAAGCGTAATTTCCGAATCCATCGAAGGAGAGACTATCATGAACAATATTATCTTACTTGCAGAAACCGGATCTGATATTCCCCGGGAAACTGCCGGAAAATATGGAATCTATCTGGTGCCGATGCATGTAACCTTTAGCGATCATACCCGTGATGACGGGACCTTCCCTGCGGAAGAAATCTGCGAGTTTTATGACCGGACAGGCATTCTTCCCAAGACAAGCGGCAGTGTTCCGGAAGATTTTGAAAAAATATTTGATGAAATCCATGCAGCTCATCCGGACAGCCAGATTTTATATCTGGCCTATTCTTCTGTCACGACATGCTCCTATCAGAGTGCACAGATCGCAGCTCAGAACAGAGATTATATCACCAGTGTCGATACCAGACAGGTCTCTGCCGGTCAGTATGCAGTTGTCATTACCATGGCGAAACTCCTGAAGGAGCACCCGGAATGGACGATTCAGGATGCCAGGGCAAAGGCAGAAGAATTATCTGCAAATATCCACATGTGTTTCATTCCGGATAAGCTGGAATATCTCCGGGCCGGTGGTCGTGTCAGCAATGCTGTGGCAATCTGCGGAACGCTTCTGAAGATACACCCAAGAATTGAAATTCTGGACGGCTATTTGCGTGCAACACAAAAAAGCCGCGGGACCATGAAAAAAATTGTTCCGCATCTGGTACAGGAGTATCTGGATGATCCGGCTGTGCTCAAAGATGAAATCTGGATGATCTGTGCACCGGGTCTGGACAAAGAAATACAGAAGTCCGCAGAATTGACTGCCCTCAGCTGCGGCGTCAAAAAAGTGACCTGGGTAAAAACCGGTGGCGTCATTACCACCCACGGTGGTCCCGGTGCATTCGGAATTGTCAAACGTACCCGATAGGCCTGTACCGCTCCGTAAACGAATTCTGCACGATACAGATCGGCAGAATTCGTTTACGGCAGCCTATTTGCCGGATTGTTTTCTATTCTTCTTTTTCTATTCTTCTTTCCCGATCTGTTTTAATATCTGATTGACATAAGTACTCAATCCTGCTACAAGAAGCCCCTGCGTAACAGACGCAAAAATGGCTTTCAGCACATCCTGCCCTGTGGCAATTTCCGCCGTCGAAAGCACCCAGATGCCACAGATGATAATCCCACTGCCTCCAAGCACCAGTGGGATGTATTTATCTTTGAGAAATTCCGCCTGTTTCAGCCATATCCCCAGAAAGTAGAGTATGATTGCCACAACCAACAGTTCCGGCTTTACATAATTCATAATCTGATCCATCCACGTATCATCCTTTCCGTCCGGTATCATCTCAATATTATGAGTTTCCTGACAAATATGCCTGTCGTCGATTTTTCCATTCCAGGAATTCCCAAAATCGACATGGCTTATTTCATTATATGCTTCTTTTTACGATTCTTTGCTTATCCGGTATATTAATTCCAGATCTGCCAGACCTGAACCGCAGAATATTTCTTCATGTATGCATAACCGAACACCTGATTTCAGGGGATTGTTCGGTATATTATCTGGTATATCGATATATACTGATGTTGGGAGCAAAAGATACAGAGGTGAGAATATTGAAACAATTAAAAATCTATACCATCACAGGAACTGTATTTGTTCTTGTCCTTGGCACTCTTTCCCACTTTTTCTATCAATGGTCGAATCAGAACTTTTTTGCCGGCCTGTTTTTCCCGATCAATGAATCTACATGGGAACACATGAAACTGCTGTTTTTTCCAATGCTTCTCTATTCCCTGATGACAGCACCCATTCTGAAAAAACGGTATCCCTGCATCAGATATTCCTTTTCAGCCGGAATTTTAACCGGAACATTTATGATTCCTGTCATATTTTATACCTACACGGGAATCCTTGGATATCATATTTTTATACTGGATATCGGAACATTTGTATTGAGTGTTCTGATTGCATTTTACACGGTTTATCGTCTTTCCCGGATATGCCCGGAATCAGAGTGCCGTTTTCTGTTCATTTTCGCGACACTGCTCCTGGCAGCAGGATTCATCGTGTTTTCCTGTTTTCCACTGAACCTCGGACTGTTTTCCGAACCTCTTTGAAGCGAATCATATCATCTGTTGTATCCATGCATATTTTATATAATAAAAGACAGAGGATCTTTCACCATGAAAAACTGTTCTGATCTGTTTCTTCTGACTACCATCGCCTGCAATCTTTCTCAGTGTCTCGAAGAAAAGGAACTTGCTTTGCTCTCTGCCGATCTCATGACTCTGGGAGATCTGCTGGCGTCCATGCTTGCACGGGAAGCCTTGTGCAGCCGTCAGTCATCATTTTCTGAAAACCACCTGAGCTCTGCACAATAATAATTGAATCATATGAGCTACCCGACAAAAGACAGTATACCCCTGGCAGCAGCCTTCCCATTATAAGGGAATCGGCAAGACCAGGGGAATTTTCATCATAAGGAGATACGTATAAAAGAAAATCTGGTTTCCATATTTCAGCTGCTTTCAGACAAAAAAAGAGAGGCTATTTTACCTCTCTCAGTCTATTAATTCCATCTTTTAATGCTGTACTTCCTTCTACGATTGCAATTCCTAAACAATATTCATTTTCCGCTCTCCCTTCCAGCGCCAGCGCAAATATTTAAAAAACTTTTTCTATATCATCAATCGTTACGCTGATTGTCTCCCAATCCTTCGGAGAACTTCCAACATCCACTATAAAAACCTTATTATCAAAAGCTTCCATGACATCGGCTTCTCTTCCGTCTTTTAACAATACCCTGTCAAATTCCTTTATTTCTTGCATTACTTTATCTCCTTGATATAAAAACTGTATAAAGATATTGAACCATCTGGACAATTTTTGACTGGATGGTATCACACTTCGCTGTATTTACATTTTCTGCATACATCACGGGACGCTTCAATGTCTGTGATTTCTGATAATTCCTTCGTAGAAGACACTTTAAAAAAGTTCTGCAGACACATCATGGAGTCGTAGCACAAATCTGCCGGTATAACTCTTTTATATACCGCACAAAAATGGTCTGCTGCATAATCCGGTTTTATATTTGACATATTTATTATCACTTCCAAACGAAATGCAACACAATGATAAAAAAGCCTTGAAATTCAAGGCTTTTTGAGAGGTGCCACCCGGATTTGAACCGGGGATAGAGGTGTTGCAGACCTTTGCCTTACCACTTGGCTATGGCACCATACATTCTATTATATGCACAAACTATGCAAATGACTCCAAGGGGATTTGAACCCCTGTTACCGCCGTGAAAGGGCGGTGTCTTAACCGCTTGACCATGGAGCCGCGTCCGAAAACTCCCCCTGTTGGACTTGAACCAACGACACCGCGGTTAACAGCCGCGTGCTCTACCGACTGAGCTAAGGAGGATCATAGCTTTCGCTATTTATGAAGGTCTGCACCTTCAAAACTACATACATGTCTGACATTCTTGAGATTCGTTTGACCTCGCTTTTCTTTGGTCAAGCCCTCGACCGATTAGTAGCAGTCAGCTCCGTACATTACTGCTCTTCCACCTATGCCCTATCTACCTCGTCGTCTTCAAGGGGTCTTACTTCTTTCGAATGGGATATCTCATCTTGAGGGGGGCTTCACGCTTAGATGCCTTCAGCGTTTATCCCTTCCCGACTTGGCTACCCGGCCGTGCATCTGGCGATGCA
>JALEJS010000049.1 GCA_022769545.1 Blautia sp. | reverse complement strand
GGGGATAACAGGCTTATACCCCCCAAGAGTTCACATCGACGGGGGTGTTTGGCACCTCGATGTCGGCTCGTCTCATCCTGGAGCTGGAGCAGGTTCCAAGGGTTGGGCTGTTCGCCCATTAAAGAGGCACGCGAGCTGGGTTCAGAACGTCGTGAGACAGTTCGGTCCCTATCCAGCGTGGGCGTAGGAAATTTGCGAGGAGCTGTCCCTAGTACGAGAGGACCGGGATGGACAGACCGCTGGTGGATCAGTTGTCCTGCCAAGGGCACGGCTGAGTAGCTACGTCTGGACGGAATAAGCGCTGAAGGCATCTAAGCGCGAAGTCCCCCTCAAGATGAGATTTCCATGAGAGACCACACAGAAAAGGTGGTAGATAGGCCGGAGGTGGAAGTGCAGTAATGCATGGAGCTGACTGCTACTACTCGGTCGCAAGCTTATCCAAACGCGGAGAATGTAAAGCATTTTTGGAAGTATCCATTGTATGATTCATTCAGAAGCAAGGTAGGGTTAAAAAAGTTCAAAAAGGACTTGCAATTATCGGATGAATGTAGTATGATTCTGTATGTGGTTTTGAAGGCATATGCCTTTAGTTGGCCTAGTGGCTCAGTTGGTTAGAGCGCCGCCCTGTCACGGCGGAGGTCACGGGTTCGAGTCCCGTCTGGGTCGTTTCTTTGAAAATATGGGGTCTTAGCTCAGCTGGGAGAGCATCTGCCTTACAAGCAGAGGGTCATAGGTTCGAGCCCTATAGGCCCCACTTCAAGGAAATGAATTGCCTGTATGACCGGCAAATGCCGATGTGGCTCAATTGGCAGAGCAGCTGATTTGTAATCAGCAGGTTATCGGTTCGAGTCCGATCATCGGCTTTGAAATAGAATATTGCCGCGGGGTGGAGCAGTCTGGAAGCTCGTCGGGCTCATAACCCGAAGGTCACAGGTTCAAATCCTGTTCCCGCTACTTATGCCCAGATAGCTCAGTTGGTAGAGCAGAGGACTGAAAATCCTCGTGTCGCTGGTTCGATTCCGGCTCTGGGCATTCTGTTTCTGTAAAAACAGGAAACAGTATTTAATTGGAGCATTAGCTCAGTCGGTAGAGCACTTGACTTTTAATCAAGTTGTCCGGGGTTCGAATCCCCGATGCTTCATGAAAAAAACTCTCACGAATTGCCGTGAGAGTTTTTTGTTTGTGCGCCTGGCGGGCGCACGTTTCCAGGAAAAAAGGCTTACTGTCCGTCGGAAGAAAAGGCGGCGTAATCAGCCAGAATTTCACGTCTTAAATCTTTTACCGCAATCTGAACATCCCCGTCCTTCATTTCTGTAATGTCATTCCATATATCAGAGTCCGAAAGGTTCGAAAAAGAGATCTGTCCATCATCTGTTTCCGTGGATGTGAAAGTACCGGGATTTTGTATCAGGTGCTGGAAAACGTGATTCTCAAGCAACGGGGAATCACGGTTTATGCGGATATCAAATCCCAGGTTCGGATCATAAAGAAGCATCAGATAGGTGAAAACATTATCTGATGCGGATAGATTCTGAAGCTTAAAGTCCATATACGCATCATAATCTGCATTCCATTGTGCATAAGAAGGATCTTCCCTGTGATCTGTAAGTGCATATTGTTCCTGAAGGTATGCCCCGAGATAACTGGTCACCTTACGTGCTCCGGAAGGATTCAGGTGAGAATTTGCATCATAGCAGTCGATTGCGTAATCTATTATTTTTTCCATATCAAGAAAATTCAGATATGGCACCTGACATTCCGCGGCGATATCGTATGCCAGATTCGCTTCCATCTGACGATCTTTATCCGCCGGAAACGGAAGGAACGTGAGCAGTACCTGAATCCCGCGGTCTTTGCATTCCTGAATCATGTTTCTCAAATAAATGCTGGTGACGGTTCCGTCGGCAGTTTTTTCTGACCGGTCTGCTTTTTCATAATATTGCGGAACGCCTACGGCAATCCGGGATTCTGCACCTTTTTCCAGGGTATAGACCGGAGAAAAATCCTGTTCCTCCAGCTCTTCCCAGCGGCTGTGGTATGCAATAAAATCCCATAAAAATTCCGGCCTGCATTCCGGAGCGATAAGATCCTGAACTGCCCGGAATTTATTCAGAGAAAGCGGAAATGCATCCAGTGACTGATGAACATAGCTGATGTTGTCTGAGGTTTTGGTTTCTTTTCTTAAGGTCAGACAGTCAATGACGACCACTTCCGGAGATGTGTAATCCAGAGCATTTTTCAATACCCAGTAGGAAGTCGGGAGATAATTGTCATGTCCGCCGAAATTATAAGAAGTGATGCCATAGTCATTCCAGAGTTCCATGGGAAAAATGCCGTTCATCACATGGCTGGTACCGAGAAACAGCACATCGAAGTCGTTCTTTTCTGCGAAAAAAGGCCCATATTTGTAATCACTGTCTTTTCGCTGAGTGATGTCGGTGAGATATTTCAATCCTCCTAAAATCAGACCAGCTGTGAGAAGCAGGCCCGCTGCTTTAATCCATTTGTTTTTCATGAGAAATTCCTTTCTGCATGTATGAAATCGGTTCAATGAGCTCATACATAATGATTATACCATAAAAAGCATAACAGAAAAGCAGGAAACGGGAAGAAAAAATCCGGTTCTATTTTTGTACCGCCGCCGCATAGGGTATTAGTACCTGTGGGACAAGGCGGTGTGCGCAGCCGTCAAATAAGGACAGGCAAAAAAGGAGGTCCGAAATGAAAGGCATAAAAAACTGTTTGAAAATGCTGTTTACGGTGATCATTAGTTTCTGGACAAGACTGACGACAAAATGTGAAAACAAAGCGATGAGAAAATGTGTCGAAGTTCCGGGATATGGAAGAGCCGGAAGAGGGTCTGGAAGCATTTTCCGTGCCTGGAGCGCAGGAGAATGGGGAAGACGGTGGATGCAGCCGCCGGTTCCTGTAAAAAGCATATGGGAAGCGGGAGAACATCACCGGACAGGATACGGCCTTCTGGCGGTTTCCTGCAGACGGCCTGACCTTATTTTGCATGGTCCGGTTGGATGCCGTCACGGGCCGGCACCGTTCGCTCCTCCGGATGAGGAGTGCAGTCACATGGCAGACGGGAGGACGGATGCTGTGTGCATGGTTCGGAATAAAATTTCAAAAAAGTACATATAAATAGAAAAAAGCCCTGGGAGCATTCTGGTGAAAAGATATTTTCGTCGTTGGATCGCAGGGTTTCCTGCATTACTGCTGGCACCGTATCTGTGTACGACGCTGATGTTCGGGACAGAAACGGCACTCATGACACGGCGGGCAGATCCGGAGCTGATCCTTCCGGTTTTTGTGGCAGAGGAGATTCGTGAGGATTATCAGGAGGAGACGATCAAAGTACAGACGATCATTGCCCGTTCCAATTTGTACCGGAAGCTTCAAAATGGCGTATCGGCAGGTATTGTTCCGGAAATTTATCACAGACCGGATCTGACAGACTGTATCCGACTGCTCAGATCCATCAAGGTATATGCAAAGGCAGTGCAGGAGACGGAGGACCAGGTATTAACCTGGCAGAAGGAGCTGTGTCTTGTTCCATATTGTGAGATGAGCAATGGCCGCACAAGAGACGGTGCGGAAGCCTTTCACGATGAAAGCTATCGCTATCTGGTTTCGGTGGACAGCAGTGCGGATCAGCAGGCACCGGATTTTCTGTCCGGGGTATTCCTGAATGCATGTCAGCTGCCGGAGGAGCTTAAGACAACAGACCGGGATTCCAGCGGCTATGCGCAGAGTGTCAGGGCAGATGGGAAAATTCTGGAGGCAGAGGCATTCCGGCAGGGGATGGGACTGATTTCTTCTGATTTTTCTATTTATAAAACGGGAGACCGTTACCGCATTTTGTGCAGAGGAAAAGGCCATGGTCTGGGATTTTCTCAATATGGAGGAAACGAGCTGGCAAAGGATGGGGCGGACTGTCAGGAGATTTTGAATACATATTTTCCCCGCATGGAGCTGTCAGACATTCATACCGTTTTTCAGGAAATGTGAATAGACTATCATATTCTGGACACCCTATAAATACAGAAATGATTTTAAGGCAGAGGTGAAAGAATATGAAAAACAAAATGGCAAAGTATATTGTGAACAGTCTGGTTCTGGCTGCAATGGCAGCTGTTGGAATTACCGCCTACCAGCTGGGAACATCTCCGGAAAAAAAAGATGTGCTGGAGATGCCGGTCAGTGTTTCTGACGAAGAGGAGCAGACAGAGCAGACGCCCATGCTGGATGCGGGAACCAGCCTTGTGAAGGCGGATTTGGAGGAGCAGGCAGATGAACCGGCGGATGCAGCGCCGGATGTGACTGCAGAGGCAGCATCCGAGGCGGCAGAACAGCTGGCAGAGTCTTCCCTTCAGGGAACGGAGGTGCTCAGTGCATCGGATCTGGAGCCCCTGACAGCCCCGGAAATCAATTTTTCAGAAGATACATTGATGGAGTGGCCGGTACATGGAAATATTCTGGTAGATTACAGTATGGATCAGACGACGTATTTTCCGACGCTGGATCAGTATCGCCTGAGCCCTGCAGTCTCGGTGCAGGCGGTGGAAGGAGCTCCGGTGACGGCAGCAGTGAACGGGACAGTTTACACGATTGAGGAAACGGCGCAGACCGGTACGACATTGACCATGGAGCTGGGAAACGGTTATCAGGCGATTTACGGACAGCTGACAGACCTGACGGTACAGGAAGGGGATGTGGTTGAGAAAGGAACGATTATCGGATATATCAATGCTCCCACCAAGTATTACAGCAAAGAGGGCAGCAATCTGTATTTTGCCATGAAAAAGGACGGAGAGCCCATTGATCCCATCGTTTATCTGCCATAGGAAAAAGGAATGAGAAAAAGACAGATTCACAGTTGAGCAAAAACAACGTATAATAAAAGCAGGTGGGAAGAAAATCCGCAGTCGGTATCCCTGCCTGCTTTTGATTTGAATCTCAGAAAACGGATTTTGTGACAGAAAAAGGAGTTTCTTTTTCTTTGTTAAGATACCGGAATCGGACCGGCTGCTTTTTTATATAATTGTTATTACTCCTCTCTTATAGAAGTGGGAGTCTTCTTTGACTGAGATAAAATCAGTCTCCGGGAACAGATCTGCCCGGAGACTGAGGAAAAGGAATGCGTTATGAATTATACATATATCGTGCAATGTGCAGACGGGACCTTTTATACCGGGTGGACAAACTGTCTGAAAAAGCGCATGGATGCGCATAATACGGGGAAGGCCGGAGCGAAATACACAAAGGCAAAGAGACCGGTGACGCTGGTGTATTATGAGGGTTATGCCACAAAAGAGGAAGCCATGCGGCGGGAATATCAGATCAAGCAATATACAAGGGTCCGGAAGGAGCAGCTGATATCCGGTCTGTGACTGCTTCCTCCGGACCCGTTTTGAGGATGGTCCGATCAGTATTTCATATTTTCTTTATTCGTTATAACCGTCAGGATTTTGGGACTGCCATCTCCAGGAGTCGGCACACATCTCTTCGATTCCGTATTCTGCAGTCCAGCCCAGTTCTTTCCGGGCTTTTTCCGGGGCACAGTAGCAGGTGGCAATGTCACCGGGACGGCGCGGCTTGATTACATAAGGGATTTCTTTGCCGCAGGCTTTTCCGAATGCATCGATTACCTGAAGGACACTGTAGCCGTGGCCGGTGCCCAGGTTGTAGATCCGCACGGTCTTTTCTTCTTTAAATTTTTCCAGAGCCTTCACATGGCCTTTTGCCAGATCCACCACATGAATATAATCACGGACACCGGTTCCGTCCGGGGTGTCATAGTCATTTCCGAACACACCGACGGAGGGGAGCTTTCCGATGGCAACCTGTGCCACATAGGGCAGCAGATTGTTGGGGATACCCTTCGGATCCTCGCCGATCATGCCGGATTTGTGAGCACCGATAGGATTGAAGTAACGAAGAAGAATGACATTCCATTCCGGATCGGATTTCTGGATGTCCATAAGCACCTGCTCCAGCATGGTTTTTGTCTGCCCGTATGGGTTGGTGGGATTCTGCTTGGGACATTCCTCGGTAATGGGAATCATCAGCGGGTCACCGTAAACGGTGGCGGAGGAGCTGAAGATGATATTTTTTACGTTGTGCCGGCGCATGGAATCACACAGAAGCAGCGTGCCGGTGATATTGTTGTGATAATATTCGATGGGTTTGGCAACCGATTCTCCGACTGCCTTATAGCCGGCAAAATGGATGACTGCGTCCACCTTTTCCTGATCCAGAATTTTATCGATGGCCGGCTGATCCAGAAGATCCGCCTGATAAAAGGTGAGTGTTTTTCCGGTGATCTCCTGTACACGCTCCAGAGATTTTCTGCTGGCATTGTACAGATTGTCCATTACGACAACTTCATAGCCTTCATTTAAAAGTTCCACACAGGTATGGCTGCCGATATATCCGGCACCGCCGGTAACTAATATTCTCATAAAAAGACCTCCTTCATATTCAAGTCAAACGTACGATCAGTCAAGTGCATGGGCACCTGCGCCGATGTCTACCACATAAAATTCCGCTTTGATGCCGGTTTTTTCGGTGTACTGTCTGTCCAGTGTCCGGACGAAAGTATCTACGGCATCTGTCTGAACGATGCTTACCGTGCAGCCGCCAAAGCCGCCGCCGGTGATACGGGAGCCGATCACACCCGGAATCTGCCATGCCAGATCGACCAGAATATCGATTTCTTCACAGGAAACTTCATAATCGTCCCGAAGAGAAATATGGGAAGCATTCATCAGCCTTCCGAATTCGTCGATGCGGTTTTCCTTCAGCGCACGGACAGCCTGGATGGTTCTCTGATTTTCATAAACAGCGTGTTTGGCACGCTTCTGGCATACCGGATCGGAGATGACAGACCGGTTGGCCTCGAAGGTTTCCTCGTCCAGCTCGCCGAGAGAAGAAATTTTGCATACTGTCTGCAGTTCCTTTAATGCCGTCTCGCACTCATTTCTCCGGTCGTTGTATGCAGAGCCTACAAGGCTGTGTTTTACCTTGCTGTTTGTGATGACGATTCTGGCATCCGGAAGATTTACCGGGGCATATTCGTAATTCAGGCTGCTGGTATCCAGGAAAATGGCACAGTCCTTTTTGCCCATGGCGCTTGCAAACTGATCCATGATACCGCAGTTCATACCGTTAAAATTGTTTTCGGAGAACTGGCCGATCAGGGCAAGCTCTGTCATGGAAATATCCAGACCGAAGGTGTCGCGGAGCATCAGGCCGGTAAGTACCTCCAGGGAAGCGGAGGAAGAAAGCCCGGAGCCGGCCGGGATATCGCCGTAGATCAGGACGTCTGCACCGGAAGGAATCTGGTAGCCTCTCTGACCGAAGGCCCACAGCACGCCCTTGGGATAATTGGTCCATCCGGCTGACTTTGCAGGTACGAGGTCATCAAGCGAGGTCTCGATCACGCCTGCTTTTGGGAAATTTGCAGAATAGAAGCGAAGCTGACGGTCGTCACGCTTCCGAATCAGACCGTATGTACCAAGGGTCAGTGCACACGGAAAAACATGTCCGCCATTATAATCTGTATGCTCTCCGATCAGGTTTACACGCCCGGGAGCAAAATAGGAATGTACGGTACCTTCTGTTCCAAACAGTCTGGCAAAGGTTTCTTTCAGTTCCGATAATGTTACTGCCATGCTAGTGTCTCCTTTATGATTTTAAATGATGTGGATTGAAATTGATTTTTCTGTCTGATATCAATATAATGAGATTATATCAGAAAATCTACAATAATATTAGCCTGTTTTGAAAGGATATTGAGATATTATGCAGTTGAAGATCGATCAGGAACAGAAGGAAATAAAATCGCACGGAAGTTATGAGTTTCCGCTGCTGATCAGCCATGAGGCACTGTCAAATTTTGAGACGTTCAGCTTTCCCTGGCACTGGCATCCGGAAATTGAACTGACCTACGTGACAGAGGGGGATATCTCCTACCAGGTAAATGAAACGGTCTGGCATTTGAGTGCCGGAGAGGGACTCTTTTGCAATACCAATGTGCTGCACAGCGGTCACCGGCTGACGCAGCCGGACTGCCGTTACCTGTCGGTGACATTTCACCCCAGGCTTTTGTACGGGTACAGTTCCAGTGTCATGCAGCATAAATATGTAAATCCGGTACTGAAAAATGGCGCGTTGTCCTCGGTTCATTTCACAAGGGATACCGGATGGATGCGTCGGGTTCTGGATGAAATGGAGAGGATTCTGCAGCTGGATGCAACGCGGCCGGATTCCATGGAGCTGCAGCTTCAGATCAGTATCCTGACGATCTGGCAGCAGATTTATGAACATGTGGAGCATCAGCAGGAATCGATTCATAATGACAAGGATACCGAACGGATCCGAAAAATCATCGAATTTATTCAGCTGCATTATATGGATAATATTACGCTGGAAATGCTGGCAGGAGAAGTGCACCTGTGTAAAAGTGAAAGCTGCCGGATGTTTAAGAGATATATGAGTGAGACGATGTTTGATTATCTGAACCGATACCGCATTGAGAGAAGTCTTGAGCTTCTGCGGAACCGGAGCCTGAGTGTGACTCAGGTGGCGGAGCAGGTAGGATTTGCCTCGCCGGGATATTTTACCCGGATTTTCCGGGAACGTATGGGAGTCACACCGCTGGCTTACCGGAAACAGTTTCTGCGCGATGGAATCAGACAGGCATAGCAGCGACAAAGAAATACATTACCACAAAATGGCAGGCACTGCCCAGCATGACGAATATATGAAAAATCTCGTGAGAGCCGAAGTTTTTGTGCCGGGAATTAAACAGCGGCAGCTTCAGTGCATAAATGATTCCGCCGATGGTGTAGATCAGGCCGCCGGCCAGAAGCCAGTGGAAGCCGGCACGGGGAAGTGCGTGGAAAATAGGAACAAAGGCCAGTACACACAGCCATCCCATGCCGATATACAGGACGGAGGAAAGCCATTTGGGGCAGTTGATCCAGAACAGTTTGAATGCAATGCCGAGGAGCGCAATTGCCCATACCAGTGCGCAGAGCAGATAGCCGATGCGGTTATGAAGCACGATCAGGCACACCGGAGTATAGCTTCCGGCAATCATCACGAAGATCATCATATGATCCATCTTGCGAAGCGTGCGGTTTACTTTTTCGGTGGAATCCACCGAGTGATAAAGTGTGCTCGCCGCGTACAGCAGTATCATGGTGAGGATAAACACACTCAATGCAGCTACATGAAGTGTGTCCGGCTGGCGGGCCGCTTTTGTGAGGAGCGGTACAGCTCCGGCTATGGCAAGCAGCATGCCGATGCCATGGGTGATGGCGCTGCCGGGATCCTTCAGCTTCCTTTTGTGAATCGTATTTTGGGACATCGTATCCGATATTTTCCGGGCCATATTTTCTGTCATGCATTTGGTCATATTTAAGGTCATATGATTTGTTATACTTTTTGCCATCAGAATCTCTCCTTTACAGAAACAATAACGAAATGAAAATAAAAACCTTGTTATGTAGTATTGAAAACTACATAACAAGTATATGAACACTATAACACTTTTATTCTAAAATGCAAGTATTTTTTGCAGAGATTTGAATTTACTGATGAAAAGAGAATGTTCTCAGGAGATTTCAAGTGTTTCGTGTGCATGGCTGTGGTACAATGGATAAAAAACAGATGGGAGTTAAGCAAAATGAAGCATAAAAAAATACGAATGTTCCGAAAAGGAATAATAAGAGGGTGAATTGCAATGAGTAATGAGAAAAAACAGACAGATTTGATGATTGATCCTTCGGATTTGCAGCTGGATATCCATACGCATACACTTGCAAGCGGTCATGCATATGGGACGATTCGGGAAATGGCCCGGGCCGCTGTACAGAAGGAGCTTAAGCTTTTGGGCATCAGTGATCATGCGCCTGGAATTCAGGGGACCTGTGATCCCATCTATTTTTCAAACCTGCGTGTGGCTCCGAAGAGCATGGATGGAACGGAAATAATGTATGGCTGTGAGATTAATGTTCTGAATGACGGAACTCTTTCGCTGGAACAGAAATATATTGACCGTCTGGACTATACAATTGTGGGGATCCATACGATGTGCTACCATGACGAAGGAGCGAAAAAGAATACGGAAAATCTGATTTCCTGTATGAAGAACGATAAAGTGTTTCTGGTGTCACACCCGGATGATGACCATGTGCCGTTGGATTATGAAATGCTTGTGGAGGCCGCAAAGGAATACCATGTGGCCCTGGAGGTTAACAACAGTTCGTTTCTGAAACAGCATATGCGGCTGAACTGTGTGGATAATTACCGGAAAATGCTGCCGCTTTGTGAAAAACTCCGTGTGCCGGTGATCATTAGCTCGGATGCGCACGATCCGGATTATGTGGGGCGTTTCGCAGAGGCCTGCGAATTGCTCAATGAGATTGGTTTTGACAGAGAACTGATCATCAACACAGATGTAAACAAATGGAAGGCTTTTATCGGGAAATAGAAGAAAGCGCAGACTCGCGGAGCATTTATCTCAGTCGGAGTCTTCTATGACTGAGATAAAAGGAACATTGAAAAACCGTTCGGAAGATGGTAATATTTGAAGCATCAAATACTGGTGCAGGAGAAGATGTCTATGAATATAAAAGAAGCAACTAAAAAAATGAAGCAGGACAGCTCCCGGATGGCGGCACTGTCTCTGGAAGAGAGGAACCGGGCACTGGAGGCTGTAACGCGTGCACTTCAAAAGAACCGGGAGCGGATCTTTGCGGCAAACAGAGAAGACATGGATGCAGCGAAAGCATCCGGTGTACCGGAATCGGTGATGAAACGCCTGAAATTTGATGAACATAAGCTGGAGGATGTTCTGGCGGGAATCGAGGGGCTGATCGGACTGCCGGATCCCATCGGAAAGGTACAGCTTGCCCGGGAACTGGATGAGGGGCTGAAGCTGTATCGTGTATCCTGCCCCATCGGTGTAATCGGAATCATCTTTGAAGCAAGACCGGATGCGCTGGTACAGATATCCTCTCTCTGCATTAAGAGCGGAAACTGTGCCGTGCTCAAGGGCGGAAAGGAAACAGCCCGCACAAACCGGGTTCTGTTTGAGACGATTTATCAGGCGGCACTGCAGGCAGGAGCGCCGGAGGGATGTATGCTGCAGGCGGAGCAGCACAATGAGATTGACGAGCTTCTCTCCTGTCACGGAAGTGTGGATCTTCTGATCCCCAGAGGTTCCAATCAGTTTGTACAGTATATTATGAACAATACCAAAATACCGGTGATGGGACATGCAGACGGAATCTGCCATATTTATGTGGACCAGGATGCGGATCTTTCGAAGGCGGTTCCTGTGATTGTAGATGCGAAAACCCAGTATACAGCGGCCTGCAATGCAGCGGAAACGCTTCTGGTAAACAGAGCGTGCGCAGCGGAAATGCTTCCGGTAATCGCTGCCGCACTGAAGGACGCAGGGGTAAAAATCCGGGGAACCCGGGAGGCCGCAGAGCTGATTCGCCCGGTGGCAGAGTGTGAGGTGATGGAAGAGGAAGAATTCCATACCGAATATCTGGATATGGTGATTTCTGTGAAGCTGGTGGAGGATGTGCAGGAAGCGATCGCGCACATCAATCAGTATGGTTCTCACCATACAGACAGTATTCTGACTGAGAACCGGGAGACGGCGGAGCTGTTCATGCAGCTGGTGGATTCCGCAGGCGTCTACCAGAACTGTTCCACGAGATTTGCGGATGGCTTCCGGTATGGATTTGGGGCGGAAGTGGGAATCAGCACCGGAAAAATCCATGCACGGGGACCGGTGGGGCTGGAAGGGCTTGTCACCTACAAATATCGTCTGTTCGGACAGGGGCATATTGTGGGGGATTACGCCAGCGGAAAGAAGCAGTTCCACTTCAAAGAGCTGCAGTAGTATGCCGCAAAATCAGTATCAATAAATGAAGAGATAGTTAAAATTATAATGAGCAGATGATACGAAAAATGTATCGTCTGCTCTTTTTAACAGGAAACTTATATTTACTGTAGAAAAACAGGTCAGCTCTTTTCGATATACACAATACCAAATGCACCTGGCCCGATGTGGGCACCGATGGTAGGACCGATACCGCGGATTTTCGGTTCGGACACATCGAATCCGTTTTTTTCCAGAGTATGAAGAAAACCGGCACAGTTTTTCTTGTCATAGGAATACAGATAATATACCGGATAGTCAGGGTCGGGCTGGTGATCTTCCATCAGCTTCAGGATGTTTTTGTAAACCCGGCGCATACCGATCTGTTTACCGCACAGGGAGACACTGCCCTCCTCGGTGATGGTGATCACCGGTTTCAGGTTGGCCAGATTTCCGATGCTGGCAGCCGTCCTGGAGATGCGGCCGCCTTTGTACAGGTATTCCAGTGTATCCAGTCCTGCAAAAAGACGAAGACGGTGTTTCAGGTTTTCCAGCCGGCAGACGATTTCCTCTGCGGAAGCGCCCTTTTCCCGCATTGCTGCAGCAGTGTCCACCAGAAGACGCATTCCCAGGGTGGCGCTCAGGCTGTCAATGATATAGATGTTGTCATATTCGGTCATTTCCTTTGCCAGGGCAGCGCTCTGTACCGTGCCGCTCAGGGCTCCGGAAATCAGGACTGCGATGACGGTATCCCCGGCTTCCTTTGCCGCTTCGAAGCATTCCAGAAAGGCGCCCGGGGCAGGCTGCGAAGTCTTGGGATAATGGGTTCCCTCCAGAAGCATATCATAGAATTTTTCTTTTGTCAGATCAACGCCGTCGAGATAGGCGTCTTCCCCGAAGGTCACTGCCATGGAAACCCGTTTTACGTTTCGCCGTTCCAGCTCCTCGGTGGTATAGTCTGCGCCGGAATCGGTAATGATCTGTATTGCCATATATGATTCTCCTTTTCTGATTGTATGATCTATTCCAAATGGTTTGACTATCAAATCAACTATCCAAACATATCTGATTCAGAACCGATTGTCAACTACTATTGAAAAAAATTTTTAAATAAAGGTACAAAAATACCTGCGGTTCGTTTCAATGTTTATCAAACAGTATACCGTATAATTTGGAAATGTTGAAATAAAAGGTTCTATTCAGAGCGAAATTGAATATACAATTTACAGGGAATATGGTATGATAGTTGTATAATAAATGCGGAACCAGGAAGTTTTTATGTTACGTTATATGAACCAAGGAGGATACGTATGTTAAAGAAAAGAAATTATCTGAAAAAGGCAGCAGCCGTTGTCAGTGCTTCTGCACTGATCCTGTCCGGTGCGTCATCCGTGCTGGCGGCTGACACATATGCAGATCTGGAGAAAAAGGCGATCGCGTCGCTGGGAGAAGGTCTGGGAGAGACTCTGGAAATGGGAGCGCAGCAGGCAGGAGATACCGGCAGCCGGGCAAAGGTGGATTACACACTGAGAGTGGAGGATGCCGGACGTTCCATGCTTGGAATGCTTTCTTCGACAGATCTTTCCTGGCTGAAGGATATTATGCTCACCATGAATGTGGAGGTAACGGACGGCGTGGAGGCGGTCGATGCAGACCTTCTCTTAAACGGGGAATATCTGACGAAGCTGTCCATGTTTATTGATTTTATGACCTTTGAGGAATATTTTGCATTCCCGGATTTTTCCGACAGCTACCTGAAGGTTTCCATGGATTCGGAGGAGGCCGGCGACATGCCGAAGGGTGTGATGCAGTGGCTGGGAGAATATGCGGAGGATCCGTATGCAATGCTTCCGGAAAATGCCGAGGCTGCAGAACTGGTAAAAAAATACGGGGATATGATTGTCGACGGCATGCAGGAAGGGCCGTCTGTGGAGGAAACGGTTTCCGTAGAGGGAATCGGGGAAGACTGCACGGTTTATGAAGGACAGATCTATCAGGCAGATGCAGTGGAAATTCTGAAAAATGTCCTGAATGCCGCAAAAGAGGATGAAACGCTGAAAAAACTGCTTCAGTCCGGAGCAGAGGCCGCCGGTACGGAGGACATTTACGGAGAATTCACATCTGGTATTGAAAGTCTTCTGAGTGATCTGGAAGGTGCCCAGACCGATGAGGAATCTGCGGATTCGTATATGGCATCCAGAATCTGGGTGAACAGTGAAGGAAACATTGTGGGCAGACAGCTCTGCTCCTGTGAGGGCGTGGAAAGTCAGCCGCTTATTACCTGGAAAAACCCATCCAACGGCGATCAGTCTGCACTGCTGCTGGAGTTCGGCACAGATGATTCTTCTACAATTACGCTCACCGGAACGGGAACGACTGCCGGAAGTATTATGAGCGGTGAGTATGAGCTCCTGATGGACAGTGTACCTTTTGTAAACGTAAAAATGGAAGATTTCGATCTGGATGCGGCGAAAACGGGATATCCGGCAGGCAGATTTACGCTCGGTTTCGCAGCCGGAGACGGGGAGAGCGCAGAAGAAAATATTCTTGCCAGCTTCTCTCTGATCGTGGATATTATTTCTGATAAAGATGCCGGAACCTGTTCCTTCGAGATTGCACTGGCAAGCTCCGGTGTGCCGCTGGTTACACTGATCATCAGCGGAAGCAAGGGAGAAGGCGTGGAGGTGCCGGATCTGAGTGCTCTGGGAACGGTTTATGATATGACAAGTGAGAGCGATATGGACAGCTATATCGGAGAACTGAACTGGAATTCCCTTCTGGACAACGCAGGAAAAGCCGGTGTTCCGGAAGAGCTTGCGAGCCAGCTGGATACCATAATTCTGTATGCGATCAGCGGAGAGACAGCGGAAATCACGGAATAGAAGATAACAATATTTTGAAACGGAATTATCAGGCAAAGGGGGCAGGTATATGAAAATAACGTTTTTGGGAGCTGCTCATGAAGTGACGGGAAGCTGTTACTACCTGGAAGCTGCAGGGAAGCGATTCCTTGTGGACTGCGGAATGGAGCAGGGACCGAATCTTTATGAAAACGAAGATATTCCGGTGAAGGCGGGCGATCTGGATTTTATCCTTCTGACGCATGCCCACATCGATCATTCGGGAAATCTTCCGGCGATTTACGCAAAAGGCTTCCGCGGACCGGTGTATGCCACAGATGCCACCTGCCACCTTTGCGATATCATGCTTCGGGACAGTGCACATATTCAGATGTTTGAGGCGGAGTGGCGCAACCGGAAGGGAAGACGTCAGGGAAAACCGGAATTTGTTCCGCTGTATACCATGGAAGATGCAATGGGGATTCTGAAGGAATTTGTGCCGTATCCGTATGGAAAGGAATTTTCACCGGTACCGGGAATCCGTGTCCGTTTTACCGATGCGGGACATCTTCTGGGGTCTGCCAGCATTGAAATCTGGATCAAAGAAGGAGAAGAAGAGCGGAAGATTGTCTTTTCCGGAGATATCGGAAATCTGGATCAGCCGCTGATCCGGGATCCGCAGTATCTGAAAGAAGCGGACTATGTGGTGATGGAGTCCACTTACGGAGACCGGAGCCACGGAGAACGGGCGGATTATGTATCCATCCTTTCGGAAATCATTCAGCAAACCTTTGACCGGGGCGGCAATGTGGTGATTCCTTCTTTTGCGGTGGGACGAACCCAGGAAATGCTTTATTTTATCCGGCAGATCAAAGGCGAAGGGCGCGTGCACGGCCATGATGATTTTAAGGTTTATGTGGATAGTCCGCTGGCCAATGATGCCACGACGATTTTTGAAAAACACCAGTATGACTGCTACGATGAGGAGACAACCGCGCTGCTTGAACAGGGAATCAATCCCATTCGTTTCAAGGGGTTGTGCATATCGGTTACCAGTGATGATTCCAAAGCAATCAATTTTGATGATGACTGCAAGGTCATTATTTCCGCCAGCGGAATGTGTGACGCAGGCCGTATCAAGCACCATCTGAAACACAATCTGTGGGATGAAAGAAATACGATCCTGTTTGTGGGATATCAGGCAGTGGGAACACTGGGAAGGGCTCTCCTGGAAGGCGCAAAGGAAGTAAAGCTTTTCGGGGAAAATATTCATGTGGCGGCAGAAATCCGTCAGATGCCGGGAATCAGCGGCCATGCAGATGTGAATGGGCTGATGACCTGGGCGAAAGCGTTTGAGAAAAAGCCCAGAAAGGTGTTTGTCACTCACGGAGAAGATACGGTTACGGAAATATTTGCCGACAGGCTGACACAGGAACTGGGATACGATACAATGGCGCCTTTCAGCGGAACGGTATATGACCTTCTGGCAGACCGGTGCGAATACGAGGCAAAGGGTGTGCGCATCCAGAAAGCGTCTGTCACCGGAAAATCCAGAGTGTCTGCTGCGTTCGAGAAGCTGCTGGCAATGGGTCACCGCCTGCTTGCGGTGATCAAAAAGAACGAAGGCGGTGCGAACAAGGATCTGGATCGGTTTGCCCGGGAAATTCAGTCACTATGCGACAAGTGGGATCGCCCAGACGAGTAGAAGATCTGTTTTACAGGAGGATGCTGTGCCCGATATTATCCAGGAATTAAAAGCATATAAACGCAGATTTGCAGCGGTTGCCAAGGCAGCAGATGCCTGCGTGTTTGAAGTAAATATGAACAGACCGACCTCAATCATTGTCGAGAATTCCGAGATGATTTTCGGAAAAACGGAAAATGAGATCCGGGCGGAGATGGAAGCCATCTGGGGACTGTCCCCGGAGGATTATCTGCGGGAAGCAATCGAGTGTTTTATTCACCCGGATGATGTGATGCAGATGAGAGAACGGCTTGTCCGGCTTGGAAAAGGAAAGAATGAAGAGTTCGAAGTGCGGATGCGGGTCTTTGAGGGCAGGTATCTGTGGTGCTGCCTGAAACTTATGGTTCTTGCAGATGAAGCAGGTGAGCCCGTGGTGCTGGGGCTGATCCGGAATATCCATAAGGAGAAAAAACAGGTAAGTACACTGGAACAGGAAATTCAGCTGGATTCCTTTACCAGGCTGTATACCAAGAAGCGTTTCGAGGAGCTGGGGAGAAGCATCATCGGAGAGAATCCGGAGGAGAAAATGGCGCTTCTGTTTCTGGATCTGGATAATTTCAAACAGGTGAACGATCAATACGGACATATGGAGGGTGACAAGGTTCTTCTTTCTGTGGCACAGATGCTCCGTGCGGCATTCCGGAAACAGGATATCATTGCCCGTTTTGGCGGAGATGAATTTACCATTCTGATGCGGGACATTCCGGATGCCGGAATTGCGGTGAGAAAGGCGGAAGGGATTCTGGCAGCGGGAGAGAATGCGTACGGAGTCACAAAAAGTATTGGCATCGCGATCTATCCGGAGGCGGCGATAGAATATGACCTGCTGATGGAAAAGGCGGATCAGGCGCTTTATATTGCAAAGAAGAGAAAGAACGCATACCATATATATCAGTAAAATCAGAAATGACAGGGAAACCCGCACCGTAACGGACTCAGTGATCCGTTATGGTGCGGGTTTCTTTATAAAATCAGAAGTCGTTGGATTTTGGAGGCTTTCGTGATATGATAGGGACAGTACAACGTTTATGACGAGGAGTGATAAAAATGATACAGGTAAATGCAATGGGCGATGCCTGCCCGATTCCGGTAATTAAAACAAAGAAAGCAATGGATCAGATGACAGAGCCGGGGATCGTGGAAACCCTGGTGGATAATGAAATTGCCGTACAGAATCTGACGCGCCTGGCCGGTGCCAGAGGCTGCCGCGTCTGGTCTGAAAAGCTGGGAGAAAATCAGTATAAGGTGAGTATTGAAGTGCAGGAAATTTCGGGAGTCCGTCCGGAAGAACAGGCAGCGCAGGATGCGGCGGAGGAATCTGTCTGTGTTCCGGATGCGCGGAAACATATGCTGGTGGTGATCTCTTCTTCGAAGATGGGGGAAGGAAATGAGGAGCTGGGAGGCGTTCTGCTGAAGGGATTTTTGTATGCGCTGACGCAGCTGGAAACACTGCCGGAAACCATACTGTTTTACAACGGCGGAGCACGGATGACCTGTGAGGATTCCCCGGCGCTGGAGGATCTGAAATCCCTGGAGGCACAGGGGGTTGAGATCCTGACCTGCGGGACATGCCTGAATTATTACGGGCTTTCGGAGAAGCTGCAGGTGGGTCAGGTGACCAATATGTACGTGATCGCCGAAAAAATGGCGCAGGCGGATAAAATTATTAAGCCATGATAAAAGAAAAAAAGGAAACACTGATCATCACCTTTTTGTGTACTACAGATGCCATTCAGACAGAGAAGTTCTGTGCCCGAAATCACCTTCCGGGCAGGATGATCCCGGTTCCGCGGGCAATTTCCGCCAGCTGCGGTCTGGCCTGGAAGGCGGCCCCGGAGGAGAAAGAGCTGCTTCTGGAGGCAATGAAGTGCGAGGGACTGCGCTGGGAAGGGATATATTTGCTGATGCTGTGAGAAAGCCCGGGGACGGCAAAGTGTTTCTGCGGAAAATGCGGCCGGAGAAATCCTAAGAAAATCTTAAGATTTTCCGTCTCTGATTTTAAAAATCGTCTGGTATTCTGTCAGTACAGTAAAAAACAACATGTACCACGGACAGGACATATGTTGCGGGAGGAAGCAATGGCAAATATTCTGGTGTGTGATGATGAAAAAGAAATTGTGGATGCGATTGAAATTTATCTTTCGCAGGAAGGACACAAAATCCGAAAGGCATATGACGGACAGGAAGCACTGCGGATTCTGGACCGGGAAGCAATGGATCTTCTGATCCTTGATATTATGATGCCGGGGCTGGATGGGATCCGAACGACACTGAAAATCCGGGAGACCAATCCGCTTCCCATCATCATGCTGTCGGCGAAATCCGAGGATGCCGATAAGATTCTGGGGCTGAATGTAGGTGCAGATGATTATGTGACCAAGCCATTCAGCCCACTGGAACTGATTGCCAGAGTGAAATCTCAGCTTCGCAGATATACGCAGCTGGGTTCCGCGAAGCTTCCGGAAAACGGAAATCTTTACCGGACAGGCGGTCTGGAGATGGATGATGACAAAAAGGAAGTGCGGGTAGACGGGGAGGCAGTAAAGCTTACGCCCATAGAATACAGTATTCTCCTTCTTTTGATGAAGCATCCGGGAAAGGTGTTTTCCATCCGTCAGATTTATGAGAGCATCTGGAATGAGGAAGCTGTGGCGGCAGAAAATACCGTTGCTGTGCATATTCGTCATATTCGGGAAAAAATCGAGATCAATCCGAAGGAGCCGCGATATCTGAAAGTAGTCTGGGGTCTGGGGTACAAAATCGAAAAGCAAAAAGGGGGATGACGATTTGAAAACCAGATGGTATCGTGGAAAAGGAGCCAAGGCAACTCTGATCGTCCTGGCACATATGGCAGCGATTCTGGCTGTTTTATGTATCCTGGCGATTGCGGTTCTGTACCGGAACGGAATACGGCTGGCCGACGGTTCTGATTTCAGCTATGAACAGACAGGTGGCTTTGCGCAGAAGGTTATGGAGGATGGTCTGGAAATCCTGCGGGGAATTCAGGCGGAGAAAATTCTGGAACACGAAGAAGCGGAAGATCCGGTGGTGGATATCCGGGAACTGGCATCCGGTGAGAAGCTTTCCTGGAAAAATACTTCCGGACTGGCCTACCGCTTCAGTGATCTGGAAAAATGGGCACAGAGCGGATGGGAATATGAATATCCGGAAACATATGAGGATGAGGCCCTGCCCTATGAATACAAAATGAAGGAGCGCTTTCAGCCGGTGGGCGCCGCGGATATCTGTGAGGCGGTACAGAAGCACCCGGAAAGCTGGAAGAGCGTGGAGGCGGCATCGGATACTCTGAATTCGGCGCTCGAGAATCTGTCGGCTTACTGCAGAAGGCGGGAACTGCTTCAGAAATACCGGGAAGGAAATACCAATCTCACCTATCTGTATGTGGACAGAGAAAATGGAGCGGTATATTCCAATGATTCGACGTTCCGGTATACGAACTACAGCGAGAAACTGGAAGAATATGGGGAAGATCCTCAGGTGCAGATTGCCGGGACACTGGACCGGTGCAGTACCAGTCTGAAGCTGTCGCTGCAGGAATGGCAGGAGACCTGTATGAATCACGGACTGCAGGAAGAGGATCTGTTTGTTCTCAGGATGAACCCGGCGTATCCCATCGGAGATGATTATGCCAAGAGCAGGAGCATTTATAATCAATATACACCGTGCGTCATCTGGCTCCCTGTGGGAATCGCGGCGGGTCTGCTGATCTTTATGGTTTCATTGATCCTGCTGACGGCAGGAGCAGGGCGAAGACAGGGAGATGAGGAACTGCATCTTTGCGCTTTTGACCGGTGGTATACGGAAATCGGTGCAGCGGCAGTATTTTTTCCATGGCTTTTTGGAATGGGGATACTCATTGGTTCTTACGGTTTCACAGGATACCATGCCAGTGACGCGTTTTATTTTGTTTTTGCGGCAGTGTATACCGTCAGTCTTTTCCTGGCGGGTTATCTGAGCCTGGTGCGCAGGATCAAAGCTAAAATTTTGTGGTCGGGCAGTCTGACGGGAAGAATCTGGCAGGGAATCCGGCAGCTTTGGAAAAGGGGAAAAGAATTTCTGAAGCTTTTTGCGGAAAATACTGCTTCCCGTGTCAGAACGGCCGCAATGATTCTTGGATTTTTTGTACTTCAGTTCTTTCTCATGATCATTATCTGCAGCGGAGGAGGTATTTTTCTCCTTCTTCTTCTGGCCGCAGATGTGGCGGTATTTGTCTATGCTGTGAAAAAGGCAGTTGGCCGGGAAGAAATTATGAAGGGAATGCAAAAAATCACAGAAGGAGAGCTGCAGTATAAAATTCCGGAGAGCACGCTGACCGGAGATCAGAAAATCATGGCCGGGTATGTGAACCGGATCGGTGAGGGACTGGATGCGGCTGTGGAGAACAGTCTGAAAAATGAGCGGATGAAGGCAGAGCTGATTACAAATGTTTCCCACGATATTAAGACACCGCTTACGTCGATCATCAATTATGTGGATCTTCTGAAGCGGGAGGAATTCGAAGACCCGAAGATCCGGTCTTATCTGGATATTCTGGAGGAAAAATCACGACAGCTGAAAATTCTTACGGAGGATGTGGTGGAGGCTTCCAAGGCCAGCACCGGAAACATCACGCTGGAGATGACACAGCTTGATTTTGTGCAGCTTCTGCAGCAGGTGACAGGAGAATTTGAGGAAAAGTTCCGAATGAGGAGTCTGGAGCTGGTGACCAGTTTTCCCATGAGGACGACGATTATTTATGCGGATGGACGGCGGCTGTGGCGCGTGCTGGAAAATGTTTTTGAAAACGTGTTCCGGTATGCCATGGAGAACACCCGAGTCTATGCAGATGTGAGTATAGTTGGAAACCGGGTGGAATTTACGCTGAAAAATATTTCGGCACAGTCACTGAATATTTCGGCAGATGAACTGACGGAGCGATTTATCCGGGGAGACGTTTCCAGGAATACCGAGGGCAGCGGACTGGGTCTGTCGATTGCCAAGGATCTGACGGAGCTGCAGGGAGGAACCTTCCGGCTTTACCTGGACGGAGATCTTTTTAAGGTTATAATTTCCTTTGAGAAGGCGGTGAAGAGCGGAGAAGCATAAATGGCGGGCTGCATGGCCTGATGCTGGGAATGGGAGGGGCCGCACGTTATTCCATCAGCCGTGCGCAGGGAAAAGGAAACCGGAAAAAATCAGGAAGGATTCTTTATTATGGGATCATGACGGTGTTTCTTTCTTCGGTTGTCATATATCTCGTCATGTTTTGGCTTTACCGGTCCGATCACAGAGGCCGCGACGGCAGTTCCGGGGGCATATCTTCTGAAAAGGAGTGCCGGATCTGGAAACGGGCGTATGAGGCAGCGGAAATGACTGCAGAAGAAAGGAAAAAGGTATGAATCGTGAGACGATAAAATACATTGCCATGGCGGCGATGCTTCTGAATCACATTGCTATCGTGTTTCTGGAGCCGGGAACGGTTCTTTACGAGGTTCTGATAGATGTCGGATATTTTACGGCAGCCGCCATGTGCTGCTTTCTGGTGGAGGGGTATCAGTATACCCGCTCAAAAAAAAATTATGCGCTGCGGCTTGCCGTTTTTGCCGTATTGTCGGAGATTCCCTACTGTCTGGCTTTTACGGAAGACGGATATCTGAGCTTTTGCGGAATGAACATGATGTTTACACTTCTTCTGTGTTTCGGGATTGTGCATGTCATGAACACGATGCCGAAGGGGTCCGGAAGGACGGGACTTCTGAGTGCGCTGGTTCTGCTGTCCCTGATCAGTGACTGGGCGCTTGCAGCGCCCATATTTACCATATGGTTTGTGAAGGCGGGGAAAGATCGGAAATCGATCCGAAAGGCCTTTGGAAAGGCGATGCTGCTGTTTGGAATATTGAATCTGCCGCAAAATCTGCAGCTGTATCCCGTGAGAGAGGCTTTGGAGCGGACCGTATGCTGTACGTTCGGAATTGCGGCAGCCGGTATCTGCATCACGTTTTTTTATAACGGAAAGCAAATGGAGCGCGGACAGAAATTTTCCAAATGGTTTTTCTATCTTTTTTATCCGGTGCATCTTTTGATCCTGGGCGTGCTGCGGATCGCTGTGACGGAAGGGATTCTGTGATTGAATGAAACAGAAATTACAGGTATAATAAAGACAGCAGATGCTCTGTAAACAAGGCATGTAAAGAAAGCGAGGTACGGACATAATGAGAGAAGTGGAAAAGATGTTGAAGTACAACGAGGCATTTGTTGACAGTGAACAGTATCGTAAATTTCAGACCAGTAAATATCCGGACAAGAAAATTGCGATTCTTACCTGTATGGATACCCGTCTGGTAGAGCTGATTCCTGCAGCGCTGGGAATCCGGAACGGCGATGTAAAGATGATTAAAAATGCAGGCGGAATGGCAATCGGGCCGTTTGACAGTACCGTTCGCAGTCTGCTGGTAGGAATTATTGAGCTGGGCGTGGAAGAAGTGATGGTCATTGGACATACAGACTGTGGGGTGGCCCATATTAATGCAGAGATGATGATCGAGCATCTGAAAAAACGTGGAATTTCAGAGGATCACATTGAAATGATGCATTACTGCGGCATCGATTTTAAAAAATGGCTGAGAGGCTTTGACTCCGTAGAGGATTCCGTAAAAGAGACGGTAGATATGCTGAAGAATCATCCGCTGATGCCAAAGGATGTGATGATTGGCGGATATGTGATTGATACGGAAACCGGAAAACTGACGGTTCTGTAACAGCGGGCATCGTCCTGAGGTGTCTGTTGGTTTTTGCTGAAGAAGGAGAGAGCATATTGCATAGCTGTAGCGCTGTTGTGCAATATGCTCTCTTGTTTATTTCTGTGCAGGAACAACAGCGAAGAATTTCAGATCGGCATCACTGTTGTTGATGAGAGAATGACTGTGTCCCTCGGGACAGTAGTGACATACACCGGAAGAGACATCTTCATATTCCCCGTCCATGAGAACGGTGCCTTTGCCCTCCAGAATATAGATCATTTCACAGTTTCCTTCGTGGGTATGCAGACCGATGGTGGCACCGGGAATCAGCTCTCCATAGAGAATGCGGTTTGTTCCGTCAAAAAACATCTTGGCTTTTAATGACTTTTCGCCCCCTTTGAAAGCGGGATATTCCTCCGGTGGTAATTGATTGAAATCGATGATCATGGGAGTCCTCCTTATTGAATTGACATTCTTTGTTATCGCGGCCGGCAGCTGCTGCGGGCCTTCTGAGGATAAGTATAGCACATTTCGGAATCCTTTCACTACTTTCTTTTTGAATCCTGTGCTATAATTGTAACAGTTGAGCCATGCAGGGCTTCGGAAAGGTGACTATTATATGAAGAACAGAAAAAGAAGGATCCTGACTGCAGCCGTTCTCTGCTGCATCCTGACAGCTGTCCCGGCGAAGGTTTTTCTGGCGAAAGAGATTGCAGGTCCGGCAAGATATCCCAGGCAGCAGCAGGAAGAAGAGCCATATCTGCGGGAGGGATATGAGGAAGAGATTGACGGAGTGCATGCGGAAGTCGCCTGGTGCCAGAATGGCGACAGGAAAATATTCGGTAAATTTTACTATCCGGAAGCGTATGACCAGTGGGAAACGTACCCTGTTGTCATCATGAGTCATGGCTTTGGTTCCCGTTACGATGTATACGAGAAACGTAAATGGGTGAAGCTTCTGACAGAAGCCGGATATATCTGCTATGCTTTTGACTTTTGCGGCGGATCAGAGTCGTCCTTCAGCGATATGGATTTTCAGGATATGTCAGTACTTACAGAAGTGGAAGATCTGGAGGCGGTTACCGATTTCGTGCAGGAAAAAAGATTCTGTGATGAGAAGAAACTTTTTTACATGGGGGCCAGTCAGGGCGGACTGGTCTGTGCCATGGAGGCTGCCAGAAGAGACGGTGAGATTGCCGGAATGATACTTCTGTATCCTGGTTTTTGCCTGCCGGAAATTGTGGAGGCGGCATGTCCGGATCCGGAAGCGGTACAGGGAGATACCGTGACGGTGATGAAAAGAGAAGTAGGGCTTCGGTATGTGACCGATGCACTCAGTCTGGATGTCATGGAGGAAATTACCGGATATACGAAAGATGTGCTGATCCTCCACGGAATAGAGGATACCCTTGTTCCGTATGAAGGTTCTCTGGAAGCTCTGGAGGGACCTTACAGGGATTCTGATTCTGAGCTGGTGCTGATTACCGGGAGTAAGGCAAAACATGGATTTGACGGTTATGAAACTTCGGGCACGGAATATGCCAGAGAGGCTGTGCTGGATTTTATGATCCGTCATCTGGAGTAAAAGATATCCGGAATAAGCCGATGTCTGGGATAAGCAAACATTCCGGGAACGCATGTATCTGGAATGAAATTGTAATTGCCTGGAGAAAGAAGGATAATATGAAAAGAAATAACAGAAAAAGAGAGGTAAGCTGGGAAAAGCTCGATAATACAGCAAATCTCTTTCCGGCAATCGCCAGTGAGGAAATGACAAATGTATATCGGCTCAGTGTCACATTGACGCAGGAGATTGTCCGGCAGGATCTTCAGGATGCTCTGGAGCAGGTTCTGCCCTGGTTTGATACGATGAATGTGCGTATGCGTACAGGCATGTTCTGGTACTATTTTGAGACAAATACAAAAGGACAGCCGCTGGTGTGTGAGGAAGAGGAATTTCCGTGCCGGATGATGGAGCCGCATCGGAACAGGCATTATCTGTTTCGGGTTACGTATTATAAAAAGCGGATCAATCTGGAGGTTTTTCATGTGCTGGCAGATGGAATGGGGGCGGCAAATTTTCTGCGTGAACTGACGTATCAGTATCTCAGGAACCGTTATCCTGAGCTTGCCGCACAGACAAGCGACCGTCTTTCAGATGCCACTTCCCTTGATACAGAGGACAGCTATCTGAAGTATTATAAAAAAAGAGAAAAAAAGGGCTATAAGGCTGTTCCTGCAGTTCATATGAAAGGAGAAAGGCTGGTCCGGGGAGAGCTTGGAATCATTCATGGCTATCTGTCATTAAAAGAAGTGAAGGAAAAAGCCAGAGAATGTTCCATGAGTATCAATGAGTATCTGTGTGGTATTTATGTATACAGTATTTACAGAGGATATCTTCACGGGAATCCGTCCCGAAAACCGATCGTTCTCTGCATTCCGGTAAATCTTCGGCCATTTTTTAAATCTGTGACAACCAGAAATTTTTTTGCCATGGTCAGCGTTCCGTTTTTTCCCGAAAAGGAAGCTTATGAGCGCCGGGAGGTGATGGAGCTGGTCTGCGGGGAAATCCGCAGACAGATCACAAGGGAAAATCTGGAAAAACTGATTTCCTATAACGTATCCAATCAGAAAAATGCCGTGCTGCGGGCAGTTCCGCTTTTTCTGAAAAAGCCGGCAATCAAATGGGTTTACCTGAATGGGACAAAGGGAACAACGACGACTATTACGAATATGGGAAGCTTTGAGGCTGCAGAAGAATACCGGCCTTATATTCGCAGATTTCAGGTGATCGTGTCCCCCTCGGTGGGGCAGAATCTGAAAGGAACCGTGAGTTCCTGCGGCGATGAACTGGTTGTCACGTTCAGTTCTCTTCTGAAGGATACGTCGGTACAGATGGAGTTTTTCCGCAGCCTTTCGGAGGACGGACTTCAGGCCGCGGTGGAAACAAACGGGGTATATTATGAATAGAGATAGGAGGATTCTGAGATGAGCAGATGTAAACGCTGTGGAATCCATATCCTGGATGACACACTTCTCTGCCCGCTGTGCCGGACTGTGCTGACAGAGGAAGGCCAGGAGGAAAAGGCGGGGGAGCAGAATTATCCCAATGTGAAGAAAAAAACAAGAAAGTATCAGAAGACTGGACGCATTTTGCTGTTTCTGTCGCTGGCGCAGGAAGCGATTCTGATTCTGGTGAATTATCTTACATTTTCGTCTGTGCCCAGATACTGGTCTGTGATCACGGGCGGCGTGACTGCTTATCTGATTCTGACGCTGTGGAACCTTCTGGGGCATCGGCAGGGACATATCCGGCAGATCTACACACAGATTTTTGTGGTGATGGGGCTGCTTGTGCTGATCGATGCGTCGCTGGGCTGGAGAGGCTGGTCTCTGGAATTCGGTCTGCCCTGTATCATCTACGGGCTGACGGCGGCAATTGTCATATGTATGTGTGTCAATTCCTCGGCCTGGCAGAATTATGTGCTGATGCAGCTGGCAGCCGTTTTTTTAAGTGCCATAGATCTGCTGCTTCATCTGACCGGCTTTTTGCACCATACGGTACTTGCATGGATCGCATTAGCGCTCTCTCTGCTTTTGTGGAGCGGAACGATGATCATCGGAGACCGGAAAGCGAAAAATGAACTGAAGCGGAAGTTTCATATCTGATTCAGAGAATGTGTTTACAAGAAAATACAACGAGACGCAGAGAGGAGAAACGATTTGAATAAACGGGAGAGAAAACAGGAAAAACCCCAGATCAGTCTGGCTGCGCTGGTGGCGCGGGATGCCATTGCGATGGCCACATCCCTCCACGGGCTGGGTCCTCTGATCCAGGATGGAACGCTTCGCAAAAGGGTTGCAGAAACGGAGCATGCCTGGCACTGCCCGAAAGAGTTTCAGATGGAAACTGTGCAGATGCCCGGATTTTCCATGGAGTTTCTGACGCACCGGGAAGAGCAGCCACAATCGGAAATAAGACGGGAGGCGGTTCTGCAGCTTCATGGCGGCGGATATATTGGGAAGATCCGGAATGCCTATCGCGATTTTGCGGTACTTTACGCCAGATTTCCGGGAGAACGCGCAGTGCTGTCACCGGATTACCGGGTGGCTCCGGAAGACCCGTTTCCGGCAGCGCTGGAGGATGCCTGTGCGGCTTACCACTGGCTTCTGGAAAAGGGATATACAGGAGATCAGATTGTGGTTGCAGGCGATTCCGCCGGGGGCGGCCTTGCGTTAGCTCTTGCTTTCTGGCTGCGGGATCATGGGGAACCGCTCCCGAAAAAGCTGGTGCTCATGTCTCCATGGACCGATCTCACTGCCTCGGGAGAATCCTACCAGACAAATTTTGAGATAGATCCGCTTTTTGGCAATTCCAGGGAAAGCATGATTTACAGCAATGCGTATTATGGAAGCCTTGATCCGAAAAATCCGTATATTTCTCCGTTATTCGGGGATTTTGGCGGACTTCCCCCCATGCTTTTCCAGGTGGGTAGTACGGAAATGCTTCTGAGTGACAGTGTGGAAGCGGCCCAAAAAGCAAAAAATGCCGGATGCGAAGTAAAACTTTCGGTATATGACGGGATGTTTCATGTCTTCCAGCTGGGCATGAACCGGATGAAAGAATCCAGAGAAGCCTGGCAGGAAGTGGAGGCATTTCTGAATCATACGTAAACAGAATGCGTATTGGACGATAAGGAAAAACGCATAAAAATCCTCCATTTACAGATACTATTTCCAGAGACGGTAAGTAAAGTCAGAAGGTACTGTAAATGGAGGATTTTATATGAAAGCCACAGGAATTGTGAGAAGAATCGACGATTTGGGAAGAGTTGTGATCCCCAAAGAAATTCGAAGAACACTGCGGATAAAAGAAGGAACACCGCTGGAGATTTTTACAGACAGGGACGGAGAAATTATTTTGAAGAAGTATTCACCGATCGGGGAATTGAGTATGTTTGCCAGAGAATATGCGGAAGCGTTGTCCCAGACCACCGGTCTGGTTGCTTGTATCACAGATCATGATCAGGTGGTGGCGGCGGCCGGGACAGGAGCCAGGGAGTTTTCCGGAAAGGAGATCAGCACAGAGCTGGAGACTGCCATTGTGGAGCGGGAGGGCCGGTGTCTGAACGGCAATGAAAAGGGAAAAATCCCGGTGGTGCAGGGACAGAATACGGAACTGTATTCACAGGTGCTTCAGCCCATTATCTGCGCCGGGGATCCCATCGGGGCAGTGATTCTTATGGGGAAAACGGAGAAGGATGTGATGGGAGACGGGGAAAAGATGCTGGTACAGACTGCGGCCGGCTTTCTGGGCCGTCAGATGGAACAATAATGGCAGGGCGTCTGTACGGGCTGGAAAGCCCGCGCAGGGAAGCGGGCAGCAGATGTTTTCATTCAGAAGAAAACAGATGGTATTCTTCCAGGGTCAGTCCGGTCATGTGCAGATATGAGGCCAGAGACTTTGTGACATAACGGATATGCCAGGGCTCAAACGGGACTCCGGTGACGGATTCTTTCCCTTTGGGATACCGCAGAATAAAACCATACAGAGAGGCGTTTTCTGTCAGCCAGCAGCCTTCGGGAGTGACGGAAAACGCTTCTGTTAATTCCAGGGAGACGGAAGGGCAGGAAACGTCCAGTGCCAGTCCGCTCTGGTGTTCGCTGGTGCCGGGAGCGGCGACGTAGGGACTGCCGGTAAAAAGCTTTTTCTGCCGCTCATAGGAACGATATCCGGAAATTCCGTAAAGACTCAGGCCGGCCCGGTGCGCCGCCATGAAAAGTGCGTGGGCATGCATCGCTGTCCGGGATTCCAGAAGACGCCGGGAATCACCTGGCGGTGCGTCAAATGGAAGACCGCAGTCGACCAGATCCGGCGGGATATAGGTGGCCGGAAGCGGATGTGCGGCATTGACAAGGCTTGTATAAGAAAGGCTTTGTATTATTTTTTCGGACATAAAACAGGCCCCCTTTCTCTAAAGTTTATGAGAGGAAGGGGGCATTTATGTCATGTTAATCCAGTGCTTTGGAACTCATTTCCTCCAGAAGCTGTTTTTTCATATCATAAAGCTTCTGAGAAAGATCCACATAGACCTTCTGCGGATTGGAAAAACGTCTGGATTCATCCCAGAGGGTATTCTGCTCTTTCTGGCAGTATTCCCGAAGCTCCATCACAGACGGAGAAGTATAGACGCGTTTTCCGTTTTTAATTACAGGAACGAGAAGCTCACGTACTTCATAAGTGCCGCCGAGAATTTTGGTCTTTTTCCAGGTATCCACAGGATCGAAGATCACCATGGTTTCCTCCGGATTGATCACCTCATCGGCGAGGCAGATCAGGTCGGCTTTGATCTTGCCTGAGGATTTGCTGTAAAGCCGGTAAATGGTTTTGTTTCCGGGGTTGGTAACCTTTTCGGTGTTTTCCGAGAGCTTGATCTTCGGAATGAAAGTGTCACTGTCTTTGTCCTTTACGGCTGCCAGTTTGTAAACACCGCCGAAGGCAGGATTGTTGTCGGAAGTGATCAGCTTCGTGCCGACACCCCAGGAATTGATTTTGGCATCCTGCGCTTTCAGGCTTTCGATCAGATATTCGTCCAGATCACTGGAAGCAGAGATGACTGCATCGTCGAATCCGGCAGCAGCCAGCATTTTATAAGCTTCTTTGGAGAGATAAGCAAGGTCACCGCTGTCGATGCGGATACCATAGCGGGTAAGCGGAACGCCTTCTTCCCGCATTTCCTCAAATACGCGAATGGCATTGGGAACACCGGATTTTAAAACATCGTAGGTATCCACAAGAAGGGTGCAGGAATTGGGATACAGTTTGGCGTAGGTTTTAAACGCGGTATATTCGTCCGGGAAGCTCATGATCCAGGAATGCGCATGGGTACCCAGAACCGGTACGTCAAACATCTGGCCGGTAAGTACGTTGGAGGTTCCCACACATCCGCCGATCACGGCAGCACGGGCACCGAAAATACCGGCATCCGGTCCCTGTGCGCGGCGAAGGCCGAATTCCATCACACCGTCACCCTTGGCTGCGTAGCAGACACGGGCTGCCTTTGTGGCAATCAGACTCTGATGATTGATAATGTTCAGAATGGCTGTTTCCACAAGCTGAGCCTCCATGATAGGGGCGATTACCTTTACCATGGGCTCTCTCGGGAAAATGACCGTGCCTTCCGGAATGGCATAGATATCTCCGCTGAAATGGAAATTGCGCAGATATTCCAGGAAATCTTCCTCAAAGATATGAAAACTGCGAAGATAGGCGATATCTTCCTCTGTGAAACGGAGATTTTCAATATATTCAATCATCTGCTCCAGACCGGCGCAGATGGCAAATCCGCCGCCGCAGGGGTTGGTGCGGTAAAACATATCAAAAACAACGGTCTGATCGGTTGGGTTTTTAAAATAGCCCTGCATCATGGTTAATTCATACAGGTCAGTGAGCAGGGTCAGGTTGTTTGCTCTCATAATTTTTCTCCTTTTTTATGTCATGTACTTCGGGTGACATGACAGCTGTGTTTACACTAAAGACTATTCTACCACATGATAGCGCCAATGGCAAAAAAAATGTGCGGGATTCTTTATTATTTCTCATTATAGCACAGATTTACACAATTATATGGAAAAGTTGCAGGAAAGTGAAAAGAATAAGGAAAAAAAGAAAACACGGGGATACCGCCAGGCATCCTCCGTGTCCAAAGACTTGTCAGCTCCAGCGCAGCAGCACAACGGAATCAAAATGGTCGGCGCAGTCGTTCCACTGACAGACCCCATCGTATCGCCGGCAGATTTCTTCGATAATGGAAAGGCCGAAGCCATGGCCAAGGGTGTCTGGCTTCGTCGTTTTATGCCGGAAAGAGGTATCCGGATTTTTGCTGTTGCACATCCGGATTGTCAGAAATCCCTTCCGGATGACCGTGGTCAGGGTGATGAACGGCTTTTCGGCACCGGATTTTTCACATGCCTCAATTCCGTTATCCATCAGATTGAAAATAACACTGCACAGATCCGCCTGGGAAATCCGGGACTGTTCCATGTCATTCGGAAGAAGGATTTCGTAGGTTACGTCAATGTGATGTCTGGCAGCAGCTCTGTGTTTACTTTCCAGAATGGCATTGAGCAGGCTGTCCCGGCAGCAGGGCTGAAAATGCTCCTGCCGTGAGGTGTCTGTGATCTTATGGAAAAAATCGGCAGCTTCCTGATATTTTTCTTCGTTTAAGAGCATCTGAAAGTGGGAGAGGTCTTTCGTCATATTTGTCTGTACTTTCTGAATGTCCTTTTGATAATCGGAAAGAAACGAAAACTGGGCATCTTTCAGACGTTTCTGCTCATTCAGAATGGAGAGCTCCGTATCTACCCGGACATCGTCCAGAGTCTGGATCAACAGGAAGTAGAACTGGATACAGACAACCAGTGTCATGGTACCCAGAAGAAGCAGTCCGAGCCGGCTGTCATAAGGCGGGACGACCAGATACAGCAGTATCTGGACAAAAAATACCGACAGAAAAAATATGTAAGTGTTGTAACGTCGTTTCATGGTTGGTTTCCTCTGTAAAAAGTCGTATTGCGGTGCTATTTTTTCATCATCATCTGGGCGAATGCTTTTTTCGTGCTTTCGTAATAAGAACGTCCGACCGGAATCGTCTGCCCGTCTGTAAAGGTAATGTTTGAACGGTCAAATGAAACAACCGCGTTTAAATTTACTATATAGCTTCTGTGACAAAGACAAAAAGCAGGAGAAAGTCTCGGCAGCAGCTCAGTAAGCTTCTCTCTGGTGGTGAAAATGCCGGAATGTGTGTGGATATCGGTTTCCCGCAGCTTCCGCTCCATGAAAAGAATATCATTCATGGGAATCTGATACTGCCGGGAGCTTTTGGAGAACCGGAGAAACGGATCCTGAAGGTTTTCCAGATTGTGCAGCGCTTTCTCAATTGCCCGGGGAAGATAGATTTCGATTTCTTCTTTGTTCACAAAATATACGTGCTCGGTTTCGTAAACCGTAGAAACATATTTTAAATACTGGCTGATAAAAATAATCTGCGCGCGGTGATTCATCAGGTTGATCTTTTCGGCAAGGGCGATTCCGGACAGAGCCGGGTCATCCAGTTCGATGTCCATCAGTATCAGATCATAGGGACAGCGGCAGTCCGAAAGGGAATCCAGAAACGCCTTTCCGGATGAGAACGTGTTGATTTCAAAGTCTATGCGAAGGCAGGCATGGACCAGTTTTATTATCTGGTCGGAGTGAACGGCATTGTCTTCACAAATTGCAATATGGATCATGGTGAGGCCTCGTTTGTATCAAATATTAACGGAGGAAGCCTGTGTGACAGGTGTTCCTTCTGAATGAACTGTTCCGGCTGAAGGGACTGCAGAGACCGTATTCTGCGCAGCTGTCCGGGGAAGAATGTCCCTGCAGTACGCTGCAGCTTTTTCGTATTCCTGTGTATCCATAAGATAGTTCAGGGCAGAACAGTGATTTTTGATATCATGGTTCCATCTGTGCAGGGAAAGGTATTCCTGTTCCAGCTGCCTGGAAATGGCCAGCTGTTCCTTTGTGATGTCAACAAGCTGCTGTTTTATTACCCGTTTCTTTTCCTGCTGACGGATCTTTTTCAGTTCCCGGATGAAGAGGGGATATCCGCAAAGACAAAGCAGCCAGTAGATGGCAGATAGAAGAAGATAGTGCTTTTCGTTGCGATAGTAGACAAGCCACTGTGCCAGAAGCGGAATATAAAACGGCAAAAGCAGAACCAGAAGATTGAGCAGATTCAGCGTGCCGGAACATCGCTTCAGCAGGCGAACCATTCCGATGAAAAGAGCGGTTCCTATGAGGTAGTTGATTAAGGCCAGGACGATGATCAGAAACGGATCATTCAGGCGGGAAAACTCGATTGTGTAGGCATCCAGAGGCAGCGACCGGTAATTCAACAGGATGAAAATATTGACAGAGATAATTTCTGCGATGGACGCGGTAACCACAAAGAGCAGATAACAGTATATCTGGTCCCGGAGAGGTCCCTGAAAATATAAGAATATGATAAGCACGAGATATATCTGAATGAGATATACGCCCACCTGAGGCATGAGAACCCGAAGTCTTGCGATGACCGTAATAAAAATCAGTGTGATAAAAAAGAGGGTCAGTCTGGGGTGGGGGATTCGTTTCCGGGGAACTAAAACACTGGTAAAAAAGATGGTGATAACCAGTATGTAATATGGAACACCATAATAATACATAAGTAGTTTTTCCATGAGAAGATACCTCGCATCCAAAAGATGAATAAGCAATAATGTTCGTTTATTATTGTATCATGTTTGGGTGGATGTTTCTATTATGAATCACATAAAAATAGTACAATTTACAGATGCAATAAAAGAAAACTCCGGTTTTCTTTTATAAAAACCGAAGTTCTTAATGGGTATGAATTTTTCAGATGAAAAGATCCTTTGCCTCTTTCAGGTATTTGCGACTGATGACAATGTTATCCTGGTTGCTCATGATGAAACTGCTCTTTGTTATTTCCCTTACAGCAGGCAGATAGACGATATAACTGTTATGGCAGCGGAAAAAGTCTTTCGGAGGAAGCTGAGTAATCAGATCATCCAGTTTGTCCCGGATTTCATAGATTCCGAAACCGGTTACGATTTTTGTGATGCGTTTGACCCGTTCGAAATAAATGATCTCTTCGGAGGACAGAATGACCTTTCGGCCTCCGATTACGGAAAAAATGTGACGTCGGCGTTTCTCCTGTTTCAGGGTCAGGATTTTATGAAATATTTCTTCGATTCTTTTTTCCAGCTCTGTTTTTAATACAAAATAAGTGTGGACGGTGGTATAGATTTCCGTGGCATGTTTAATATCATCGGAATAATATACAATCTGGCATTCCGGAGCGATTTTATTTATTTCTTTTGCAATATCGATTCCGTTCCGGTTGTCTGAATCCAGTGATAGAAACAGCACATCCAGATGACTGGTCAGTGTACCATGAAGAATCATTTCATTTTTTTTATGAAAAATATGTATTTTTATGTCCGTTAATGTCTGTTCTGCGTATGTTTTTATAATGTCCTTTGCCTGTTCGCATAAGTCTTTATCTGTGTCATAAATTCCTATTTTCATACGTCTTCCATTTTCCCTGTCTGTCTAATTCCCCAAATAGCCGACTGCCGCATGGCGTGTGATTTCGAAACGGATCCGGAATGCTGGTCAGATGGCAAGTCTTAAAAAAATTTAAAAAATATGTAAGTTCTCATTTTTAAGGGTTGACTTAATTTTAACATAAAAAAAGGGTAGTTTTTTTAGGAGACATAACTTGCAAATTTTTTGTAATATTTTGCACGGTATATACCAAAGAAATCTATTTGGCTGTTTGCTGGAATAAAAAAGGATATTTTCGGCATTCCTGCATTTTTGAGAAATATGCTTGTATGGTTTATGAAAATATATCGATATTCAAGAAATACAAAGTGCCGTTTATGCAGGGTGCCGTAGTATTTATGTCGGAATATAAGTTGTTTATGCAGGCTTATTGAAAGTACCAGGATTTATAAAGTATAATACAATACATACAAAGATTTCCCGAAAATATCGATATTTTCTACATATTGTACAAATTTCTGGGAAACTGATAGCGTGAAAGGATATAAAGTAAAAATCGGGTAAGAAAGAAAAAATATTTTGCTGCTGAACAGAACATGAACATGCAGTGTGGTTTGAACAAGAGGTATGAAAAAGGAGGTTTTAATATGATGAAAAAAAGAATTATATTTATGCTGGCTGCGACAATGGTGCTGACATCAACGCCTTTCTCTGCATTGGCAGAAGAAAACACGTCAGCAGAAACCGTGGCGGTGGAAACGCCTTTGGATGAAAACGGTGAGGAAATGATACCGCTTCAGGATGAGGTACTGATAACAGAACAAGAACCAGAGGCGGCGGAATTCATGGAAGAAGTGCCAGAAAATTTGACGGAAGAAATTTCAGAAGATTCAGAAGAACTGGAAATTGAGTCGGCGGAAGAAAATGAACCTTCGGAAATAATGCCGGAGAAAGAAGAAATGTCTGTAGGGGAAGTGGTATCAGAGATTACAGAAGAGGATCCGTTTCTGGAAGAAGACGGGTTTATATCGGAGCCACTTGGGAATAATTGGGAGGGCCTAATTATATTTGAAGATTTAGAATCTGAGAAATTGACACTTGGATCCAGCTTTAATCTGAAAAAAGAGACGGGGGACCGCTATTACAGCTTTACACCAACAGAAACTGGGGAGTATGTATTGTCTGTTTCTGGAAGCGGCGAGGGACGAGTAGAGGTAAGCGTAATTCTTTATGTGCTGGAAGAGGATGGAACGCTGACATGGCTTAATGACCGTTCGGGTTCTGACATTATTCTGAAGACAACACTGGAAGCTGGAAAAACGTATTGCTATGATATCTGGCAGGGAGTTTACAATGAAGTCAATCTAACCGTAGCATTTGAAACGATGCCGATACCGGTGGCATTGAGTTTCGGGAAAGAAACAGTAAGCATTATACAGGGTGAAGCTTATTATATGGATGTATGGTCGGAACAGCTTGCTGCAAAGGTCACATATTCCAATGGCGGTACAGAGAGCCTGCATTATTATCAGCAGGAAGGAAAATATGGACATATTGTAGAATTTACATTATATCAGAAGAACAAAGACGGTTCCCGAGGGGACGTGGTGAGCACATATACGGGTATAAATACTGTTGGTGAATATCTATATGTTGCTTCAGCAGATGGAGTAAAAGAAGCAGAAGTGTCTGTGCGTGTAAGCAGTCCGTCAGAAATTGCAGAAGTATTGACAAATGGGTACAGTGGTGAACTTCAGGAAATCACAGGAGTAAAATACTATCGGTTTGTTCCGGAAAAGAGCGGGAAATATATGTTTACATTTTCTGGAACAGAGCAGATGACTTTGCAGCTTTTCTCGGTGGATGAAAACGGGACCTCTTATAATCTGAGAAGTTACAATGAGGATGGAGAACAACATCAGATAGCATGTGATCTGACAGCAGGGAATACCTACTACTATAGCCTGAGGGGAAACGATCATTGTATGCTCAATGGCACGGTATGCTTTGCACAGACGGGAGAAGTGACAAAGATAGAATTTGAGGCAGATGCCATAGAGCTGATTCGAGTTGTCGGATTCTCTTTTGAGGAAATAAATAAAACTACGGTAAATGTGACGTATTCAGACGGAAAGACAGAACGTCTGTCTTTGAATGCAAACAAAGGCATGTATGGTGATTTTGTTTCTTTTAAACTGTACCGAAAAAATGAAGATGGAACAAAAGGAGAAATAATTTGGCAGTGGGAGGAGTCCGATGAGGTGACCGCGGGGGAATACTGGTTAATTGCTTCTGTAAATGAAATTACCGCAGAAGTTCCGGTTACGGTAAAGGATATCGGTGATGTGGCAGAAGAATTGACGATCGGAACCCAGTATTCGCTGGTAAGCTTGCCCGGTGTTTATTATTTTCGTTTTATTCCATCCGAAGACCGGGTTTATATATTGTCCTCTTCCGGAAGTGAGAATGAAGATATTGACGCGAATGCATATCTTTACGCAGTGGATGACGAGGGGATTATCTGGGAAAAGACAACGAGTGAACCATATGAAAACGGCGGTTTCCAGCTGGAGGAAACACTGAAAGCAGGAGAAACATATTATTATGCAGTCTGCTCGGATACAGATGAACAAGTCAGTTATACGATGACCTTTGAGACACCGATGCCGGAAAAAGTAGAGTTTGAGACAGATGTTCTTAAAGTTGTGCAGGGAGATTTATGGTGGGATAACAGACTTGCGGTAAATATTACATATTCAAATGGGTATTCTGAGAGACTGACAAAACGTGATCTGGAGGAGTATGAGTGGTTTGGAAGGCCAGCAGGAAGATATGGTGATGACATACTTTTCGAGTTATACCAGAAAAACGATGATGGTTCGAAGGGGGAAGCTGTAAGCCTGGATTCCGGAATGGTGACGGTAGGAGAATATCTGATAACGGTAATTGTGCGTAATAGAAGGGCGGAAATTCCTGTGACAGTGGAAGCTGCGGAAGAATTGAAGAATTCTGTTACACCGGTAGAATTAGCAGAGAATGACGTGAAAGTATATCGGTTTCAGCCGTCTATAGATCATCAATATCAGCTTGAATTTATACCTGAGAATGAAGAATCAGATGAGATATTTGGGATATTAATCTTAAGTGAACTGGTATACAGTGAGACAGGAGCAGAGACGGTACGGCTGGGAGATTGTGATTTCCTCGAAACGAGGAATCTGATCAAGACATTAAAGGCAGGCCATACATATCTGATAGCAATAAAAGGAATATATGGCGGTCTGAACGGTGATATGAGTGTACAACAGATTCATAGAGGCGTCTCGGATGGACAATTGGTGAAGGCAACATTGACAGAAAATGGTCTGACAGCCGGAAGTCACTGTGAGTGGTGCGGAGAGATTCTGGAAAAGCAGAAGGTTATTTATTATCCAAAGACAATCACTCTTTCCAAAACTTCGTATACCTATAATGGGAAGGTTCAGAAGCCATCTGTGAAAGTAATAGACTCTGCGGGAAAGACGATTTCATCTCAATATTATACCGTATCATATTCATCCGGATGCAAAAATGCAGGAAGCTACACGGTTACAGTTTCTTTTAAGGGCAATTATTCCGGCAGCAAAAAGCTGACCTATAAGATTACAAAAGCATCTCAGACAATTACGGCCTCCGGAAAGACGAAAACACTGGGTGCTCCTCTGTTTTCGCTGGGAGCAAAGTGTACATCGGGAGGAAAGCTTACGTATAAGTCCGGTAATACGCGGATTGCGACAGTTTCTTCAAAGGGAAACATCTTGGTAAAGAGTGTGGGGACAACTACGATTACCATTACGGCTGCAGCAACGACAAATTATAATGGAGCTACAAAGAAGATTACGATTAAGGTACTTCCAAAGGGGACTTCTTTATCCGGACTTTCTAATTCTGTTGCCGGAAGGCTGGCCGTGGCATGGCGCAGGAATACAACAGTGGATGGATATCAGGTACAGTATGGAATAAAATCCTCTTTTTCAGGAGCGAAGACCTATACGGTATTTGGAAACTCCAGAATACTTGCATATTTTAATGGAATGGTCAAAGGAAAAACCTATTACGTGCGTGTAAGAACATTCAAGAAAGTTTCCGGAACGTATTATTATTCTTCCTGGAGTGCAGCGAAAAGTCTGAAAATAGTAAAATAGAAAAATGTTTATTCTCGCAATCCTTGTGTCCGGAAGGATTGCGAGCTTTTTTATTTCTTAAGTAATTACTCCAATTTGCTCTATAGATAAGATAACAGATTTCTTAAGAAATAGAAGTCTTTGGGTGGGATGCGACCAGATGCATATGGAATTGTGATTGTCTGTGACAGTCCGCATCTGTGGATTACTATAAAATAAAAAATCTGCCGGGAACTTTGATGATACATAAAGGAAGCAAGTATACAAAATGTCATTCGGGCAAAATTTCACGCTATTCGTGTCAGAATGTATGCTGTTCGTGCGGGCTTGTTGAAAGTGCCTCGGCGTGTAAAGTATAATAATTTATACAAAGATTTTTCTGAAAATGTCAATATTTTGTACATATTATACGGGCGGATTCAGCCCGGAAATACTGGGAATACACAATGCGAAAAAGAGAAACGGATGAGTTTTTTATAGTGGGTTGGAAAAATGAATGTGAATAAATTGTGTTATGGCTGCATGAAAGAGGTTGATACGCAGGAACAGATCTGTCCATACTGCGGGTTTGACATAAAGGATTATTTGCAGAAGACAGATGTGCGTGCGCTGCGCCCGGGAACGATCCTGAACGGACAGTATTATATTGGAAAGGTTCTGGGAGCGGGTGGATTCGGAATTACATATCTGGCGTTTGATTTGAATCTGGAACTGCCGGTGGCGATTAAAGAATATTTTCCGGTAGGACTGGCATATCGTGATGTGCAGAATCGAATGACAGACAGAGTTTTTTCATTGCCGGGAGAAAAAGAAAAATTTTTTATGTCCGGAATGAAAAACTTCTCTGAAGAAGCGAAAAAACTTATGCAATTCCGTGATTATGAGGGGATTGTAAAAGTAAATACGTTTTTTTATGAAAACGGAACGGCCTACATGGTTATGGAATACATCCTTGGCAAAAGTTTAAAGCAGGTTCTTCTGGAAAAACAGCAGGTCCTTTCGGAAAAAGAAACGATGGAAATTATGCGTCCTTTGTTAAATGTACTGGGAAGGGTGCATAAGGCCGGTGTGATCCACAGAGATATCAGTCCGGATAACATCATGCTGGGAGAGTATGGAAAGGTATATCTGATTGACTTCGGTGCCGCCAGAATGATCACGGGTGCGGAATCAAAGAGCCTGGATGTGGTCTTAAAACAGGGTTATACACCATTTGAACAGTATTCCTCAGCCGGGATACTTGGCCCCTGGACGGATGTTTATGCGGTATGTGCAACCATTTATCGTATGATGACAGGAAAGGTGCCGCAGGAAGCAATTGACAGACTCCATTCTGATAAAGTGGAGAGCCTGTATCAACTGGCTTCTCAGAAAAAGATTCCGCCGGTATCAAAAAGAATGTCCCTTGTTATTCAAAAAGGAATGACCGTGAAATATGAGGGAAGATATCCGGATGCAGAAGCACTGCTGAAAGCTCTGACAGAAGAAAAAGGACATTTTAATAAATATGCGGTTGTCGGAGGCATTCTGGCAGTTCTTATTGGCCTGTCATTCATTTTTCTCAGGAATCCATTGTCGGATTCAGAAAAAAAGGCAGATGATCATGCATTGGGAATGGAGCACAGTACGAAAAAGGAAGATATCACTGTGACACCAATGGCAACGCCGACAGCAGTGCCGACGGCGATACCGACCGTGACGCCGACTCCGCTGCCGACTGCAACCCCGATACCGACCGCGACGCCGACCCCGCTGCCGACTGCAACCCCGATACCGACTGTGACACCGGTTCCTGTCGCGACGCCGACATCGACGGCGGCACAGAGTGTGACGGCTGGTGTGAATGAAAAGGAAGCGAAATATGTCCTGAAAGTGGAAAATGGAAAAGGAAATGGAATGTATCAGACCGGTGTTGCAGTGACAGTTACCGCAGATATGAAGAATGCGGCGGGAGCAGACTTTTCACACTGGGAAGTACGGCAGGGAAATATTACACTGATTGATGCCCGTCAAAATCCGCTTATGTTTGAAATGCCGTCGGAAAATGTATCCATTGCTGCAGTATATGAGACAAAGGCGGTTCACATTGTCACAGTATTTGGCGGAACGGGCAGCGGTACCTATGCAGAAGGGGAGACGGTAACGGTTACACCACAGGAAACGGATGGAAAACGGTTCAGCTGCTGGTATATACAGCAGGGAGATGGGGTTGTTGAAAACACGCAGAGGAATTTATCGTTTATCATGCCGGCATACGATGTGGTTATAACGGCGGCTTATTCGGCGGAATGAAACATTCTGACAGACGGGAAAATGGCAGGTTATATGTAACTGATGGGGGAGGGAAATACAAATGGTGAGAAAAAGCTTATTCCGGAAATTCGTTTTTACCCTGACGGCAGTAATGCTTCTGACGTGCAGCTCTATCCGGGCTGCGGAGCTGGAAACGACTCCGCAGATATCGCTGCCGACAGGAGATATGGCGGAACGAAAGCTTTCCGATCCGATCGTAATGCTGTCGCCGGAGGAGGCGCAGCGATATAATCAGCAGATGGCCGGATATGAAAGAAAAGAAACGTCACATCTGATAAACCGGGCAGAGACGTATTATTATTATGAGCATCTGGATCCGGTTGCCCGTCAGATTTATGATGTGTTGTTCGAAGTTTTGAAGGATCCGGTAAGTGAGGATAATATCGGCCTGATGATGACCAATATGGATCCGGCAAGTGCTGAATTTTATTATGAATTCAACGTCGCGTCAAGAGCAATCTGCTTTGACCACCCGGAATTATTCTGGCTGTATGCCGGAACGGATGCAGAAATCAGTTTCCTGTCAGAAGCTCTGATGCAGAACGGCTTTTATTTCGTCTATTTTCGGATGCGTGAGCCTTTTGAACATTTTGAGGAGCAGATGACGGCATTTAATCTGGCAACAGAGGAATTTCTTTCAGATATTGACACAGGAATATCTGAGTATGAAACGGTCCGGCAGATTCATGATAAACTGATCCGGCAGGTGACATATGATACTCCGGCGGCAGAAGGACCGGATCCGCCTGTTGGACAGGATCTTGCACATACGGCATATGGTGCGCTGGTGGCTGATTCTGCGGGGAATCCGCATTATGCTGTCTGTGACGGCTATTCACTGGCATTTGAGTATCTGGTCCAGCAATGTGGAATTGAGGCACTGTTTATAGGGGGAAATGCAGGGAACACAGAATGGGATGCAGGGCTTCATGCATGGAACATGGTGAAACTGGATGGAAACTGGTATGAGGTGGACTGCACCTGGGATGATGTTGGAGAAGGTTATCTGGATGGATTTACACCGGAAATGGAAGACTACGATTATTATATGGAAGCATTGGGCGATCTGGAATACCGGGAAAAACTGGATCATTATCTGTTTCTGCTATCAACGGAAAACATGAGACATTATGTTCCGGATATTGAAATGTATTATATTACGAAAGATGGGAGGCATGCATTTCCGCTGATATTTGAAAGTGTTCATATCCGGCTGAATGCGGAAGAGATGGGACTGGAGGAGAATCCGGGTTCCATCTTATATATGGACTCGATGGTAATTTCACTTGCCCCACAGGCACTGTGGGATTACCTGTAAAAGATTGTGGGGAATGTGGAGAGAGGATGAAGAAAAAAAGTATCGCTTTTTTGCTGGGCTTATTTCTTACAGCCGGTATGGTGGCTGCACCGGCGGTATGCATGGCTGAGATACCGGAAAATATAAAAAAACAGATAGAGACGGCACAGCTGCTTTCCAATGAAGGGCTGGAGGATTATACAGATACGATTATCGTTCTGCTTCAGCAGTGTATCGATGCGCTGGGAGAGGAGGATCCGGATGCACAGAAGCTCAGGACGGTGATTGTCCTGTTGGAAACAGGTGCCGGAAACAAGGATTCCGTATCCGTTCTCTTAAATTCGATAAATGGGGAATTAAGCAGTGACACACAGAGTAATGACACACCGAGTAGTGGCACACCGAGTAGTGACATGCAGAGTGTGAACACGCAAAGTACACAGAATACACTTCGGAATGTTTCGGTTCTGGAACAGGTGGAATTTGAAAGTCCGGTGGCGAAACTGCAGCTGCCCCTGTATGAAACGGATGTCTATGATGATTCTGTCGTGAAGGAGACTGTTTGGCTCAGCGTCCCGGGCGAATGGGGAAATAATGACACGGGAGGGAACCTGACATCCTATTCCCCGGCCAATGGATCAGGGGCAATCAGCCCGACCGCAGGAACACTGACAGTCAGCTATTTTCCGATGGAGGCACCGGATGCGGAATCGGCATTTGACGATTATGAAAATAATATTGCAGGTATGAGTGTGACGACGGAACTGACGTCAGAGAACATTCAGGCGGCAAACCTGCCGGCGAGAAAAATTGACTTTACGATGTGCGTGGGAGCCAATCAGTTTGTCTGTGAAACCATCTGCTTTGCCGTAGAGGATACGGTTTATGCGATTGAGATGATGCAGGGCAATCTGTCAGAGCTTGACTATTTTCCGACGTATTATCATGTGGTCGGAAGCGCGCAGGTTGGTGGCGGTTCGGCAGAAACAGAGACTTCTGCAGCAGAATTCCGGGAAGAAGAACGGCAGGAGGAGCTGCCTGCAGAGGAACCCAGAACGGAGGAACCCCGTATAGAGGAACCCAGGACGGAGGAACCCCGCACGGAGGAGAGTATTCCACGAGATATCGGTACATTTCTGTATAAGCTGAATGGTCATACGTATCAGTTCCCGACCAGCGTATCAGAGCTGCAGGAGGGAGACGTGAACCTGAACCGGGATATGGTGATTCCATATGCGTTCTGCTCTGATGCAGATATGTCAGGCGGGACCTGGACGGAAATTGTCAATACGCAGTATTTCTATTTTGAGAATTCTCTGTATAAGGAAATGGCCGGAGTCACGAATCTGACAGGATATGATGCACCGCTGTCGGAATGTGTGCTGACGGCTCTGATCGATACACAGGGAGATAATATTGACATTGAGCTGCCTGGAGGCATTCGGGTGGGAGATCCGGAAAGGGATATCTTAAACGGATTTCCGGAATTTACAGATATGCCGCTGGATGGTATGGCATCCTACCGGGGAAATGAGCTGCTTTATGCATGCAATGTCCGCAAGGACGGATGCAACGGATATGTTCTGATTCGCAATGATGCCCCATATTACAGTGCCGTTTCGATCATCTGTGAAAATGGGGTCATTAAGGAAATCAGTTATGAATGCATCGGGTCGGAACGTGCGAACGGAGTGTTTTTAGAATAAATACAGGCAATAGAAAAATCATAGAATACCGGATTCGGGAGGGAGAAGAATATGAAAAACGGAAAAAAGAAATTGACGGCATGGCTGCTGGCGGGGATTCTGCTGCTTTGTCAGCTGTCTGTTCTTCCGGCACTGGCAGAGGAACAGAATGGCAGCTATGCGGTGGGAAGTATTGTACTGACGCTGGGAGCAGATCTTACGGCAGATCAGGTCGCGTATATTTATCAGTATTTTGGCGTGACAGAAGGACAGGTACAGACTGTTACGATCACAAATGAGGATGAGAAAAAACTTCTGCAGGAGTCAGTTCCGCTGGAGAAAATCGGATCCCATACGCTGAGCTGTGCGATGATCCGTATTACCTCATCCGGAGGTGTTGTGGTAAAAACCGCAAATATGAATTATGTTACGAGTAACATGATATCCAAACAAGTTGTTTTGTGTAAAATCAACAACTGTGAAGTGCTTACGGCAGCACCGTTTGAGGTTTCCGGGACAGGCGCTCTGACGGGCGTCATCATGGCATATGAGTCGGCAACCGGACAGAAGGTAGATGAAGCGGCCAGACAGATGGCAGTGGAAGATATGGTTGTCACACAGGCCCTGAGCGACAAGGTGGGGCAGCAAGTCGCCACACTGATCGTGAACGACATCGAGATTATCATCTCCAGAGACCAGATCACAGATCAGGCAGAAATCCGCAGTACGGTTGACAATGTTGTGGATACGACGCAGCAGGCGGCACAGGCGGCCGGAGTGCAGATGGGCGCGCAGCTGGGCCAGGTGGAAAAAGATCGTCTGTATGCCCTGGGAAATAAATTCAGTCAGATGGGATATAAATATTCCGATATGCAGCCGACGATGGAACGTGTAACCCATAATATGACAACGGCAACGGGGATCGATGACCCGATTGAAGATACCTTTACGACACTGACCGATGATTTCGCACTGTCTCTGGACAGCATTCTCCTCGGGACAAATGACGATGTTCTTGGAGAAGGCGCAATTATCAATGCCACAAATTCCGTGGCAGTCGGTGACCGCGAGCCGGAAACGATCGAAGTATTTACCGGAGATGTGACGCTGACCAGCGCAGGCACTGTGGCTGCAGAAAGGTTTATCTTAAATACCGATATTGTAGCGTACCGGGATACCAATGGCTGTTATGCGCTTATGGATTTGAACGGAAACAAACTGACAGATTCTGTGTATGCTAATGATTTCTGGACACATTATGGAAGAATCGAGGCACGTCTTGCGGAAGAATCGGCAAGCGGAGTTCTGGGGACGGATGGCTCCATCCTGATTCCTTTTGAGTATCCGGTGGTCGAGATTCTGAGCAGCCAGTGGGGGGTCGGATTTGCCCTGACGGAAGGTACGGAGGAGGACTATGATTACTATGGATTCCTGAAGAAAGATGATTATTACCAGATTGCAAGGGCCGATGTCTATTATTTCGGAGACGGCGGGGGAACGCCGGTCGGTTCACTGGACCGAAGCCAGTATAAGCATGCGTGCTGCAAGGGTGATTATATAAACATTACCGACCGCGGCGGACAGATTACATTGTATGATTCCTCCTTCACTGTGCTGAATTCTTCGGTAGAATATGAGACGGATTTTGGAGCCTACGATGAAGAGGAGGCACTTTGTCAGGCACTTTCTGAAAAACCCGGATATGATGTCGAGGATATATATGGAAATTATGGATGTATAACCGATTTTTCGGCGGAGGATCCGGAACTGTCCGGGTATGGGCATGGAATCGTAGACAGATATGGAAACATCATCATTCCGATGGTGTATGATCGGATGGACAGAAATCAGGATGAGGAATATGTTTCAGACGGATATTTCGCTGCGGAGAGAGGAGACAAGGTCTATTATCTCACACAGGGAGGGACTGTGACGGCCTGCTATGACTATGCGGATCTGCAATATCGCAATTATGGGATGGCAGCATATAATGAGAATGCCGACGGAACCTACAGCATCTGTGCAGCCGATGGAACAGAAACAAAGCTGGGAAGTGAATACGACGACCTTCGTGTACTTTCGGAATCGAAGGGCATGCTTTGGAAGGGGCATAAGAACGGAAACTATGATCTGATCGACTGGCATGGAAATGTACTGATTTCCGGTGCATCGGATTATTCGGTTTCCAAAAACGGAAATTACCTGATTGCGCAGGATGGCTATACCTCCAATACCCTGTATCTGATCAATGGAGCCAGCATGGTGGGGCTTGCGGACAGCGCAGGGGGTGCTTCGGAAGTAAAAGCTGCTTTTACAGAAGCGGCTTCTCTGGAAGCCTATACCGGAGATCCGAAGCTGGTGAAAATCGGAACACTTCCGGAAGATGGTATAGATTATTCTTTTATATATGGAACAAATCTTATATGTGTATGGGGAAATAATCATAAGCATGCAGTGTTCAGCGAAACAGGAGAACAGCTGACGGATTACCTGTATGATGAGATTCAATACAAAGAAGGATGGCTCGAAGTCACGCAGGGAGAGTATTATCCGGATCGGAAGATGGGGCTTTTATCCATGGATGGACGTCAGGCAATTCCCTGCGAGTACGACGTGATCCAGGTTCTGAACGAAAACTGGGCATATGCGGGAAATGTTTCGCTGACAGAAAGCGAAGATGATTACGACTGCATTATTCACACCGAATCCGGATCTTCGAACGCGGTATTTGAAACGATAAAAATATACCATCTGTCGTCAGAGGAAGTATCCTCCGTCGAAGTTACCCGGGAACAGGCTGCGGGAATCGAAGCAGAGGAAGAGTATCTCAACATAAAGGATGCCTCTACCGGTGTGACCACGACCTATGACAATACATTTACAGCAATTGGATCTCCGGATTACGTCAGTGATTTCAAAGCTGTTTCAAGTACATGGGTACGGCATCAGCAGATAGAGGACATGACAGGTATGACGCCATCTGATGACAAATTTGAGAATGGATATGAAAGAGTTTATATGTACGATCACGATACGGACGAAACAAAGTATGGTGTGGTGGACACGGATGGGAACATTGTCATTCCTGCGGAGTATGACAGGATTTTTAGACATGATGGATATGATGGCCGGACAGTATGGTGCAACGGATATTTCTGCGCGGTAAAAGATGGGAAACTGTATTTCCTGTCCGATGGCTATGAATTCGGTACCGAGTATAATGATTATGATGGAGTATTTGGAATGGCAGTTAGGCACAAAAATCAGGATGGTACGTATTCCATCATTTCCGCAGATGGAAAGGTAAGCGGTGGATATGCATACCTGGGGTCGGATGGATGGGGGCTGATCTGGAAGGCTGAGAAATCAGGACAAAAAAATTATGATATTGTTGACTGGCATGGAAATGTCCTGCTGTCACAGGTGCAATGTGAGGATATTTCTACGGATAACCATGTTATCGCAGGTGAAGACGGTCAGACAGGACCGGCAATCTATGCCATTGCGGATTTCTGGAATGAAGAGCAGGGAGAAATGACAGGAGAGGCCTCACAGGAACAGCCGATCGTACAGAGCGGCGAAGATATTCAGGTCTTGTCGACTGCATCAGGTGAGAACGAAACACAGGAAGAGCCGGCGGTGCAGGAAGCGAGCGATACACAGAATGTGTCTTCCTCGCAGGAGGAAAGTTCTGCACAGGATGCGTCTGCACTGCCGGCACAGAGCGCTGCACCGGCTGTGTCTGATACGCAGAGTACAACAGCAGAAACGGAAGACGACGCCTCCGCAGCATTGCTGGATTCTGCAAAAATGCTGCTTCAGGCAGACGCAGAATCCAATAAGGGCAGTGTCATTGTTCTTTTGAAACAGGCAGGCGAAAAACTGTCCGCTGCCGGAAACAGTTCAGCGGCGAGTGTTATTGACAGCGCGGTACTATTGCTGGAAACCGGAAATGTAGATGCGGGCTATGTGATTACGCTGATTGATTCAGCACTTCAGACACAGGGAACAATAGATACGACTGCAGCGGCGCCGGCAGATACAATGACGGAGACGGAGCCGATAGCAGAGACAGAGCGGGCAGCAGAGAACACGAAATATACAAAACCAATGGGGTACTCTGCGGATTTTTATTTTGAAATACTGTCGATGCTGGGTAAAGAGATGGACGGAACGGAACTTCTCAGAGGAGAAGAGGGCGCTTATGATGATAAGCTGACGGAGTTTGTTGTCAGTGGAGACGGTCTGTCCGATCTTCATATTTTATCTGACACAGCCGGGAATATGTGTGGTGTGTATTTCAAAGAAGATGTAAACGGAACATCGACGGATGTAGAAACACAGATTATAGAGGGTGGAAAGGGAGAAAAAATCGTGACATCTGTCCACATGCTGTATTTAGCAATGGCATTAACGGAGACGGATGAAACAGATGAGGATACAGCAGAAAAGCTATATGCGGAATTAGAGGAAATCCAGTCATTTGCCGCAGAATGCATTGAAAAGGGGATAGACGGAAGCGTAGAGATGGAAAAAGAACTGGAATATGGTGTCCTGATGGGCAGTGTGGAGAAGGATCAGAATGCGGCTGTCATAGAATTCGGATTCCGAGCAAAATAGGGCGGTAAATTAATTGTCCCTGAATGCCGCGATTATCCGGAAGCAGCCTCAGCAACGTGAAGATCTTCTTAAAAAAGTGCAGGGCTTTACCTGTTAAACTGAGAAAAAAACAGAAAGGGAGAAGGACATGAATAGAAAAGTATTTGCACTGTTGACGGGAGGATTATTGGTATGTACGTTAGCCGGATGTGAAAAAAAGGATGCCGTGATGGGAACCTGGCAGGTGGTCTCTGCGGTACATACGGATCTGGATGGCGGTTCTTCTGCAATGGATTACCTGATTACATACGGTTTTGGCAGATTGGAATGCAGCGAAGGAACCATCTATTCCTTCGATCCTTCGACAGATATTTGCACGGTATCAAATGAATATTCTACCGTTGAGTATTCCTATGAGGTGAGTGACCATGAAATCACATTGAGTAATTATGATGGGACGGAAATGAGTTTAGCCTATTCTGCGGATCCATCCCTGAAAATCTGGGTTGTCACACAGCAGGCAACCAGTGGCGGAACAAGCAGCACGGAAGATTATACGATTTCTTTTGTGCAGATGGAGGAGTAAAACGCAGGGATACTGCAAAAGACAGGTATTTCAGCCGGGGGAGGGGTACATCCCCCGGCATTCAGAGGAAGGAGCGAGTATGATAAATAAAAGAATGATAGCGGCGATGAGCCTGAGTATGTTGGTATTATGTGGCACAAATGTATACGCAGACAGCATTTCGGAAGAAGAGCTTGTTGGAAAATGGCTCAATTACAGTTCGACATTCGGAGAAGATGAATATGTATGCCGGAACAATCTGGATGAATACTGGGAATTTGAACAGGATGGATCTGCGGCTTATATACGGGATGAAAATACAACAACAGGTAAATGGTATATTGATCAGGATACGGTGGTTGTGGAAATGGAAGAATATGAACCACGGAGTATGTTTGTGGAAGATGGATTTTTGAAAGAATACATTGATGAAGACATTTTCTTTTTTTATACAAAAAAAGAAACCGTAGAATTCACAGATTTCAAAGAAACAGAAATGGTGGAAGACTATTTTGTGACATATCCGGAAGAAGAATTGATAGATGTGCTGAATAGCGGAGAAATTCTTGCCAGTGGAGGGATAACGGCTTCCGGATCACACCGTTATTATTTCATGCATCTGAATCAGTCTGGATTTGATTCCTCGTCAGATTATTTTGGAATTTATGATTATGGAACAAAGACCTGGCCGATAGAACTTCAGGAGATGGATTTTACAGTGGATGAACTTAGAGATGTTGAATATGTTGGCGAAGGTGTTTTTATGCTATATAACAATTCCTATGAGAGCCATTATTTCAGTGCGCCTCTTGGGGATTATTTTGCAATAACATTTGATATTTTTGGTATGGCAAAGAATTTTCAGGGAGGATACTCCATAGGAGATCTTCCGGACAGACAGATCGGTGTTCTGTCCGTGTACGGGGATGTCATACAAACAGGGATTATGAATGGTGGGGTTGCCTATCAATGCGATAAAGGATTCGTTATCCGGCAGACAGAATATGGTTCAGACAATACAGTGGCACTGACTATGTATTTCTACGATACAAAGCAGGCCATCGTTCTGGATGAATCGTATGCCACAAAGGCAACGGAGGATACGGATTATCGGATGTCGGAAAATGGTCTGTATGTGATGAATCTGATGGGAATGGATGGCTTACCGTATTATGCAATGTTTGATAAAGCAGGTTCTGTTCTCGTGCCGGCTACGCTAATGGATGAGCTTGACAGTGAAGAGCTTAAGGTGGACGGAAAAGTACTGGTGGATGATGAGGTGTGTAAAATAACACTGGTGCAGGAAGCCTATGATTCTGGCGAAAGATCTATGAGAAATGATGATGGGTATTATATAAGACTTTATCTGGAAAATAAAACAGATCAGGATGTGATGTTTACAATGTATAGCAGCTTCCTGAACGATCAGTATTGTTTTACAAATTTCTCGGGTATAGTGTCGGCTGGAATGGAGGAAGAAGCGATACTCTATTGGGGACCTGATGCTTCCTATTGGAAACTGGATTCGGAAAAAATCTATTCTGCGATGCTTTTCTGGAACATATCCGATCCGGATCGTCAGGAAATTCTGGACGATGTGGTTTTTGAAGCACTGTAAATTGAGGCGTTTTTCCGGATGGATTCGTCTTTAAAAAGTGGCTATTTTTACAGGTTATACTGGAAACAGATAAACGGAAGTGGGGAGGACGAAGCGTATGAGGACGATGGAGATGAAAAAAGGGAAAAACCGAAGGAGGATATGGCTGACTGGTCTTTTGGTTCTGGGAATCCTGTTTGGAGTGTTATGCATGAAGCCTGATCATGCGCAGGCGGCGACGACCTATAAGTCCGGAAAAACAATATACACTTTAAAAGTAATAAATGAAAAAGTGTATTTGTACGGCAAAACCGGAACCGGAAAAACAAAGTATCTGGCAAAGATTTCAAACAGAGGCTATTCGCCGAGATTTTTATTTAAATATTCAGACAAGCTGTATTTTACTTTCTGGGGAGAAGACTGCCCCCATATCGGATATTATGATTTGTCCAAAAAGAAGGCACGTATCGCATCTTCTCAGGGAGCAGTCGGAATTCAATGTACCTATAAACGCTATGGAAGATATCTGCCGTATATGAGTTATTTCCGTAATCTGTGTGTACTGGATCTACAAACAGGAAAAGAGAAAATCATACAGAAAAACTGCAGATATGCCATGGTATCAAACAACATACTGTATTATGTGAAGGTCTGTAAAAGCTATTCTTATCCGACGGCAGATGTAGTTGTTGCTCGCTGTACCATGACCGGAACAAGTAAAAAGAATCTGAGCTGCGTATTTCGGATCTATGGCCCGGTTACGAAGCTTACCACAAAGACGATTACATATCGAGGGAAAAGCGGATCCTGTACAAGGACATATGTGAAGAAGGTTACACCTAAAATTTCATTCAGTTCTTCCGGCTCAACAGGAGGAAGCAGCTGCAAACTGTCAGTAGAAACAACTCCGGGCAGCCAGAAAATAACATGGAGTTCATCTGATACGGGAATTGCGACGGTGAGCGGCGGAACCGTTACGGCGAAACGCTCCGGAACAGTTACAATTACAGCTTCTATGAAATATGGGGGAAAAACGTATTCTGTCAGAAAAAAGATCGTTATCGGATATAGAAAATCGTATGGGAGCTGGAGCGCGTGGTCTTTAAATCCTGCTTCTTCAAGTTCTTCCCTTGAGGTTCAGACAACGGCCCTGTACCGGTACTATTATTTTTACTGTCCGGTGTGCGGCGGAAGAGAACCTTATCAGGGCCTGAGCGACTGCCATCGCTATTCTCTGAAGCTGTCGGACGGCCATGCAGGGTGGTTCCCGACGCCTTATAGTCAGTGTAATTCTCAGCCATACAGCTATACGACAGCCAAGCGCTATACCACATCACTGGGAGATGGTCAGATATGGAATTTTACGGCGGCAGAGATTAACTGCAATACGATCGGATACTACTCTTACGAAGCACTGGATACGATTATCCGCAGAGGATACCGGACGAGAAGCGTGTATACATCTTACTATATCAAATCTATAAACTGAAAATGTCCAGTACCGTCGAATACCATGATATGGAGGGCTGTCCTAATTGTTAGTGGCAGGACGGAAACGATTTGATATAAGAAAAATAATGAAGGAGATGAAATAATGTATATGAAAAAGAAATCACGGATCTGGTTGCTGCTGATATGTGCATTTTCATTGAATTGTGAAACAATTTACGCACAAAATGAAACACTTACGCCATTTCAATATAATGGAAACTGGGGATTTATTGATAACGAAGCGAACGTAGTGATAGACCCGGTTTACAGTAATATTACACCCAGCTGGGATGATCCCTTTTCGGAAAACGGCCTGGCAGCAGTCGAAGCAAATGGTAAGTGGGGGTATATTGATCGGAATGGAGAGACGGTTATTCCATTTAAATATGACTATGCGCGAAAATTTTCAAAGAATGGTCTGGCAGCGGTACAAATTGGCGAAAATGTATCTTATATTGATGAGGCGGGAGAAGTTATCCTGTCAAATATCAGTAAGTATGCTGGCGACTTTTCAGACAATGGTCTGGCATCTGTTTCAAACGATCAGATGATTTCGGGATATATGAATGAATCAGGGGAAATTGTAATTCCTTTTGGCTATGACCAGGCAGATGAATTTGGAGACAATGGTCTGGCACGGGTCGGAATAGACGGAGGCGATGGTATTGAATATGGATATATTAATGAATCGGGTGAGATTATTATTTCTACCTCTTATGAGATGATGGGGTTATGTTTTGATGAAGAAGGTCTGGTTTGTGCAGAGGATGAGAATGGTAAAGTTGGATATTTTGATGAAAAAGGTAATATAGCAGTTCCTTTTCAGTATGATAATGGGGGTATAATGTTCGGTTTTAGGTGTGGTTTGGCTCCGGTAAGTGTGAATGGAAGATGGGGATATATTGATAAGGAAGGAGAGACGGTGATAGCATTTCAGTATGATCAGGCAATTCCTTTTTCCTCAAATGGCTTAGCGGCTGCACAGATTGACGGAAAGTGGGGATATATAGACCGTGGCGGAGACTTTGTAATTCCGCCGCAATATGATTGGGCAGATATGTTTGATGAAGACACGGCAATTGTAGAAATGGATGGAAAAGAGGGTATGATCAATGCTGTGGGGGATATGATTGTTCCGTGCCAGTATGATAGTATTATTTCTACTATATCCCAAAGCGAATGGGTTAATTGTTCTCTCAATGACGATATAAAGTATATTAATCGAAAAACAGGTACAATTTGGAAATATGAACCGTAGGAGGACCTAAAGTGACATTAAAGGATAACGACACAAGTAATGAATGGATTCAAACGCTTTTGGTTTTTTGATGAGACAAATGGTTAACAGAGAGTACTTTAATGGATCACAGAAGTTGTTCCCAAAAGTATTGTCACATCAAAATGGAGAAGCCAGATGGTACCCTTAAAAAAGTGGATGTCTGTATGGGCTATACTGATAACAGATAAATGAAAGAGGAAGCTTGTAAGACATCTGAAAAGGAGGAGCAAAAATGAAAGAGAAACGTTTTAGCAAAGAGGTTCTTGTTAAAAAACTGGCTGTTCCGGTTATTATGTTTGCCATTCTGTTATGTGGCTGCCTGTTATCAACAAAACAGGTGTGTGCAGCAAGTAAACTGGTGCATCTGAAGGCAAATAAGACGTATAAGTCATACGATTTTACCAGAGACGGAAAGCCGGATACCTTCAAATACACGATTTACAGAAGCAATGGGAACGCATATGCAAGAATTTACATCAATGGAAAATACAGACAAACCATTTACATGGTGCGAGGAGGAAGCCTCGATTATGTGAAAATCAGCAAAAGCAATACCTGCCTTGTGGCAACACGCGGAGCATTCCACGGAAATTCTTTTCAGGCATATTATTATTCCGATAAGAAATTCAGAGCGGTCAGCAATTCCTTCAAAGGGCGGGGAGATTATGGAAGTCTGAAATCTGTGTCAGGAAGCTATGTTACGGTAGAAACGAGCAATTACCGGAGCAATGCGGTTTATCATGTAAAGTATAAGGTGAAGAACGGAAAGTTTACATATTGCAGCAAAAGAAGAGTTCGGTGATTTCTGATATAGCCGGGGCGCAGCCTTTCTTTTTGCCCATTCGGTTAAAAACAGGAGTATTTCTGCTGCTTATGTAGGATATCCCATCGGAACGAAGGTATATACTGCCGGGACATCTTTCCGGACAAGTACCAGTACATCCTGTATGAATGGAAAAGGCTTTTATGTATATCGAGGACAGAAAGTTACTTTAAAGAAGATTTACTCCAAATCCCACAGTGTCTGGTTCCAGATTTCTGCAAACGGAAGAACAGGATGGATCAGAAATTCTTCAAAGTATCTGTTGAAATAAATTGATCTACCGCGTTAAGCATTTATGAGAGGACAAACGAAATACGAAGGGGGAAACGATATGAAGGAAAGGTATGCAAGAAGAAAATGGAGTCAGGTGCTGCTGTTAGCCGGTATGGTTCTGGGTCTGCTGGTAATGACGAAAACAGCATATGCGGCTTCATCTGTCAGTCCCAAATATATCGATGCTTCCTGGGTTAAGACAGGGAGCGGTTATGCAAAGAGGGATGTGACGAACTGGACATTGTATGTCAAGAATTCCAGAGGTGTACAGCGCAAAATTTCCAGTTCGGCGGGGACGACGGTGGCAATTGGAGACATTGTATATTACTATGAATGTAATTCCGGCGGCAGAATTAATTCATATAATCTAAAAACCGGAGTGAAAAGGAAAATCTGTGCGCCTGCCAAATTACACAATTTTCTTGGATACTATAAAGGGTACGTCTATTATTCGGTAGGAGAATACTATCGTGAGACGCTGAAAACTTATAAGCAGAATGTAAAAACCGGAAAGAGAATACGGATTTATTCATTGAACGGTGCAGGAGATGCACGGCAGTATAAAAACTATATGGCAGTAATGAATGTGCGGGGAGACCCCGGTCCAACCACTCTTAGAATTTATAATCTGTCCACAGGAAAAGTCGTGAAGACCATTTCCTGTTGTACTGCAGTCAAAATTATTAAGGGGATGATTTACTACTCTGTATATTCCAGATCCGGAAATACTTATATACAGAAAATATACAGATGCAGCCTGAATGGAAGCAATGCAAAGAAGCTTGCGACCATTAAGGGAAGTAATTTGATGGTCGGACTTGAACGCACCTGTGTATACTATGTAATAACCTCCGGGAGAATCATGAAATATTATTATTCCAGTAAAAAGGCGGTTGCTTCATCCAGCAGTGCATATACGAAGTCGAGGATAAGGAATGTTTTATATTAAGAAATGTCCATTTGTCGGACAACTTATCATATTGATGGAATAATCGGATGTGTATGATCAGGAAATCCCGGAAGAAGTTATTCTGGAAAAAATTGTTTGGGAGGTAAGATGGGACGCTATTGGCGCCAGGTATAAACTATGGATGAAAAGATGAAAAAACAGGTGGTGCGGGCAGCTGTTTTGCTGGCTGGGGTGTTGGCAGCTATGGGACTGTCTGGCGTATGTGAGTCTTCGCAGGTGCTGGCAGAAGAGCAAAGCTACAGTGAATTTATACTTCCGGAAAGTGATACGCGTATGTATTCGGAGAGCGAAATCGCCGGGCTGTCACTTCAGCAGCTGAATTATGCCAGAAATGAGATTTTTGCACGTCATGGATATGTATTTCAATCCGATGAGCTGCAGGCGTATTTCGGTTCGAAAAGCTGGCGCGGAAGTCTGGCGGTGGTAGATAACTTTGATAATACGCAGCTGTCGGAAATAGAGAAGGCAAATGTGGATTTGCTTTATGCGCGGGAGCATGAACTGTCGCAGGGAGGATATCCGCTGGACTCGCCCGGGTATGATATAGAACTGGCTGGTACGTATACGGTTTTTGACAGTCCTTATCAGGATATGGACGAGGCTGGAATGTTTGAAGAGTGGGGAGAGAATGAGGCGTTCCTCTATTACCTGCATAATTTCACAAATTCACCGTCACAGGCGGTGGAATTGGAGACTTCCTCTGGAGAAATGATGAGGGCGGGCTCTTACTACGCCTTTGATATGAACCAGGACGGAATACCGGAGTGGCTGGAATACGGATTCACGGGGGAATCGGAATGGCACTGGAAATTATTCACCTATAAAAATGGAACAGCGATAGAACTGGGACAGGATATTCCTGTGAAACCAGGAAATTCCCGCAATTCTCTGGGGCTTGTAGAGAGCGTATATGGTACTGTGCTGATTGATCGCGTGGAGAAGTCATTGGTGGGATATGATTTTGTGAATACGAATTATTATATCCTTTCCGATGGAGTTCTTCATAGGCTCACGTCCCTGGTTCAGCATGATTATACATATCATGAGGAATCGAATACACGGGGAATGAACACCGGATGTGACTATTCTCTGGATGATGCCCGCATTTCGGAGGTGGAATTCAACCGAATCTATGAGTCCTGGAATGGCGCGCCGGAGACGGTTCTTGAAGAAGGAACTAATTATTTTGACTGGTAATCGGCAGGGAAAGGATAACGCACAAATGAAAAAGGAAAAATGGTTTACACTGTTGGTTGAGGGAAATAAAGAGGTGAATTTGGAACGGGTGGGTTCTCTTGCAGAAATAAACGGCTTAGAGACTCTGGAATATGTACTCAGGACAATTGAGTATCTGATTACCTGTGGAAAACCCTCATCTCTTAACATGATGGTAAAAAGAACTCTGCAATGGTCCGAAGTTGCCAAATGTGGAAATGAATCAAAAAGAAGTGCCTGGAAAGAAGCAGGATTTAATCTTTCGATTCATAATCTGGGTTCTGCAGAGATTTATAAGCTATACTCTGAAGATAGTGACAGCATGAAAAATATCGTATCTGATATGATAAAGATACATGGAACGATCGGACAGTATTTAAGAGGAGAAATATCCGAAAAGTCGTTTGAACCGGTATACAGATTTTATGAGGATCTTCTGCTTGGAGCTTACGGATGTTCGTATCATCAGCAGGATATCTTTCATATGTTTGAAAACCTTGTAGGGGCAGTTATCTTTGGTGTAAACGAGCAGCTTTGGAATTCTGTAAAAGATGAAGTCTGTGATATCATTCGTCGGATTCCGGATAAAAAAGTAAATTTCTCGGTTGCTGACAGATTTCGCAGGATAAAGCCGGATTTTGGCTCTGAAGTTATAGAAGATGCCGATAAGTACTGCTTCTGGTTCCCGCACATCGCGCTTGAATCTTTCTCGGACAGTGTGTTTTTGGCAATCATGAAGCTTGCTGTTAAAGAAGCGGATAAATACGACAACGTTGATGATATTAACTTTAAGAGGATATCCGATTTTCTGTATTATGATTACAAAGGTAATAAGCATGTAAATATTTACAAAAAAAGAATCATTGAAAGCTTTATAAAGACAGGGTCAAACAGACATGTCGACATTCAGTTTTCCATAGAAGACAATGTACTTTTTGTTAATTTCAAACTGAGCAAAACCTGTGAAAAACTGGTAGAGTTCTGCGACGAGGCAGAGCTTTCGGGAGATATCAGCTATGAGCAGGCTATCGTTATGCTCTTTGATTTCTTTGACTTCAGACATGACACATTCGACAGATTGAATAATGAGGAGTCTTATCTTGATACCATGAACGATATTTCTTCCAGCAGAAAGGGAGACCTGATCAATTATGTCAAAGGCGACACGCTGGTGGATGTTGGTTCTGGTTCCGGGATTTTATTAAATATGCTGGAAGAAAGATACCCGAACAAGTCTGTTTTCGGAACGGATGTATCTTCAACGGTTATTGAAACCCTGAAAAAGAAGAAGTCAAAGGAAAACCGTTCATGGGAAGTAAAAGAGCACAACTTTGTGGATTCCTGTTTCAGCCCTTGTTCAACCGTTATTTTCAGTTCGATCCTTCACGAAATCTACTCCTATACAGAAGGGGAAAACGGACATTTTGACATTGAATCCGTGAAGAAAGCATTAAAAAATGCTTACGAATCGATTGTTCCGGGCGGAAGAATTCTGATTAGGGATGGTGTCAAAACACCTTCTTCGGATACCTGTCTGTTATTAATAAAAACGCCGGAGGCAAAAGATTTCTTTGATAATTATTGTCGGGATTTCAAAGGATTAAAAGAATATGACAGAAAAAATATTTCAGTGTCTGAAACACCGGAAGGTGCTCTCGTTTCCGCAGATATCAATTTCATAAGAGAATTTATGTATACGCTTACATGGGGGCCGGCAAGCTATTTTAATGAAGTAAAGGAACAATTTGGTTATTTTACGATGGATGAGTTTGTATCCTTCTTTAGAGAGTTAGGGGCAAATATTCTTGTTGCAGAATCTTATTTTGAAAAGGATTATCAGGTCCATCTCGAGCCAATGGTTACATTGATGAACCAAAACCAGGAAATCATCCGTTATCCGGACAGCAATTGTTTTATCATTGTCGAAAAACCTCAGTGATTGGAGAATTGATACTTTCAACGAAAAAGAGCACTCATCTGAGTGCTCTTTTCAGCAGGGCTACAAGGATTCGAACCTTGAAATGACGGAGTCAGAGTCCGTTGCCTTACCGTTTGGCGATAGCCCTATGTCTTTTTTGTTGCCGCATCGCTTGCGACGAATTGTATTATATAACAGTGGGAGAAAAAATGCAAGCCTTTTTTTGAAAAAATGTATTTATTTTTTGGGAACTTTTTGGGCATCCGTTCGGCTATAAACGAGAGCTTTAGTTGCATCAGCGGCGGGAAATCCCATGGGCCGCATCTGCGGCCCGCCAGGTCTTGCGTGTGTTCGACCTGAAAAGAGGGATTAATGTTACTGAACGGAGCGAACAGTAACGAATTAAATGCAAGTGTAGCCGCCGTCTACGATAATATCGGTTCCGGTGGTATATCCGGCAGCCGGGCTCACCATATACAGGATTGCCGGGATCAGCTCTTCCGGCTCGCCCATGCGATGCATCGGCATCAGCGGTTCCCAGGCATCCTTCAGATCCTGAGGTACGTCTGCTGACATCGGTGTGGCGATATATCCGGGACTTAAGCTGTTTACGCGGATTCCATAGCCGATCCATTCTGCTGCAAGGGATTTCGTCAGGTGGATGACACCGGCTTTGGATGCGTTGTAGGAAGCCTGCCACTGCGGAATGTTTACAATGGTACCGGACATGGAAGCCATATTGACGATGGATCCCCTGATTCCTTTTTCAATCATGGTTCTGCCGACGGCTCTTGCCATGATATATTCTCCGGTAAGGTTGGTGTCAATCACGCTTCTCCATTCTTCGATGGAAGCCTCCAGCGTGTCTTTGTGGATGCAGATTCCGGCATTGTTGAAAAGAATATCAATTTTTCCGGAACGCTTCAGAATTTCTGCAACAGCAGCATCCACCTCTTCTTCTTTTGTTACATCGGCGCGCAGGTCATACGCACTGCCGCCGGCTTCTGTGATCATGCGGACGGTTTCCTCAGCGCCGCTTCTGCTGATGATAACGATCTCAGCACCTGCCTTCGCCAGACCAAGTGCGATTACCTGTCCGATACCGCGTCCGGCTCCGGTGACAACGGCTGTTTTTCCGGAAAGTCCGAATATTTCTTCTAAATACATAAGCAGACTCCTTTAAGTTGTTAATAGTTGTTAATATAATGCTTCATGATTTTGTGCTTCCCCGATAAACGGGGAAGCACGGAATGATAAAGATGGTAAAAACTGGCAGGTTTTTTTCTCTTTATTCAGCGAGGATAGATGTTGCGCTGCCTTCTTCATAGCCATGCTCTGCAGCTTCTTCTGCTGTGATCTGGCCCTGCTCGATGTACATCTGGATGAACTGATCTACGTTGTCTGCTGTACACAGTAAGGAATCAACGGATTCATTGACAACGGTCTCAGCACCTGTAAGAAGGTCATAAGCTGCTTTCAGGTTTGCTGCTGCAAGTGCCGGCGGGTTCTGGTATACAGCTGCGGTGTATACACCGTCTTTGATTTCAAGAACGGTTTTTGCCAGACAGTCTACAGAGTAAACAAGCATTCCGTCGTAAGTCGGATCGTCTTTTACTGCTTCGTAAGCGCCGTTTCCAAGAAGGTCAGCGGTGGTAAGCATACAGTCGATACGTCCGTAAGAAGTTGCCCAGTCTTCCATGGTTGCCATAGCGGCTGCTTCTGTAGCTTCTTCTTCCATATAGTCGCCGATGATGTTGACGTCATCACGTTTGTCGATGAATTCTGCTTTGATTGCTTCATAACGGGATGTGGTGTGGAAGTTGCCAGGCATACAGTTCAGAATACCAACGGTGCCGCCTTCCGGAACCTGCTCTGCAGCAAGCTTTGCGATAGCTTCGCCCTGTGCATACGGGTCACCGTCAACCCAGGAGCCGCCTTCCAGCTCACGGATTGCTGCGTTTGTGGTGATGCAGTAGATGCCTGCGTCCAGGATCTTCTGGCAGTATGGAAGCTGTAAGTTGCCATCGTTTGGCTGAATGATGATACAGTCATACTGTTTTGTGATACAGTCTTCGATGATGGAGTTTTCTTTTTCACTGTCTGCCTGAGAGTCAAAGGTATCCAGAGTAAAGGTGTCTGCATAATCCTCTGCCTGCTTTGTGAACTGGTTAACCAGCTCTGCTGCAAACGGGTCAGACTGATTACGTGCGATATACGCTACTTTGAAGGTCTCGTCTCCACCTTCAGATGCCATTGCCACGCTGGACAATCCGGTTACGGCAAGTGATCCGCCCAATACTGCTGCACATAACACTTTTGCGATTCTTTTTTTCATTTTGCTACCTCCATTTTTAAAATATTAATTTTTTTTTATAACTTACCCTGCGGCCTGCAGAGTGAATTATCGGAATGATTTATTTGCCTTTTTTATAAGTCTGGCGTGACTTGGAAGTGATGTCCCAGATAACGGCAAAGGCGATGATCGCACCTTTGATGATCTGCTGGATGTAGGAGTCGATGGACATCAGGTTCATAACATTGCCAAGAAAACCGACAACAAACGCACCGACTACGGTTCCCCAGGGAGTTCCGATACCGCCGGTAAAGCTGGTTCCGCCGACGATGGTTGCGGTAAGACCATCCATTTCATATCCGGATGCACCTGCGGGAAGACCGCCGTTGACACGGGACATAAAGAGGACAGCAGCAATGCCTACCAGAACACCATTCAGCAGATAGGCCTTCATGGTGACCATTTTTGTGTTGATACCGGCCGCATTTGCAGCTTCAATATTTCCGCCTACGGCATAAGTGGAACGTCCCAGACGGGTATGACGCATCATGTACGCCATAATGATAAAGATGCAGAACATGAAGATGACCGGAATCGGGATGATGCCGATGGAACCCTGTCCAACGATGGTATAATTTCCGATTTCATAAATATTCTGACCGTTGGTGATGTAAAGGGCAGCACCACGGGCCATTGTCTGGGTGGCCAGAGTGGCGATGAACGCCGGCGTCATAAACCTGGTAACCATAAGGCCGTTCAGGAAGTTTACGCCTACAGAAACTGCAATCGCAACCACAAAAGCAAGAAGCATGCTGTGTGTTGCCTTATAGCTGGAAACGGAGAGGACTCCGGCCAGCGCGATGACGGAACCGCAGGACAGGTCCAGATGTCCGCAGATGATCAGAATCATTTCGCCGAAGGCAAGGATGATGATAACGGACTGCTGACGACAGACGTTGATCAGGTTGTTTGCGGTCAGGAAACTGCTGTTGGCGATGGTGCAGGCAATCATTATGACAATGAGAACCAGCACAATGCTGTATTTTTGTAAGATTTTTCTGAAATCAAATGATTTGGTGTTCATTAGACGGAAGCCTCCTTTGCTTTTTCTGTACCGGATACGGCGTACTGCATGATTGATTCCTGTGAAAATTCCGGACGGGTGAGCATTCCTGCAATCCGCCCTTCGCTGATAACGTATATTCTGTCGCAGATACCGATCAGCTCCGGAAGCTCGGAGGAAATCATGATGATTCCTTTTCCTTTTGCGGCAAATTTATTCATCAGCTCATAGATTTCTCTTTTGGCTCCCACATCGATTCCGCGGGTAGGTTCGTCTGCGATCAGGATTTTGGGATCACAGAGAAGCCATTTCGCCAGAATGACCTTCTGCTGATTGCCGCCGCTGAGGTTGGCAATGCGGGTATCCAGACTTGGCGTCTTGACATTCATGCTGCCGCAGGACTCCTGGGCAATACGGGTTTCCACATCCGTGTGAAGCCGTCCTTTGTAAATGATCTGATCCATGGATGCCATGGTCGCGTTATATTTCACGCTCAGGATCGGTACGATGCCGGTTCGCCGCCGGTCCTCGGTGAGCATTGCCAGACCGTTTTTGATGGCCTGCCGTACATTTTTGATCTGAACTTCTTTTCCCTCGATTTTGATGGTTCCTGCGGAATAGGGATCCAGTCCGAAAATGGCCCGCATGATTTCGGTACGTCCGGCCCCCATCAGTCCGGCAAAGCCAACGATTTCTCCGGCATTAACATGGAAGCTGACATTTTCGAAAATGCCGGGCTGAGAAAGGCCGCTGACCTCCAGGATGGTATCTCCGATTTCGGTATATTCCTTCGGATACTGGTTTTCGATCTTACGCCCGACCATATATTCCACGACCTGGTCGATGGTGAGATCCTTTGCATCCTTTGTAATGATGGATTTGCCGTCACGGAACACGGTGATCTCGTCGGCAATTCGGAAGATTTCATCCATCTTGTGAGAAATGTAAATAATGCTGCAGCCACGGGCTTTCAGCTGTGCGATCTTCTCAAAAAGAATTTCCACTTCTTTATTGGTAATGGCAGAAGTGGGCTCGTCCATGATGATAATTTTGGCATCATAGGAAACTGCCTTCAGAATCTCGATCATCTGGATGTCAGAAACGCTCAGGCTGCGAAGCCTGGTATCCGGCGCGTAATGCAGACCTTCCTGAGACAGAAGGCTGACGGTTTTCTGCCGGATGGCTTTCCAGTCGATGCGGCCGCCTTTTTTGGGCCAGTTTCCAAGGCAGAGGTTTTCCTCCAGAGTCAGATCCGGGACATAGGAAAGTTCCTGGAAAATCATTGCAATTCCGTTTGCTTTTGCGTGGATGGGATCCTTGATGGTGACTTTTTCTCCGTTGATAAAGATATTCCCCTCGTCGGCCTGGTAAATGCCATCGATGATTTTCATCAGTGTGGATTTTCCGGCTCCGTTTTCCCCGCATAATACATGGACCGTTCCTTTTTTCAGACGGAAGTTAACATCATCCAGAGCCTTTACACCGGGAAAGCTTTTGGAAATGTGCTGCAGTTCCAGTACTGTTTGATTATCGGCCATCTCATGCACCTCCATTTTTGATATCGAAGAGCCTTTTCTTCCGGCGTGCTGTTCAATGCTTTCTTTGATATAATACATTGATGTAACACATTAGATATACTATTTTGGAAAAGACTTTTTGTAAGTGGTTTTATTATAGTGGGAGGGGGTAATAATGTCAATAGAAAATCTTTATTACAACAAAAATTAGTCGAAGTGCATAAAAACAAGTGGTGTATTTGATGAAAAAACAACACTTGATTTCTCATGGGAAATCGTCTATCATGATAAAAAACTTTATAAAAACAGTTTTATAAAAGCGCAAGAAACATTTTCAATAAATCAGAATGGAGGATAAGAACATGGAAGGAACAATGAAAGTTGCTGTGATGAACGGAATTGGAAAGATGGGATTTGAGGAACGGCCGATTCCAGTTCCGAAGGATGACGAGGTGCTGGTAAAACTGGAATACGTAGGAATCTGTGGATCCGATCTTCATTATTATGAAAACGGAAGAATCGGTGATTATATTGTAGAGCCGCCGTTCGTTCTGGGACATGAGCCGGGAGGCGTTGTTGTGGAAGTCGGAAAAGATGTGAAGCATCTGAAGGTTGGTGACAAGGTAGCCCTGGAACCGGGAAAAACCTGCGGACATTGCGAATTCTGCAAGACCGGCCGCTATAATCTCTGCCCGGATGTTGTTTTCTTTGCAACACCTCCGGTAGACGGTGTCTTCCAGGAATATGTGGCACATGAGGCAGATCTGTGCTTCAAGCTCCCGGAGAATGTGGATACGATGGAAGGTGCGCTGATCGAGCCGCTGGCAGTTGGCTTCCATGCAGCAAAGCAGGGCGGTGCACATATGGGACAGGTGGCCGTGGTGACAGGCTCCGGATGCATCGGACTTGTTTCCATGATGGCGTTAAAGGCACTGGGGGTATCCGAGGTTTATGTGGTTGATATTATGCAGAAACGTCTGGATAAGGCAATGGAGCTGGGTGCAACCGGTGTGATCAACGGAAAGGAAAAGGACGCCGTTGAGGAAGTGATGAAGCTGACCGGCGGCCGTGGATGTGATCTTGTGATCGAGACTTCCGGATCGGAAATCTGTACCGGACAGGGAATCCGGATGCTGGTGAAGGACGGAACACTGGTACAGGTAGGCTACAGCCCGTCCGGCAACATGAACATTCCGATGAGTATGATTCTTGATAAGGAAATTACCATTAAATCGGTATTCCGCTATCGTCATATTTACCCATTGGCAATTAAGGCCGTTGCAGATGGAAAGGTAAATCTGAAAGGAATCGTGACAGATGTCTTTGATCTGGACGACATTCAGAATGCAATGGACAGCAGTGTAAACAACAAGGCGGATATTGTGAAGGCAGTTGTAAAAATCTGCTGATGCTTTTCAGGTGACTGCTTTCGGGAAATCTTCTTTGCGGGTGAAAATGCTGCTCTGCAGTGGCTCGGGTCGAATGCATGTGAGACTTGGAGATAAACTTTCCATATTGCGGCCAGGGGGACGCTTGCGATTGTAATGGTAATTTGTTACAATGGATTCAGGCGTTTTATATCAGGGTAAAAGCAAAAATCAGGAAACGGGAGAGCACTGAAAGTGGCGAATGCAATAGAAATCAAGCAGAAAAACAGGAATAATATTTTTCGGTATATTTATCAGGAAAAAAAGATTTCAAAACTTGAGATAGCCAGAGGGCTTGGACTTAGCATGCCGACGATCACACAGAATCTGGCGGAGCTTTTTGAGAGAAATCTAATCTATGTGAACGGCACTTTTGAGTCAACAGGTGGGCGGAAAGCAAAGGCAATTTGCTGTAATATGAATGCAAAATATGCCATTGGAATTGATATTACAAAGAATCATATCAGCGGTGTGCTGGTAAATCTGGCGGGGGAGCTGATCTATTCTCTTCGGCTGAGGATGCGGTTTGAGCCAACGGAGGCATATTATCAGAAGCTGAGTTCTCTGGTGGATCATGTGGCAGAGTCGGGAAAGGTTTCTCCGGAGATGATTCTGGGAGTGGGGATCAGCATTCCCGCAATCATTGACAAAGACAACCGGACGATTCATTATGCGCCGATCGTGGATGTCCGAACGATCTATGAGGACCTCAGAAATCGCCTTTCTTATCCTTATGCGATCTTTAATGATTCCAAGGCGGGAGGATATGCGGAGCTCTGGCATGCGAAGCATGTGGAAAACATGGTGTATCTGTCCCTGAGCAACAGTGTGGGCGGTGCGGTTCTGATGAACAATGAGATCTATTACGGGGAGCAGCGGTTCAGCGGAGAGGTTGGCCATATGACACTGGAGATTGACGGAAGGCCATGCTACTGTGGAAAAAAGGGCTGCGTGGATGCATACTGCAATGCCCAGAACCTGTCGAATCACACGGACGGGGACCTGAAGCGCTTTTTTGAACTCCTGGAAGCCGGGGATGAGGAGTGTGCGGCAGAGTGGCAGCAGTATATTCATTATCTGTCCGTTGTGATCAATAATCTGAACAATATGCTGAACTGTGATGTGATCCTGGGAGGCTATGTGGGCGGTTTTATGGAAAAGCATATAGGCGAGCTGCGCAGGCTGGTGGTGGAACGCAGTACATTTGAGACGGACGGCAGTTTTATTAAGACCTGCTTTTTCAAATATGAATCATCGGCAGTGGGAGCAGCACTTTATTTTATTGATGAGTTTATCAATGCGATATAGAGATATAGAAAAGATGCAAAATTGCGGGAGCATCGAATTTAGACCGGAAAGAAAATTCGCGGGGTGTGTGAGGTGAGCAAATTGAAGAAAAAAGTTATATCGGCAGGTCATATTTGTCTGGACATCACGCCTGTTTTTCCTGTGGGCGGCAGCCATAAGGTCAGCGATCTGCTGAAGCCGGGGAAACTGATCAACATGGAGGCGGCGGATGTACATACCGGCGGATCGGTATCCAATACCGGACTGGCGATGAAAATTCTCGGTGCGAATGTCTCGCTTGCGGGAAAAATCGGGGATGACGCATTCGGGAATCTGGTAAAGAAAACGCTGGAGGATTACGGTGCGTCAGACGGCCTGATCGTGGGAGAGGGAGAGTCGACCTCTTACTCTGTCATTCTGGCGATTCCGGGAATCGACAGGATTTTCCTTCATCACAATGGAGCAAACAATACCTTTCTTGCCGAAGATATCAGGGATACAGAGCTGACGGATGCGGCACTGTTTCATTTCGGATATCCGCCTCTTATGAGGAAAATGTATCTCGAAGAGGGAGCAGAGCTGATAAAGCTTCTGAAAAAGGCTGGGGATGCCGGAGCTGCGGTTTCTCTGGATCTGGCCGCGGTGGATCCTTCCGCGGAGGTCGGACAGGCCAGGTGGGATAAAATTCTGGAAAAAGCGATTCCGCTCACGGACTTTTTTGTACCAAGTGTGGAGGAGCTTTGTTATATGCTGGATCGGGAACGTTTCCTCCAGTGGCAGGAGCGTGCGGCGGGAAGAGATATCACAGAAGTTCTTGATCCGGAGACGGATATCCGTCCGCTGGCAGACAGATGTATGGAACTGGGGGCAAAGGTTCTACTGATTAAGTGCGGTGCACCGGGCCTGTATTACCGTACTGCGCCAAAGGAGACACTGGAGAAAATCAGCAGCAGAGCAGAACTGGACTGTGAAGCCTGGGCAGATCAGGAAGGATTTGAAAAGAGCTATGTTCCGGATCAGGTTCTGTCAGGAACCGGTGCAGGTGATACGACGATTGCGGCGTTTCTTACAGCGATGCTGGACGGGTACAGCCTGGAGGACTGCGTGCACCTGGCAGCTGCCACGGGAGCATCCTGTGTGGCGGCATACGATGCGCTGAGCGGTCTGAAAAGTCTTGATGAGTTAAAGAAAAGGATCGATGCAGGCTGGAAAAAATATGAGTAAGGAGTAGATACTTATGTTAGTAAATATGAATCAGGTGCTTCTCCCGGCCAAGGGGGGAAAGTATGCTGTTGGTCTTTTTAACGCAGTGAATCTGGAGCTTGCCAGAGGAATCATTGCGGCGGCAGAGGCTACACAGTCACCCGTAATTATGGGGACGGCGGAGGTTCTGCTTCCCTATGGCCCGCTGGAGGAGGTTTCCTATTACCTTCTTCCGATGGCGAAGAAGGCAAATGTTCCGGTGGTCATTCATCTGGATCACGGATTGAATAAAGAAACCTGCCTGAAAGCTCTGGAACTGGGATTTTCCTCGATTATGTATGATTGTTCCACAGATTCCTATGACGAAAACGTGAAAAAGGTGAAGGAAATGGCAGACATTGCCCATTCCTATGGCGCGACCATCGAAGGCGAGCTTGGTCATGTGGGAGATAACGAGGGCTCCGCAGAGGGAAGCTCCAGGCTGGATGATCCTTCCAAATATTACACAGATCCGAAAATGGCAAAGGATTTTGTGGATAAAACCGGTGTGGATGCGCTTGCAATTGCGGTGGGAACGGCACATGGCGCTTATAAGCTTCCGCCGAAGCTGGACTTCGACAGAATCCGTACCATTGCAGACACGGTAGATGTTCCGCTGGTGCTGCATGGGGGCTCCGGACTGACAGACTCGGATTTCAGACGGGCGATCCAGGAAGGAATCAGCAAGGTAAATATCTTCACAGATATCAATGTGGCTGCAGTAGAAGCAGAGTTTAAGAAATTTGAGTATATGAGCAAAGGAATTATCGATCTGATTCCTGCTGCGGTAGAAGCGGTAAAACAGGAGACGATGAAAAAAATGAAGCTGTTTTCCAGCGTTGGGAAAGCTGCTGACCGTCTGAATCCGTCCGCTGCAGTGAATGGTGTGGATGTGAACCGCATCGTGGAGATGGTAATTGCGGAAATCAAAAAGACGAAAAATATTTAATAAATCCTCACTTTTATGGATGAAGCCTGCCCGGATGTGCTGTTCCGGCAGGCTTCTCTTTTGTGCGCCCGGCGGGGGCACGTTCTGTCATTTTCTGAAAGGTATCTATCGATAGAGGGCTGTCAGGCGCGGCAGCAGTTCCATGTTCTGAGGATACCACTGGGGGAAAATCATCCCGGAGGCCTGAACCAGAGAGCCCAGTGCCATGAGGAACGGGAATGCATTTTTGTAGAGGATGTATCCCAGATCACGGTCGTGATCTGCATGCAGAATGACCTGACAATACTGGCCTTCCGGAAGATCTTCCGGGCTTTCTTTCTGCATGATGAAAATCAGATCCTCCCGGGGTACATCCGGGCAGCAGCAAGGGCAGCCGGAGAGTGTGAAGGAGGGAAGAACCTTTTCTGTCAGGCGGAGCTGGCGAAGCCCCTTCAGCATGGTGCTGACAAACAGCTGAGGATCCGCAGTGCCGGCCGGGCAGACGCCGCAGCGGTCGCTGACCCCGGAACGCTCGGCAGAGGTGTAGGCGGTCTCAGGAAGCGCCGTGAGAGGAAGATGGACTTCGTCTGCCAGAAGGTTGCAGATATACAGTGTCCGTTTCCGGTCCATACGGATCTCCACGTCGGTATATTCATTCCCGGTCAGGATCGTCTGCAGCTTTTTCCAGTAGGATACCGGGACCACCCCGGCATAGGGATGGCTTACCGCGGCGTACAGATCCGGCTGCTTTTGTTTGTAAACCTGAGGACCGCAGGTGAAATCACCCTTTCCGGTTTTCTGGATGACCGGTTCTTCCACCGGCACATCTGCGCGGTCGTCGTCACTCAGTGCATTCATGGCACTCCAGAAGGCAGCAGGGTATGCTTCGGCAGTCCGTTCGGTCTGTCTCAGTGAAAGCGCAGCTTTTACATAGGAAAGAAAACGTGCGGCTGTGGTTTTGGGAGTGAGGGGAAAAAGAATTCCCTGTGTGTCGCGGATGAGAATCCGGAACAGGTCTTTTTCCACGGCCAGAAAGATCATGTCACAGTCCTCTGCATCAGAAAGATCCTGTTCACAGCCGGCGAAATAAATCCGGAAGGCTGCAGCGTCCTGGCCGGTCTGAGCCGGCAGGGTCTGGAGGTATTCTCGGGTCTTCGCGGCATAGGGGGCGACGTCGAAAATTTCATCCTCTTTCATGCCGGACAGTGCCGGGCAGAATACCTGAACGGGGGGCCGGAAGCTGCCTTCCGTTACAGGGATGTCTGCATTCCGGGCATCCTTAAGGACCCCATCCAGAGCTTCCGGCGTCAAATGTACAAGACGGATATTTCCGGCTTCTGTCAGATAGGTCCTGGCAAGCTTTCGCTCCCGGATGACCGTTACCATAAAGTCGAGCTGATCCATGTCCATTTTTCCATAGAAGCAGAGCTCGGCGACGAGGTCATTTTCCGGGGTTGAACGGTATATTTTCTTTATTTCATCGGTCATTTTTTTGTTATCTCCTGTAGAACTGATTTTTGGGTTTCAGGTATTTTTCACACTTTTACAGGGGATATTGTAGCACAGAAAATGAAATAGGGAAAGGATTTCCGGGATGACAGTCCGGCGGAAATATGATACTATAAATGGTATTGAAACGGAAGAACGACAGGGAAAACAGGAATAGATGGAGGATATCTGTAAATGAACAGGCGTTTTTTCTCATTTGTATTTGTGATGCTTGTGCTGGCGGGATGCCTTTTGCAGTCCCGGAAGGTAAAGGCAGAAGACATCTGGACTGTTTCGCTGCTGGATGTCCGGCTGTTTGAAAAAATGCATACGACAAAAACGGTTACGCTGGATGATGGAAACAAGGAAACGGTGGAATATCTGAATGAGCCGGATGAGGGGAACGGTTATGTAGTTGTGACCCTGCAGGCAGTCAGGAATGTGACAGGGGGAGATTGTCTGGATACCTCTGCCGCGCAGCTTTGCATCGGAGATGAAAGCTATGACCGGATGGCGGATGATTCCTTCCTGACAGATCACAACATGAACCCGCTTTCCCGGACGCTGCTGACCGGCACATATGGGGAAATGTGCTTCCAGGTACCAAAAGCCCTTCTGGAGGATCCGGATCCGGCAGACTGGTATATTCGCTGCGGGGAAGATCGAACAGAGACGTATGGAGAAAGTGAATACACGGTGCCCCGGCTGGCATCGACGGTACAGCAGATGGAGGACACAGACGTGGAGCTTCTGGCAGCTTACAAGAAGAACGGCGGGGCGAACCTGCAGAATGCGCAGATTATTTCGGATCCCTACGGCAATGCTCCTCTGACGGCGCTGGCGCTGTTTGAGACGGAAGACTCCTGCGAGGTGCAGGTTCTGGTAAAAGGAAAAACACAGGAGACGGATATTTCCTATACCGTTTCCGAAAAGCAAACGCATCATCAGGTGACGATTTACGGTTTGTATGCGGATTACGAGAATACGGTTGTGATCACAGCCGGAGAAGAAACACAGACCTTTGTCATTGAGACAGGGCCTCTTCCGGAAAAAATCACTCCGATCGAGAAGCTGGACAGAACCAATTCGGAAGAAACAGCCCTGGAGGATCAGCTGTACCTGGTTCAGGACGGGTGGTACACCATGTTTGACCAGGAGGGAGAAATCCGCTGGTACATAGATGAAAAATGGTATACGGATGCGGTTTCCGGCGCGTTCACATTGGATGAAACCGGGAGCGGCTTCTGGTTTACCTGCGGAACGACCAACGGATCTCCGTACCGCAACGGCGCACAGCTTATGCACATGACCTGGCTGGGAAAAATTACGGCAGAATTTTCCTACGATGGTTTCTGTGCACACCATTCCATTGAGATCCTGCCAAATGGTCATCTGCTGTATTTTGGAGGACATGACGGGGGAAAAAATGAAATTCTGGACGTGAATCCTGATACAGGAGAAATGTTTGTATATATGGATCTGAATCAGGTAGCCTGGCTGGATCCGTCTGTGGGCAATATCAATCCCAGGAGCAAAGAAGAGGAAGACTGGGCGCATCCCAACAGCATCCAGTATGTGGAGGAAAGAAACTGCCTGCTGCTTTCTCTTCGCAATCAGCATATGCTGATCTGCCTGGACTATGATACACAGGAACCAAGGTGGATTCTCACACCGGCAGGTACGGTGGAAGAGGACGGGACGATTACTGCATGGCAGGAAAAGGCGATTCCTTATCTGATCCTGGCGGATGAGACGTTTGACTGGTTTTACTGTCAGCATGATATGATGTATGTTTCCGGAACGGATACCACCATGGATTTTACGATTTTTGATAACGGAAGCAGCCGTTATGTTTCGCGCACCTATGACAAGGAACAGGATCGGGGGCCATATTACAGCCGCATGGTACGGCTGCGTGTAGATGAAGAAAAGAGGACCGTTTCCACGGTATTTGAATTTGGGAGAGAGGAAGGTGTCCGCCTGTATTCCAGAACCTTCGGAAGCACACAATATCTGGAGGAAAACGGTCATTATCTGGGTGCCTTCCGGTGCCAGAACAAGCTGATGGAGGATCGCTCCAGTGTGATTGAGGTGGACGCACAGGGGAAGGTGGTTTCCTGGTATACACTTGCGGACATCAAAGAAGGAAATTACCGTGCGACGGCTGTCCGGATCTGCAATATGACCTTCTCGGCAGATATGCACAGCTCCGGGGTGGAAGTGCATCAATATGCAAAAGATGCGTGGGAAGAAGGAACGCCGCCGGGAGAAGAAATTTCCGGAGGATTTGAGAAAGTCTCGGTCTATGATCTGCATATGGATGACGATACCATTTCTCTGTACGGAAGAGCCTATCTGGGAAAGGATATTGTCACAGAATCTGTGAGCCTGGCGGCAGTGGGGGAATCCAAAGAGACCTGGTATTTCCCGATGACTGTGGCGCAGATTTCCGGCGGCGGTTTTTATGGCGTGGGAATCCCGCTGGAGGGGCTTGCGCATGGAACGTATGATTTGTATATTATCAGTACCGGAACCGGAGGAGAATACGGGATACAGAAGCTGAAACAGGTATTAAGATTTTGAGATACGCAGACAAATTCATTTCAATGGAAGATTCTGAGACATGAAGAAAAAATAATTTAAGGAGAATCATGATTATGGAAAGACATGCATTTGCAATGGAAGTGAAACAGGGGCAGATGAATACCTACCGCAGAAAACTGGGAGAGATCTGGGGAGAGCTTACTGCTTATCTGGATCGAAACGGAATCCGGAATTTCAGCATCTGGAATACCGATGCACTGATTTTCGGGTATTATGAGAATGCGGATGGCGCAGTGATCCGCGAGGAGGAACAGGCAGTGAAGGAGCGCCTTACTGCAGAAATTGCAGATACGTTTCAGTGGATCTCCACGCCGGGAGAGGACATGCGTCTGATGTACCACAATTTCGGGATCGTGCGGGAAAGCAAGGAGCTGATCCGTCACCGGATGTTTATGACCAGACTGAAACCGGGGTGTGAGGAAGAATATAAGGCAAGACACGATGCGCTGATCGCGCAGCGGGGAGATACGGTGGATCCGGGTCCGGACAGCAACTTCAGTATCTGGAGTGCCGGAGGATATATCTTCGGGTATGATGAGATCGATACGACCATGGAGGTGGAGGAAACCCCGGAAGCACGGGAAAATACCATCGCATGGGAAACGCGCCAGCTGGGAATCATGGACTGGATCACAAACGATGTGGACTGGATGACGAAAGAGCATCACAGTGCAAGTGTGCGCCTGGCATGGCATGAAGGGAAGTAGAAAGAATGAGCTATCGTTTTGAGAGCCGTATCCGGTACAGCGAAATCGGAGAAAACGGATGTCTGACGCTTCCGGCACTTCTGGATTATTTTCAGGACTGCGGCACGTTTCAGTCCGAGGATATCGGACAGGGGATGGAAGTCCTGAAAAAGAGAAACCGGGCGTGGATACTGGCGGCATGGCAGATTGTGGTCAGCCGTTATCCCAGGCTGGGGGAAGAGGTCGTAACGGTGACCGCGCCTTATGATTTCCACAGTGTGATGGGAATGCGTAACTATTATATGGAAACAAAAGAGGGAGAGTGTCTGGCATGGGCGAATACGTTCTGGACCAATTTTGACACCCGGGCGCAGATGCCTGCCAGAATCACAGAGGAAGACATAAAAGGCTATGATCTGGACGAAAAGCTGGATATGGAATATGCGCCGCGGAAAATCCGCCTGCCGGAACAGTGGGTGCCCAGGGAGGCTTTTGTGGTACAGAAGCACCATCTGGATACCAATCATCATGTAAATAACGGACAGTACATCCGAATGGCGGAAGATTACCTTCCGGATGGTTTTGCCGTGCATCAGATGCGGGCGGAATATAAGGCCCAGGCCAGACTGCATGATGAAATCCGCCCGTCTGTGAGTGTGCAGAGGGATCAGGTGACGGTGCTTCTGGAAGACAGAGAGAACAAACCCTATGCCATCGTGGAGTTCCGGTAGGATCCGGACGGTGGACCGGGAAATAAAACATAAAACAACAGAACGGAGAGACCAACATGGAATTAGGAAAAAAACAGACACTGATCGTAGTAAAGACCGTTGATTTCGGTGTATATCTGGCGGAAAAACCGCAGGCAGAAGCAAAAGACCGGGTTCTTCTTCCGGCGAAACAGGTACCGGAGGGAACGAAAGAGGGCGACCGGCTGGAAATCTTCCTTTATAAAGATTCCAGGGACCGCTTCATCGCAACGACCCGAGCCCCTCTGCTGACCGTGGGGCAGGTGGGTGTCCTGGAGGTAAAGCAGGTGACAAAGATCGGCGCGTTTCTTGACTGGGGACTGGAAAAGGATCTTCTGCTTCCCTACCACGAACAGACTGCCAGGGTGCATGAGGGGGAAAGGTGCCTTGTGGCAGTCTATGTGGACAAGAGCAGCCGCCTTTGCGCGACGATGAAGGTGTACCATTATCTTTCGACAGCGACACCGTATGTTGTGGGTGATCAGGTAAAGGGAAGAGTTTATGAGATCAGCGAGCGCTTTGGCGTTTTTGTGGCAGTGGATGACCGGTATTCCGCACTGATTCCTGCCAGAGAGGCGAAGGGAAAATACCGTCCGGGAAATATTCTGGAGCTGCGTGTCACAGAAGTGAAGGAAGACGGAAAGATGAATGTCAGTGACCGGGAAAAGGCGTATATCCAGATTCATGAGGATGCAGAAAATGTACTGCAGGTGCTGGAAGAATTTGCCGGCGTTCTGCCGTTTGATGACAAGGCCTCTCCGGAGGTGATCAAACGGGAATTCGGACTGAGCAAGAATGCGTTTAAGCGTGCGGTAGGACATCTGATGAAGGAAGGAAGGGTGGAGATCCGGGACAGACGGATCTATCTCACCGGGGAGAATTCCTGAGACAGGTCCGGATGCGGGAGGTGAAAGAATGGAATTTGCCCATCTTCATGTTCATACAGAATACAGTCTTCTGGATGGATCCAACAAAATAAAAGAATATGTGGCCCGTGTGAAGGAACTGGGAATGGACAGTGCCGCCATCACAGACCACGGCGTCATGTACGGAGTGATCGATTTCTACCGTGCGGCGAAGGAGGCCGGGATCAATCCCATACTGGGCTGTGAGGTTTATGTGGCGCCGGGTTCCCGGTTTGACCGGGAAATCGGAAGCGGGGAGGACAGGTATTATCACCTGGTGCTTCTGGCGGAGAACAACAAAGGCTACAGCAACCTGATGAAGATCGTGTCGAAGGGGTTTGTGGATGGCTTTTATTATAAGCCCCGTGTGGATCTGGAGGTGCTTACACAGTATCACGAGGGGATTATTGCGCTGAGTGCCTGTCTGGCAGGAGAGGTGGCGCGTTATCTGGGCCGTGGAATGTATGAAGATGCAAAGGCGGCGGCGCTGCGCTATCAGGATATTTTCGGAAAAGGAAATTTCTTCCTGGAACTGCAGGATCACGGGATCCCGGAGCAGCAGATGGTCAATCAGCAGCTTCTGCGCATGCACCAGGAAACGGGCATCGATCTGGTGGCAACCAATGACGTGCATTATACGATGGCGGAGGATGCAGGCCCTCACGATATCCTGCTCTGTCTTCAGACCGGCAAAAAGCTGGCAGATGAAGACCGTATGCGCTATGAGGGCGGACAATATTATGTGAAATCGGCACAGGAAATGGCGAAGCTGTTCCCGTATGCCCTGGAGGCCCTGGAAAATACGGAAAAAATTGCCCGGCGCTGTCATGTGGAAATTGAATTCGGTGTGACCAAGCTGCCGAAATACGATGTGCCGGAAGGCTATACTTCCTGGGAATATCTCAACAAGCTGTGCTTTGAGGGACTGGAACGGCTGTATCAGCCGGTCACGCAGGAACTGCGGGAGCGGCTGGAATATGAGCTTTCCACCATCAAAAACATGGGATATGTGGATTACTTCCTCATCGTGTGGGACTTTATCAAATATGCCAGGGATCATGATATCATGGTGGGGCCGGGAAGGGGATCGGCAGCGGGAAGTCTGGTTGCCTATACCCTGGGGATCACGCAGCTGGATCCCATCAAATATGATCTTCTGTTTGAGCGCTTTCTGAATCCGGAGCGAGTGTCCATGCCGGATATCGACGTGGATTTCTGTTTCGAACGGCGGCAGGAGGTCATCGATTACGTTGTGCGAAAATATGGAAAGGACCGGGTGGTGCAGATCGTCACCTTCGGTACACTGGCGGCCCGGGGTGTGATCCGGGATGTGGGACGCGTTCTGGACCTTCCCTATGCACAGTGTGACGCTATCGCCAAAATGATTCCGCAGGAACTGAACATGACGATCGACAAGGCGCTGCAGATGAATCCGGAACTGAAAAAGGCGTACGAGGAGCAGGAAGAGGTGCACCACCTGATCGATATGGCAAAACGGCTGGAGGGACTTCCGCGTCATACCTCCATGCATGCAGCCGGTGTGGTGATCAGTCAGAAGAGTGTGGATGAGTACGTTCCTCTCTCGAGAGCGCAGGACGGATCGATCACCACGCAGTTTACCATGACTACGCTGGAGGAGCTGGGACTTCTGAAGATGGACTTCCTGGGACTGCGTACGCTGACGGTGATCCAGAATGCGGTGCAGCTGATCCGGGAGGATACAGGGAAAGAACTGGATATGGCCCGGATTGATTATGATGACAAGAAGGTGCTGGCATCTCTGGGAACCGGTCATACCGACGGTGTGTTCCAGCTGGAAAGCGGAGGAATGAAAAACTTCATGAAGGAGCTTAAGCCTCAGAGTCTGGAGGATATGATCGCGGGAATTTCCCTTTATCGTCCGGGTCCGATGGACTTTATCCCTCAGTACATCCGCGGAAAAAACCGTCCGGATACGATCCGCTATGACTGTCCGCAGATGGAGCCCATTCTGAAGCCGACCTACGGGTGCATCGTTTACCAGGAGCAGGTGATGCAGATTGTCCGCAGTCTGGCGGGCTACAGCCTGGGACGGAGCGATCTGGTGCGGCGTGCCATGTCCAAGAAAAAAGCTGCAGTGATGGAAAAGGAACGCCGGAACTTTGTATATGGAAATGAGGAAGAAGGCGTCCCCGGATGTATTGCCAATGGAATTCCGGAAAAAACAGCGAACAAGATTTATGACGATATGACAGATTTTGCCAAATACGCCTTTAACAAATCTCACGCGGCAGCGTATGCGGTGGTGTCCTATCAGACGGCTTATCTGAAGTATTACTACCCGGTGGAATTTATGGCGGCGCTTATGACGTCTGTGATTGAAATGCCGTCGAAGGTGGCAGAGTATATTCTGGTCTGCCGCCAGATGGGAATCCGCATTCTCCCGCCGGATATCAACTGCGGGGTCTATGGCTTTTCTGTTCATGACGGCTCTATCCGTTATGGCCTTTCGGCAATCAAAAGTGTGGGACGTCCTGTCATAGAGGCGATCGTACAGGAACGCCGGGAAAACGGACTGTTCCGTTCGCTGAAAGATTTCATTGAGAGAAACAGCGGACAGATCAATAAACGAGCCATTGAAAACTTTATAAAATCCGGAGCACTGGACTGTCTGGAGGGGAGCCGACGTCAGAAGATGATGGTTTATGTACAGATCGTGGACGGAATCAATCAGGACCGGAAGCATACGATGGCGGGGCAGCTCAGCCTGTTTGACATTGCCAGTGAGGAAGATAAAAAAGAATTTGAAATCCGGATGCCGGATGTGGAGGAATATGACAAGGAGACGATCCTCGCATTTGAGAAAGAGGTGCTGGGAATCTATCTGAGCGGTCATCCGCTGGAGAAATACCGGGGGATCATGGAGAAGATGATCACGGCCAGAACTGCGGATTTCCAGCCGGATGAAGAAACGCATATGCCGCGGGTGGCGGATGGTCAGAAAGCTGTGATCGGCGGAATGATCACGGATAAAACGGTGAAATATACAAAGACTAATAAAGTGATGGCGTTTCTTACCGTGGAGGATCGGGTGGGAACCGTGGAGATTGTTGTTTTTCCGAAGGATTATGAGAAATATCAGAGTGTTCTGAATACAGATGCAAAATTATTCATTCAGGGCAGGGTGTCGGCAGAGGATGACAAGGCAAGCAAGCTGATCCTGGAAAAGGCAAGGACTTTTGAAGATATGCCAAGAGAGCTGTGGCTGCAGTTTGCGGACAAGCAGGATTATCTGAATCAGGAACAGCAGCTGCTGGAGGCAGTTCGTGAGCATGCGGGGAAAGACAGTGTGGTGATCTACCTGAAGGACATCAAGGCAATGAAGCGTCTTCCGGCAGGATATCAGGTGAACATACAGGATTTCTGGGTGGAAGAGCTGGAAGAACGGTATGGGAAAAACAATGTTAAAGTTGTGCAAATGGTATTGAAAAACTTATAAAAATGCATTAAACTGTTAGCGAATATGTGTAACACCAGTTGGATTCAGAAGAACTTGGAGGAATATATCATGGCAGAGAAAAAAATCAAGACCATCGGCGTTTTGACCAGCGGCGGAGATGCTCCCGGTATGAATGCAGCGATCCGTGCCGTTGTCAGACGCGGATTGAGCAGTGGTTTAAATGTGAAAGGAATTTACAAAGGGTATAACGGTCTTTTGAATGAAGAAATCACGGACATGTCGGCAAAGGATGTTTCCGATACCATCGAGCGCGGCGGTACCATTCTTTATACTGCGCGTTGTGCGGAATTCCGTACAGAGGAAGGACAGAAGAGAGGCGCTGCGGTTTGCAGGAAGCACGGCATTGACGGACTGGTTGTCATCGGCGGTGACGGTTCTTTCGCAGGTGCGCAGAAGCTTGCGAATCTGGGAATCAATACCATCGGTGTTCCCGGAACCATCGATCTGGATATCGCATGTACAGAGTATACCATCGGATTTGACACGGCTGTAAATACTGCAATGGAGGCCATCGACAAGGTGCGTGACACTTCCACATCTCATGAGCGGTGCAGCATTATTGAGGTTATGGGACGCGGTGCCGGATATCTCGCGCTGTGGTGCGGTATTGCCAACGGAGCAGAGGATATCCTGATTCCGGAAAAATATGATTATGATGAACAGAGACTGATCAACAACATTATTGACAGCCGTAAGAAAGGCAAGAAGCATCATATCATCATCAATGCAGAAGGAATCGGACATTCCGAGGCAATGGCAAAACGTATTGAGGCAGCTACCGGTATTGAGACCCGTGCGACCATTCTCGGTCACATGCAGCGAGGCGGAAGCCCCACATGTAAGGACCGCGTTTATGCATCCATGATGGGTGCCATGGCAGTGGATCTTCTGCTTCAGGGCAAGAGCTGCCGTGTGGTAGGATATCGTCATGGAGACTTTGTTGATTTTGATATTAATGAAGCACTTGCCATGCAGAAAAATGTATCTCCGTATATGTGGGAGGTATGTAATTCTCTGTCTCACAATTATGACAAGAATGCGAAAAAATGAAAAAAATATTACGGAAACTGAATACTCCACAAATAATTGCCCTCGGTTTTGCGGGGGTGATTTTTGTAGGAGGACTAATTCTCTGGCTTCCTGTCTGCGCGGCTGAGGGCTGCCGCACATCTTTTACGGATGCCATGTTTACAGCGGCTACGTCCACGTGCGTGACCGGGCTGACGACAGTGACAACGGCATCTCACTGGTCGGCATTTGGAAAGATCGTCATTTTTCTTCTGATTCAGATCGGAGGAATCGGAGTCATATCCATTGCCACCATCATCTTTGCGGTACTTCACAAAAGAATCGGGCTGCGCAGCCGGAGAATTATCAAGGAATCTTATAATCTTTCAGAGATGGAGGGTATGGTACGTCTGGTACGCCGTATTGTCCTCTGCGTGTTCGGAGCCGAGGCGGCAGGTGCGTTTTTCTACTGCTTCCGGTTTGTTCCGGAGTACGGGTGGGGAAGAGGCATCCTGTACTCTGTGTTTACATCGGTATCCGCATTCTGCAATGCCGGAATCGATATCCTGGGGGACGGCAGCCTTGCGCCTTATGTGAAGGATCCGCTGGTCAATCTGATCACCATCGGTCTGGTCATTCTGTCCGGTCTGGGATTTACGGTGTGGTGGGATCTGGCGAAGAATGTCCGGAGAGCTTTTCGCAGAGAGCTTCCGCTTGGAAGAATCTTTGGCAGCCTTCGCCTGCACAGCAAGATCGTTCTGGAAATGACGGCCGGTCTGGTGGTTGCGGGTACGGTTCTGATCTTTCTGTTTGAATATCAAAACCCGTCGACCATGAAGGACCTGTCTCTGGGAGAAAAGCTCATGGCATCACTGTTTCAGTCGGTGACTACGCGGACGGCCGGTTTTTTTACGGTGTCTCAGGGCGGCCTGTCATCGGCCAGTGTGATCATGTGTCTGATCTGGATGTTTATTGGCGGATCGCCCATGGGAACTGCCGGAGGAGTGAAGACAACGACGGTGGCGGTGATGGCGCTGGCGGCAATGTCCAATCTGCGCGGCCGGCGGGATATTGAAGTCCATCACAGGAGGATCCGGAATACTTATGTGCGTTCGGCAGTGGTTGTGCTGATGATGGGGCTTCTGGTGGTTCTGTTATCTTCGACCCTTCTTGCAGTGATCATGCCGGAAGCGTCACTGGCGGATATTTTATATGAAGCAGTCTCTGCGGCGGCAACCGTGGGACTGTCCCGCGGACTTACCGGGATGCTTCCCACTGCCGGTAAATGGGTGGTGATACTGACGATGTATCTGGGAAGAATCGGCCCGATTACGCTGGGAACGGCGGTTCTGTCTGCAGCGCAGCAAAGAACGGACACAACCAGTCTTGCGGCAGAGGATATGATGATCGGTTGACGGTTTTACAGGAGGATATGTATGAATCATAAGGTCTATGCAGTCATCGGACTGGGACAGTTCGGCATGACTGTGGCATGCACGCTTGCACAGGCAGGCTGTGAAGTGATGGCAGTCGACAATGATGATGAAAAAATACAGGATATAGCAGAAAAGGTGACCTACGCAGTGCGGGCCGATGTGAGTGAGCCCGGCGTGCTTAAATCGCTGGGAGTGGGAAATGCAGATGCTGCGATCATTGCGGTGTCTGAAAACCTGGAAGCCAGCATTACGGCGACCATGCAGGTGGTCGAGCTTGGAGTTCCCTATGTGATTGCGAAAGCGGCCGGAGATCTCCAGGGGCGGATCCTGAAAAAAATCGGCGCAACCCAGGTGATTTTTCCGGAACATGCCATGGGGTATCGGGTGGCGAGAAACATTCTGACGACCGGGCTTGTGGATGTGTTTGAGCTTTCGCCCAATTTCAGTGTCGCCCAGTTTATCATCCCCGAGGAATGGGTCGGAAAGACGCTGAAGGAGATCCGTGTGAGGGAAAAATACCATATAAATATTATCGGAATTCGAAAAAAAGAGGACATTGATGTGAATGTACATCCGGAAAAACCGCTGGAGAAGGGCTGCTGTCTGGTTGCAGTCGGCAGGAATTCCGATCTGAATGCCAGACCGTTTCTGCGTAAAGGAGAAATGGGCGAGATTAGGTTTTAGCATCAGAAAATCAGGGGGAGACGGATGATCACCAGTGCATCAAACGGACAGGTTAAAAATATCATACAGCTGAACCGGAGGGGAAAGGCCCGCCGGGAGCAGGGCGTGTTTGTGGCCGAAGGGCGAAAAATGTTTTCGGAGGCGCCGTCAGAGTGGATCGAAAAGGTTTATGTGTCGGAAGCTCTGACCGGTGATGCAGAGCTGATGGCACAGGTCCGAAGGCTTCCATATGAGATTGTGGCGGAACCGGTATTCCGTCAGATGAGTGATACGCAGACCCCGCAGGGAATCCTTACCGTGCTGAAAACGCCGGAGTATCGTCTGGAGGAAATTCTGGACAGGGAGAATCCTCTTCTGATGGTTTTGGAGGATCTGCAGGATCCGGGAAACGCGGGAACCATATTCCGGACAGGAGAAGGTGCCGGAATCAGCGGCGTTCTGCTCACACGAAACTGTGTGGACATCACCAATCCGAAGGTGATCCGCTCCACAATGGGCTCTGTTTACCGAATGCCATTTGTGTATGTTGAGGATGTGGCGTCTCTGAGTGAGGCGTTCCGGTCCAGAAGCATCCGGACCTATGCGGCTCATCTGCAGGGAAAAAACACCTATGACAAAGAGGATTATACGCAGGGAAGTGCGTTTTTTATCGGAAATGAAGGAAAAGGACTGACCGAAGAGGCGGCTTGGACAGCAGATACATGGATACGGATCCCCATGAGCGGGCAGGTGGAATCGCTGAATGCGGCGATGGCAGCAGGAATCCTGATGTACGAGGCGGCCCGTCAGCGGCGTCGGTAGACGGAGACCTTGACGGACAGATCTTTTACAGAAAATACAAGCAAGAGGAGAGAGGATTATGAATTTGTATGGAAGAAACTTTTTGACACTGAAGGACTTTACACCGGAAGAAATCACTTACCTCATCGATCTTTCTGCAGAATTTAAGGCGAAGAAAAAGGCCGGAGAGCTGCATGAATATTTCAGAGGAAAAAACATCGCGCTGATTTTTGAGAAAACCAGTACCAGAACCCGCTGCTCCTTCGAAGTGGCAGCACATGACCTGGGAATGGGAACAACTTATCTTGATCCGACCGGCTCTCAGATTGGCAAGAAGGAAAGTATTGCAGATACGGCCAGAGTGCTGGGAAGAATGTATGACGGAATCGAATACCGCGGCTTCGGGCAGGAAATCGTGGAAGAACTGGCAAAATATGCAGGAGTTCCGGTGTGGAACGGACTGACCAATGAGTATCATCCGACGCAGATGCTGGCAGATATGCTTACCATCCGGGAACATTTTGGAGACCTGAAGGGCCGCCGGCTTGTCTACATGGGAGATGCCCGGTACAATATGGGAAATTCTCTGATGGTTGCCTGCAGCAAGCTTGGTATGCACTTTGTGGCATGTACGACGAAAAAATATTTTCCGGCGGAAGAACTGGTAGAGCAGTGCCGGGAATATGCAGCCGCTTCCGGAGGAACGATCACGCTGACCGAGGATGTGGCAGAAGGCACCAGAAATGCAGATGTCATTTACACCGATGTATGGGTGTCCATGGGAGAGCCGGATGCGGTATGGGAAGAGCGAATCCGTGATCTTACTCCTTACAAGGTTACTATGGATGTGATGAGAAATGCCGGCGAAAATGCCATCTTCCTGCACTGCCTCCCGGCGTTCCATGATCTGAAGACCACGATTGGCGCAGAGATGGGAGCGCGGTTCGGACTTACGGACATGGAAGTAACCGATGAAGTGTTTGAGTCTGCGCAGTCTCTGGTATTTGAGGAAGCAGAAAACCGTATGCATACCATCAAAGCTGTGATGGCTGCGACACTGGGTTATGAAGGCTGATAAGAGGTAGAATATGTATCAGGAAAATGTGGTGCTTTGCGGTGCCAGCGCATATGAACAGAAATATTATTTTAATCCGGACTTTTCTTCTCTTCCGGAGCATGTGAAGCAGGAACTGCAGATTCTCTGTGTGTTATATACCGAAGAAGTGGGTGGAGTACTGACGCTGGAATTCGATGAGGAAGGCCGGCTTCAGTTCCGGACGGAGGCACTGGAGGCGGATGCCCGTTACGATGAAATCGGAAGTGCGCTGAAGATCAAACAGCTGAGACAGGAAAAGCGAGAGCTTCTGGAATCGCTGGAAATGTATTACAGAGTCTTTTTCCTGGGAGACCTTCCGGAGGAAGATGCCTGACAGAAATGAGACAAGAGGACGAATATGCAGATGAAGTGGAAGATCGGAAATGTGACGATTGATAATCCATTTGTACTGGCTCCAATGGCAGGTGTGACAGACCTGCCATTTCGCAGGTTATGCAAAGAACAGGGAGCCGGTCTGATATGTATGGAGATGGTGAGTGCGAAAGCGATCTCCTTTCACAACAGGAATACCGAGGCGCTGATGGAGATCGACCCGGGGGAGCATCCTGTCTCCATGCAGCTTTTCGGAAATGATCCGAAGCTGATGGGAGAAGTGGCCAGAAGCATTGAGGAAAGACCCTTTGATATTCTGGATGTCAATATGGGATGTCCGGTTCCGAAGGTGGTAAATAACGGGGAAGGCTCGGCGCTTCTGAAGCAGCCGGAACGGATCTGGGAAATTGTGAAAAGTCTTTCCGGTGCAATCCGCAAGCCGGTTACCGCCAAGATCCGGATCGGATTTGAGAATGCTCCGGTGGATATCATTGACATCGCGAAGCGAATTGAGGATGCGGGGGCTGCGGCGCTTGCGGTACACGGAAGAACAAGGCAGCAGTATTATTCCGGAAAAGCAGACTGGGAAACCATTGCCCGCATTAAGGAGGCAGTGTCCATCCCGGTGATCGGAAACGGGGACGTGGATTCGCCGGAAAGGGCGATGGAGCTGATGCGTCAGACGGGCTGCGACGCAGTGATGATCGGCAGGGCGGTCCGCGGGAATCCATGGATCTTCCGCGAGATGAACCACTATTTTTCCTGTGGGGAAAAAATGCCCGGTCCGTCTGTCGCAGAGATCCGTGACATGATTCTGCGTCATGCAAGACTGCAGACAGAGCGTAAAGGAGAAGCAGTGGGAATCCGGGAGATGCGCAAGCATGTGGCCTGGTATACGGCAGGCATGCCGCACAGCGCTGCGCTGCGCAGAGAATCCAACACCATTGAGAGTCTGGAACAGCTGGAAAACCTTCTGGAAAATCTGGAAGATGGCCGCGGCAGGCGGCTGGGAGAAAAAAACAGTTGAATATCCTGTGGTTTTGCGATATTATTAAACTGGTTTAAACTATTGTTAAAAACATTAATAATTAGTTAAAAAAGATGCCACAGGGCGAATCGGCCGGGCAAACACATAAGGAGAAGGAAATGGATTTTGTATCACTTAATTTTTACATCTTTTTGGCAGTGATACTGCTGCTTTACTATATTTTCCCTTTGAGAAAGCGATGGGGCATCCTTCTGGTGGGAAGTATCGCATTTTATGCGTTTGTATCTCTGGAGGGGCTGGCGGTGCTGTTTGCTGTGGTTCTGGTCAGCTATCTGTTTGCGGTGGCTGTAGGTGCCTTGCGCAAAAAGGGAAAATTCCTGGCCGGGCTGGTGTTGTTTTTTGGAATCGTTCTGGTGCTGCTGCCCCTTCTGGCGGTGAAAAACAGTGCCTTTGTGATTGAAAATCTTCTGAAGGGAGACACCACCTACTGGATCGTCCCGTTGGGTCTGTCGTTTTTTACACTGCAGGTGGTTGCCTACCTGGTGGATGTTTACAGAGGGAAAATTAAGGCACAGAAAAATCTTCTGAAATATACGCTTTTCGTTTCTTTCTTTCCGCAGATTATTCAGGGCCCGATTCCGCGGTATGAGCAGCTGGGAAATCAGCTGTTTGACGGACAGCTGTTTGAACCGCGGAAAGTGACCAAGGGACTGCAGCTGATGCTGTGGGGATTTTTTCTGAAATTTATGATCGCAGATAAGGCAGCAATCGTTGTAAATACCGTGTTTGGAAATCAGGAAATTTATGCAGGTACCTATTTCTGGGTTGCCGGCTGTCTGTACGTGGTGCAGCTGTACACGGACTTTCTGGCGTGCGTGTGTCTTGCACAGGGGATTGCAGGACTGTTTGGCATCCGCCTGACAGATAATTTCCGACAGCCGTTTTTGTCCCGTTCCATCAAAGAACTGTGGGGAAGATGGCACATTACTCTTGGTGCATGGCTGAGAGATTATATCTACATTCCGCTGGGAGGAAATCGCCATGGGAAGATCCGGAAATACCTGAATCTGATTGTGGTCTTTGTCATCAGCGGCATCTGGCACGGCGCAGCCGGCATGACATACATTGTATGGGGGCTGATGCAGGCGATTTATCAGCTTGTGGGAGATCTCACGGCGAAGCCAAAAGCGAAGCTGTATGAGCTGATGGGATTTGAGAAGGACGGTGCGTGCCAGAAGCTGATCCAGAGGGCGGGTGTCTTTTTCTGGTTTCTGATTTCCGTAATGATTTTCCGTGCGTCGACGATGGAAGAGGGAATTTCCGTGCTGCGGTCTATGTTTACGGTATTTAATCCGTGGATTCTGTTTGATGATTCCCTGTTTACTCTGGGCCTGGAATGGAAGGAATGGGTTGTTCTGATCTCATCCATTCTCCTTCTGATCAAGGTCAGCCTGACACAGGAGAAAATGTGTATCCGGAACTGGGTGCTTCGTCAGCCGCTGATCGTCCGGTGGGTGCTGTATATCGGAATCATTCTTGTCGTAGTTGTGTTTGGAACCTATGGATATGGCTTCAATGCACAGGACTTTATCTATGGAGGATTTTAACGTGCTGAGAAAAATAAAGTTTGCCCTGAAGTGTGTGATATTTCTGGCAATCCTGGGAATCTGTCTGTTTGGAGTGAACAGGATCCTTGTGGAAAAACGAGGCTATAATGAAACATGGACTTCTTCCAATACGTTTCTGAATTTTTATAATCTTCCGGAGGAATCTGTTGACGTACTGTTCCTGGGAAGCAGCCGTTCGGCGTCAACGCTGATTCCTCAGGTGCTGTATGACGATTACGGAATTACCAGTTATAATCTCGGCAGTGCCCGTCAGAACGTGGTGATGTCCTATTTCCTTCTGAAAGAAGCACTGCGTTTTCAGTCTCCCAAAGCGGTGGTGCTGGAGACGTATGTTCTGTTTGATTATATGCCGGAGGAGGCACTGAATTCCTCGGAGCCATATACCAGATATGTTCTGGATTTCATGAAATGGGGACCGGTGAAGCGGGAAGCGATCCGAACCGTCTGTGCGCTGGATCCGGAGGAGAGCATTGCCAGCTATTATCTGCCGAATATCCGTTTCCACAGCCGCTGGGTTGATCTGGATGAGGATGATTTCTCTTACGGAAAACTGGATGACAACCCGGCCCTGAAAGGATATACGGCGCTGAACTCAAAGTATGAAAGTGATTTTGAACCGTATGAGGAGGGCAGCTCGGAGGAGAGAGAAGCGTTCCATTCTCTGATGCTGGAATATTTCCAGAGAATGGTCCGTCTGTGCAGAGATGAGAACATAGATCTGATTCTTATGAACGTACCTTATGAGGCCCGGCGTGTGGAACAGTACAATACACTGAAGGATTATACCCGTGAATATGATCTGAAGCTTCTGGATTTCAATGAAAAGACGCTCTATGAGGATGCCGGCCTGGTCTACAGTGAAGACATGGCGGACAACAAGCACTGCAACTTTGTGGGAGCGGCAAAAATCACGGATTATGTGGGAAAGGTACTGTCTGAGGAATACGGGCTGGAAGCCCATACGGATGAGGAGTGGAATGCCGGAGAAGAGGAATACAGAGCGGTGGTGAACAACTGTCAGCTTGCCTGGACGGAAGATTTCTCCGAATATATAGACCGGATTAAGGACAGTGACCGTTATACGGTTTTTGTGGCGGTAAAAGGAAGCGGTGCGGAAAATATCCGTCCGGAGATGGTGAAAAAGATGAAGGAGCTTGGTCTGGAGACAGATCTGACCGGATATCCCACCTGCAGCTACTGTGCAGTGATCTCTTCGGATGGCGTGCAGGAGAAGCTTCAGGTGGAAACCGTATCTCTGCAGGGACTTCTGAGAGAGGGACGAAGCAATTATGTCATCAGCAGCAGCGGTGCAGATGCAGGGGAAACCTGTTCCATTGTGATCGACGGGAAAGAAAAGGCGGTAAACCGTCTTGGAATTAATTTCGTGGTGTATGACAATGAAAAGGAAAATGTGGTGGATGCGGTTTCCTTTTATGCAGGAGAAGAAAAAATTAATGCGGTGAGATAGGAGAATGTTATGAATATAGCGATTATCTTTGCGGGCGGCAGCGGTGTCCGCATGGGAAGCGGCATTCCCAAGCAATTTCTGGAAGTGAATGGAAAGCCGATTATTATTCATACACTTCAGCTGTTTGAGTTCCACAAGAAAATTGACAAAATCTATATTTCCATAATAAAGGATTACATCCCGTATATGCAGCGGCTGACCGAGGATTATCATCTGACGAAGGTCTGCGGAATTATGGCGGGGGGAGAGACGGCCCAGGATTCCATCTATATCGCACTGAAAAGAGCGGCAGAGGAAAATCCGGGAGATTCCATTGTGCTGCTTCACGACGGCGTGCGTCCCTTTGTCTCCTATGATGTGATCACGGAAAATGTGGAAAGTGTTCAGAAATACGGAAGTGCCATTACCTGTACGCCTTGCTATGAAACCATTCTTCTCAGCGAGGACGGAGAGCAGGTGAAGCATGTGCCCTTCCGGAAAGAGACCTTTGCGGCACAGGCGCCTCAGAGCTTTCATCTGCAGGATATTCTGGAGGCACATGACCAGATCCGCCAGTCGGAGAATGGATATACCAATATGGTAGATGCCTGCACGATTATGAAAACGCTGGGAAAAGAGGTGCACATGGTGCAGGGAAACCGGGGAAACATCAAGGTAACCACACCGGAGGACGTATATATGTTCCGTGCCCTGATCCAGTATAAAGAAAATGAGCAGGCATTTGGGCTGGGGCTGACCGATTACCTGAATGCAAAATGGAAGAACGGCGGAGCGTAATTATGCCGATTTTAGAGACCAACAAAATTTTTAAAACACAGCTCTCGTCAAAAGCCAAGCGCCTGACACAGGAAGAGATCGATGCCGTGAAGAACATCACGCTGGAAATTGCCTGCGATGTGGCGGCTGTGTGTGAGGAAAATAAAATTCCGTATATGCTTGGCGGCGGGTCTGCACTGGGAGCAGTGCGTCACCATGGCTTTATTCCCTGGGATGACGACCTGGATTTCAATGTCCCGCGCAGGTATATCGATCCGCTTCTGGACGAGATGCAGCGCCGTTACGGAGATAAATATTATATCGAGGCGCCTCTGCGCACGGAAGGGTATCTGAGCTCCTTTGTTCAGATCCACAAAAACGGAACGATATTCCGGGAGTTTCAGGCCCAGCGGGAGGACCGCTGCGGCGTGAAGGTAGATATTTTTCCCATTGAAAACACATATGACAATCCGGTGAAACGAAAGCTCCACGGAATCCTGTCCGAACTGGGGCTGCTGATTCTGTCGTGCTATCGCATGTATGCGTGGCGTGAGGAGTTCCTTGCGCTGGCAGACGGCAACACAAAAGCGCGTCTGGTTTTCCGCATGAAAGGGTTTCTGGGAATGCTGGCCGCACCGGCGCATCGTTTCTGGTATGAAAAAATTCAGAAGTGTATGATGCGTTGCAAAGACGAGAATTCCGGGTATGTGGTGGTGCCGTCGGGAAGAAAACACTTTTTCGGGGAACTGTACCGAAGGGAATCCTTCTTAAAAACAGTGCCGATGAAATTTGAAGACAGAATGTTTCCGGTTACAGGGGATTATGACCATTACCTGAAAAACCTGTATGGAGATTACAGAAAGCTGCCGCCGGAGGAGCAGCGGGAGCACCATGTGGTATACAAACTGAAACTTTAAGCGGAGCAAAAAATGAATACCGGAGAAAAATTATTATCAAAAAAAGAAACGCAGCAGCTGCTTTTGGAAATGCTGGACCAGTTTACGGCGTATTGTGAAAAGCATGGGCTGCGTTATTATCTTGTGGGCGGAACGCTTCTGGGTGCGGTGCGTCATCAGGGCTTTATTCCCTGGGACGATGACATTGATGTGGGAATGCCGCGTCCGGATTATGAACGTTTCCTGAAGCTTGTGGAAAAGGAGCCTGTTTCAAAAGATCTGAAGCCGGTTTCAGACAGAAACCGGAAGCTTTATAATGCTTACTGTGAATTGCTGAACACGAGGACCCGTCTGGAAAAGGAAACCTCTCAGTATATCCGGGAGGAAGGACGGATCCTGAATCTTTTTATTGACATTTTTCCTCAGGACGGCTGGCCGGAGGATGACCGGGAAGCAGAAAAACTGGCCGGGCAGATGAAACGGCTGCGCTATCTGGCCCTGAACGGAAGGGCCCGTCTGGGAAAAGGGACCTCCCCGCTTCGGATGCTGGCGAAAATGCCGGTGATTCTGCTGATGAAGGTGGTGGGGAGCTGGCGCATCGTGGATAAAATTGACCGGATCGCCAGAAAATATGATTATGATACCTCCAGATATGTGGGAGCGATCACGTATGGAATATACGGCAGCGGAGAACGCTGCCTGAGGACGGATGTGCTGCCGCTTACAAAAGTAACATTTGAGGGAAAGCAATATTATGCGCCCCGCAGATGGGATGTGTATCTGGGACAGATTTACGGGGATTTTTGGAAGCTTCCCCCGAAAGAGAAGCAGATTGATCATAGAATGAAAGTGTGGTACAAAGAGTGAAAAAGAAAAGAATCCGGAACGGAAATTTCTGTGTTTCCAATCCATCTCCCATCGCGGTAAAAAAAATATGGTGGGAGCATATTTATCTTCATATGGAAGTCAGTGGGGAAAATCTCCGGGACTATGACTATTATGTGGGAAAGGTGACGGGAGAACGCTATCCGCTGGAATTTGACGGAAATGAGATTGTTATGAATGTGGTGAATATTCCCTCGCTGAAGCTGCTTCCAAGCGGGAAATGGCTTCTGATCTGCGTGAATAAGGCGACACAGCAGGCGGATCCTCTGCGGATCCTGCCGGAATGCGGCTACGGACTGGACGCCCTGGATAAAGTATACCGGTACTGTGCGGAGCATTACGCTTATGTTGTCACCTTCGGAATCCGGAACGGGGAAGGGCTGACCAGGGAAATGAATGAAAATCCGGAAAAGCCGCCGGTGATCGTCTACGGTGACGAAGAAATGTTTCTCTATATCAATGCCAGCTATATGAAGGAAAATAAAAAACAGGCAAAACGGGATGTGTTTGCTGAGACCACCGGAATGAAAAGTCATCTCCGCGGAATCATGATTCGAAGCTCCAAGCGGATTTATAACATGATCTACCAGATCATGTGTAAGATACAGAAGCGGGACGGAAAGCATATTCTGCTGATGTCGGAGACCAGAACACCCATCGGGGGGAATCTGAAGGCACTGGATGACCGTCTGAAGGAGCGGGGGCTGGATAAAGAATACACAATTTCCTACTCCTTTTCCAAAACTCTGGAGGATGGAATCATCCGTCAGGCGAAGAGCTGGTTCCGGCTGCTGTTTCTGATTGCACGGCAGGATTATATTTTTGTGGATGATTACGTTCCCATTTTTCAGACGGTTGACCTGATTGACAGTACGAAGCTGATTCAGCTCTGGCATGCAGGTGTCGGCTTTAAATCCGTGGGATATTCCAGATTCGGAAAAACCGGGTCTCCCCATGCCACCGATTCCTGTCACCGGAGATACGATTATGCCATCGTGGGTGCGCGTGGACTGATTCCGGTGTATGAGGAGGTTTTCGGGATTCCCAAGGATCACATTCTTCCGTATGGTCTTCCCCGTCTGGACGGCTACATGGTGCCGGAAAAGGCAGAGGCCTTTCGGAAAGAATTCTATGAAAAATATCCGCAGCTGAAGGAGAAAAAAATCATTCTGTTTGCACCGACCTTCCGGGGAAATGGACAGAAGACCGCGTATTATCCATGGGATAAGGTGAACTTTGCGGCTGCCTATGAAATGTGCGGGGATGAGTATGCCTTTGTGATCAAAATGCATCCTTTTGTCCGTGAGATTCCGGAAATCCCGCAGGAATACCGCGACCGGATTTACGACTTTTCAAAAGGAACGGATATCAATGAGCTGTTTTATGTGACGGAGATCCTGATCACAGATTTCTCCTCCAATATTTATGAATTTTCTCTGCAGAACAAACCGATGATTTTTTACGCTTTCGACAAAGATTTCTACCAGCTGACCAGAGGGGTACACCGGAGACTGGAGGAATTTGCTCCCGGAAAAATCTGCACGACATTTGATGAGGTACTGGACACCATTAAAAATCAGGATTTTGAAGAAGAGAGACGCCGGGTTTTTATTGAAAACTCTTTTGACCGGACAGATGGCTATGCCAGTGACAGGATCATAGATGAGATCATTCTCGGAAAAAAGTGAAGGAGACGGATATGAACAGAATTTTGGAAGAAGATGCACGGAATGTGGTAAACCAGGATATTCCATGGGAAAAGCTCAAAAACAAGACGGTGATGGTGACCGGTGCAAGCGGGATGATCGGCTCTTACCTGGTGCGGACCCTGGTTATGCTGAATGAGATGAAGCATATGAATGTGCACGTGATCGGCGTGGTTCGAAATGCGAAGAAGGTTGAAAAGGAGATTGCCGAAGCCTCCTGTGTGGAAATTATCTGCCATGATGTGACACAGCCGATGAAGCTGGAGCAGGACGTCCACTATATCATCCATGCGGCCAGCCCGGCCAGCCCGGTGATCATGAAGGATGATCCGGTGGGCACTGTGGCAGCCAATACGCTGGGGGCATTCTACACACTTTCGCTTGCCAGAGAAAAAAATGCGGAGGGCTATATGTTTGTATCCTCCAGAGAAATCTACGGCCAGCCGGGACCTGACCAGGAGATGTTTACAGAGGATACCTATGGGTTTGTGGATCCTCTGGATCCAAGATCCTGTTATCCGGAAGGGAAAAAGGCGGCAGAGACGATGTGTGCATCCTTCCGGGCACAGTATGGACTCCGGGCCATGGCTGCCAGACCGGCGCATACTTACGGGCCGGGAATGTCCATTTATGACGGCCGCGTGCAGGCGGATTTTCTGAAAAATATTATCTTCAATGAAAACATTGTCATGAAAAGCGAAGGGGCAGCGGTCCGGACGTACACCTACATCAGCGATGTGGTCAGCGGAATGTTCCATGCACTGCTGAAGGGCAATGAGCTTGCTTACAATATGGCCGATGAGCGTGCGAAGGTTTCCATCCGGGAGCTGGCAGAGCTTCTGATCCGCATTACTCCGGAGCGGAAGCTGAAGCTGGAACTGCAGATTCCGGAAGGGGGAACAAAGGGCTGTGCACCGTTTACGCTGGGAATTCTGGACAGCAGCCGGCTGAGAGGACTTGGCTGGGCACCCCAGTATACGATTGAAGAAGGTTTCCGGAGAATGATAGACTATCTGGAAATTGAAAAAGAAGCCGGACGGCTGAGATAATTGAAAAGGCAGAAGAAAAAAAAGACCACTCCCTTTGGCAGTGATTCCGCGCAGGTTATGGAATCGCTGCCATTTTTGTGTATGAGTGTGTTGTCTATGGGTATGAGCGTGCCGCCTATGGGTCTTAGCGGCTGAGAAGCTTCTGCTGAATCCGGTCACTGACATGGTGAAGGAGCAGGGATACCGGAATGGTCAGAAGAATGACTCCGCAGTACCACTTCAGTGACTGCACCGGATATGGGGATAACACCAGCATTCTGCGGATCGTGATGTGGACAATGTACAGTTCCAGAGAAAGCTTCCCGGCTGCCCGAAGCAGTTTTTTCAGGCGCTTCATGGGAAGCAGGGCCAGAATGACAGTGGCTGCAAGGATCAGTCCCAGAGAATACCATGCTGCCAGGTAGCGGGAATAATAAGACATATATTGCGACAGCGTGGCGAGGGAAGCCGGAAGGTTTCTCAGTCCGATGTGGTTGAAATACAGCTTGACAGCTTTCAGGGCGAGACCGGCCAAGGCAAGAATCACCATGGGCGGTGTGAGCCGGGCTTTCTCATATACTTTTCGTCCAAAGTAGGCACCGGCGATAAAAATCGGAATTCTGGTGAGCGCGATAGAGGTCATATCGTAGCTGGCCGGATTTGCACGGTGATAGCACTCCAGGATAAAAGCGATCACGGCAAAAGTGATCAGCGTGTTCAGCGTCGGCCGTCTGGATTCCACAAGGTTGTAAATCAGAGGAAATACCATGTAGAGGATCAGAATCAATGTGATGAACCAGATGGTTTTTCTTCCCTGGAACCAGAAGGAAAGCATGGTAACATCATATACGACCCATGCGAGGGAAAGGTGAGAAATAACACAGTCGATAATAATCCATGCGATGGGTGCATATAACATATAGGGAATCAGAATACGCACCAGGCGTTTCCGGTAAAACGCATGGATGTCCGGCTTGTTTCGAAGAGAGAAATACAATCCCATTCCGGAGAGAAAAAGGAATACTTCCACGCCGATGCTGCTGACCAGTGAATTGTACCAGCTGCACAGAGAATAGCGCAGCGGCGATGCAGTGTCCCTTGTAATGTCACTGGTAAAATGGAAAATCATGATACTGATGATGGCAAGCCCCATGAGCTCACCGCGGTAGGTGCTGAAGGTGCCGCAGTCTATATTTTTCAGTTTTTGCTTCAGGTTCATAAAAAAAATCCTTTCCGAATGTTTTGCAGGATTGTGGGAGCATGAAATGCGAAACAATCCGTGGGGGATCTTTGGACCCCAACGTCATTATATCCGAGTATAACCGAGCTTGACAAGCCTTTTTCTTTTGGGTATAATATTGAAATTGTGAATATCCTAGTGATATTGCACCTGCCCGCAGGTGCAAAAGCAATAATAAAGCATGAACTCCGGTTGTTGAAAGGAAGTAAATCAAATGGAAGAGAAGAAGAATTTACTGACTTATGCAGGTCTTCGCAAATTAGAGGATGAGCTGCATGATCTGAAGGTTGTAAAAAGAAAAGAAGTTGCAGAAAAGATCAAAGAGGCAAGAGAGCAGGGTGACCTGTCTGAAAATGCAGAGTACGATGCAGCGAAGGATGAACAGAGAGATATTGAGGCGCGTATTGAGGAAATCGAAAAGATCCTGAAAAACGCAGAGGTTGTGGTTGAGGATGAAGTAGACCTGGATAAAATCAGCGTTGGATGCAAGGTCCGCGTATACGATATGGAATTTGAGGAAGAGATGGAGCTGAAAATCGTGGGTTCCACAGAGGCGAACAGCCTTCAGGGAAAAATTTCCAACGAATCCCCGGTAGGAAAGGCCCTGATCGGCGCAAAGACCGGAGATGTGGTGGATGTTGAACTGCCCACCGGTGTTATGCAGTATAAGATTCTGGAGATCCAGAGACAGGTTTAATCTCAGGTGAAGAAGATTCCCACTTCTGTAAGTGGGAAATAATAAAAGAGAAGAGGAGAGATAGAACATGGCAGAACAGCAGAAGAAGCCGGAACAGGATTTGAACCAGCTGCTGAAGGTTCGCCGCGAGAAGCTGGCGGATCTGCAGGCAAACGGAAAAGATCCTTTTAAAATCGTAAAATATGATGTATCACATCACAGTCAGGAAGTTAAGGATCAGTTTGAAAGCCTGGAAGGCAAAACCGTAACCGTTGCAGGACGAATGATGTCCAAACGTGTCATGGGAAAAGCTTCTTTTTGCCATGTGCAGGATCTTCAGGGAACGATTCAGTCCTATGTGGCAAGGGACAGTGTGGGTGAAGAGCCGTATAAGGATTTCAAAAAGCTGGATGTGGGCGATCTGATCGGTATCCGCGGTGAGGTCTTTAAGACCAAAACCGGAGAAATTTCCATCCATGCTGCAGAGGTGACACTTCTTTCCAAGAGTCTGCAGGTACTTCCGGAGAAATTCCACGGACTGACAGACAGAGACATGCGCTATCGCCAGAGATATGTGGATCTGATCATGAACCCGGAGGTGAAAGACACCTTCATCAAGCGTTCCAAAATTCTCAGTGCGATCCGCCGCTACCTGGATGGACAGGGATTCATGGAAGTGGAGACACCGATGCTGGTGGCAAATGCCGGCGGTGCTTCCGCGAGACCGTTCGAGACACATTTCAATGCATTGGATGAGGACTTTAAGCTTCGGATCTCCCTGGAGCTGTATCTGAAACGTCTGATCGTAGGCGGCATGGAGCGCGTTTACGAAATCGGCCGTGTATTCCGTAATGAGGGTCTGGATACCCGCCACAATCCGGAATTCACTCTGATGGAGCTGTACCAGGCATATACAGACTATCATGGCATGATGGATCTGACAGAAAACCTGTACCGCTATGTGGCACAGGAGGTTCTGGGAACCACGAAGATCGTATATAACGGAATCGAGATGGACCTTGGCAAGCCGTTCGAGCGCATCACCATGGTGGATGCGGTTAAGAAATACTCCGGCGTTGATTTCAATGAAATCCACACACTGGAGGAGGCGAGAGCCGCTGCAAAGGAGCATCACGTGGAATATGAAGAAAGACATAAGAAAGGTGATATCCTGAATCTGTTCTTTGAGGAATTTGCAGAGGAACACATGATTCAGCCGACCTTTGTTATGGATCATCCGATCGAAATTTCTCCGCTGACGAAGAAGAAACCGGATAATCCGGAATATGTGGAGCGTTTTGAGTTCTTCATGAACGGATGGGAGATGGCAAACGCCTACTCCGAGCTGAACGACCCCATCGATCAGCTGGAGCGCTTTAAGGCACAGGAAGAGCTTCTCGCGCAGGGCGACGAGGAAGCAAACACCACCGACGATGATTTCATGAATGCACTGATGGTCGGCATGCCGCCCACAGGAGGCATCGGCTTCGGAATCGACCGTATGTGCATGCTTCTGACAGACAGTGCGGCGATTCGCGATGTGCTGCTCTTCCCGACGATGAAGACACTGGACAAGTAAAAAGCCAGTAAAATCAAGGGTTTGGAGCCCCTTTGCCAGGCCGAAAAATGGTGGTTTGTACCAATTTTGTACCAAAAAAAACAAAAAATATGCAGAGTTTTAAAGAGATATGATAAAAAGTCCGCAGGTGACGTACAGCCTGCGGACTTTTTTGGGTGAATAACCATATGAAAAAGTGAATCACATGGAAGGGCGTATTTCATTTTTAAAACATTTTATTAAATGCAGGAGGTGATTTAAGGTGTTTGAACAGTATGAAAGCGTGATGACCGTTGAGGAAGCATGTGAAGCATTAAGAATTGGAAAAAGCAGATTATACAGTTTATTGCGTGAACGTAAATTAAAGGGATATAAAGAAGGAAGACACTGGAAAGTTGCGAAAGAAGAAATCATTGATTATGTCAGGCGGGAAACACAGAGGGTAAAATGAATTACCCTCTGTGTTAAATTACAGGAAATTCTCCAGGTAAAGATTTTCGGGAGAATAATTACCGCGGTTTATATAACCGTTTGCAGTGCAATAGCTGTATCCGGCTAATGCAATATTGAAATCTGCCAAAATCTCTCCAATTTGATATTTTAAACATTCAAAATTGATGAAGGCAGATTTTCCGCTGTCCGGATTGGTTGAACTGACCAGGATATGGATATGTTTGGGTAATCCGTATTTGGTTCTGTGAACGCTGAAAAATAAGTTCAGGCCTTTTACCTCAGGCATGGTACCCAAATAGCAAAAGAGCGAATCCAGAGAAAGTTTTTCCAACCTTGATATTTCATTGTTCAGATCAAAGGAAAGTACATAATGGTAGCATATGGTTTTTCCTTGCTTGTGATGATAAAAATGAGGATAGCAGAAATTGAAAGTATAATATTCTATTTCGTCATAGCTATTGTGTGCAATACTGGAAGTGTAATAGGGATTCCGATCAGGAGATATGCAATAATTTAATAATGCTTTTACATCGTTACTTGTCAAATATTTGTTTGGGACGAATTTAAGATACGCCATAACATTACCAACTCCTTGTCTAAAATTGAAACCATTCTTTTGCGCAATTCCTGTGGATCAACATGAGAATTGTTTTGCGAGGCAAGCAGGTCACGGCATATCATGATGCAAACCATATAATCGTGGACGGAGCTGCTGTATAATGGATTAATTGGTTGGGCAGACAGTAAATTATGTCTTAGATGTTCGCTGATAGAAATGTTATTTTCCAGTGCTTTTTCCTTAACCTTTTCATATTCTGCCTGCGTAACACGAGTTTTAATTATTTTTGTTTTTTCTTCCATGTAATTACTCCTTTCAAAAAAAATTTTTATAGGATCCGGACTCCTTTGGGGTCCGGTCCCTAATAATATGGATTCCTGAGGGATATCCAAGCAAGCATAGCGGTGTGGTCCAAAAAGAGACTGCACATATTGCTATGCTTTATTTAATGGTTTGTTGTGTTGTGAAAAATTATTTTGTGGTATTGAAAAGTATAAATATAGATGAAAAATTTTGAATAGAAACTACTTATGTAGCATAGCGACTTCTGGAATATGTATAAAAAGGATAGAGACGTTTGTAAGCGGAAGAAAGAATCTGAAAAGTGCTTATTTCAGGTGAAAAAGTCTTTTACTGCTATAAATGGTGAGGAATGACAGACTCATCTTTGCGGGAGTCCTATTTCCAGTTGCGATAAACGTTTTGCGAGTATGTGCAGTGATTTTGATAACTGGAATCGCATGTTAAGTCTCATATGCGTTTTCTTAGAATATCTCGAAAAAGCGTAGAAAAGCGTTGACGAAAGTACGGATATGAAACCATATTCGACATTTTTTTCGGTCAGAATATGATAAAAAAATAATATCTTGATATCTACATTTGAGTGTGAAAAATGAATTATCTAGGAAAAAAAGAATTTGTGACACCTTTACTGCATTTTTAGAAGTAGATTTCGAGAAAAATAAGAATTATTGGGAGGTAAAAAATGTATCTGTCTGAATTATTTTTGCAAAATTTATCGGATGATTTTTCAGAAACAAATTTGTGTAAATCATTTGAAGTTTGTGAGGAAGAATGGGAAAAGCGGTTGCAGCAATGTAAAGACAATAATTGGATATGCGAATGGCAAGAAGTATACACCGAACTAAGTGACGCGTGGGATGTAATGAAGGATTTTCTAAGAGAAAATGATGATAATAACTCTTTGCTAATCATCCTGCGTTGCATTGGAAATGCCAGAAATGCGGCGAATGAGATAGCAGCCACCTTGCGGAACTTAACCGCCGATTTTCCGGGATAAAACAACTGCATTCTGAAGGGGAAAGTTGTAGAAGCTGGTCAAGCAGAAGAAATCCTTCTGCTTGATTTCTCTAAATTGCAGGTGGAAACGGTATAAATGAATGAGATAAAAATGAACGAGGAGGAAGTGGAAATACATATGAAAAATATTCTTGATAACATATATCAGACAATACAGGAAACGGAATTTATTCAGAATAATCGCAAAAAAAGTGAGAAAAAAGTTCTGGGCATAATAGAACGATTTGCTCATAAAAAAATGATGGCAGATGACGAATTGTCGGATTCTTTATATGAGTTGTTGACAATTTCTGAAAAGACAGGATTCCTCTGTGGATTCACATATGCAGTAAATTTACTGATGGAATGTGGAAAACTCTGGGATGAAAAATAATATCTTACTGGAGAATTTGAATAATTTTTAAAATGCGTTCTTTGGTATCCTTATTGCATTTCTGCAATTCATTTAAAATGTTTTGATCTAATGCAGACGATGAGTTAAGGTACTCGTCACTCAATACGTAGTCTACTGTAGTATCTAAAGCATTACATATTTGTACCAGTGTGTTCAAAGAAACTTTAACACGGTTGTTCTCTATGTTGCTGATATGACTGGTGTTTACATCCGCCATATTGGCAACATATTCCTGCGTGAGTCCTTTTGATATCCTGAGTTCCTTTAATTTTTTACTAATTCGTTTAAAATCTACCGTATCCATAAAAATCAATCCTTAAATCAATCCATAAATAATTTGTTCTAATTGTAATATTTTTATAGATATAGTATAATTATTTATAACTATAAAAATATTAGTAACAGGAAGGCGTGGGGGATGATTCTGGTCTTATATTTAATTTTAGGTTATTGGGCGACAGGGAAAACAATATATGCAAATCGGATTCTAATTGGTACATGGCAGGGGATTTTTTTTCAGAGAATTGCTGTAGGATTTATCTTAGGGTGGATTTTGATTCCAATTGCAATTATAAAAATATTAATTTATTAATTGGGATTATGGGATTTAGGAGGATAATATGAAAAAAAATTTTTTTAAAATTTATGGCTATGAATTAGTATTAAGTGAAGAAGATAAAGAGTTTGGAAACTTCTATTGGAAAAGTACAGATGTAGGTACTGAAAAATTGAATGAGTTTAAGGAGCATTGTATAGAAGTTGCAAATGTCATTTCAGAAAAAAATGCGAATGAAAAAATTTCCGAGTTAGCAATATATCTTTTATCTATTCAAAGTGCGATGTTTGGAGTTTTTTGGAATTATTTGATCGAACATAGAATTTATACTTTAGATAGAAATGATTTATATCAGTATTTGAAAAAGAAGTGGTTTTGTTCGTTAGGAAATATGGAAGGATTTAAATTAGCAGAATATTATAATTCTTTATGGTATAGAAAAGTTGATTATAATAAAATGGAAGTGTACCAATGGTTGCTATTAATTAGAAAAGACAAAAATATTATTGAGAAAGTATGTGATGAAATTGGCTTAAAGAATATGGCGCATCTTTGCATAGATGTAGTTGACGTAATAAACAAAAATCGGGTAATGGAAAAAAAATATGATTTTCCAAAGTTTTTGACAATTTCCGGAAATATTGAGAAAGCAGGAATAAGTGAAAGAAATATAGGAGACTATATTGAAAATCTAACTACTTTTCCATGTTACCCTTATTCCTATTTTGAATTAATAAAGAGATTTGGAGACCAAAAGAAAGAAATAGAAAAAGTAATGCAATATCTGGGAATGAAAGAAATTGTTGCTTCATATAAAATTGTTTTATTAGGAGAAACTATTCCAGAGAATATGAGGGGAAAGGCATGGACAGATCTTTCAGAAGAACAACTTTTCCAAATGGATAAAATAATTAGAGAAGCGGGAAATTATTATGGTGTCGATGATTCGGAAAACTCGTATTTAGGAGATATAAAAAAGAGACTAGAGGAGATTGACAAAGCTGAACGTACTGTAAATGGTATATTATATGAAAATCGTGATCAAGCGAGAGATGTACGAAATAGAAGCTTTGATGGAAAAGAGTATAAATCTGTTCAACATGCAAATTTGGTAAAAGAAGAGGTTTTAGAAATTCGAAAATATTTGGAAGGTACAACAGCTTTAGAGAAATATCAGGCTAAAGAAAAATTTGACAAGTACAATTGGAGAACGCAAGAAGCCATTGCAGAGTTAAAAAAATTGAGCGATCAGATTGAATATGAATGTCAAGAAATGAGGAAAAAAAGCAAGGGGATACCAAAGGTAAAAAGAGTATTAAAAAGAAATATTCTTATTGGACTTTTGGCAAGTAGTGCTGCACTTGCAATAAATATAATATTTGGTATTATACTTCTGGTAATAGCAGGAATAATTGTATTAAATACATACCTTGAATTAAAGGAATGTAAACAAGCAGAGTCTGATTATCAACAGATAAAAAAAGAATATGAAAAAAAGGCTAGATTGTTACATAATGGATCTTTTGATTCTATTAGGTGTTCTATATGTGGAGAAAAAATACCTAATGATGTACTGTATTGTCCGTTTTGTGGAGAAGAGGTAAAATAAATGTATTGTAAAAACTGTGGAAAAGAATTGAGGGACGGGTGGAAGATATGTCCATATTGCAGAAATCCTATTGTTTTTGAAGATCGGGATAAGGATACAAAAAATAATTTTACCCGTATTAATACAAAACAAAGCAAAAAGAATGTTAAAAAAAATTCAAAAAAGAAAGAACCCCAAGGGAAAATTGTAGTAGGAGCCATTCTGTTTTTTTTAGTTATTTCATTTATTGCAAGAAGTATGAATGATTCAGTGAAAAATAATGCTGATATTGCAACGGAAAAATACGAGGAAGAAAATATTCAAATGGCAGAGAATGACGTATACACAAATGAATACATTGATAATTCTCCTGAACAGTCATCAGGAGAGAATTATTCTGTAGATTATGATGATATGGTTACGGAGCGAGAATTGAAATTAAGTTCTATTTTATCTAATTCGATTTGGTGTACAGATTATTTTGGAAATTACATTAGTGAATTATATGAAATAGAACCTGCATTTTCGAAGTGTATGAAAAAGGCGAAAAAATTACTTGAGCGTGGATTAAAACTTGAAACAGGCGGTGAATGGCAATATGTTTATGAACGAAAAGAAAAATATACAATAGTGGATAACAGTGACAGGGCCAATTACATATATCAAGGAGAATACAAAAATGATATGCCCCATGGATTTGGGATAATTTATGATGTAGTGAGTAAAGATAAAGAGGGAAATCCTATAATGGTTCCGATATATATTGGGGAATTTGAAAAAGGAAAATATAATGGTGATGGAATAAAGTATTATTCGAGAAAAGAATTAGACAATGATGTGTTCTTGCGGCTTTTGGCAGAATTTAACGACATGCAAAATGCTGCAAATAATTATTTTAATTATATGAAATATATAGGAGAGTTTAATGATAGCAAAGAATCAGGTACAGGTGTACATTTTCTTTTTCCGGATTATGAATCATCGATGGCATGTCTGTTGGAAAACGAAGAGCAGTTAATTGAAATTATGGGATTCAATGATTTAGTTATTCGAATTGGGGAATTTAAAAAAGGGAAAGAAAATGGAAATATTAAAGCATATGTACGAAACAAATTAAGATATAAAGGTGAGATGAAAAAAGGTCAATATGATGGAAAAGGAACTCTTTATACGGAAACAGGAGAGATTGAATATTCAGGAAAATGGCAAAAGGGAGAAATGATCAAATAAATAGAATAGGGAGAAGATTTGTCAAATGAATCTATCCATTCAATGGATCGGGAATAAGAAAGAAAACTGAATAAAAGGTTTGTAAGGTTAGGTTGGAAACACAGATTTATTTGATGTTATATAGGATTATGATGGGCATGATTTTCGTAGCTATGAAATTGTTCGTCTTGTCAGAAACATACATAATGTATATAGAAAAAGAATCTTCTGTAAATAATGATTTAATTTGTTGAAAGAAGGAAGTGGATTGAAAATGAAAAGAAGAAGGAAAATGGTTAAAAGAAGCCAGAATCGTTTTTCTAGCGACAGGTATAATATACTGTTGTTGTGCAACGACATCTGCGGAAGAGATGTCTTTGCCAGTGGATTATACTTCCATGCCAGAGTATAATTCCTATGCCGGAGTTATTGGGGATACCGCTGCTGCGTATAGCGGAAGTGGCAGTTATGCATTGTATGATATCGATCAAGACGGAACCAGAGAGTTGATTCTATCCTTTGGAGAAAGCAATGCAAACTGGATGAACTATATATACACGCTGGAAAATGGTACGCCGTTTTCCATTGGAAATTTTTATAACCCGGTAATGTTATATGTGGCAGAAGACAACAACGGAATATATTCTGTTTATGGCCATATGGGCAGTCAAATTGTGAACCGCATCACGAAACAGGATAAACAGATTCTGATTGAAACAATTATGGAAGGAGATGTGGGTGAAGGAGATTACTACAGTAATGGTTCACCGATCATGCTGGCTGATTTTCCGGGATATGAAACGTCTCAGGATGAAGTGCAGGCTGAAGTGAATGCCGAAGCTCCGATAAGCGAAGGAACAAATTACACCGTTGATTATAGTGGAACCAGCCGACCTGACGGTTATCTGTTTCCGGATTCTTCCAATTACATGTTTCAGGGATATTCGGATCAGTATCAGGCATGGATGTACCAATACGGAATCAATGAAATCTATGCCAGACACGGATATATTTTTCAGACGCCGGAGGTTGCAGCATTGTTTTCCGGAAAAACATGGTACACTCCGGACGAATATTTTGATGAATCTTATTTGTCGGAAGTGGAACGGTATAATATTGACTTCCTGAGTACATGTCTGAGTATCAATGGTGGAGATGGCGGTTATGGACTTCCATCCAACGAACAGTCAGAACCATCGGCTTCCGATACGGATACGTGGAATTTATTCGACGTATATGGTGGGTACTATACAAATCCGGATACGTTTCGGATCATAAAGATTTATGCGGCAAATCCTTCATATTCGTCATATGATGGAATTCTCGAAATGAGTAAACGAGAGAGAGTTTCTCCGGATGAAGGAGGAGTCATGGTTTACGAATTGGAACAGAGTTCAGAAAATACGGTAACAATTATCAGTGACAAGAAGGGCGCTGTTCTGGAGCGTGGAACAATGACATTTTATGATGGGGAAGTACATATCTATTGGTCTGATAATGGAACAAGCGAGAGATATGTGGCCGGAATGCCGTAAATGTAAAAGGAATTATTTACAATTGCATATTATTTATCTGAACCACAAGACAGAACCTCAATTACGGGGTTCTGTTTTTTTGATGTCCAGGAAGGAGGAGATAGCATTTGGAGATTATCATTATCATCCGGATCGTAGCACAAAAACTTATTGATATTATTACAGGAAAATAAAAAAGGAGGAATGAAAAAATGGCAGCAGAAGTGGAGAGTATGTTTTATGTAAGGGAGACGCCGTGGCATGGTCTGGGAACACGGGTGGCCGAAGCTCCCGGTTCAAAAGAAGCACTTATCTTAGCAGGACTTGACTGGAAGGTAGTCCAGGAACCGATCCACACCGGATCAGAGGAACTGATTCAGGGTTATAAAGCAAATGTAAGGGATTTTGACCGAAGAATACTGGGAGTCGTGACGGACCGGTATAAGGTGATCCAGAACGAGGAAGCGTTTGCTTTTACAGATGAATTACTGGGAGAGGGTGTACAGTATGAAACGGCAGGATCTCTGCAAAACGGGAAAAGAGTGTGGCTCCTTGCCCGGCTTCCACATGAGTACATTATTTCCGGGGAGCGGATCAGCCCGTATCTGGTTTTCTCAAATACCCATGATGGTTCCGGGGCGGTCAAGGTGGCACTAACCCCGGTGAGGGTGGTATGCTGCAATACGCTGAATCTGGCCCTGTCAACTGCCAGCCGTTCCTGGTCTTTGATACATACCGGAAATATTCAGGGGAAAATACAGGAAGCAGGGAAGACTTTGTTCATGGCAGAAAAATACATGGACAGTCTTGGAAAGGAATTTGAGGCGCTCCGGAGGATAAAACTGACAGACCGGCAGGTGCTGGATTACATTGAGGTACTGCTCCCGATAGAAAGCGGGGCATCCTCCACACAGGAAAAAAATATGCAGCGTCTTCAGGAAGATATGAAGTGCCGGTATTTTGATGCACCGGACCTGCAGGATGTGGGAAAGAATGCCTACCGGTTTATCAATGCGGTCAGTGATTTTGCCACCCATGCAAGACCGCTCAGAAAAACAGAAAATTATAAAGAGAATCTTTTTTCCAGAACGATCGATGGGAACCCGCTGATCGACAGAGCATATCAGATACTGCAGGCAGCATGAGTGGTTCTGGAGAAGGGTCAAAAAACAAAAAGGAAGACGGTAAGACTTTATGACCGTAAGGTGAGAGGAGGAACATACAATGGATAACAGGGAACTGCTGAAGAATAAGATGGAGCTGGAATATAAATTGTTTTGCAGGAAGCTGATGGAGCAGGAGAAAACGGTTATCATACAAAGTGCCTATAAGGTGAACTGTATGAAAAAAATCATAGATACCGTGACGGAAGCTGCGAAGAAATGGCCGGAAGAAGATCTGTCGATACTGATCATCTTTCCGGATCTTCTGGAATACTTATACAGAAGATGGACGAAGGAAGCAGATTCTTTTTCTGTCGAGCTGGGAAGATGTATTCGAAGAACCGCCGGGAAACTGATACATGCTTATGTGGAGAATACGGAGGAGGCGGCTTCATGAAAAAACTGGTGTCCACAGCAAACCTTAACAGAGAAGAATGGCTGAGGTTCCGGAAACGGGGGATTGGCGGTTCTGATGCAGGGGCAGTGTGCGGACTGAATCCCTACAGCAGTCCTCTGAAGGTTTATTATGATAAGATATCTGATGAAATCAGTATGGAAGATAATGAAGCCATGAAACAGGGGCGTGATCTGGAGGATTATGTGGCAAGGCGCTTTATGGAAGAGACTGGAATGAGGGTTCGCCGGGCAAATGCTATCTTTTATGATGAGGAGCACCCATATATGCTGGCAGATGCGGACCGTCTGATCATCGGGAAACCGGCGGGCCTGGAGTGCAAAACAGTCAGCCCGTACAATGCAGACCAGTGGAAGAACGGAAAGGTTCCGGTTCATTATCAGCTGCAGTGCTACCATTATATGTCTGTATTCCATGCAGAGGAATGGTATATTTCAGCCCTGATTTTCGGGCGGGATTTTATTATTCGGAAGCTGACAAGGGATGAAACGGTTATCCGGAATCTGCGGGAAATGGAAGGGGATTTCTGGAAGAACCATGTTGAAAAGAGGGTCATGCCTGCCCCGGATGGGTCAGAGGCATCGGATGAACTGATCCTGAAAAACTTTCAGAAAGCAGAGACTGGGAAAACGATCCTTTTGTCCGGGTTTAAAGAACAGATTGAGCGCCGTATGGAACTATCTGCACTGATTGATAAGATGGACATGGAAAAAAGGAAAATCGACCAGGAATTGAAACTATATCTTGGAGGGGCAGAGTGCGCCGAAGGGGAAGGATACCGGGTAACCTGGAAGAATATTTCTACGAACCGCATGGATATGGACCGGCTGAAACTGGAAAAACCGGAGATCTACCGGGAATATCTGAAAACAACCCAGAGCAGGCGGCTGACAGTAAAAGCAGCATGAAGCATCTGGAGAAATATTTTATTGGAATGAGAGTATATATATTAAAAGAAGAGGAAGAAACGGATAAAATTCTGTTTCTTCCTTTTTTCGTGGAGAAATGGAGGAAAAGATTATGACGATGGGATATATGGAATTTGTAAAGGAACTGACCGGATATATGGCAAAAGAAACAGGCTTTGATCAGAAACGCATTTATTTCAAAAGGGAGGGGGAAGTTCCTGCATTGAAGGGAGACCGCCTGTTTGTTGTCGTTGCAGAACGGGAAGGTTCGAAAGAGGCAATCGGATTATTCGCCCGTAATCTCTATGAACGGTATCTGAGCGGATGCCGGATGGAAGATATCGCAGCTGGAATTATGGAAGAAGTGTGCCGTGTGGAAAAGTCAGAATATATTTTAAGAGCAGCAGATATGAAGGATTATGGAAAGATTAAAAAGGATCTGTTCGTTCGTCCAATGAATGAGAACTGGAACAGGGAGAAGCTTGCAGATGCAGTCTTCTGTTCGGTGGGGGATATTGCACTGGTCCTGTATTTTCGGGCTGGAGAATCGGGGGATTCTCTGGTCAGTATAATGGTTACAAAGGAATATCCGGAATTATGGGGAGTTGCTCCGGAAGAACTGCTTCAGACCGCAATGAAGAATACATTAGCAATGGCACCACCTCGTTTTTTCTGTATGGAAGGAATGTGGTCCGGGCCTGAAGAATATCAGGGGGAAGATTTTATGGACGCGGATCCTGACATGCGTGTAATGATGAAATATCCTGGAACATGTCTTACGACGGCCAGAAAATCGGATGGAGCGGCTGCGGTATTTCTTCCCGGAGTGGCAGAAAGGATCGCAGAGCTTCTGAATGGAAGTTTCCTGATTGCGTTTACCAGTGTCCATGAAGCTATGATACATGCAGAAGGACAGTTGGATATCCGGAAAATACGTGAATGCCTGAAGGCGGTGAACAATACACTGGTCCCTCCGGAGGAGCGGTTATCATATCATGTGTATCGTTATGACCGTGATAAAAAAGAATTTGGTATCTGTGATGAAAACGGAAGAAACAGAAGGAGAAAAGGATGAAAGAAGAGGGTAAAAAAGAAATCCGGTTATTGAGATCGGATGAGATTGAATGCCGGGTTGCATCGGTGTCCGCAAAGGGGGTAACACTTCTCCTTTATAAGGATGCCCGTGTGGATCAGAATATCTTGGATGAAACATTTGGGATATATGGATGGAAACGGGAGCATGTATTTATGGGAGAAGCCTTGTTCTGTACCGTCAGTATCCGCAGTGAAAACGGGGAATGGATCAGCAAGCAGGATGTGGGAACACCGTCGCTTGCAGAGCCGGTAAAAGGCAGTGCCAGTGATGCATTTAAACGGGCCTGTTTTAACTGGGGAATCGGGAGGGAATTATATACAGCTCCGTTAATCTGGGTTCCGGCAGAGAAAGTGGAAATCCATAATGAAAAGGGACGATTTGTGACAAAAGACCGTTTCAGAGTAGAAAGGATTGCGTATGATGAAAGGCAGAATATATGCCGCCTGCAGATTGTGAATCAAAGGAAAGAGGTTGTCTATTCTTACAATCAAAATACCGTCAGTCATTCAGAATCGGTGGAGGATAAGAAAAAACATTCTGCAAATACGGACCGTATTACCTATGTGCAGGAAAGAAAACTGATGGAAGAGATGGAGCGAACCGGAGTAAGCGAAAAACAGATTTGTGAGCGGTATCAGGTGAGTAACATCAGAGAATTAAGCAAAATATTGGGTGAGCGTGCCCTGGAGGCTTTGGAAAAAACAAAGGATGCATATGTAGCATAAAGAAAGGGGACGTAGGGGAATTTTATTACATGTAAGCGCATCCGTAAAGGTACACCTTTTCGGATATGATAAAACCAGAGAAAAATGTATTCTAAAAACTTATGGGAAGATTTACGGAGATATCCGTAAAAACACAGGGTTTTACGAACATTTTTCATTTGCCAGGGAGGAAAAATGGAAGGCGGAAACAGAATATTCGGTTACGCAAGGGTGAGCAGCAAAGAGCAGCATCTGGACAGGCAGATATTAGAATTACAAAAATATGTAAAACCGGAAAACATTCTTGTGGACAAGGCCAGCGGGAAGAATCTGGAAAGAGAATCCTATCAGGCATTGAAAGGTGTTCTCGGATTACGGAGGGGGGACATCCTTTACATATGTTCACTTGATCGATTGTCAAGAAATAAAAGTGATATAAAGAAAGAACTGGAATATTTCCGGGAAAACGGGATACGGCTGATGGTACTGGATCTTCCCACAACGATGATAGAAGTACCGGAAGGACAGTCATGGATTATGGATATGATCAATAATATACTGATCGAAGTATTGGCCAGTATTGCACAGCAAGAGCGGGAGATGATCCTGAAAAGGCAAAAGGAAGGGATCGAGGCTGCAAGGTTGAAAAAGGTACATTTGGGGCGTCCGAAAGCAGAATATCCGGATCAATGGGAGGCATATTATGCGAAATGGAAGGAAGGTGAAATCACAGCTGTTGAGATGATGGGAAAACTGGGATTGAAAAGGACAACGTTCTATGAACTTGTAAAGAGGTACACTTCCCGGTAATGAAACTATGGGATGATCTTATGACACTGGAAGATGTGATGAGTGTATTAATGTTTAGAAAGAACAGAGGCGATGAACTGTTAAACTGATTTGCCGCCTGTAAGTGGAAAGGACATATTATGAACATAAGAAAGATAAATGGAACATATGCAGATGCCGTGGTCTTTACGGCAGACGATCCGGAGACTGCTATGGATGATTATACGGCGGCACAGATAAAAATGATCTGTGACAACGAAGCAGCAAAAGACAGCCGTATCCGGATCATGCCGGACTGCCATCCGGGAAAGAGTGGACCCATCGGACTTACGATGACTGTCGGAAGACGTATTCTGCCCGGTCTGGTGGGCATTGATATCGGCTGCGGTGTGACGATGGGAAAGATCAAAACGAAAAAAATGGAATTCCAGAAACTGGATGCTGTGATCCGGGATAACATCCCGTCCGGCTTTTCCCTGCGGAAGAACCCGCATCATTATATGGAGGATATTGATCTTTCAAGGCTGGACTGCTATGAGAAGATCCGTAAAGAAAAGGCGGCATTGAGCCTTGGGACGCTGGGCGGAGGAAACCATTTCATAGAGGTGGATAAGGATGAGGATGGAAATCATTATCTGGCAATCCATTCGGGGAGCAGGCATCTTGGAAAAGAAGTAGCGGAGTATTATCTTGCCAAAGGACAGGAAGAATTGAAGCAGAAAGGAATTCTGGTTCCGTATGAGATGACCTGGCTGGAGGGAACGATCATGGACCGATACCTGGAGGATGTGCAGGTGGTACAGGAATTCGCTGCGCTGAACAGAAAGACGATGCTGGATATCCTCTGTAAGGGAATGAAATGGAAACTGCTGGAATCCTTCTCCTGTATCCATAATTATGTGGAGAAGGGAAAGGAGGGCTGCATACTGAGAAAGGGGGCTGTTTCGGCCAGAGAAGGGGAACAGGTGGTCATCCCGATCAATATGCGGGACGGCATAATCCTTGGACGGGGACTGGGAAACCCGGAATGGAATTATTCTGCACCGCATGGGGCAGGAAGGATCTTGAAAAGAACCGAGGTCTCTGCGCGCTATACAGTCTCAGCGTTCAAAAAAGAGATGAAGGGAATCTATTCGTCCTGTATCAGTAAAGAGACGCTGGATGAGAGCCCGTTTGCCTATCGGGGACTGGAAATACAGGAGGCGGTCAGAGAAACCGTTCAGGAAGAGGCATTGCTAAAACCATTATATAATTATAAGGCAGGAAGTAGCCGATCATGAAGAGAGGAGGCGTGAAGCAATGGTTTTGCAGATCAGTTCCGGACAGGGGCCGAAAGAATGTGAGCTGGCTGTAGGGAAACTGTTTGGAGCGCTGAAGGAAGAATACCCGGATATCCGGCAGCTGTCCTGCCGCCAGACAGGAAAAGACTGTTATACATCGATCATCTTTTCGACGGATCAGGATCTGTCCGAACTGGAGGGAAGCGTGCAGTGGGTGTGTAAAAGCCCGTTCCGGCCGGAGCATAAAAGAAAAAACTGGTATGTGGATGTAAGTGTTCTGAAGATGAAAACAGGAGATTACAGGCTGGAGGAGAAGGACCTGCGGTTTGAACGGTTTCATTCCGGCGGAAAAGGGGGACAAAATGTTAACAAAGTCGAGACCGGAGTAAGACTGATACATGTTCCAACCGGGATCAGTGTAACATCCACTTCTGAGAGAAGCCAGTACCTGAACAGGAAAGACGCACTGGAGAAATTGAAGGTGATCCTCATGCATAAAGAAACAGAAGAGAAAAAGATGCAGGTAAACAATGCATGGAGAGAACATTACCGGATCGTCCGGGGGAATCCGGTGCGGATTTATAAAGGAATAGATTTTGCGCTGTCTGATATAGAAAAGACTACAAATGGAGAGATTTCCTGAATAGTATCGTGCAGAATTTCAGTACAATGGAAAAGGTGAAAAGCGAAAAGAGCCAGGGAAATGGTTCTTTTCGCTTTTTAAGCTTTAGGAATATTTGTGCAAATAATGATAAATGTTCTTTGTGTGATTTTTAATGAATAACTTCATGTGCTGTGATGGCTCCTCGGAAGCGCTCAAAGATTGTAAAGGGAAATCCGGATAAAACATATTTTCCCGGCTGATGCTGATTTCTGATGCCATTAAACGTTGAACATTACATAGTGTTGTTCTGGATAGTGAAGCGGGGTCAATAGGTGAGCGTTTTTTGCTTTGGAATATACCGTTCAGATGACGTGGATTGAGCTTCTGATAATCTAAATATCTGGAATCCCCAAAAAATGCAGACATTTCCTGAAGAGATAATTGTGTGAAATCTGCGGTTAACAGTGGTAAATATTCTTTGATATATTCTCTGTAAATATCACAAAGTGGAATATTGCCGTCACGTGTAAACAGATGGTACATTACAACATCCCAGGCGTTTTCTAAAATGGGAATAATTAATTGATCCAGGGTAGTAATAAATTTCCGCAATAAGGAAATGTTATGACCTCGGGAGAAATCATCGGGTTCTAGAGTAGTGTACTGGGTCACCCAGGAATTTGCTGGAGCCTGCATATAAAGTGGAAAATGGGTGCTCGCTGCTATAGCCTGTATGGCATATTGAATAAAAAGCCCCCTGGAATATACGTTTGGCAGTTGCAGAACCTGCTTGAAAATATCCAGTAGTTGCTCTCCTTCCATATATTTCATATGCGCCGGATGAAGAGAATTGGGGGTATCGCAATTATGGATGTTTTCCAGACACCTGGCCAAAACTGGAATAGAAGAGAAACCATAATAGTATTCCAATGGATAATCAAATAATAATTTGCAGTAATTATTGTCAAAGTGCGAACTGTGCCTTGTGCTATTTTCGCATAACTCATTGTAAGCGTTAAATAAAGATTTCCTGTATGTGCTGTGGGAGTCAATTTTCTGTATTTCCCGATTATATTTCTGAACAAAATCTTCATAAAACAAATAAAACGAAAAATACGATGACGGAGCAGGGACGAAATAATGATTGTCCGTTTCTGAAATATTGACAGCGATACGCTTCAGGATTTGCTGAGAGTAAAAATTGTCCGGGATTTTCCGCTTGTACTTTTGATTATAGCTCTGGGGAATATTATCGGGGTGGTTTTTGCGATCCGGTTCATAAAAACAGTGTTCAGCTGCGCATATTTCTATGGTATTCGGAGAGGGATTCCCCTTTTTTCGTATCCGGAAACTGTCTATATTGGCAGGATTGTGTAAAGAACCATGGATTATGCAGTGATTCCGAAGAGACAACTGAAGCAAATAATAAATGGCATCACGATAGCATTTCGGTACGGAGGATGAATCAGGTGAGTCTAGGGGCTTGAGATCGCTTTCTGCAAAAAAATGAGCTCCGGGGGATGTCAAAATACATGTATATTCATTAGTTGCTTCTATAATTGTTTGAAATATCAGGTTAAATAGTTTGTCTGAACATAGTGGGGATCGTTTTGAGGAAATAGAAGCAGGGTATTCTTCACTCCCTTTAATTTTGGCAATGATGCCGTCAATATCTATTAGGAAAAAGTATTTTAGCATAGCCCTTTTTTCTTGAAGTTCTTCTGGTGTTGATTGCGTAAAGAAATCCATATAACCTCCTTATTTATATAAGCTTGATATTTATAAGATTATTTTATCTTAAATAAATGAAAAGTCAATATATGTATATCATATATGAAATACTAATTTATATTATTCGGGTATAAAATAAAAGTACAAAAAACGAAGGAGGAAAATATGAATAAAAAATTCATACCAGAAATGATTCCGGAAGAGGATTACGAATCATTTAAAAAATTCTGTGGATACACTGAAAAGAAGGCTGTTTTAATGACTTTAAAAAGTCCGGTTATCGAAGCAGATGGAAAAATTTTTTGTCAGATAAAAAATGAAATCCGGCCTATTACAAATTTTTCTGTTTCCATCATTACAGAAAATATTGACTGCTTTGAAGGGAATGGTGATGAAAATTTCATGGAGGAATGCTCATGGGAAACGGAACTGATTGTTTATGGAAAAAGGTATGTCTGGACACTTAAAATCGAAGATTTGGAGAGCTATCAGTGGATCAAACAGGCAACGAATGGAAGAGGGTGGTTGGAGAACAGTGCAGAAGCAAAAAATAATTTTTCTGTCTATTTGAATTACTTGATTTTGCAGGAGAACTATCAAAAAAAACATATTTTCCGAACAAATGGATGGAAAAAGACCAGTGACGGGAAGTGGATTTATGTTACGAGAGATGAGGTAATCGGAGATCCCAGAGCAAAGATTTGCGCAAGGGATGGTAATCAATTAGAGCTTCGACCGGTAAAAATGGGGCGGGATAGTTTTGTGGAATTCTGGAAAATGCGGGAGATTGTTCCAAATAGTAATGGCATTTTTTTGCAGTTTTATTCATTGCTTTCTGTTATGACCAGGATCTATCAGGAAGTGGGTGTGCCCGTGAATTTTGTGGTTGCACTGATTGGGAAAACGAATTCGTTCAAGACCAGCTGCGGGAGGGTGTTTTCCAAAATATTTGCAGGGCCAGAGAGTGCTGAAATAAACTTTTCCTCCACGAAGATTGCCATTATGGAAGAACTTGGAAAACACGCGGATTCCATGGTGCTTGTAGATGATATTACACCAAAACGGGATGCGTTTTCTGAGAAAGAACAGGCAGAGAAGATTGAACTTTTGATTCGCGCATACGGTGACAGAGTGCCGAGAAAACGCTCGACTTATGGTGTGTCCGGCGAACAGGCAGTTCTGCCGGTGACAGGCTGCTGTTTGCTGACCGGAGAACACCTGACAGGCGTTTGTTCAAGCTTGAGCAGGATCGTTAGGCTGGACTTTTCGGAGGGGGATGTGAGGAAAGAAGTTCTGTCAAAATACCAGCAAGAAACCTGGGCTTTACCTACTTTTATTTATGATTTTCTGACGTTTGTGTCAGACAATATGACAGAGGTGATGAGGATTCTGAAAGAAATACTAGACCGTTATCGGACGGTAACTTATTCTGCAGAATTGATGCCGAGAAGCAGGGAAATACTGGCGATAATGCGGAGTATCCTTGAATTATTTTACCTGTATGCTTTGGAACAGAAGTTTTTGGATCCCCCGACGGCAAAACGTTATCTGGAAGATGATTTTTCTCGCATTTATCAGATTATTTTGAAAAATGCGAGTGCTGTTCGGGAGGAGAGTCCGGCTGTTTTGATCGTGAAAGCGATTCTGCAGGATATCAGGGAAAAACGCATTGAAGTATGCGATTTGAATTTTAATTATTATGATGAGAATAAGATGGAGGTGGTGTTTTGCGATGAGGAGTTTCTGAGAATTTTGCCAGAACAGGCATGGCGTTCTGCGAAAAACTATTGTGCATCACACGGCATATTTTTTCCATATTCATCTACCAGAGCAATTGCGGAATTTCTGGATGCTGATTCCTTTATCTGGGTTACTTTTGAAAGTGGAAAAAGGCGCAGAACGCATAAGATATCTTCAAAAAGCAAATTTCTTCAACAACGATTTTTCTGGATCCGTTGTGACAAAATTGAAGAGGTTAAAGAAATGGAACAGGGCATATAAGTACAAAAAGTGGGAACCGTGGGAACGGTGGGAATGAACGAAGGAGGATAATATGAAGAATAAAGAAATCCCGATCTGGGAAAAAGCTACATTAACGTTGGAGGAAGCGGCGGCTTATACAGGGCTTGGAATGCAAAAACTTCGTGATATTAGTTCCGGCGAAAGATGCGAATTTGTGCTGTGGAACGGCACCAAACGGATGTTTAAGCGTCGGAAACTGGAACATTTTCTGGAAGAATCCTATTCAATTTGATAGAAAAGCGGGAAGTACAGGTGTACCTGTGCTTCTCCGTAATAGAAAATATCAGGAGAAAAAAATATGTCAATTAAAACAAACAGGCGAATGGATGATAAGCGCAGAGTATTAAGAACAGGAGAAACACAAAGAGCTGACGGATATTATACATATCGTTGGACAACACGGAATGGGAAAAGACACAGTGTGACCGCAAAAACACTGGAAGAACTGCGCGAAAAGGAAGATCTGATTATTAAGGATAAGTGTGACGGTATTCTTGCAGAGGCGAAGAATGTGAAAATAAATGATGTATTTGAACTTTGGTGTAATATGAAGCGGGGATTAAAGGATAATACATACCAGAATTACTGCTATATGTATAATATGTTTGTGCGCGATAATCTGGGGTGCTTTAGAGTCCAGACATTAAGAAAATCAGATATTAAAAGGTTTTACAATATGCTTGTTGATGAAAGAAATTTGAAAATGTCAACAGTAGATAGTATTCATACAGTGCTGCATCAGGTACTTGATGTTGCAGTGGAAGATGGGTATATGCGAATGAATGTTTCGGATAATGCTCTAAAGGAATTAAAACTGTCGCGTAATGTAAAGGCGGTTCATAAGAAAGCATTAACGAGTCCGGAACAGGATCTTTTCATGGATTTCTTAAGATCTGATAAAACAAGGTACCATCACTGGTATCCTGTTTTTGCGGTTATGATTGGCACGGGTATGCGTGTCGGAGAGATTACAGGGCTTCGATGGTGCGATATTGATCTGGAAGAGGGGATGATAGACGTGAACCATACGCTCGTTTATTATAATCATGCTCAGGATGGCTGCTATTTTAATATACATACGCCAAAAACTGTGGCGGGAAACAGAATAATCCCTATGCTGGATTACGTAAAAGAAGCGTTTTTGGAAGAGAAGAGATATCAGGAACAGAATGGGATTCAATGCAATGTAACGGTTGATGGTTATTCGGATTTCATTTTTGTAAATCGATTTGGTTCTGTGCAGCATCAGGGAACATTAAACAAAGCGCTGAGAAGGATCATCAGGGATTGTAACGATTCTCAATTGGAAAAAAATATGGCAAATCCGGTCTTGCTTCCGAACTTTAGCTGTCATTCTCTTCGGCATACCTTTACAACGAGGCTGATTGAAGAAGGGGTAAATATAAAAGTGATACAGGATGTATTGGGACATAAAGATGTGAAAACGACTCTGAATATCTACGCAGATGCGACAAAGGAATTGAAACAGAAAGAATTTGCAGAACTGCAGAAAAAAATGAATAAAAAAGGCGCATAAAATGAAAGGGCATTTTCGGGATTATGGAAATGTCCTTTTTAATTATGTCTGAAAGAGTGTCTTGTACCACTGGGGGATTTAGGATATAATTGATTTAAAAGAAAAGGAGGAGCCTTTATTATGAAATATGCATCACCGTATACACCCGGGGCAGGAGCAATGCCGCGTTATCTGGCTGGACGAAATGAAATGCTGGAAAATGCAGAAAAAGTTTTGCAGGCCGTTGTAAAAGGATATCCTCAGAATTCGGTTGTTTATTATGGCTTACGTGGCGTGGGTAAAACAGTATTGCTGAATGCTGTTGAAGAACAGGCGGAGGACTTAAATATTTTATATGCCCATATAGAAATCGCTGAGAAGAAAAGTTTTATTATACAAATTGCAAATGCATCGAAGAAACTTATTCACCGGATGAGCGCAATAGAATCGGCTAAGGATTTTGGGAAAAAAGCATTGGGGATTTTGCAGGCATTTCAGGTAACCTATAATCCGGAAGATCAGACGTTTACAGCGGGAATGACAGAACCCTCTGCTTATATTACTACTGGAATTTTGGCAGATGACTTGACGGAAATGTTCGTTGCAATGGGAAGACTGGCGGCGAAGGCAAGGAAAACGGTGTGTTTCTTTATTGATGAGATGCAGTATATGAAAGTAGACGAAATGGAAGCATTAGTGAATGCAATGCACCGCGTGAACCAGCTTAGACTTCCTGTTATCATTTTTGGCGCAGGATTGCCGAAGATTTTAAAGATACTGGGAGAGGTGAAGTCATATGCGGAACGTCTTTTCAAATATATTCCGGTATCAAAGCTCTCAGACACAGCTGCTACGGAAGCGATTGTAGAACCGGCGAGAGACTTGGGAGTTTTATTTGAAGATGAAGCAGTGAATGAGATAAAGAAATGGAGTGAGGGTTATCCATACTTTATCCAGGAATTATGTGATACCGTTTGGGAATATACAGAAAAAGAAATTATTACTAAGGAAGACGTGCAGAGGGTTATTCCTACGTTTCAGACAAATCTTGATCAGGGCTTTTTTAAAGTGAGATATGATCGCTGCACGAAGAAAGAGCATGATTTTTTGTTTGCGATGGCAAAATGCGGAGATCTGCCATGTACAATCTCGAATGTGGCAAAAATAATGGGGAATAGGGTAAGCACTATTTCGCCTATAAGAGCCCAGCTGATTAGCAAAGGTATGATATATTCTCCTGCACATGGTGAGATTGATTTTACTGTTCCGCAATTCCATTTATTCTTGAAACGCATTAATCCGGAATTGAAGATCGAAAAGGAATAAATACGTGGTATGGTTTGAAGCGTGTTTTATCTGCTTTGGTTTTGTACCAATCCTGTACCAATTTTGTACCAATTTGTTCAATTTTTAAAAGACTTTTGGACATATATCGGATTGCGGGAAAATGTAGAAATGCAGAAAAACAGCCTAATGGAGACTAATGAAGATATAAGAAATAAGGTGTTTTTTATCTCCCGACGATGAAGACACAGGGTGCTGCAAAGAATGAGGCAAACAATGCTGTTCAGGCAGCAGCTCCGGCAGCTGCACCGGTGGAAGAAGTAATCGATTTCTCTAAAGTTGAGATCGAGCCACTTTTCGCTGACTGTGTTGACTTCGAGACATTCTCGAAATCAGACTTCAGAGCAGTTAAAGTTAAAGAGTGCGCAGCAGTTCCAAAGAGCAAGAAGCTCCTTCAGTTCACATTGGATGACGGAACAGGTAAAGACCGTACGATCCTTTCCGGAATACATGCATTCTATGAGCCTGAAGAACTCGTTGGAAAAACTTTGATCGCGATCACAAACCTTCCGCCAAGAGCGATGATGGGAATTGAATCTAACGGTATGTTGCTTTCTGCAATTCATACAGAGGAGGGAGAAGAGAAGCTTCACCTTCTTATGGTAGATAACCATATTCCGGCTGGTGCAAAACTGTACTAGAAGATTGTAAATTGGATATAGAGAAAGTCGACAACGGGACTGCTGCGGCGGTCCCGTTGTTTTTTTGAGTATAATGACTGGATTTATGAATATTTGAATTTTAGTCAACGAATTGCGTAGATAGAGTTGACTGAGATAAGGGAAACTTGAATTTTGATCAATGAATTGCGTAGATAGAGTTGACTGAGATAAGGGAAACTTGAATTTTGGTCAACGAATTGCGTATATAGAATTGACTGCGATAAGGAAAGCTTGAATTTTGGTCAACGAAATATGCATTGAAATATGACTGTGGTCACAGAAATATAAAATGCAGTTGAAGTGGTAAACTAATTTTGGACACGGAGGGGTCAATTTTTAGACACATATGAGTTATAATCTAAACAGTGAACTCTCATATTTAGTCATGATTGATTCCCAGTTCCACAGGAGGTTTGCCATGAAATACACATTAGAAC
>JALEJS010000001.1 GCA_022769545.1 Blautia sp. | reverse complement strand
TTCTTGTTTCTTCATAAAATCAATTACCTCCGTTAAAAACTCTCACTCTCGCACATTTATCCGAGAACGACAAAGAGCCGCTTATTTCCAAAATCACTTGAAAATAAGCGGCTCAGACCACTTTGTTACTTTATTGAATTTTAGTGAGCAATGAGCCAAGCACCTGTTGAAATAATTTGGCTATGCGAGTTTACTCGCAAATAGACAAATTATCTTTAACAGGTATTTGGCGACTGCCAGAAACCGAGGAACTGCCTCGCAGTTTCGAGGGTGCTGACTCATTGCATTTAAGATGAAATATGAACGACAGATTTTTGTGTTTCCGAACTACACCCTCACAACCACTTGGACGTTTACTCCGTTGGAAATTGCCTTTTTCTTGTCTTTTCGGTCACTTTGGGAAAACAGGATATGTCGCTCAAAGTGCCTAAACTCGAGAAGTTTTACAAACTTCTCGGTTCGCGGGCAGTCGTCGAATTCCGCATAAACTCGGGCTTTTTCAGCCCTCGCTTCTTCGGAACTCTCCTCGTTGCCTTCGCGAAAATTCAAGGAGTTTAATCCACATTTTTTTGGAGCAGTGTTACGCACTCGACATGCACCGTCTGTGCAAATTGGTCCACGGGGCATATTCTGGTAAGTTCATACCCTCGATCACAAAGATACCGCAGGTCCCTTGCCAGGGTGGCGCTGTCGCAGCTCACGTACACAATACGCTGCGGTTTCATGAGAACCATCGTCTCCAGCAGCTGTTGGTCGCATCCCTTCCGCGGCGGATCCACCACGATCACGTCCGCATATACACCGTTCTTTTCATATTCTTCCGGAAGAACCTCCTCTGCCTTTCCGACAAAGAATTCCACATTGGATATCCCGTTCAGCTTCGCATTGTCTCTGGCATTCTCAATGGCCGCCGGAATGATTTCCACCCCACGGACGAATTTTGCTTTCTGTGCCAGGAAAAGGGAAATCGTCCCGATTCCGCAGTAAAGATCCCATACCGTTTCCTCGCCGGTCAGATCCGCATATTCCAGCGCCTTTTCATACAGCTTTTGGGTCTGGAAGGAATTTACCTGGTAGAAAGACAGCGGAGAAATCTGATATCTCAGATTCCCGATCCTGTCGGTTATGTACGGTGGTCCCCAGAGTCTGCAGATGTGTTCTCCGAGGATCACATTTGTCCTCTTCCGGTTTATGTTCAGCATGATACTGGTCATTCCCGGAATTTCCCGAAGAGAAGCAATCAGCTGTTTTTCCTCCGGGATCTGATTACCGTTCACCACCAGGCAGACCATCACCTCCCCGGTATAATACCCGTATCGGATCAGTATATGACGCACCAGCCCTTTTCCGGTCATTTCATCGTAAGGCTCAATCCCGTATTTCTCCATATGGGAAATCACACGGTCCAAAACCTCCCGGTTGACGGGCATACCGAGAACACAGTCCCGATTCTCAATAATGCTGTGTGTACGGCCTGCATAAAATCCGGTAACGATCCGGCCTTCCCTGTTTCGTCCCACCGGAAACTGTGCCTTGTTCCGATAATGCCAGGGCTGTTCCATACCGATGATCGGCTCCATGGGAAGATCGGTAAATCCTCCAATGTGCTCCAGATGGCCCCGTACCTTTTTTTCCTTAAATGCAAGCTGCTTTTCATAGGACAGCGCCTGCAGCTGACATCCGCCGCATTGTCTTGCAAAGGCGCAGGCCGGCTCCACCCGGTCCGGCGAAGGCGTAAGAACCTCCATCAGCCGTCCGTATCCGTAATTCTTTCGTGCTTTCATGATCTTTGCGGTTACCACATCTCCGATGACTGCGTCCTTCACAAAAATGGTGAAGCCATCTGCTTTTCCAATGCCTTCACCATCTACGCCGCAGTCCTCGATTTTCAATGTGACCATCTCATTCTTGCGGTATTCCATAAATATTATATTTCTCCCGTTCTTCTCAAATTGGATTCAAATAAGCGGTTAAAGCCGAGCCATTCTTTTTTGCCCTTGTCTGCGGCAAAAATTTCTGTCAGTGTTTCCATTCTGGCATCGGTATTGTCTGCCAGATTCAGGGCAACTGCCTCTGCCAGCGCCGGCTTTTTCGGTGAACCGAATTCCAGCTCTCCATGGTGTGCCAGAATACAGTGAACCAGCTGATGTTCCAGATCCACCGGAAAATCCGGAATCTCCTTTGCCAGGTCATGAACCATCTGTGCGCCGATCACAATATGCCCCAGCAGCTGTCCCTCATCCGTATAATCGTTCAGAGGAAAGGAAGACAGCTCCCTGGTTTTTCCCACATCATGAAGAAGTGCGGAGGAAATCAGAAGATCTCTGTTCAGGATGGGATACGCTCCTGCCATATAGTCACACAGTCTTGCCACACTCAGTGTATGTTCCATCAGGCCGCCAATAAATCCGTGATGTACGGTTTTCGCTGCAGAATGCTCCTCAAAAGATTTCAGAAAATCTGCATCCTCCAGAAACAGCTTTTTCAGAAGCGCAGACAAAAACGGATTTTTCACACTGTCAATCATGGAACAAAGCTGTCCATACATCACATCTGCGCTGTTTTCACTTACCGGAAGATAATCTGCCGGATCATATTCCCCCTCAGATGCTTTGCGGACACGCTTGATGTTCAGCTGCAGCGCTCCTGCAAAGCTGGTCACATCACCGACCACGTCAATGTAATCCAATGTATCAAAATCGTCAATTCCCAGAGAATTGGGATCCCAGATTTTTCCGTCAATACAAGCGGTTTTATCCTGAAGGATAATACTTTCATATGGCTTTCCGTTCTTCGTCACTGCTGATGTTTTCTGTTTGCAGAGGTATATTCCGGAAATCCGGTCCCCTTCGTGTAACTCGTTGATATATCTCATACTTCTGCTTTCCTCTTTCTATCCATAGTCATTTAGATTCTATCAGGAATTTATGAACTTTTTATGAATAAAAACACACATTTTACTTTTCAATAATATGGAAATCATGTAAAATAGAAGCATCAACTTTCTGCCGGAGCATTCCGGCAAATATTATTCAGGAGTCATTATGAATCAGAAAGCATATAAAGCATTAGAATACAGTAAAATCATCCAGCTGCTGACAGAAAAAGCTTCTTCTTCCATGGGGAAGGAGCTCTGCCGGAATCTCCTTCCGCTCACAGATGTGTCTGAGATCCGGTATATGCAGACACAGACAAAAGACGCTCTGACCCGCATGTTCCAGAAAGGATCTGTCTCTTTCGGGAATGTGAAAGACATTCGGGGATCTCTGAAACGTCTGGAAATCGGCGGCGCCCTGGGTATTATGGAACTGTTATCCATCTGTGCACTGCTGGAAAATGTCAGCCGTGTGAAAGCCTACTCCCGCAGCGACCGCTCCGACACGGTTCCGGATTCCCTGGATGGAATGTTTTCTTCTCTGGAGCCCCTCACTCCGCTGTCGTCTGAGATCCGGCGGTGCATCCTGTCTGAGGACGAAATCAGCGACGATGCCAGTTCCGGACTGCGCCAGGTACGGCGAAACATGAAAATCATCAACGACCGGATTCATACACAGCTTTCTTCTCTGGTAAACGGCAGCTCCCGCACCTATCTGCAGGACTCTGTGATCACCATGCGAAACGGCCGTTACTGTGTTCCGGTAAAAGCCGAATATAAAGGACAGGTGCCCGGAATGATCCACGATCAGTCCTCCACCGGCTCCACTCTGTTTATCGAGCCCATGTCCATTGTCCGGCTGAACAATGACATGCGCGAGCTGGAAATTCAGGAGCAGAAAGAGATCGAGGCAGTCCTTGCCTCTCTCAGTGAGCAGGCTGCCCTTGAGAAGGATTCCATCCGCTCTGATATGGAAATCATGGTTCAGCTGGACTTTATTTTTGCCAGGGCTTCCCTTGCCATGGACATGAATGCCAGTGAACCGGTTTTTAACGAAGAAGGCCGCATCCGGCTGAACAAGGCACGCCATCCCCTCATTGACCCGAAAAAGGTGGTTCCCATTGATATCCGCCTCGGAAAAGAATTTGACCTGCTTGTTGTCACCGGACCCAATACCGGCGGAAAGACCGTTTCTCTGAAAACGGTAGGACTTCTGACACTTATGGGGCAGTCCGGTCTTCACATTCCGGCCGGCGACCGTTCCGAGCTGTCCGTCTTTCACGAGGTATTTGCCGACATCGGAGACGAGCAGAGCATTGAACAGTCCCTGAGTACCTTCTCCTCTCATATGACCAATGTCGTCTCCTTCCTGAGGGAAGCCGATGAAAACTCCCTGGTTCTTTTTGATGAGCTGGGTGCCGGAACGGATCCCACAGAAGGGGCTGCTCTGGCGATTTCCATCCTTTCCCATCTGCATGAAAGGGGAATCCGCACCATGGCCACCACGCATTACAGCGAGCTGAAGGTCTATGCACTGTCCACTCCCGGTGTGGAAAATGCCTGCTGTGAATTTGATGTGGAAACACTTCGCCCCACCTATCGTCTGCTCATCGGCGTTCCGGGAAAGAGCAATGCTTTTGCCATCTCCTCCAAGCTGGGACTTCCGGATTACATCATCGAGCGGGCGAAAGAACAGATCAGCGAACAGGACGAATCCTTTGAAGATGTTCTTACCACGCTGGAAAACAACCGGGTCATTATCGAAAACGAACGCGCAGAGGCCGAGCGCTATAAAAAAGAAATTCAGGCTCTGAAAGCACAGCTGGAAAACAAACAGGAAAAACTGGATGCCCAGAAGGAGCGAATTCTGAAGCAGGCGAACGAGGAAGCGCACGCAGTGCTGCGTGAAGCCAAGGAATATGCCGACCAGACCATGAAGCTTTTCCACAAGTTCCAGAAGGATCATGTGGATCTGGCTGCTGTGGAAAAGGAGCGTCAGAATCTGCGCAAACGTATGGATCAGGCGGGCAGCAAAATATCGATGCAGACAGAGGTGAAAAAACCCAAAAAAGAGCTGACTGCAAAGGATGTCAAGCCGGGAGACGCGGTAAAGGTACTCAGCCTGAATCTGAAGGGTACGATCAGCAGCCGCCCTGATTCCAGAGGCAATCTCTTTGTTCAGACCGGAATCATCCGGTCCAAGGTGCACATTTCGGATCTTGAGCTGATCGACGAACCGGTGATTACCACTGCCGCCATGCAGAAAACAGGTGCCGGTAAGATCCGTATGTCCAAATCTGCCAGCATTTCCACAGAAATCAACCTGCTTGGAAAAACTGTGGATGAAGCCATCGCCGAACTGGACAAATATCTGGATGATGCCTATCTTTCTCATATGAAGAGTGTCCGGATCGTTCATGGAAAGGGAACCGGTGCCCTCCGAAAAGGGGTCCATAACTATCTTCGCCGTCAGAAATATGTGGAATCCTTCCGTCTGGGAGAATTCGGTGAAGGAGATGCCGGTGTAACGATTGTGGAATTCAAAAAATAAAGGAGTTGCTTATGGCCGCAAAGCAGAAAATTCTAATTGTGGATGATGATAACAGCATTGCCGAACTGGTAGCGCTTTATCTGATCAAAGAATGTTTTGAAGTAAAAATCGTAAACGACGGAGAAGCTGCCCTGAAGGAATTCAAGCTTTTCCGCCCGGATCTGATCCTCCTGGATCTGATGCTCCCCGGAATCGACGGCTATCAGGTCTGCCGGGAAATACGTCATACGTCCGATGTTCCCATTATCATGCTCTCCGCCAAGGGAGAAACCTTTGATGAAGTTCTGGGACTGGAGCTGGGCGCAGATGATTACATCATCAAGCCCTTTGATTCCAAAAAGCTGGTAGCCCGCGTCCGTGCCGTGCTGCGCCGCTCACACTCCAAATCCCCGGAACCTGTTTCCACCGAAAAAAGTGTCTCCTACCCGGATCTGACCATCAATCTGACCAATTACTCTGTCACCTATATGGGAAAACAGGTGGATATGCCGCCCAAGGAGCTGGAGCTTCTGTATTTTCTTGCCGCCTCCCCGAATCAGGTTTTTACCCGGGAACAGCTTCTGGACCATATCTGGGGATACGAATACATCGGGGATACCAGAACAGTGGACGTGCACATCAAACGCCTGCGGGAGAAAATCAAGGATCATCCCGGCTGGTCACTGGCCACTGTCTGGGGAATCGGATATAAATTTGAGGTTAAGGATCGATGAAAAAAGCGCTGTATAAAAAAATCCTGGGCAGCTATATCCTGCTCGGCCTGGTCGGATTCTTTCTTGTAGGAACACTGGGGGCGTTTCTGGTGGGCAAATATCTGGAAATGTTCTCTCTGGATCTGTCACGGAACCGTATTGTTGAGATTATGCTTCTGATGTATCTGATCGTCTATGTTCTTCTTTTTTTCATGATTCAGATCTTCCGGCATCTGATCCGGAAACCTCTGCATGAGATCATCCACGGGGCCTCCGAATTTGCAAACGGGAATCTTTCCTACCAGATTCCCATCCAGTCCGATGATGAACTTGGATATCTGTCCAACACACTGAATTATATGGCAGACAAGCTGAACCAGAACGGAGAATATCAAAGACAGTATATTTCCAATATTTCTCACGATTTCCGTTCCCCGCTCACCTCCATCAAAGGCTATGTGGAGGCCATGCTGGACGGGACGATCCCGCCGGAGATGCAGGAAAAATATCTCAAGGTCATCTCCTTTGAATCCGAACGTCTGGAAAAACTGACGCAGAATCTTCTGACCCTGAACAACCTGGATGTTAATAAGCGTTCCATGCAGATGAAACGTTTTGATATCAACGAAGCCATACGCAACACTGCCGACTCCTTCGAAGGTACCTGCAACAGCCGCAGCATCACACTGAAACTTCTTCTTTCCGGCCGGGAGCTTTTCGTTTCTGCGGATGTGGATCAGATTCAGCAGGTTCTCTATAATCTGCTGGACAATGCCATCAAATTCAGCCCTGACCATTCGGTGATCATCCTGGAAACAACGGAGAAAAACGGAAAGGTTTTCGTTTCCGTCAAAGATAATGGCTGCGGAATTCCCAAGGAAAGTCTCAATAAAATCTGGGATCGTTTCTACAAGACAGATATTTCCCGTGGGAAAGACCGAAAAGGCTCCGGCCTCGGGCTCGCCATTGTAAAGGAAATCATCAACGCACATGAACAGAATATCAACGTCATCAGCACCGAAGATGTGGGAACGGAATTCATTTTCACACTGGAACGGGCAAAATAACAAAAATCCGGATGCGAGAACCTCTCCTCCGGATTTTCGTTTTATTTCCAGTCGTATTTTGTCAGATGGCCGCCCAGCTGCATATGGTCAAAATGATTCTGACGCAGTGCTTCATACAGGATTACTGCCACGGAATTGCTCAGGTTCAGTGAGCGGATATCTCCGATCATTGGGATGCGCACACAGTTTTCCTGATGTTCCAGAAGAATTTCTTCCGGAATTCCGGCACTTTCCTTTCCGAACATGATATAACAGTCCTCTTCATAATGGACATCCACGTAGGTCTGCGGCCCTTTTGTCGTGGCATAGTAAATCTTTGCCCCCGGATTTTTCTGCAGAAAATCCTCATAATTCAGATAAGTCGTCACATCCAGATCCTTCCAGTAATCCATTCCGGCCCGCCGGATCGCTTTCTCGCTGAGATGAAACCCCAGCGGCTCGATCAGATGCAGCCGCGTCCCGGTCGCAACACAGGTTCTTCCGATATTTCCGGTATTTGCCGGAATTTCCGGCTCATGCAGCACAATATTTAATCTGGCCATATTCTCTTACTCCTGTCATTTCTTGTAAGCGTTTCCTCTAAAAATAAGTATGTTCCTCTCCTCCGGCCATCATTCCTGCGGAATCGTCTCCATGATTTTATACAGCTCATCTGCTGCCGGACGTTCCAGATAGCGGAAACTCTCTCCGCTGAACAGCCGCCGGTCATTGCTTTTGTTTGTCTGACCGATCACCGCAGCAGGGTATCCCTTTCTTCGCAGTTCCTGTACCAGTGCTTCCCCTCCTGCGATTCCAAAAAGGATGGCTCCGTCCGAAAGCATTTTATAGGGGTTCAGATCATAAATCTCGCAGATTTCAATCGTCTCCTGACGAATGGGAATTTTTCGAAGATCTGCATCCAGTCCCACGGAGGATGCCTCAGCCATTTTCCACAATGCTGCCAGAATACCGCCCTCTCCCATAGCGTAAAGTGCCGTTGCTCCCGCCTGCTCTGCCAGCTTCCATACCTCACAGGAAGCAGCCTCCTGCCTGCATTCTGTCACACCGTAATCCCGCTGAAGATTTCCGGCTCCGTATAGAAAACCGCCGGAAAACGTTCTGTTCAGCTCATCCCACTTGTTTTCAGTCAGAAGAACCGTTCCCCTGAGCGCAGCTGCACCTGCTGCCACCAGTTCCTCTCCCGCTGAGAGTCTCCCGGTTACTTCTGCCTGAAGTGCTTCCATTGCCGCTTTTCCAAGCCTCATCTTTTTCTCCTATACAAATACTGCAAGAATGGTGGTAAGCACCATTGCCAGCACCAGAATCACTGCAATCACAGCCGTGATCATTTTTCTTTTTTTCGGATCAAACATATTCATAATCTTCACACCTCATCTGTTCTAATCTCTGTCATCTTTGCGTTGTTCGTCAGCGGATCTCTGTGTTCATAATCAAACAGGAGCCACCTTTTTTCCGATACTGCCTCAATATGAGCCGTCTTTGGAACCGAATTCCGCCGTCGGAATTCCCGGATTTCTTTTTCATACGCTTTTTGCGGCGGTGCAAAAGAAGGACGGCTTTTCAGATTTTCCCTGAGATACAGATCCGTCATCATGCTTCGAACGATCCTTTCTTCGGAAATATCCGGCCTTTCGCGCACAAACTCCAGCAGAATGTCATACCGGCGGATTCTGGAATGAGAAATCTGCTCATATCCGCGCTTTTCATAAAATGCCCCCAGCTCTTCATACATGGTAAATGCATCTGCAAAGCAGGTCTCAAGATATTCCAGCGTATTCTGAAACTGACCACTATTATAATACACTTCCACCATACTTTCCACCGTTTTCAGCTTTAAAATTTCATCATATCCCAGCCAGGCAGTGGAAAGCACTTCGTATGGTTCCTGTTCCTGATAAATCAGCCGATATCCGGATGCCATTTTCTTCATATAGGAGCCTTTGAGCACCTTCAGAAAACCAAGCTGAAGCTGCTGTGGACGCAGCCGGTAGACATCCAGAAACGATTTACGAAAACTGTCGTAATCCTCATAAGGCAGCCCGGCAATCAGATCCAGATGCTGGTGTATGTTTCCGAAGGAATGGATCCTGTTTACCGTTTCACACAGCTTCTCAAAGTCCATGGTTCTTCGGATCGCGCGAATGGTCTCCGGATTGGTGGACTGCACACCGATTTCCAGCTGAATCAGCCCGGGACGCATACCGGCCATCACCTGCAGCTCTTCCTCCGTAATGAGATCTGCAGAGATTTCAAAATGAAAGTTGGTAATCCCATTGTCGTGCTCCGCAATGTACTCCCAGATTTCCATGGCGTGTTTGTGCCTGCAGTTAAACGTACGGTCCACAAACTTCACCTGCGGAACCTGATGATCGAGGAAAAACTGCAGTTCCTTTTTCACCAGCTCCAGACTGCGGAACCGCAGCTTTTTATCCACAGAAGAAAGACAGTAGCTGCAGGAAAAGGGGCAGCCTCTGCTGCTTTCATAATAAATGATCCGGTGTTCAAAATCCTTCAGATTCCCGTAAACAAACGGAATACTGCTCAGATCTGTAATTTCGCGCACACCGGTATTGTGAATTCCCGTCTCATCCCGGTAGACAAGTCCCCGGATGTCTTTCATTTCGGATGTCCCCTCCACATAATGCGCCGTCAGTTCCAGAAAGGTCTCCTCTCCTTCTCCCACCATGACGCCTGTAAACTGCGGATTTTCCCGCAGAAATTCTTCCGCGTCAAAGGAGACCTCCGGGCCTCCGGCCCAGAACAGTGTATCCGGAAGGATTTTTGCCAGATCACAGACCAGATTCCGCACAAAGGTGATGTTCCAGATATAGCAGGACACGCACACGAGATCCGGTTTTTCCAGATAAACAGACCGAAGGATTTCATCCTTCGTCTGGTTGATGGTATATTCCTTCAGAACAATGAAATCCTCATATTTTCCGGCAAACGCTTTCAGATCATAGACCGCCGGATTGGAATGGATATATTTCGCATTGCACGCTGCAAGTAAAATTTTCATAACAGACTCCCCACCTGATAAACAACCAGTGCACACACATATGCCAGTATCAGCTGGAACAGTACCATAAATGCCGTGAATTTCCAGGAGTTGCTTTCTTTGCGAATCGTAGCCACCGTCGCTGCACAGGGCGTATACAGAAGGCAGAACACCATCATGGCATAGGCATTGACAGGCCCGAAGCCATATTTAGCAAGGGCTGCCGACATCCCGGTCATCCCGGCCACAGAATTGATGTTTGTAATGCCGAACAGTACAGACATACTGGAAACCACCACTTCCTTTGCAGAGAGTCCTGCAATCAGAGCGACTGCCACCTGCCAGAGTCCCAGTCCCGCCGGTGCCAGAACCGGAACCAGAACATGTCCCAGCATCGCGCCAAAGCTTTCACTTACATCTGTCACCATACCGTGAATTCCGAAATTCAGCACAAACCAGATGATAATCGATGCAATGAAAATTGTGGTTCCGGCTTTGCTCAGATAATCCTTCACCTTTTCCCAGACATAAATGGCAATGGTTCTGGCATTCGGCATTTTATATTCCGGAAGCTCCATCAGCAGGGTTCCCGCACTGTCTCCTTTTTTGATTTTCCCGATGATCAGCGCCAGAAGGATCGCAATGACCAGTCCCAGCGCATACATGGAAAATGCTACAACCGCCGGATAATCCGGAAAGAAAATCGACGAAAACATCACATATATAGGCAGTCTTGCCGAGCAGGACATAAACGGGGTCAAAAAGATCGTCCGCTTCCGGTCTTCCTCCTTTTCCAGCGTCCTGGTAGCCATCACCGCCGGCACCGTACAGCCAAAACCAAGTACCATCGGCAGAAATGCCTTTCCGGAAAGTCCTACTTTTCCCATGATGCCATCCATGACATAAGCTACACGGGACATATATCCACTGTCCTCCAGAATTCCCAGTGCGAGAAACAGAATAAAAATATTCGGCAGAAACGTGAGAATTCCTCCCACTCCCGCAATAGCTCCATCTACAACCAGAGAAATCAGCCAGTCTGCCGTGTGCATGTTCTCCAGAAGAGAAGTGGTTCCCGCAAGCAGTGCATCCAGGCCTACTTCAAAAAACCCCTTCAGCAGATCACCGATGGTAAAAGTCAGGAAAAATACCAGCGCCATAATGCCGAGAAACACAGGGACACCCCACACGCGATGTGTGAGAACCTTGTCTACCGCATCTGTTTTCCCCTCTTTTTTGGAGTGCTTGTAAAACAGAACTTCCTTCACAACCTCTTCGATATAATTGTATTTGCAGTTTATAATTTCCTTCTCGTAGCTTCGGTCCAGAATATCCGGTGCCTGCAGAGGATATTCATTTACGGTTTCTTCATCCGACTCCAGAAGCTTGATTGCTGTCCAGCGAAGATACGGAATCCCCGGATACTTCTTTTTCAGAAGTGTCTCCAGAAGACAGATCTTTTCTTCCAGTTCTTTTGGATAAGTGATCACCTTCTCACATTGATTCTCTTCATAATGATGCTTTACTGCGTGAAGAAGTACATTCAGGCCGGTCCGTTTCCTGGCAGAAACAGGGACAACCGGGATTCCTCCGAGAATTTCCGGAAGCCGGTGTGTATCGATCTCCATCCCCCTCTCCCGCACGACATCCATCATATTCAATGCAAGGATGACCGGCTTGCCCAGTTCCAGAAGCTGCATGGTAAGATACAGATTCCGTTCCAGAGAGGATGCATCCACCACATTGACGATCACATCCACCTCTTCCTCCATCACACATCGCCTGGAGACCTTTTCTTCAATAGAATAGGAAGTCAGACTGTATATTCCCGGCAGATCCACGAGGATCATCTTCTGTCCCTTGTACGAAACCTGCCCTTCCTTTCGTTCTACCGTGACACCCGGCCAGTTGGCAACCTTCAGATTGGCGCCTGTCAGCGCATTAAACAGCGTCGTTTTTCCACAATTGGGATTTCCCACAAATGCGACCCGAATCTTATCATCCTTTTTCATGGTACTCCTCCACCTCGATTCCCAGTGCAATCTCTTTTCCGAGGGCCCATCTGGTTCCCCGGACTCTTATGATCGTTGCACCTGTATTTTTACGATTCAGAACCTCAATTCGTGTTCCTTCGAGAATCCCCAGTGCCTCCAGTCTTCTCTGAACATTTTCCGCCTCCGAGATTCCTTTCACGCAATACCATTCACCCGTTTTCGTCTCCAACAGTGTCATGACTGCCTCCTGAAAAAAATTATCCTTAATCTAAACAGATTATAGAACAGCTGTCGATTCCCGTCAATAATGGAACAAAAAAAGAAGAACCATGCAGTTCTCTGCACAGTCCCCCTGTTCATGTTCTGTTATTTCATCGCCGCTGTGAGGCTCATCCTTTCAGCGGATATTTTTCTGTAATCGCTTTTACGATCGCTCTTGCCTCGTCTTTTTTACCTTCCTTCAGAGTCAGCGCGATTGCCTGCGCAAGCTGATCCATATCTTCCGGCTGAAGACCACGGGATGATACGGCAGCAGTACCAAGACGTACACCGCTTGTCACAAACGGAGACTGCGGATCGTTGGGAATGGTGTTTTTATTCGCAGTAATATGCACCTCATCCAGAAGATTCTGTGCCTCTTTTCCGGTTACACCAAGATTTTTCAGATCTACAAGCATCAGATGATTATCGGTACCTCCGGAAACAATGTCAATGCCGCGACTCTGAAGGCCCTTACAGAGTGCCTGTGCATTGTCCACGATCAGTTTTGCATACTCTTTAAACTCCAGCTGAAGAGCCTCTTTCAGACATACGGCCTTGGCAGCAATCACATGCATCAGCGGGCCTCCCTGGATTCCGGGAAATACAGCCTTATTAAAATTGAATTTCTCTGCAGCCTCAGCGTTTGCCAGAATCAGGCCGCCTCTGGGTCCTCTCAGTGTTTTATGTGTGGTCGTTGTCACAACGTCCGCATAGGGGAACGGACTTGGATGCTGTCCTCCTGCCACAAGGCCGGCAATATGCGCGATATCTACCATAAGATATGCCCCTACTTCATCTGCGATCTCACGGAACTTTTTAAAGTCGATCACACGGGCATATGCACTGGCACCTGCCACAATCAGCTTCGGGTGTGTCTCTTTTGCGATTCTGCGCACTTCTTCATAATCAATCACACCGTCATCATTCACGCCATAATGTACCGCATTAAAATATGCACCGGACATATTTGCGGGACTTCCATGAGACAGATGTCCGCCATGATCCAGATTCATGCCAAGCACGGTATCCCCCGGCTGCAGCATTGCAAAAAAGACAGCCATATTTGCCTGCGCTCCGGAATGCGGCTGCACATTTGCATAATCACAGCCAAACAGCTCCTTTGCACGATCAATTGCAAGCTGCTCCACCTTGTCCACACATTCACAGCCACCATAAAATCTCTTTCCAGGATATCCTTCGGCATATTTATTGGTAAGAGGACTTCCCATCGCTGCCATAACTGCAGTACTTACCCAGTTTTCGGACGCAATCAGTTCGATATGAGAATTTTGACGGTCAAACTCTTCCTGAATCAAATCCGCTATTTCTTTGTCTACTTTTTCAACATCCTGCAATGAATACATAATTCATCCTCCTCTTTTATGTATGTAACCACGTACGACGATTATACCCCATCCCCCACTTTATGTCAATGTTATAAAAACACTTGTCCGCCACAGGAAACACAGTTTCGGGGATTATCTTGACTATTCCCCCGGTATTTGTTTTAATATAGGTATGTATACCAACTGATCCGGAGGAAATCATCATGAGAGGTTTTGAATATTATACACCTACGAAAATATACTTTGGAAAAGATACCCATTACAAAGCCGGTTCCATCATTAAAGCCGGAAATCATCATAAAATTCTGGTTCATTACGGGGGAAGCAGTGCCGAGAAATCCGGTCTTTTGGATGAGGTCTGCAATACGCTGAAGGAAGCCGGACTGGAATACATTCTTCTGGGCGGCGTAGTCCCCAATCCCCGATTGAGCAAAGTCCGGGAAGGCATTGCGCTTTGTCAGAAAGAACAGGTGGATTTTATCCTGGCTGTCGGCGGCGGAAGTGTCATAGATTCCGCAAAGGCCATCGGCTACGGTACCGCCAATCCCGACACCGATGTCTGGGATTTCTTTCTGAAAAAAGCAGTCCCAAAGGCCTGCCTTCCGATCGGAGTCATACTTACCATTGCCGCATCCGGAAGTGAGATGAGCGGTTCCTGTGTCATCACGAATGAGGAGGGCTGGCTGAAACGCGGCAGCACGCGAAGCGATCTGTGCCGCCCGGAATTCGCCATTCTCAATCCCAGGCTCACCTATACTCTGCCGCAGTACCAGACAGAAAGCGGCTGTGTGGATATTCTGATGCATACCATGGAACGGTATTTTGTAAATATTGAAACGATGGAAATTACAGACAGCATCAGCGAAGCGCTTATGCAGACCGTGATCTATAACGCGCGGATCCTGATGAAGGAACCCGGCAATTACAATGCCCGTGCGGAAGTCATGTGGGCGGGAAGCCTTTCCCACAACGGACTGATGGAATGCGGCACTGCCGGCGGTGACTGGGCCTGTCACCAGATGGAGCATGAGCTTGGCGGAATGTTTGACGTGGCTCACGGAGCCGGACTGGCAGCGATCTGGGGAAGCTGGGCCCGTTATGTCTATACCCAGAACCCGGAGCGCTTTGCACAGTTTGCCACCAATGTTTTTGATATTCCATACCATGCGGATGTGGAAAAGACTGCCCTTGCCGGTATCGAAGCCATGGAAGATTTTTTCCGTTCCATACAAATGCCTACCAGCCTGAGCGAGCTCGGACTGACCCTCACGGATGAGGACGTGCACACGCTGGCATTTAAGTGCAGCTTTGAAGATACCCGCACCATCGGAGCCATTATGCAGCTGAACCTGAAAGACATCGAAAAAATCTATCAGATGGCCAGGTAATCGTACAAAAACAGATATTTTTTTAATGAAAGGAAAATAAAAACCATGCATGAATCAAGACTGGAAACCAAATGTCTTCATGCAGGCTACACTCCCTCCAAGGGAGAGCCCTGCGCACTTCCCATTTACCAGAGTACCACATTTAAATATGATACGACAGATGAAATGGGACAGCTTTTTGACCTGAAGTCGGACGGATATTTTTATACCCGTCTCCAGAATCCCACCAACGATGCTGTCGCTGAAAAAATTGCCGCTCTCGAGGGCGGTGTGGCTGCACTCCTGACTTCTTCCGGACAGGCTGCCAACTTTTACGCCATTTTCAATATCTGCGAGGCCGGAGACCATGTCGTTGCAGCTTCCACCATCTATGGCGGTACCTTCAATCTTCTGGCTGTAACCTTCAAAAAGCTTGGCATCGACTGTACATTTGTAGATACCGATGCAGACGAAGAGACGATTTCCGCTGCGTTCCGCCCGAACACAAAAGTTCTTTTTGCAGAAACCATTGCCAATCCGGCTCTTGTTATTCTGGACATTGAAAAGTACGCAAAGGTTGCCCACGCACATGGTGTTCCGCTGATCGTAGACAATACCTTTGCCACTCCGGTGAACTGCCGTCCGTTCGAATGGGGCGCCGATATCGTCACACATTCCACCACAAAATATATGGATGGACATGCCCTTCAGGTTGGCGGAGCCATTGTTGACAGCGGCAATTTCCCCTGGGAAGATTACGCAGAAAAATATCACGGACTGACCCAGCCGGATGAATCCTATCACGGTGTGGTTTATACAAAGCAGTTTGGCAAGAAAGCATACATCACCAAGGCTACCGTACAGCTGATGCGGGATCTGGGCTCCATTCCTTCTCCAATGAACTGTTTCCTTCTGAATATCGGACTGGAAACGCTCCCTCTTCGTATGGAGCGCCATTGCTATAATGCTCAGAAGGTTGCGGAATATCTTCTTGCACATGAAAAAGTAGCTTCCGTAAACTTCGCGGGACTCCCGAATGATAAATATTATGCGCTCGCGCAGAAATACATGCCAAAGGGAACCTGCGGTGTTATTTCCTTTGAACTGAATGGCGGTAGAGATGCTGCCGTACGATTTATGGACAGCCTGGAGATGGCAAACATTGCCACACATGTTGCCGCTTCCAAGACCATGGTGCTTCATCCTGCCAGCCATACCCACCGTCAGATGAATGATGCACAGCTGGCAGAGGCCGGTGTTTCTCCGGGAATGATCCGTCTCTCCATCGGCATTGAGCATGTGGATGACATTATTGCAGATCTTGAAAAAGCTCTGGTCAACGCATAATTGGCATGTTCCCGTCAGCCAACAGGAACAAATCGAATCATTTCCTGCATTATGATATTATAAGTAAACGCCAGATCCGGCATCCGGAACTGGCGTTTTTTACATGCTTCATTTTGCAGGCTCTTTTTTACTGAATCAGATACACTTCCGTATAATATACGCCTTTGCTTTCTCCCTCTTCGTGCGTCGCCACATAAATATCAATACAGTTATCCTTAATCGCTCCGCCGCAGTCCTCTGCCACATACACCTGACCGTTGATCACCACTTTGGAACCATAGGGAATCTGGGAAGGATTCACTGCAATGGTGTGGTTTGTCACAGCTGTCACGCCTGTGGAAGTGATTCCGTTTGCCCAGGGACCGCAGCAGATGCTGCATGGACAGTAATGTGTGATTCGAAACACCCCCAGCGACACCAGCGAGGAGTCGGACGATGCGGCCACAGGAGTCCCGATCTGCACTCCGTTTTCATCTTCTTTGACAGAAGGAACCTCTGTCACTGCCTTCGCAAACACGCCCGTCCCACTGCTCTTATGAATCGTACCCGTCATTTCGGAAGATTCTGTTACAGTGGCTTCTTCTGCCGGCTGGTCTTCCTGAGATTCCGGCACAGAAGTTTCTTCTGTCGGCTGGTCTTCCTGAGGTTCCGGCACAGTCTCTTCCGCCTGCGCTTCTTCAAATACAACGGACGGAACATACCCTGTGATTTCTGTTCCTGATGCATCAGTATATGTGATACAGCTCCAGCCTCCTTCTTCCGACGCCCGCTGTACCTCCTGCATGGCGGTCACCTGTCCGCAGACGATTCCATCCTTCTTTCCCGGATAATCCAGCACCTCACTGTCCTGCATCACCACATCTGTGTCTGTCGCTTCCGTCTCAATATAAGTGTCATCCATTACGTCATTTGGAACATATCCGCTGACCTCATCTTCCCCGGCCCGATAAGAGATTTTACTCCAGCCGTTATCACACACAGCCGTTCTTTGTACCTGCATTCCCATCTCGGCTGTCCCGACTCCACTTCCATTGCTCCCCGGACAGGACCGCACCACAATCTCCTTCTGCAGAATGTAAAGTGTATCCTCCCATCCGATCATATTCACTGTATTTCCATCTCCGTCATCCACCTGGAACACCGGAGACATTTCATCCTGTTGTTGATAGAGCGCCTCTGCTGTCTCAAAATCGGTTACCTCTGCATGCACGGGCAGTGCAGAGAGCAACAGCATACACGCTGTAAATCGCATACGATTCCGCATTCATCTGCCTCCTCTTCTGTCATAGACAGGCCTATCATAGCATACTCCTGATACATTTTCAATTTATCCGAAAATTCTTAACGTTTTTTTCAGATTTATAAATTTCGGAACAGTCGGACCGATCTGTATGTCTGAACGGTTGCCAGCATTCAAACAAACCTTATAATTTTTTATTGTTTTCCCTAATAATTTTTATTGTTTTTTCTGTCAAGCATTTTTGAAAATGTCCCAAAATAATTCAAACATTAGCCCCGGCATTTGCTGGGGCTTTGTGTATTCAAAACGGTAGTCCGTTCTTGGGGATGCCCTTCGAGAAGGGCACCCCGCCACTCGGGCATCCCCCGCC
>JALEJS010000046.1 GCA_022769545.1 Blautia sp. | reverse complement strand
TTTCTTTACTGTTTCTTCATTACCAACGAGAACAACTTTTGCAATACCTTCTTTTAAAATTTTCTCTGTTGCTTCCAGTGTTCTTACATCTTCTGTCTCCGGCAGAACAATTGTTTTTACGTTTGATCTTGCTCTGTCTTTCAGTACATCAATAAATCCCATGATTCATGGCTCCTTTCATTTGTCCGGCCCTGTGGCCGAAGGTTTCGCATATATTGGTATTATAACTCCAGCTTTGTTGTATTTCAAGCACAAAGGTGGTAGAATATGACAGAGAATCGTATTTTTTGAGGTGCAATTTTATGAAAATAACAGGTGTTATCGCAGAGTATAATCCTTTTCATACCGGTCATAAATTCCAGCTGGAGCATATCCGGAAAAACGGTGGAGCCGATTATTGTATTGTGGTCATGAGCTCTGATTTTGTGCAGCGCGGCACACCCGCTGTACTTCCCAAGCATCTGCGTACCCGCACAGCACTGGAAAGCGGTGCAGACCTTGTCCTTGAACTCCCGACAGCATTCTGCACGGCCAGTGCGGAGGGCTTTGCCCGCGGCGGTGTCTCCCTGCTGAATGCACTCGGTGTCGTCACTTCGCTATCCTTCGGATGTGAAACGCAGAATATGTCTCTTTTTATGGAAACAGCCCGTATTCTCGCCGAAGAGCCAAAAGAATACCGTGACATGCTTAAAACCGGACTTCAAAAAGGGCTTTCCTTTCCTGCCGCGCGCAGTGAAGCTCTTTTATGGCATTTTGCCAGTCAGCCGGCAGATGCTGTCTCCCTGTCCGAGAGAAAGGAATTTCTTTCCCAGCCCAATAATATCCTGGGGATTGAATACTGTAAGGCCCTTCTCGGACTGCACAGCTCCATCGTTCCGGAGCCTCTTCTGCGTCGGGGAAGCGCATATCACAGCCTGGACTGGGAAAAAACCTCCCACCCGTCCGCCTCTTCTCTTCGGGAGCTGCTCAGACAGCCGGAGGCATTTTGCAGACTTACCGATCCTGTCTATCGTTCCCTCCGTGATGCGGCAGCCGGAAATTTCTGTCTGTTCCCGGAAGATTTTGACCTGCTCTTCCATTATCGTCTGCTGACAGAAACCGCCGGACATCTCGCCGGTTATCTGGATTTTCCTCTGCCGCTGGCAAACCGGGTCATCCATTGCCGGAATCAGTACACGACTCTGGAGGATTTCTGTTCACTTCTGAAAACAAAGGAGCTCACACACACCGGAATCCGGCGCAGCCTGCTTCATATGCTCCTTGAAATTACGGAAATTCCCCGGTCCGTACCCTATGCCCGGATCCTCGGTTTTCGAAAATCCGCAGCCCCGCTCCTCACAGCGATCAAGCAGAACAGCTCTGTTCCGCTGGTTACCAAGTTGGCAGATGCTTCCCGATACCTGGACTGCGAAGCGCAGAAAATACTGCAGGAAACCACAGATGCATCCAATATTTATGAGAGTGTCCTGTGCCGAAAGGCGGGACGTCCCTTTGTCCACGAATATCAAAAAGAAGTCATCCTTGTTCCCTGACCCGGGAGCATGGATGACTTCTTAATATTATTATCTTTTATTTCGAAAAAAGAATTCTGTCATTGTCCAGTTCTTTTCCGGCACCGGCGTTGAATTTCTCCAGGAGGCCGTCCACCGTAAGTCCCTTTCTTTCTTCTCCTGCAATGTCCAGAACGATTTTTCCCGCATCCATCATCAGCGTCCGGTTTCCAAGCTCCAGAGCCGAATGCATGTTGTGCGTGATCATCAGACAGGACAGATGATTTTCTCTCACAATACGCTTCGTCAGTTCCAGAACCTTGTCCGCGGTCGCCGGATCCAGTGCTGCCGTATGTTCATCCAAAAGAAGAATTTTCGGCGGAAACAGGGTTGCCATCTGCAGCGTCAATGCCTGACGCTGCCCTCCGGAGAGCAGTCCCACGGGCTGATTCATACGATCCTCCAGCCCCATATCCAGCTGCGCCAGACGTTCGCGAAAGATATTTTTCTGTTTCTGAGATATTCTCGAGAAAATATTTCCCCGTCCCTTTGCCACACGCAGGTAGGCAAGTGCCAGGTTTTCCTCAATGGTCATATGAGGTGCCGTTCCCTTCATGGGATCCTGAAACAGCCGGCCGATCTGAACTGCCCGGAGATATTCCGGCACATATGTGATATCCCTGCCATCCAGCTCAATACTGCCCTCATCCACAAAAAAGCTTCCGGCAATACTGTTGAACAGGGTCGATTTTCCGGCACCGTTGCTGCCGATGATCGTTGCAAAATCACCGTCTTCCACCGTCAGAGACACATCGTTCAATGCCAGTTTTTCGTTGACCGTTCCCGGATGAAAGGTTTTTTTGATGTTTGTTATTTTCAGCATGGAATCAGCCTCTCTTTCTGGCAGAAAGTGCTGCCCTCTTCTTTTTCTGAAACGCGATTTTCTTTCGTATCATCGGAGATGCAATGGCAATGGCAACAATTACCGCGGAAACCAGCTTCAGACATTCCGCCGGAATATTCATCTTAAGCGCAAGTGCAACGAGGAAACGATACAGGCAGCTTCCGAAAATAACGCCAAACACTCTTCGGACCATCGTTTTTTTCCCAATCAGTGTCTCCCCGATGATCAGACTGGCCAGCGCGATCGTCACCATACCGGTGCCAAGATTGATGTCACAGGTTTTCTGATACTGTCCGATCAGACAGCCGGACAGAGCCGTCAGGGCTCCGGATACACAAAGTCCCACCGTGATGGTAAAGGAAGGATTGATACTGGATGCCCTTACCATATCCGCATTGTCACCGGTCGCACGAATAGACAGACCAAGTCGGGTTCCCATAAACCAGATCATCAGAAGACAGGCCGCTACAACGACAATGGACGCTGTGATCAGTTTATACCACGTCGTTCCAAAAATTCCCTTCGTCATACTGAAAATGGTTTCTGCACGGAGCAGCGTAACATTGGAAGAAAATCCCATAACAGCCAGGTTGATGGTATACAACCCCGTGTTCACAATAATTCCTGCCAGAATGGATTCCACTCCAAGCTTTGTCTGCAGAAAGGACATGACAAACCCGGAACAGACTCCTGCCGCCATAGACGCAAACAATGCAAGAACCGGATGTCCCAGCAATGCCACCTGCACACCTACCGCACATCCAAGCGTAAAGCATCCGTCCGTGGACAGATCCGCAATATTCAAAATGGAAAAACTGAGAAACAGCGCCAGCGCAACAAGGGAATATATCACGCCAAGTTCCATGGCACTAGTGATCACCGACAGTGAAATGAATGAACTCATATGAAATCTCCTTCTTCTCAGACCGGAAGAAAGGGAATTTCTTCACCGGAAATCCCCTGTCTTCTGTCCTGATTTCTTTTCTTTTTTATTCAAAGCTTTCTGCCGTTACCGTCTCCACGATCTGGGAGCATGCATCAGAATCGGCAAATGCACTGTAGTCGATTCCCAGCTGCTCCGCAATTTCTGTGTTAATGGTCACAATACCGTTGTCAAAGGTTTTTACCGGTGTGACAGCCGGATCTGCCCCCTTCAGGATCTCGATGGCCATATCGGCTGTTTCTGTTCCCAGCTGCTCATAATTGACACCATAACCACAGAACGCACCATTCAGTGCAAAGGAGTCAGCTCCCGCATAGTGGGGAATTCCTGCCTCTGCAAAGGTTTCAAAAATGGCAAGCTCAGCCTTCATAATGGTATTGTCCGTCGGTGTAAAGATCGCCTCAACTCCTTCATCTACCAGTGCCGCTGCCGCCTGAATCACTTCTGTGTCATTGGTTCCCGTCTTTTCCACATATTCAATTCCCGCATTCTCCAGATATGCTTTCGCATCTGCAATTGCCTGCGTGGAGGAATCCTCGGACTGGCTGTAAAGAAGTCCGACTTTTTTGATTTCCGGATTTGCGGTTGTGATAAGATCAAAAATGGCATTTGTATTCAGCGCATCACTTGTTCCCGTCACATTCATTCCGGGTGCTTCCATGGAATCCACAATGCCGGCGCCTACCGGATCCGATACGGCTGAAAATACGACCGGAATATCGCTGTCCTCCAGTGCACTTAACAATGTGGTCACCACCGGAGTCGCGATGGGAATAATAATGTCCGGTTCTTCATCGATCAGGCTTGCCTCGATCGTTGCCAGCTGTGTGCCGTCTGCCTGTCCGTTATATACAAGTCCTTCATAGGAATAGGTATCTTCACCCTCTGCAGATTTTGCATCCAGCTCATCCATAATCGCCTGTTCAATCTGGTCCAGAGAAGCATCATCCACATATTTGATGATTCCCACTCTGTAATCTGCTGCGAATACGCTGGTTGTCATTGCCATAGCTGTTGCTGCTGCGAGTACGATTGCTGCTGTTCTTTTTTTCATTTTGTTATTCTCCTTTTCTGAAATGAATTGTTGGAATAACCGGCTGTTGGATGTTCTGAATGATACAAAAAAACCGTCCCAGAAAAATCTGAGACGGTAATAAGAATCTTATTATCGCGGTACCACTCACCTTGACGTAAAGTCCACTTTCGCATGCACGGTTATCTATGCACTCCTGATGGATAACGGGTTCGGTTCCCGTCGGCGCCTACTCTTCGAAAATTTCGGGCCGCCCTCGAAAGTCCATTCGGCAATCTGTTCCATACGGAGATTCCACCATCCTCCGCTCTCTGTGATTTCACTGGAATGCTTACTACTCTTTCTCATCGGTTTAACTGTTTTATACTTTACCACACTGAATCATATCTGTCAAGCATCAAATTCAGTTTTTAAAGCTGTGGATCGGAGCCGGGATCTGTCCGCCGCGCTCTACGAACACGTCACAGGAGAAAGAATTCACAGGCATGATCGGTGCATATCCGAGAAGTCCGCCGAATTCCACCACCTCACCGACACCTTTTCCGATGACCGGAATGAGACGAACCGCCGTCGTCTTCTGGTTCACCATGCCGATCGCCGCTTCATCCGCGATGATTCCGGCAATCGTAGTCGCCTTGGTATCTCCGGGAATCGCAATCATATCAAGTCCCACGGAGCAGACACAGGTCATCGCCTCCAGTTTTTCCAGACAAAGGGCGCCGTCGTTTACCGCATCAATCATTCCCTGATCTTCCGAGACGGGAATAAAGGCACCGCTGAGACCGCCAACCGCCTCTGCTGCCATGACACCGCCCTTTTTCACCTGGTCGTTCAGAAGAGCAAGCGCAGCCGTTGTTCCAGGTGCTCCCGCTCTCTCCACACCGATCTCCTGAAGGATCTCTGCCACACTGTCACCAATCGCCGGTGTCGGAGCCAGAGAAAGATCCACGATTCCAAAAGGAACATTCAGTGCTTTTGATGCTTCCAGCGCAACCAGCTGTCCCACGCGCGTTACTTTAAATGCCGTTCTCTTGATCATTTCACACAGTGTCTCAAAATCTTTTCCCCGCACCTTTTCAAGTGCTGTCTTCACAACGCCCGGGCCGCTGACACCCACATTGATAATGCAGTCCGCCTCTGTCACACCGTGGAACGCACCCGCCATGAAAGGATTGTCATCCGGCGCATTGCAGAATACCACCAGCTTGGCACATCCCAGAGAATCCTGATCCTTTGTGGCTTTTGCAGTCTGGAGCACGATCTCTCCCATCAGCTTCACCGCATCCATGTTGATACCGGTCCGGGTGGACCCTACGTTCACAGAACTGCACACACGCTCGGTTTCTGCCATAGCCTGCGGGATCGATTCAATGAGCAGCTCCTCCGCCGGTGTCATTCCCTTGCTCACGAGTGCGGAATAACCTCCCAGGAAATTCACACCCACTTCCTTTGCCGCGCGGTCCAGTGTTCTGGCAATGGCAACGAAATCTGCCGAACATTTGCATGCCGCAGATCCGATCAGAGCGATCGGGGTTACGGAAATTCGCTTATTTACGATGGGAATCCCGTACTCCTCTGCAATACGATCTCCAACCTCCACAAGATTTCCCGCTTTGGACACAATCTTATTATAAATCTTTTCATTGAGCCGGTCCAGGTCACTGTCGATACAGTCCATGAGGCTGATTCCCATCGTGATCGTACGAACATCCAGATTTTCCTGCTCAATCATTTTATTTGTCTCATTTACCTCAAAAATATTGATCATTTATCTTCTCTCCTGTCCGGTCAGATTCTGTGCATCATGTTAAAGATATCTTCATGCTGGCAGCGGATAATCACTCCGATGCTGTCACCCAGTTCTCCCAGTTCCCGGGAAATTGTTGCGGTATCCTTCTGTGCTTTGCCAAAATCTGCAATCATCATCATATTAAAATATCCCTGCACAATTGTCTGGGAAATGTCTTCAATATTGACGTTGTTTTCTGCGAGATATGTACAAACCTTTGCAATGATACCTACGGTATCGTTTCCTACCACTGTAATGATTGTTTTTTTCATTTGAATACTCCTCTCGTTGCTTGTTTTTTTATATGATCACCGCATCAGACACCACATCTCTTCTGGCAACCTGAATCCGAAAATCCTTCGAATGATATGGATTATCCCCCAGTGTCACCTCCGAGCACACAGTCTCATACGCCAGTTCTTCATAATTATTTTCCTTGCTCAGATGGCCCAGAAATACCGCTTTCATCCCGTCGTGAAGCAGCCTGCACAGCAGTCTTCCGGCATTCTCATTGGACAGATGTCCGCGGTCACCCAGAATTCTCTGTTTCAGATAATATGGATACTTTCCAACCTGAAGCATTCTCACGTCATGATTTGCCTCCAGGAGCAAAGCATCCAGATTCTGCAGATGATCTATGATGTATTCATTGTATTTTCCCAGGTCTGTCGCAATTCCCACGGACTTTTCTCCGTGCTCCAGACGATATCCCACAGGCTGTGCCGCATCGTGCGGAATGGAAAAGGGATGAATGGTCAGATCCCGGATGGAAAAAGCCTCATCCTCCTGTATTTCATGGATCAGTCCGTCCGGAATCGCTCCCAGTGCCCCGCTGCGGATCATGGCATCCGCCGTTCCCCCTGTGGTATAGATGGGTATTTCATATTTTCTGGCGACCACACCCAGCCCCTTGATGTGATCCGAATGCTCGTGAGTGATCAGGATTCCATCCAGATCTGCGGTACATAGATCCAGCGAATTCAGACCCTGCTGAATTTTTTTTCCACTGATCCCCGCATCCACCAGCACATGGGTATATTCCGTGCCCACATAGATACAGTTTCCGCTGCTGCCACTGGCAATGCTGCATAACCTCATAAATTTATTCCCTGCCTTATCTGTCTGCATGTATCTGCAAAATTTCCGCTGTTATCGATCACCAGATCCGCATGCGCACGAAAATATGCATCCTGCGCCTGGCTAGCAATGATCTCCTGCGCTTTTTGCATACTGTAGCCTCTGGTCACCATCAGGCGGTGAACCCGGATTGCTTCCTCGGTATATATATACCAGACGGCATCACAGAACGCATCGTAATGGTCCTCCAGCAGAAGCGCCGCCTCAACCACAAACAAAGGACAGCCTTCCTGTCTTTTTTCTTCCAGCTTCTGAAGAATGATCTGCTTCACAGCCGGATGGATGATACCGTTCAGCGCCTTTCGCATATCAGCCTTAGCAAATACTACATCGGAAATCATCTTCCGGTCAATAGTTTTATCGTTTTTTACGACTTGTTCCCCAAAAAGTCCAATCACAGGCTCGTAGCAGCATGCCCCCGGATCCATCACACGATGTCCAACCTGATCTGCCTGAATGACATATGCATTGTAATTTTTCTCCAGAATTTCCAGCACTGTACTTTTTCCGGCGCCTACTCCGCCGGTCACACCAATTATTTTCATCTGTTTCTCCTCAATGTTTCCTGCAGCCTCTGCCTTATCTTTCTGCGCTTCCTCTGGTCAGCCGTTTTTCCAAACGGAGCATTATTTTGCCTCATACCAGTTTTTTCCTTCGTGCATATCCACCTCCAGATCTACCGACAGACTGGCCGCTCCCTTCATCTCCTCTTCGAGGATAGCCGAAACCGCCTCTATCTCGTCTGCTGCGGTTTCGATGAGAAGCTCATCATGCACCTGAAGCACCAGGCGGGATCTGAGATTCTCCCGTCTCAGACGCTCATAAACACGATTCATGGCTATTTTAATAATATCTGCCGCAGTCCCCTGAATCGGAGAATTCATGGCGACACGTTCCCCAAAGGATCTCTGCATAAAATTGGTCGATTTCAGCTCGGGAATCGGCCGTCTCCTTCCGAACATGGTCGTAACGTAACCCGTTTCCCGGCCTTCTTCCACCAGATGATCCAGAAAGCCCTTGATTTTCGGATACGTTTCAAAATATTTTTCAATATATTCCGCCGCTTCCTTCCGGCTGATACTAAGATCCTGGCTCAACCCAAAGGAGCTGATTCCATAAACGATTCCAAAGTTTACCGCCTTGGCATTTCGTCTCTGAAGCGGAGTCACTTCATCGAAAGGAATATGGAATACCTCTGATGCCGTCAGCCTGTGGATATCCTGTGCTTCCCGGTATGCCTGTATCAGTTTTTCATCTCCGGACATATGGGCCAGCACACGAAGCTCGATCTGGGAATAATCCGCATCCAGAAAAACAAACCCGTCCTCCGGCACGAATACCTTACGGATCAGTCTTCCCAGCTCCATGCGAACCGGAATATTCTGAAGATTGGGTTCTGTACTGCTGATTCTTCCCGTGGCAGTGATCGTCTGATTAAATGTCGAATGAATCCTTCCGTCCTCTCCGATCACATTTGCAAGTCCATCCGCATAGGTGGATTTCAGCTTGGTAAGCTGACGATATTCCAGAATATCTTTTACAACAGGCTGCTCCGGCGCAAGCTTTTCCAGGATGTCTGCAGCCGTGGAATACCCGGTCTTTGTCTTTTTTCCTCCCGGAATCCCCATTTTTTCAAACAAAATCGCACCCAGCTGTTTGGGAGACTGGATGTTAAATTCCTCTCCGGCCTGCTCCCATATCTGTTTTTCCAGCTCTCCGATCCGAACGTTCAGCTTTTCTCCGTATTCCTTCAGTTCTTCTCCCTTTACCCGAATTCCCTGCTTTTCCATGGCATCCAGCGCAAAAATCAGCGGACGCTCGATCTCACTGTACACGTCCCACATTCCATTTTCCCGCAGTCTGCTTTCCAGCGGCTCCCGCACGGAAAAAGCCACATAGGCCATATGACACAGAAGTGTCCCCAGCCCCGGATCTGATGCCTCCCACGCCTTCTCATAAGAACTTTTTCCGATAAAGTCTTCTCTGGTCGGAAGCAGAGTCCCTCCCATATATTCCTTCGCCAGATCATCATAGGTATAGGAGGACTTCAGTGGATTCAGAAGATACGCAGCCACCCCCGCATCAAATACACGTTCCGGCTGCTCCAGATTTACAAATTTCAGAAGGCTCTTGATATCCAGTGCACACAGCTCACAGTCTTCTTTCAGTTCTTCCGCTTTTTTACACAAATATTCCCCGGTAAGCAGTCCTTCCACCGGGAGGAAATAGGTATCTTCCTTTCCCCAGGAAATCCCCATTCCATAAATCGCTTTTCCCTGTATGGCCGGGGCCAGGGCAACATACGGTTCCTTTTTTGCCTTCTCAAACAGAGTCTCACTGCCGGAAAGATCCGCGCAGGTAAAATATTCCAGTTTCATTCCGGCTTCCGAAGCCAGACTTCCGTCAAATTTCCCGAGAAGATTTTTGAAATCCAGCCTTTTGCACAGCTCATATGCCGCTCTGGTATACAGATCTCCCAGACGGGCCTTCTCATAATCAAACGCCAGCGGCGCGTCCGTATGGATGGTTGCCAGAACCTTGCTCATCTGAGCCACATCATAATGCTCCCGCAGAGATTCTCTGGCCTTATTCGGCTTGATTTCCTCCAGATGTTCATGCGCATTCTCAATGCTGCCATACCGGACAATGATTTTCGTGGCTGTTTTTTCTCCTACCCCCGGTATTCCCGGAATGTTGTCAGAGCTGTCTCCCATAAGCGCCTTCAGCTCTATGATCTGCGGAGGAGTCACCTGATATCGTTCGAGCACCTGGTCTGCATGATAATCTTCGATGGTTGTCTTTCCCTTCACGGTCTTCGGAAGGCGGATCATCACCTTTTCTGTCGCAAGCTGAAGAAGGTCCCGGTCCCCTGACAGCACCGTGACTTCCATTCCTCTTTTCTCGCTTTCCACTGCCACAGTTCCAAGCAGATCATCTGCCTCATATCCTTCCATGGACATCATACAGACACCCATTGCAGAAAGCATTTCCTTCATCAGCGGAACCTGTTCCCTGAGTTCTTCCGGCATTCCCTTTCTGGTTCCCTTATACGCTTCATAGATCTTATGCCGGAACGTAGGCGCATGAAGATCAAAGGCAACCGCAAGGTACTCCGGATGTTCTTCTTCCAGAATCCGGAACAGAATGTTCAGAAATCCGTATACCGCTCCTGTATGCTTCCCCTCGGAATTTGTCAGATCCGGCAGTCCGTAGAATGCCCTGTTTAATATACTGTGTCCGTCGATCAATAATATTTTTTCGCTCACTGTCTGCCTCCCCTTTCTGTCAAAACACCACACCCATCACATAAAACAAAAAGCCCGCCAGCAGAAGTATCAGAAGCACCGCTCCGGCCTCCGCAAGAAAGCGCATGGCTCTTTTGTAATGCACCGATATCTTTGCCCGCCTGATATCATTTTTCAGCAGCGCTTTAAAATCAAGTACCGTATTGGAATCCTCATCATTCAGCTGCTCCATTACCTTTGAGACAATAAAATATGTCTCCAGTTCATCGTAGCAGGATGGACAATGCTCAATGTGATCCAGAAATTCTTCCAGTTCATCCACACTCAGTATATGTTCCATATATTGATTTACCATTTCTTCTGCTTTCTGACAGTCCATACTGTTTTCCTCCAACTGAAACATATGCGCCGTACACTACATATGCCCATTCCTGAAATACAGGCCACTTTCTGATGTATTGCTATGGCCATTATATCGAAACAGACACAAAAAAACAAGGGATATCACATCTGCAATATCCCCTGTAATTGATCGTTATTACTGTTCACAGCAACACGCTGCGCGATGCACAGATTATGCTTCCGAATCGGTTTCTTCCCTTTTTACACTCTCCGGCAGTTCCTGCAGCGGCGCATTCAGAATACTCATGAACTCTTCGCCGGTAATTGTCTCATGCTCATAAAGATATTTCGCCAGCTCATGCAGCTTTCCTTTGTTCTCCTCCAGGATATCCATTGCCTTCTGATGCTGTCTGCGCACCAGTTCCACAACTTTCCTGTCCAGCAGGGTCTGCGTTTCAAAAGAACATGCCAGACTGGAGTCTCCCCCCAGATACTGATTGCTCACATTTTCCATGGCAACCATATCAAACTCATCACTCATGCCATATCTGGAAATCATGGCTCTCGCGATTTTCGTCGCCTGCTCAATGTCGTTTGCCGCACCTGTCGTGATGGAATGGAAAACCAGCTCCTCGGCTGCACGGCCTCCCGTAAAGGTGGCAATCTTGTTTTCCAGTTCCTCTTTCGACATCAGGAAATGCTCCTTCTCATCTACCTGCATGGTATATCCCAGTGCCCCGGAGGTACGCGGAATAATCGTGATTTTATGAACCGGTGCAGATTCCGTCTGCTTCGCAGCAACAAGGGCATGCCCGATCTCATGGTAAGACACGATCAGCTTTTCCTTGTTGGAAAGCACACGGTTTTTCTTCTGGTAGCCTGCGATGACTACTTCAATGCTTTCCTCGAAATCTGCCTGCGTGGCAAATTTTCTTCCGTCCCTGACAGCTCTCAGTGCCGCTTCGTTTACAATATTTGCAAGCTCTGCTCCGGACGCACCTGCCGCAGCCTTTGCGATGTCCTCAAACCGGACACTGTCCGCGATCTTGATTTTCTTCGCGTGAACACGCAGTATTTCCTCACGCCCCTGAAGATCCGGAAGCTCTACCGGAATTCTCCGGTCAAAACGCCCCGGACGCAAAAGTGCAGGATCCAGAGAATCCGGTCTGTTAGTCGCAGCCAGGATCACCACACCCTTGGATCCGTCGAAACCGTCCATCTCTGTCAGCAGCTGATTCAGCGTCTGCTCCCGCTCATCATTTCCGGAAAATCCCGCTCCGTCACGCTTCTTACCAATGGTATCAATCTCATCGATAAAGACAATACAGGGAGCTTTCTCATTCGCCTGTTTAAACAGATCACGAACTTTCGCAGCACCCATACCCACAAACATTTCCACAAACTCCGAACCGGAGATGGAAAAGAACGGAACCTCTGCCTCCCCGGCAACCGCCTTTGCCAGAAGTGTTTTTCCGGTACCCGGAGGTCCCACAAGGAGCGCACCCTTTGGCATGGACGCACCGATTTCCGTATACTTCTGCGGATTGTGCAGGTAATCCACGATCTCTGTCAGAAGTTCCTTGGCTTCATCCTCCCCGGCAACATCCGAGAATTTGATTCCCGTGGAGGACTTCACGTACACTTTCGCATTGCTTTTTCCGAAGGACATCATTCCTCCCGGACCGCCGTTCCCCATGGACTGCATCATTTTTTTGCTCAGCCAGCGTCCCAGAAGAATAAAGATGGCGATTGGAATCAGATATCCGGCAATCAGACTCAGTAAAATGGACTGGCTTTCAGTCACCACCGCTTCCATATTTACACCGGCATCATACAGACGATCCACCAGCTGGGGATCCTCCATGCGGACTGTCTTGCAGATATATTTCTTCCCGCTGTCTTCCACGCCGTAATAGATATATTCATCCTGTACTTCTGCCTTGGTGACTTTTCCCTTATCCACAAGTTTCAAAAATGTAGTGTAATCCGTTGTCTGGATACTTCTTTCCCGAACAGAAGGAACTACCAGAAGATTGATCAGAATAATCGCCGCGATGGCAATCAGATAATACACATACAGGGGCCGTTTTCCCCGATCCGGTTTTTTATTTTTCAGATCCATTTGTTTCCTCCATTTTAAACTTTCTTCTTATTTGTTCTATAACCCGTATCATAGCATTTTCCCGCTTTTCCTGCAATCATCTGCAGGAAATTTCACAAAGATTTTAGATTTGAGGTAATATCCATGTGTCTTCGCATGCAGGCATGCTTCGTCACATGGCTGCTGTCCGGGACTTTTATTATAAAAAAAGATACCATAACTGACACAATCGTATCAATTATGGTATCTGCAATACTGCCGGCTGCGGGACTTGAACCCGCACGATGTCACCACCAACAGATTTTGAGTCTGCCTCGTCTGCCAATTCCGACAAGCCGGCTTTCAAACGAAAATATTATAGCACAAAGAAAAATCTTTGGCAAGCTGTTTGCCAAAGATTTTTATGACTGTTGCTGATTTCTTATTTCTTTCTTATTTTACATGGATATGGGTGAAAAGATGATCCTGGCAATACTCATAATTGCCGTTGCATCTGGAACAGAAACGAAACTCCAGATTGGGATCGTCCAGCTCTGTCCGCCCGCAGATGGCACATTTATGCTTCGTCACATTTCCTCTGCCTGCAGTTCCTGTCGCCTGCCCCTGGGACACCGCTTTTTTGAACTGCTGTTTTCGCTTGATTTCCTTCGGGTTATACCGGTTCATATCCCGGGTAGTCAGGAAGAAAATCAGGAAATTCAGGAGCGAAGCAATGATGGGAACCGCCATGAACCAGACACCGGAGCGAATATAGCTGATAATATCATAAGCAACCAGCGCCAGATATACATAGGCCATCCACTTCATCTTAATCGGAATGACAAAATACAGCAGCACCTGCATATCCGGGTAACAAAGTGCATAGGCGAGGAAGATGGACAGACTGATGTAATACGTGGAAAAGATATATCTGCCAAAGCTGTCAAGCACTCCTCCGCTGATGAAGTGGAGGAAAAACGCTCCGATCACCGTGAACAGTATTCCCGAAAAAATATACAGCGTATAACGGAAGGTTCCCCATGTCCGCTCCAGCGAGGTACCGATGGGATAGTAAAAAAACAGAATCGCTATGATAAAAAACAACACATTGCTGCTTCCAGGCGGGCTGATTACCCATGTGATCAGTCTCCAGACCTGTCCATGCAGAATCGCCGTCACATTCAGACTCAGCATATTCAGTACAGACGGATTGATCAGCTGAAGAATATAGCCGATCACATAGCCGATGATCACATAAAGTGTCAGATTCGGGATTCCATATTTTCCAAATTTCCGTTCAAGCCTGTTCATTAATTTCATACATTTCCTCTTTTCCTATCAGTTGCCGGGTTTTCAGAAAAAGCGCTTCTTTGTCAGAATGATAGCCGCAACCACACTGATCAGCACAGAAAGCACAATGATGATCAGAAATCCCCATGGCGTATTCGAAAAAGGCATACCGGTGGGATTCAGGTTCATACCGTAGGCACTGAACACAATCGTCGGAATACTCATAACGATCGTGATAATGGCAAGAACCTTCATAATAATATTCAGGTTGTTTGAAATAACAGATGCAAATGTTCCCAGCATTCCGTTCAGAATTCCGCTGTAGATATTCGCCATCTCGATGGCCTGCTTATTTTCAATGATGACATCTTCCAGAAGCTCTGTATCTTCGGGATACTTTTTGATGGCATCTGTCTTCATCATCTTTTCCAGCACCATCTCATTCGACCGCAGTGACGTGGTAAAATAAACCAGAGATTTCTCCAGCTCCAGCAGCTCCAGCAGCTCCTGATTCCTGGTCGACACATGAAGCTTTTCCTCCACCTGCTCACTCTTCTTATCTATAATACGCAGATAACGCAGATACATACTTGCATTCCGATACAGAATCTGCAGAATGAAGCGTGTCTTCATATAAGTGAAAAAATTGCGGACACGTCCTTCCATAAATCTGGTCAGCACCTGCGTATCCTCCAGACAGACGGTAATAATCATCTTGTCCGTGAGAACAATGCCAAGAGGAATGGTTCCATACCAGTCCTTATCGTTACGCTCCTCAATGATAGGAACGTCTACCAGAATCAGTGTATAATCTTCTTCTGCTTCAATACGCGAACGTTCTTCCTCATCCAGCGGGGACCTCAGGTCATCAACCTCAATGTGAAACTGCTCAGATACTTCAAAGATTTCCGTCGCTGTCGGATTCGTAAGGGCGATCCAGCACCCTTCCTGCGGCTCCTGAATCTGATGGATTGCTCCATCAATGGTCTTAAAAATTCTGATCACGCTTTACACTCCCCTTTCTCTCTCCATTATCGAAATCCAAAAACACTTATAACATTATAATTTCTCCCTTAATTTTTGTCAATTCCAATGGTTTCGGTTTACAAATATTTAACAGTTCGCTATAATGAAAGGCATGAAATCTCACATATTTACTGTAAAGTTATAAAGTGCAGAAAGAAAGGGTTACATATGAGTCAGTCATCTTTTGGTAAAAAATTTACAGTCACCACATGGGGGGAATCCCATGGAAAGGCTCTCGGAGCGGTCATTGACGGCTGCCCGGCAGGACTTCCCTTATGTGAAAATGATATTCAAAAGGCTCTTGACCGGCGCAAACCGGGACAGAGCCGATACACAACCGCTCGAAAAGAAGGAGATCGGGTGGAGATTCTCTCTGGTGTATTTGAAGGAAAAACCACCGGTACCCCCATTTCCTTAATCGTTTTTAACCAGGATCAGCGTTCCCGTGACTATGGAAATATCGCCTGTTCCTATCGGCCGGGACATGCCGACTATACGTTTGATGCCAAATATGGCTTTCGCGATTACCGCGGAGGCGGCCGCTCTTCCGGACGGGAAACCATCGGACGCGTGGCGGCAGGTGCCATTGCCTCCAAAATCCTGTCTGAAATCGGAGTTTCTTTTCTCACATACACGAAATCCATCGGGCCTGTAACCGCAGAGCACTTTGATCCCGACGAGATCAGCCGAAATCCGTTTTATATGCCGGATGCCGAGGCCGGAAAAGCGGCCGGCGAATACCTGGAAACCTGTATGAAAAATCAGGACAGCGCCGGCGGAGTGATCGAATGCCGGGTCCAGGGCGTTCCGGCCGGACTCGGGGATCCTGTATTCGGAAAGCTGGATGCGCTCCTTGCTCAGGCAATGATGTCCATCGGTGCCGTAAAAGCCGTGGAAATCGGCGATGGTACAGCTGTCAGCCAGATGAAAGGTTCTCAGGACAATGACGGTTTCTGTCAAAAGGACGGAAGGATTCAGAAGCTTTCCAATCATGCCGGAGGGATCATGGGCGGCATCAGTGACGGAGAAGAGATTGTGATCCGCGTCCATGTAAAACCAACTCCCTCCATCAGCCAGCCCCAGAACACCGTCACCTGCAAGGGCGAAGAAATTGCTCTGGAAATTCACGGCCGTCACGACCCTGTGATCGTTCCAAGAGCGGTAGTGGTCGTCGAGTCAATGGCTGCACTGGTTCTTACCGACGCCCTGTTTTCCAACATGAGTGCCCGAATGGATCATATCCGCCGCTTCTATCGGGAAACAGAATAGAATATGCACCCACCAGGCGCACAAAAATTGCCGCTGCAGACAAATGTCTGCAGCGGCGTCTGCTTTATTTCTTTATGCTCTTTCATGAGTCCCTGCGATCTGAAAAAACAGTAAAGATCATTCCTCCGGAACAGCCCAGATGTGAATGCTGTTCGGAAGATCCACCTGCTGCGGCCTTCCGTTCATGATAAGCACATTTTTCTCATAATCCACCGTAAAGGTTGTAATGGTATTGCTTGCATGATTTGCCACCGCGATATGGCGGTTATCCGGGAAGATCACCAGATCCTTGGGGTAATCTCCGCTGATGGGCAGTGTGAATTTCTTTGTAAGCTGACCGTTCTCCGGATTGATCTCAAACATGGAAACGGTATTTTCACCTGCCGTCGTGCAGAACAGATGTCTTCCGTCCGGTGCCAGAGCCAGTCCGGAAGCTGCATTATGTACCGCATCCTTATCATCCTTGCGCAGGGTACTGATGCTCTGCAGAAGCTCGAATTCCGGAGTCTTTCCGCTGCCGTCATAGCTGTAAACCTTAATTTCGTTACTCAGTTCAAACAGAATATAGGCATATTTTCCGTCTTCACTGAAACGGATGATCCTGGGACCGCTTTCTCTGGGGCAGCGGAGAATATCCACCAGCTCCAGCTTATGAGTTCTTTTATTGATTCGATAAACCTTCACCTGATCGATTCCGTTATCCACCGCACAGAGATATTTATTGTCCGGTGTCGGACGGACGCAATTGACATGGGGACGGAAATTCCGCTCTGCCACACTTCCGAGTCCGGTATGGAAAACACCATCCATCAGACTTCCCAGCTTGCCGTCCTTATGTGTATGAACAACCGTAACCTTTCCGTCATGGTATCCTGCCACATAGAGATATTTTCCATCCACATCCGTGGCAAGAAAACATCCTCTCATTCCGTTAATATCAACACTGTTCAGACGCTTCAGATCTCCGTTCCCGTCTCTTTCAAAAACAGCAACACCTTCGTCCTCGATGGAATAAAGATATTTTCCGTTTTTGGAGATGGCGGTATGGGAAGAATTGCTCACTTCTGTCTCGCTTCGCTCCGTGAGGAATCCCTTCTCCACATCTACATCATAAACCTTGATTCCTTTGCTTTTTCCGCGGGTATAAGATCCCACATACGCCACATATTTTCTGTCAGCCATGAGTACTGCCTCCTCATATTTTGTCACGCAATCGCTTTGTCGCTTGAATATATCATCCTGTTTTGTCCTACAGTATATCACACATTTATTTCAGGAACAAGATTTCGATTCTATTTGAAATAATTTTCTATTGTCTCCAGCGTCATACCGATCTCCCTGTCCGTGTGAGCATCCGAAAGGAACATTGCCTCAAACTGTGAAGGCGCAATGTGAATTCCGTGATTCAGCATATATTTGAAATAATCTGCAAAGGCAGCTGTATCCGATGTTTTCGCAGACAGATAATCCACCACCGGCTGATCGGTAAAAAACAGACTGCCCAGACTGGAAACGGTATTCATCTGATACGGAATTCCCTTTTGTTTCAGGATCTTTCGGATTCCTCCGTAAAGCATTTCTCCCTTTTCTTCCAGCTTTGCATAGATTTCCGGATGGTTCCACAGATAGTTCAGCTGTGTCAGGCCTGCCGCCATGGCAATGGGATTTCCGCTCAGGGTTCCCGCCTGATAGACAGCACCCGCCGGAGCTACCATCTCCATAATGTCTTTCCGGCCTCCGTAGGCTCCCACAGGCATTCCCGCACCGATGATTTTTCCATAGGTGACAAGATCCGGTGTGACATGATAATACTGTGCCGCACCGCCGAACGCGAGACGGAAACCGGTAATCACTTCATCCAGGATCAGGAGTGCGCCGTATTCGTCGCAAAGCGCCCGCAATCCTTCCAGGAAGCCCTCTGCAGGTGCCACCACTCCCATATTGGCTCCAACCGGCTCCACAATCACAGCTGCCACGTCTTCCGGAGCCTGCTGCATCAGTGTACGCACACTCTCCAGATCGTTGAATACCGCAAGCATGGTGTCCTGCGTGCAGCCTCTCGGAACACCTGCACTGTCCGGCACTCCGCTGGTCATCACGCCGGAGCCTGCGCTTACCAGCATGGCATCGCTGTGTCCGTGATAGCATCCTGCAAATTTAATAATCTTGTTTCTTCCCGTGTAACCTCTTGCCACACGCAATGCACTCATGACCGCCTCTGTTCCGGAATTTACCATGCGGATCATTTCCACATGCGGAATTCTTTCACAGATAAATTCTGCCATCTCTACTTCGATTTCTGTCGCGCATCCAAAGCTGAGACCGTTTTGGGAAGCTCTGATCACACTTTCCCGTATCTCCGGAAAATTATGGCCCAGAATCATCGGTCCCCAGGAGTCAATATAATCAATATATTCGTTTCCATCCACATCATAAATACGGCATCCGTCTGCTCTGCTGATAAAACGGGGTGTCTCTCCAATTGCTCCGTAAGCACGCACCGGGCTGTTCACGCCTCCCGGAATTCTTTTTACAGCCCGTTCAAACAGGCTCTGTGACTTTGTCATTATCCAATTCTCCCTTCATCCATAAGGCGGGCCAGTTCTTTCGCATAATAAGTGATATAGATCTGTGCACCGGCACGATAAGCTCCCACTGCCATTTCCGAAATGATGCGTTCCTCATCAATCCATCCGTTTTTTGCGGCCGCCTTGACCATTGCATACTCTCCGCTGACACTGTAGGCTGCCACCGGAACATTCACGGCTTTGGACACCTCCGAAACCATATCCAGGTAAGACATTGCAGGCTTCACCATTATGATGTCGGCACCTTCTCCGATATCTGTCAGAGCTTCCTTCATTCCTTCTCTCCGGTTATGGAAATCCATCTGATAGCTTCTGCGGTCACCAAAGGAAGGGGCAGAGCCTGCCGCATCGCGGAACGGTCCGTAAAACGCCGATGCATATTTCACCGCATAAGACATAATCGGGCTTCCCGTATGTCCATTCTTGTCCAGCATTTCCCGGATCGCACGCACACGTCCGTCCATCATATCCGACGGAGCCACCATATCCGCACCGGCCTCCACATGGGAGAGTGCCGTCTTTGCCAGGAGCTCCAGTGTAGCGTCATTGTCCACATCATGGCCGCACAATACACCGCAGTGCCCATGAGAGGTATATTCACACATACATACATCCGTGATGTAGTACAGATCCGGAAACTGCTTTTTTGCTTCCCTCAGGGCACGCTGCACAATTCCCTGGTCATCATACGCGCCGCTTCCCACAGCATCCTTGTGATCCGGAATACCAAACAGCATCACGCTTCCCACTCCGGCCTTCTGCAGTTCCTCCAGCTCGTACGGGAGCCGGTCTATGCTGTAGCGGTACTGTCCTTCCATGGAAGGAATCTCTTCTCTGATATTGGTTCCCTCTTTCACAAACAGAGGATAGATCAGTGAAGATTTATCCATTCTGGTTTCCCGCACCATCTTTCTGAGTATTTCATTTCCGCGCAGTCTTCTGGGTCTTTGAATCAATTCCATTTTTCCTGACTTCCTTTCATTTCTTCCACCAGACGAATCAGACTTTCGATCGTCGCCTTTTCCGCCATATGTGTATCCATTCCATAGGCATCCGCAGCCGCCTTTGTCTGTTTTCCGATACAGGCTGCACGGATTCCCGTATAATCCATTCCCTTCGTTCCTTCCACAAAGCCTTTTACGGTAGACGCACTGGTAAATACCACACAGTCAATTCCGCCTTCTTCCAGTTCCTTTTTCTCATCGATGAGGCCGCTGCTTTCATATACCGTGCGATATGTGGCAATGTCGCTGACCTTCGCCCCCGCTGCTTCGAGAAGACGCACCAGGTTTTCGTTTCCTTTCTCCGCCCTGGGAATCAGCACATGCATTCCCGGCCTGACACGTTCTGCCAGCGCTGCCCCAAGAGAGTCGCCGTCATAAACCTCCGGCATCAGATCTGCCCGGATTCCCCGTTCCTTTAATTTATTCCGGGTTCCTTCTCCGATCACCGCCGCCTTAATATTTCCAAGTGAGCGAATATCCTTGTCCATCCGCATCATTTCTTCAAAAAAGATATCCACTCCGGTAGGGCTGGTAAATACGATCCACTGATAGGTATCTATGTGATCCAGCGCTTCTTCCAGAGCGCTCTGATCTTCCATCGGCTCTGTGCGGATGGCCGGAAGCTCCAGAACCTCCGCTCCCTTCTGTCGAAGCAGATCCGCGGTTCTGGATATCAGATTTTTCGGTCTTGTCACCAGAACTTTCCATCCGGCAAGCGGCAAATGTTCATACCACTCAAACTTTTCTGCCAGGCTGCACACTTTTCCGACGACAATGATGGCAGGTGTCTCCACCCCCTGCTTTTTCACCTGTTCCTCCAGTGTAGCCACCGTTGCCACGATGCGTTTCTGACCGGCCGTAGTCCCTTTCTGAAGAACCGCCGCCGGCATATCCGGATCCATTCCTCCCTCCAGAAGGCCTCTCATGATATCACCAAGCGAGGAAATTCCCATAAGAAACACCAGCGTTCCCCTGGTATCCGTCAACGCTCTAAAATCAATATCATATGTCTTTCCTTCCCTCTTGTGTCCGGTAATAATATGAAGGGAAGAACAGAAATCTCTGTGTGTGACCGGAATGCCGTTGTACGCCGGAACCGCGATGGAAGAAGTGACGCCCGGAACGATCTCAAATGGTATTCCATGCTCCACCAGAAGCTCCAGCTCCTCTCCTCCCCGTCCGAACAGGAAGGGATCTCCTCCCTTCAGCCGTACCACCCGGTTGCCTTTTTCTGCCTCATCCAGCAGGACCTGATTGATCTGCTCCTGGGACATTGTATGGTGGTTGGCGCGCTTTCCTACATGAATGGTGCGGATCCCCGACGGAATTTTTGACAGGATTCCCTCTCCCACCAGACTGTCATATACCACAACATCTGCATTTGAAAGAATTTCCATTCCCTTTATGGTAAACAGACCGATGTCTCCCGGTCCTGCCCCAACAAGCCATACTTTTCCCTTCTTACTCATTTTATCTCCTCTGCCGCAAAGATCCTTCAGCTCTTTCGCAAGGCTGACCCCCAGCGCCTCTGCATCCGCAGCCGCGCCCTCAATGCTGCCTGTCACATATTTTTCTGTCTTTTCCTCATAATAAAGCCCCCGCAGAAATATCCGGTCTGAAGTCACCTCCCCATAGGCTGCCACCGGTGAGGAACATCCGCCGTCCAGATATTTTACGAAAGCTCTTTCTGCCGCCGCACATGCCGCTGCTTCCGGATCATTGAACCCCTCCAGAAACGAATAATCCCTGCCCTGAATTCCCTGTACGGCAAGAATTCCCTGACCGGCCGCAGGAATCATTTCATCCGGCGTAAAATACCGGAAAATCCTCTTCTCCAGACCCAGACGCTTCAATCCGGCGGCTGCCAGAATCAGTCCTGAATACGCACCCTCATCCAGTTTTCTGAGACGCGTCTGAAGATTCCCGCGAATGCTTTTTACTTCCATCTGCGGATACAGTTTTTTCAGCTGAAGCGTTCTGCGCAGGCTGGAACATCCCAGCGGCTTTGTCGGATCCAGACAGTCTGCGCCCTCCGGCAAAACAAGAACATCTCTGGGATCCTCCCGTCTGGAGAAGGCCAGAAGCGGAAGCTGATCCGGAACCTCCATGGGCATATCCTTCAGGCTGTGCACAGACAGATGACTTCTCCCGTCCAGAAGCGCTCTGTCCAGTTCCTTCACAAACAGTCCCTTTCCTCCGATCTTGTCCAGCGTGCGATCAAGAATGATATCTCCAGTCGTCTTCATCGTAAGGATTTCCACCTTTATTCCGGGATTCCTTTTTATAATATATTCCTGTACCATCCGGCTCTGCAGCACCGCAAGCCTGCTTTCCCGGCTTCCTATTACAATCTGATTATCCATGCCTACCATTCTCCCGAATACTTTTTCAGTACCTGTTCGATTTCCTCACGAACGGCCTTTGCCTTTCTGTGGTCCATGCCGCTCGCCGTGATGCCGACGACCAGCTCATCCTGCATCACCACCCCCGGGAAATAAAAGTCACAGGCATCCTTATCATTTGCCACATTGGCATAAATTCCCTCTGCCTTGCAGATCCGGCAGATTTCATAATTCAGCTTCCAGTCATTGGTAGCCGCAATCACCATATAAGCCATGGACAGATCCGAGCGCTTTACCGGGCGGAGAATCAGACGGATCTGCCCGATTTTTCCCAGCTCCTGAAGCTCTGCGATGGCCTGAGAAGCCACAACCGTAATATTCCGGGTGAACTGCAGAAGGGTTTTGACCCTTCTGGCCGCAATTTTTCCGCCGCCCACCACCACCACATTTTTATCTGACAAATCTATAAACATCGGAAAATACGGTTTACTCTTCATACAATTTCTCCAATCCGCTGACACATTCCAGAAATGCTTCTGTATTCAGGCTGTCCCGCAGCCCGAATATCAGCTTGTTGACCACCTTGCCGGCAGCCTCCGCAACTGCCTCTTCCAGATGACATCGATCCACATCATCCATAGGGGTGTTTCTGAAAATTTTTGCGATACGAAGATTCAGATCTCTGACTGCTTCCTGACGGATCTCCTGAATTCTGGGAATAATATCACGTCCTTCCAGCCAAAGATAAAATTCATCCATCTGCTCTTCCACGATTCTGGAAGCTGCTTTCAGATTCTGTTCCAGTGCCTCATCTGTCTCATCCGTGCGGAAGCTGTCCATATCATACAATGTGATATTCTCCAGATTTCCAATGGCGGGATCAATATCTCTTGGCACCGCCAGATCGATCAGGATCTGCGGACCTGTCGGCCTTTTCTCTTTCAGAAGCTCTCTCGTCAGTGTATAATTGGGACTGGCTGTTGCACTGACAACCAGATCACACACAGGAAGATACTCCATCCGGTCCCCGTAATTGATACGGTCACAGCCCCGCGGAATATTCACAACTCCGCTGCGGTACTGACGAACCGTTACCGTCACCTTTCCTCCGGCTTCGCGCAGTGTCTGCGCCGCCACCTTGCCCATCTCACCGTTTCCGATCACCATACAGGTTTTTCCTTCTGCCCGGAATCCTTTTTTCTCCAGGTATTTCAGAGCCTGATGGATCACCGACGGATTCCCGTGAGAGACGGGTACTTCTGTCTTTATCTTTTTCCCAGCCGTAACGGCCATCCGGAACAGCACTTCCAGAACACCGTCCGCTGCAAAATGTTCTCTGGCAAGATTCAGTGCATCCTTCACCTGCGTGAGGATCTGATCCTCCCCCAAAATCTGTGATTTCAGTCCGGCGGTAAGATAAAACAGATGTTTTACCGCTTCTCTGTCTGTTCTCTGCACAAAAATACCGTTGTATTCCAAACGGTCCACTGCTTTCAGACTGCACAATATCTCATACAGATCCGGCATCTCTTCTTCCGCACTCACCCACAATTCCATACGGTTGCAGGTAGACAGAAGAATGCATCCGTCAATCCCTTCCATCGCATGAATCTTTTCCATGGCCTCCCCGGCCTCTTTTCTGGTGAACGAAAACCTTGCCCGGACATCCACCGATGCAGCTGTATGATCAATTCCAATCATGGAAACACTCATTTTACTGTTACTCCTTCGTAATTGTCGCTTTGCCCTCCTATCATCATAATCATTCCCCTTCGGAATGTCAATTGAAAAGCCCAAATTTCATTGACAGCCCGACTTCCTCAGACTATACTGGAAATGATTCTTTTGCAGTTGAATCTGGTAAGGCGCGGAGGGCCATTTTCGAGTGCGGAACATTACGGAGGGACCCTTATGAATTCAAAATCTGCAAAGGCAATACTGGTTGTCAGTTTTGGCACCAGTTTTGAACATTCACGAAAAGCATCCATCGACGCAATTGAAACAAAGATCCGGAAATCCTTTCCCGATTATGCCATATATCGGGCATGGACAAGCCGTCACATCATTCAGAAGCTGAAACAGCGTGACGGCATCCATGTCGATACCGTGCCGGAAGCACTCCGGCGCATGGCATCCGACGGGATTCGCCATGTGTTTGTCCAGCCAACCCATATAATCAACGGAATCGAAAACGAAGCCATGACTGCCGAAATCCTGTCCGAAAAGGATGCCTTTGATTCCGTCCGGTTTGGTAAACCGCTGCTCACCGGCACAGAGGATCTGGATGCAGCTGTACAGCTTCTGGCAGATTCTTTTCTGCCTGTGGAGCCGGATCGCATGGTCGTCTTTATGGGGCACGGAACCACTCATTACGCCAATTTTGTTTATGATGCGCTGAACTGCCGCTTTCTGGATATGGGATATGAGCAGTTTCTGATCGGCACAGTGGAAGGCTATCCGGATATTGACACCGTTCTTCGCAGGCTGAAAAAGAAACAGCCCGCCAGAATTACTCTGGCGCCGTTTATGATCGTTGCCGGAGATCATGCCGTCAATGATATGGCCGGTGCAGAAGAGGGTTCCTGGCGAAACCTTCTGGAAAAAGCAGGATATGAAGTGGATATTGTTTTGAAAGGGCTTGGGGAATATCCCGAAATTCAGGATATGTTTGCGGATCATATCCGATCTGCCCTAAAGAGCACCCGCTAAAAAAGGAGCAGGTTTCCCGTTTCCGGGAAGCGCCTGCTCCTCTTTTTATTCTTCCGTCACATCATCCTCAGATGCATCTTCCGGCTTTTCCTGCGGCAATTCACTTTCGGTCAGCTCCTCCTGAGACTGTGCCAGAGGTTCCTCTTTTTGTTCCTGTGATATCTCTTCCGTTTCCTCCTGCTGCAGACGGCAGCCACAATGAATACAGAAGCGGGAATCCTCCTCGTTTACCTCCCCGCATTCCGGACAGCAGACCATCTGCTGAGGCATTTCCTCCAGAGAATTGCCGCAGCCGCTGCAGAATCTGGAAGAAGTATGGTTGTGATATCCACAGTACGGACAGATTTTGGAAGCGTTCACATATTCCACCTGCTTCTGCAGCTCTGCATTCTCCTTTCGCAGTCTGCGGATCTCCTGAAACAGCTTTTCGTATTCTGTGTCATTCTTCTGAATATGAAGTTCCACACACTGAAGACCAACCTGATATATAAGCTTTTCCATCGCACGCTCATTTCCCTTAATCTGTGTGTTCAGCTTCATCGTCTCCGCCGCTGTCTTCGCTTTCTGGGTCACTCCCTGTCCGGTCACTGTCAGAGAATCCCGAACCTTGTCAAAAAAAGCCATCTTAACTCCTCCTTTTAAACGGTCTGAGCATATATTTTATCCAGTTCCTCACGAACTGCAAGAATAAACTCTCTGCTGTTCAGAACAACAGGATTTTCCAGAGATGTGATCAGCGCCAGATCTTTGGTCATCTTTCCGCTTTCGATTGTCCGGATCACTGCCTTCTCCAGATGATCCGCAAACCGGGATAATTCCACATTTTTGTCCAGTTCACCGCGCTTGCGCAGCGCTCCGGTCCATGCAAAAATGGTGGCAACAGAGTTTGTAGAGGTTTCCTCCCCTTTCAGATGGCGGTAGTAATGTCTCTGAACGGTTCCGTGTGCCGCCTCATATTCATAGTATCCGTTGGGAGATACCAGAACGGAGGTCATCATCGCAAGGGAACCGAATGCCGAAGAGACCATATCACTCATGACATCTCCGTCATAATTTTTGCAGGCCCAGATAAAGCCGCCTTCTGCCTTCATCACACGGGCAACAATATCATCGATCAGGCTGTAAAAATACGTAAGTCCTGCAGATTCAAATTTCTCCCGGAACTCATTTTCATAAATTTCCTGAAAAACAGCCTTAAACCGCGCATCATATGTTTTGGAAATGGTATCCTTTGCACCAAACCATACATCCTGTCTGGTGTCCAGTGCGTAATTGAAACAGCTTCTGGCAAAGCTTTCAATGGAAGCCTGCATATTATGCATTCCCATCGCAATTCCCGGTCGGGAAAATTCCTGAATCAGACTGCGCGTCTCTTCTCCGTCCGCACTTGTATAAACCAGTTCCACCTTTCCCGGTTTATCAATGAGCATCTCTGTGTTTTTATAGATATCCCCATATGCATGTCTGGCCAATGTGATCGGTTTTTTCCAGTTTTTCACACAGGGTTCGATTCCTTTTACTACGATCGGAGCACGGAACACCGTTCCATCCAGTATTGCACGAATGGTGCCATTGGGGCTTTTATACATCTTTTTCAGATCATATTCACTCATTCTGGCATGATTCGGTGTGATCGTTGCACACTTTACAGCAACCTTGTATTTCTTCGTTGCCTCAGCGGCATCGATGGTAACCTGATCATCGGTCTCATTTCGATGTATCAGTCCCAGATCATAATATTCTGTATTCAGATCAATATAAGGAGTCAGAAGCTCCTCCTTGATCATGGCCCACAAAATACGGGTCATTTCATCTCCGTCCATCTCCACAAGGGGTGTTGTCATCTTAATTTTTTCCATAATAAATTCCTCCCTGGATGGAACATCCATCCCTTCCTGTTCTGATTTCTGAATGTTCTTTTTCATTTTACATAAAATATGATTCTGCGTCAACGCATTTACGCACCGACGCAATGTTTTTCTTATTTATGAAATCTGCAGCCGAAGCTTTTATCCCACAGACTTCACAAAGCCAGAAAACGATCTTCATCAAACAGCCCCCAGCCCTGCTGATTATGGGGAAGTCCCAGATCGACCGCCGATTCCTTCAGCATCATTTTGATTTCCAGATTGGTAAGCATCGGGTCTTTTTCCAGCATACAGGCAACCGAACCGGATATCCGGGGTGTGGACATGGACGTCCCGCTTTTGATCCCATAGGAATCCGGACCCTTGATCCCGCAGGAGATGATATGGTTCCCCGGCGCAACAACATCCGGCTTACAGATACATTCCGAAGTAGGCCCTCTGCCGGACACACCGCTTCTCCCCGTCAGCATATCGCTGGAGCCGACTGTAATCACCTTCCTGGAGCTGCCCGGAGACGTAATGCTTCCCTGCTCAGGTCCCTGATTTCCCGCTGCCGCAACAATGACAAGCCCTTCATCCCACAGCTGTTCTGCCGCCGAATTCAAAAGCAGGTGATCTTTTGGAGATCTGCACGTTGTTCCAACAGAAATATTGACCACCCGGATATGATATTTCATTTTGTTATTCCGAATCCAGCGAAATGCTCTCAGTACATTTTCCTTGCTCCCGTTTCCGTACTGATCCAGAATCTTCAGAATAATCATATCGCACTGTGGCGCTGTTCCTCTGTATTTTCCACCGGATGCAGCCCCGCTTCCCCCCAGAATACCTGCCACATGTGTGCCATGCCCGGAATCATCATAGGGAAGAGACCGGTAATTAAGAAAATCCTGAAAACAGCGGATTCTTCCCTGAAAATCCATATGCTCATAGATTCCCGTATCGAGAATCGCAACGCCGATATTTTTTCCGGTATATTTTTTTTTCTTCATACAGCCTCCGGAAAAAAGGAAAATTATAATTTAGGGTATTCCTTTTTTCGGGTTTTGCGCATAAGATATGTATAAAAATATCAATTTTGCAGACAATGCTTATTATCAATAGACGAAACATTCAGGAGGTGCTTCCATATTGCTGATTCTGGTGCTGTTTTTCATTCTTTTTTTCTCTCTTCAGGCGCTTGTATTGTTCTGCTGTCTGGCTGCCGGCGATGATCCGTTGTCACAGGACATTTCCGACCAGGAGCAACTTGATTATATTCATTCCTGGATGGAAAAACATAAGCCCACATAATATCAAACGGGGATTGTCCGACGACAATCCCCATTGATCTAAAGACGCTTTTCAATTACTTCGCTGATACATTTCACGGTACGGCCGATTTTCCGTCCATTCTTATATATGGGCTGGATGATCCGTATCCGGCGGATGTGTTTTCGGATCTTCCGAACCACCGTCCAGTTCATAAAATCTTTTTTCAGGCCCTTTTTCAGACCTTTGACTCCTCTTTGAAACTGCCGCATTGTCTTTTTCATATCATCCCTCCGCGAAGCAGACAGGAGCTTTACCGAACTACTCGCACCCGTGTCACACCATCAATGGCGGCCAGCTCATCCAGAGCCTCCCGGGATGCAGTACTTTCCAGATCCAGCAGCGTATAGGCAAACTCGCCTTTGCTCTTATTTGTCATATCTGCGATATTGATTCCCTCATTTCCGAGAACCTTCGTCACCTGACTGATCATATTCGGCACATTTCTGTGTGTAATGGCAATACGTCCCACTGCCACACAGGTTCCCATATCACAGTTGGGGAAGTTCACAGAGTTCCGGATATTGCCGTTTTCCAGGAAATCGCGGATTTCCTTTACCGCCATAACCGCACAGTTATCTTCGGATTCCTCCGTAGATGCCCCAAGATGCGGTGTCACAAGAATTCCGGGGCGACCGGCTACCGTAGGATTCGCAAAGTCCGTCACATATTTTTTCACTTTGCCGCTCTCCAGAGCCTCAATCAGTGCATCCTCATCCACAAGAAGATCACGGGCAAAGTTCAGAAGTACGACTCCATCCTTCATCTTGGAGATTGCTTCCCGGTTGATCATTTTTTTCGTACTGTCCAGAAGCGGAACATGCACCGTAATGTAATCACACTGTGAATAAATGTCATCCAGGTTTTTGCTGTGACGGATGGTGCGGGAAAGATTCCACGCCGCATCTACCGAGATATAGGGATCGTATCCATATACTTCCATTCCAAGTCCGGACGCTGCGTTTGCGACCATGGCACCAATGGCACCCAGTCCGATGATCCCAAGCTTTTTGCCCATGATTTCGCATCCGGCAAACTGTTTTTTCTGCTTTTCTGCCAGCTTGTCGATATCCTCTTTGTCCTTTTCATGGGCAACCCACTCAATACCGCCCACAATATCTCTGGATGCAAGAAGCATACCAGCCAGAACAAGCTCTTTGACACCGTTCGCATTTGCTCCCGGCGTATTAAATACGACAATTCCTTTTTCTGCATATTCCTTCACCGGAATGTTGTTTACCCCTGCTCCGGCTCTGGCAACCGCACACACCGTTTCCGGCAGCTCCATGTCGTGCATCTTGGCACTTCGCACAAGAATAGCGTCCACATCTACCATGGTATCACATTTCCGGTAATTATCATTAAAAATCTCAAGGCCCTTTGCACTGATCGGATTCAGACAATGATACTGAAACATTATACATTCTCCTCCTCAAATTTTTTCATGAATTCCACAAGGGCAATGACACCCTCTTTTGGCATGGCATTGTAAATACTTGCGCGCATACCGCCAACACTGCGATGGCCTTTCAGATTTACAAGACCTGCTGCCGTGGCTTCCTTCACAAATTTCGCATCCAGCTCCTTATCGCCGGTCACAAAAGGAACATTCATAAGCGAACGGTCTTTCGGAACAACGGTCCCTTTAAAAAGCCTGCTGCTGTCAAGAAAATCGTAGAGAATTTTTGCTTTTTCAATATTTCTTCTCTGCATCTCTTCCAGTCCGCCCATGGCCTTCAGCCATTTGAACACCTTGCCGCACACATAAATGCAGTAGGAATTCGGCGTATTGTAAAGAGATCCCGCATCTGCATGTGTTTTGTATGTCAGCATGGTCGGCGTTCCTTCCAGAGGGGTATCTGTGATCAGATCCTCACGGATGATCACAATTACCATTCCGGCCGGGCCGATATTTTTCTGAACTCCTCCATAGATGATTCCATATCTGGAAACATCCACAGGCTCAGACAGGAAACAGGAAGAAACGTCTGCTACCAGTGTTTTGCCTTTCGTATTGGGAAGTTCCTTAAATTTTGTTCCATAAATCGTATTGTTCTCACAGATATATACATAATCCGCATCTTCACTGATCGGAAGATCACTGCAGTCCGGAATATAAGAAAAGGTTTTGTCTTCCGAAGAAGCGATCTTATTTGCCTTTCCGTATTTCTGAGCCTCCTGGTAAGCTTTCTTCGCCCACTGTCCGGTCACGATATAATCAGCCACTTTGTTCTTCATCAGATTCATCGGGATCATCGCAAACTGCTGGGATGCTCCTCCCTGAAGAAAAAGAACTTTATAGTTATCCGGAATGTGCATCAGATCGCGAAGATCCTGCTCTGCCTCATCAATGATCTGCTGAAACGCAGCGCTTCTGTGGCTCATTTCCATTACCGACATCCCGGTTCCGTTATAATCCAGCATCTCCGCAGCAAGCTCTTCTAATACCGGTTCCGGAAGCACTGCCGGTCCTGCAGAAAAATTATATACTCTGCTCATCTTTTTTCATGTCCTCCTCGTCAAAAACATCATCAATATTTGCACCTGCCGGCACCATCGGGAATACACTGAGATTCTGGTCGATCCAGCAATCCAGCACCACCGGTCCGCTGGCAGAAAGTGCTCTTTTCAGCGCGGGCTCAACCTCTTCCATTTTTGTCACACGAATTGCCTCTGCACCCATAGCCTCTGATACCTTCACGAAATCTACGGAGTCATCCAGAATCGTGTGGGAATACCTCTTTCCATAGAAAAGCGTCTGCCACTGACGCACCATACCGAGTACATGATTGTTCAACACGATCTGAACCAGCGGTCTGCCGCAGCGTACAGCTGTTGCGATCTCATTCATGTTCATTCGGAAACAGCCGTCACCTGCAATATTGACAACGGTTTTGTCCGGACATCCTGTCTTTGCTCCGATTGCTGCCCCGAGACCATATCCCATGGTTCCAAGACCACCGGAGGTAAGTAATGTACGCGGTTCTTTATATTTATAATACTGTGCAGCCCACATCTGATGCTGTCCCACATCTGTGGTGATGATTGCATCTCCTTTTGTCAGCTCATACAGCTTCTCAATAATGTACGGGCCGGTAAGCTGTGTGTGGTCATATTTCAAAGGATAATTTTCCTTCAGCTCCTGGATATAGGAGATCCACTCCGGATGTTTTTTCTCCGGAATTTCTTTCAGAAGGCGTCGAAGAACTTCTCTCACATCTCCCACGATCGCAGTATCCACCATCACATTTTTATTAATCTCAGCCGCATCCACATCGACCTGAAGAATCTTTGCGTTTTTGGCAAAGGTATTGGCATTTCCGGTCACACGGTCACTGAAACGTGCTCCCAGGACGATCAGAAGATCTGATTTTGTCACTCCGAGATTCGAAGCCTTCGTACCATGCATTCCAAGCATACCGGTATAAAGCGGATCATCTCCCGGAAATGCGCCTTTTCCCATCAGACTGTCACAAACCGGGGCATCAATTTTTCTCGCAAGCTCCCGGATCTCCTCAGATGCGCCGGAGATAACAGCACCGCCGCCCAGGAAAATAAACGGCTGTTTCGCAGCCTTGATCATCTCTACCGCCGAATCAAGATCTTCTTTGCGGATATTGCCCACCTCACGGGTCACGGTAGCAGGACGACGCGGCTCATATTCCCAGACAGCACCGGTGACGTCTTTTGTCACATCCACCAGAACCGGGCCCGGACGTCCGCTTCTTGCAATATAAAATGCTTTTCTCATGGTATCTGCCAGACTTTCGATATCCTTCACGATAAAGCTGTGCTTCGTAATGGGCATCACGATGCCGGCAATGTCCACTTCCTGGAAGGAATCCTTTCCGAGAAGAGATTTTCCCACATTACAGGTAATGGCCACCATAGGAACTGAGTCCATCATCGCGGTTGCAATTCCGGTTACCAGATTTGTGGCTCCCGGACCGGAGGTTGCCAGACACACACCAACTTTTCCGGTCGCACGGGCATATCCGTCCGCCGCATGGGATGCGCCCTGCTCATGGGATGTCAGCACATGATAAATCTTGTCCTGATATTTATAAAGCGCGTCATAGACATTCAGGATCGCACCGCCCGGATATCCGAACACCGTATCCACGCCCTGTTCGATCAGACATTCTACAACGATTTCCGCTCCTGTTAACTGCATTTGTTTTCCTCCTTATTTCGCCTTCGGTACTTCCAGAATGGCTCCTCTGTTGCCGGATGTTACCATCGCCGCATATCTCGACAGATAGCCTGTCGTAATGCGCGGCTCACGAGGCTGCCATTTTTCTTTTCTTGCCTGCATTTCCTCATCAGAAACCTTTACTTCCAGCTTCAGCTCCGGAATGTTGATGCTGATGATATCGCCTTCTTCCACAAGTGCAATAGGTCCTCCCACTGCTGCTTCCGGAGAGACATGTCCGATGGAAGCGCCTCTGGATGCTCCGCTGAATCTTCCGTCTGTGATCAGTGCCACAGAAGATCCCAGGCCCATGCCGGCAATTGCGGAAGTCGGATTCAGCATTTCACGCATACCCGGACCGCCTTTTGGTCCCTCATAACGGATAACGACCACGTCACCAGCCACGATCTTTCCGCCTTTGATAGCCGCAATGGCATCTTCCTCGCAGTCAAAGACACGTGCCGGTCCTTCATGCACCATCATCTCTTCCACAACTGCAGAACGTTTTACCACACCGCCGTCCGGAGCAAGGTTTCCTTTCAGAACGGCAAGTCCACCGGTCTGGCTGTATGGATGATCCACCGGACGGATTACTTCCGGATTCAGATTGATACAGTTTTCAATATTTTCACCCACGGTTTTTCCTGTCACAGTCATACAGTCTGTATGAAGAAGTCCCAGCTTGTTCAGCTCGTTCATCACCGCATAAACGCCGCCGGCCTCATTCAGATCCTCCATATAGGTCGGGCCTGCCGGTGCCAGATGACAGAGATTCGGTGTCTTTGCGCTGATCTCATTCGCAAAGCTGATGTCAAAATCCATTCCGATCTCATGCGCGATTGCCGGAAGATGAAGCATACTGTTCGTGGAGCAGCCCAGTGCCATATCAACCGTCAATGCATTCAGAATCGCATCCTGTGTCATGATATCTCTGGGACGGATATTTCTTCTGTACATTTCCATAACCTGCATTCCGGCGTGCTTTGCAAGACGGATGCGCTCGGAATATACGGCCGGAATGGTTCCGTTTCCACGAAGTCCCATACCAAGAGCCTCGGTCAGACAGTTCATACTGTTTGCCGTATACATTCCGGAACAGGAACCGCAGGTCGGACAGGTCTTGTTTTCATATTCCAGAAGTCCTTCTTCCGAAAGTGTTCCTGCCGCATAGGCTCCCACTGCCTCAAACATACTGGAAAGGCTGGTCTTATGTCCCTGGACATGGCCGGCCATCATAGGACCGCCGCTGACAAAGACGGTCGGCACGTTTACCCGTGCGGCTGCCATCAGAAGTCCGGGAACATTTTTGTCACAGTTCGGGACCATCACAAGGGCATCAAACTGATGTGCGATCGCCATTGCTTCTGTGGAATCTGCGATCAGGTCACGGGTAACGAGGGAATATTTCATTCCGGTATGTCCCATGGCAATTCCGTCACAGACTGCGATTGCCGGAAATACCACCGGTGTTCCGCCTGCCATGGCAACTCCCTGCTTCACTGCTTCTACAATTTTATCCAGATTCATGTGACCCGGTACGATTTCATTATAGGAACTGACAATTCCTACCAGAGGACGATCCAGTTCTTCTTTTGTGAACCCCAGGGCATTAAACAGAGAACGATGAGGTGCCTGCTGAGATCCCTTCTTTACTGCATCACTTTTCATAGTCTTTTTCTCCTTTTATGTATTAAATTTCTGCTGCGATAAGATCTCCCATCTGCACGGTTCCGACCAGGGTACATCCGTCAGACATGATGTCACCGGTGCGGTATCCTGCCGTAAGAACCTTCTGTACAGCTGCCTCCACATCATCTGCTTCTTTGTCAAGATCCAGTGAAAAACGAAGCATCATGGCTGCGGAAAGAATGGTTGCAATCGGGTTTGCCTTATTCTGTCCCGCAATATCCGGTGCAGAGCCGTGACTCGGCTCATAAAGACCAAATTTCGTCTCATTCAGGCTGGCAGAGGACAGCATTCCGATGGAGCCGGTCACCATGCTGGCTTCATCCGAAAGAATATCTCCGAACATGTTTTCCGTAAGGATCACATCAAACTGTTTCGGATCACGTACCAGCTGCATGGCACAGTTGTCCACCAGCATATGCTCCAGTGTGATATCCGGGTAATCAGCCGCCACTTCCTCGACAACCTTTCTCCAGAGTCTGGAGGAATCCAGAACATTTGCCTTGTCCACACTGGTAACTTTTTTTCTTCTCTTGCCTGCGATCTCAAATGCCTTTACTGCGATCCGGCGAATTTCATTTTCATTATAGGCGAGCGTATCGATGGCTTTTTTTACCCCATCCTCTTCAATGGTCCTGCGCTCACCAAAGTAAAGGCCGCCTGTCAGTTCCCGCACAATGATCATGTCAAAGCCTTCTCCGATGATCTCATCCCGAAGAGGGCAGGCTGCTCTGAGCTCATTGTATAAATATGCAGGTCTTAAATTTGCAAAAAGATTCAGTGCCTTACGAATTGCCAGAAGACCAGCTTCCGGGCGTCTGGACGGCTCCAGCTGATACCATGGAGATGTTTTTGCATCTCCGCCGATAGAACCCATCAGAACAGCGTCCGATGCTTTTGCCTGTGCAATTGCTTCCTCTGTCAGCGGCACGCCATGAACATCGATGGATGCCCCGCCAAGGAGGACCTCCTGATACGAAAAGGAATGTCCATATTTCTCACAGATCTTATCCAGAACTTTTTTTGCTTCTCTGACAATTTCCGGTCCGATCCCATCGCCAGGGATCAACGCTATCTTGTATTCCATTATCGTCTTTCCTCTCTCTTTTACGGTAGTTCCTTCACCGCATTTTTCCCTGAAAGCGACTTCTTTCTACGGTCTTTTCAGAGTATTGTTATAATAATAACGCACTTTATCCAAGATTTCAACCCGGTAAAGTGAAAAAGAATGTCTGCAAAATGAAATATTTTTGTATAAAAAAGAGGTAAATGCCATATTTATTATGACACTTACCCCCTTATTTCTCTATGCAGACGCCTGATCCGCTTTCTCGACCTCGGCAATTGCCTGCTTTCTCATGGGAATTCTGCAGTTTTTATTGTTTCCGAACTCCACAATCACATCCTCTTCTGTCATATCCAGAATCACACCATAGAAGCCGCTTGTGGTTACAACACTGTCACCTACTTCCATACTGTTCAGCATAGCCTGCAGTCTCTTCTGCTCTTTTTTCTGTGGACGAATCATCAGGAAATACATTACTCCAAAAAGAACAACCATCCACACGATGGCAAATCCCATACTTGCTCCGCCTTCTGCCATTTTCAAATCCTCCTGTTAAATAAAATCACTGCCGGACATCTTTTCATCATCTGTCCGCATTATAGAGTATCATACACAAAAAAACGCATTTCTTCAAGTAGTTTATAAATATTTCACGCAGAAACCTTCTGCAGAATCTTCCTCCGCCGCTTATCTGCCGTTTATCTTTCCTTCCTCAAAGCCTTCCAGACGCATTTTTTTATATTCCGGGAAATTTCCGGCATCCAGTGCATCCCGGATCTCCTCCATCAGATGATTGTAGAAATAAAGATTATGCAGCACACACAGCCGCATTCCCAGCATTTCCTTCGCCTTCAGAAGATGTCGGATATATCCTCTGCTGTAATTTCGGCAGGCGGGACACTGACAGTCCTCTGCAATCGGCCGGCTGTCCAGCTCATACTGTGCATTAAAAAGGTTCCGTTTTCCGCGGTTTGTATACACATGACCATGCCGTCCGTTCCGGCTTGGATACACACAGTCGAAGAAATCGATTCCCCGCTCTACGCCCTCCAGAATATTGGCCGGAGTTCCCACTCCCATCAGATACGTCGGTTTATTCTGCGGCAGATGGGGCACTACCTCATCTAGGATCCGGTACATCTCCTCATGGGATTCTCCCACCGCCAGGCCTCCCACGGCATATCCGTCCAGATTCAGCTCAGAAATTTCGTCCGCATGCTCTTTTCGGATATCCTCATAGACCGCGCCCTGATTGATTCCAAACAGAAGCTGTTCTTTATTGATGGTATCTTCCAGCGAATTCAGTCTGGCCATCTCCTCCTTACAGCGCTTCAGCCATCTTGTAGTGCGCTCCACAGACTGCTGCACATAGCTTCTCTCTGCCACAGAGCTTGGACACTCATCGAATGCCATGGCAATGGTGGATGCCAGGTTGGACTGAATCTGCATACTCTGCTCCGGTCCCATAAAGATCTTTCGCCCGTCAATATGGGAATTGAAATAGACTCCCTCTTCTTTGATCTTTCGAAGCTTTGCAAGGGAAAAGACCTGAAAGCCGCCGGAATCTGTGAGGATCGGCCTGTCCCAGTTCATGAACTTATGAAGACCGCCCATGGCTTTCACCTTGTCGTCGCCCGGACGCACATGCAGATGATACGTATTGGAAAGCTCTACCTGCGTTCCGATTTCCCTCAGATCCATGGTAGATACTGCGCCCTTAATCGCAGCCACCGTACCCACATTCATAAATACCGGTGTCTGGATCGTCCCGTGAACCGTATGGAATTCTGCCCTCTTGGCACGTCCCTGTGTTTTTATCAGTTTATATTCCGCCATTCTTTCCTCCTGGATTTTTTCTGGTATCATAGTCATATACTGCCGATGACACCCAGACCAAAATATATTCTATTATACTATTCCCCTCTTCCTTTTTCAATGAATTTCATCAAAACTACTTTTTCTCTCCCGCTATCTCCCGTAATCATTGTTAAACTTTTACATTGCCATTTTGAAACCCATATCGTATAATACGGGGTATGGGTCTTTAACAGATGCACATTATTAATATGAAAGAACACATAGTTTTTATAAACCAGTTTTACCTTATGAGGAGGCATAATTAATTTTATGAGTTATTACACATTAGGAATTGACATTGGATCCACCACTGTCAAAATTGCAATTCTTGATGAAAACGAAACCCTTCTTTTCGCAGATTATGAGAGACATTTTGCCAACATCCAGGAAACACTGGCAGATCTGCTTCAGAAAGCCCAGGAAAAGCTGGGTGAGATAACCCTTCATCCGGTGATTACCGGTTCCGGCGGACTGGCTCTGGCAAATAACCTTGAAATTCCATTTGTCCAGGAAGTCATTGCCGTATCCACCGCGCTTCAGAAGCTTGCACCTCAGACCGATGTCGCCATTGAGCTTGGCGGCGAGGACGCAAAGATCATCTATTTTGAAAACGGAAATGTGGAACAGCGTATGAACGGAATCTGCGCCGGAGGTACCGGATCTTTCATCGACCAGATGGCCTCCCTTCTCCAGAGTGACGCTTCCGGACTGAACGAATACGCCAAAAACTACAAGGCACTCTACCCCATTGCCGCCCGCTGCGGTGTCTTCGCAAAAACAGACATCCAGCCTCTGATCAATGACGGTGCCACGAAAGAGGATCTTTCCGCATCCATTTTTCAGGCTGTCGTCAATCAGACTATATCCGGTCTTGCCTGCGGAAAGCCCATTCGCGGCCACGTGGCATTTCTCGGCGGTCCGCTGCACTTCCTTTCCGAACTGAAGGCAGCCTTTGTCCGTACTCTGAAACTGGACGATGAGCATTCCATCACTCCGGAAAACTCTCATCTGTTTGCCGCCATGGGATCTGCCATGAATGCCAAAGAAGAGGTTTTTGTTTCTCTCACAGAACTGAAGGACCGCCTCCGCAATTCCGTAAAAATGGAATTTGAAGTCGAGCGTATGGAACCGCTGTTCTCCTCCAAAGAGGAATATCAGGCGTTCCACAAACGTCAGAGCGCATATAAAGTTACTACCAGAGATCTGGCCTCCTATAAGGGTAACTGTTATCTCGGTATTGATGCCGGATCCACCACGACGAAAACGGCTCTGGTGGCGGAAGACGGCTCTCTGCTTTATTCTTTCTACAGCAACAACAACGGGAACCCTCTGAAAACCACGATTACATCCATCCAGGAAATCTACCGTCTTCTTCCAAAAGGTGCACGCATTGTGCATTCCTGCTCCACCGGATACGGTGAAGCACTGATTAAGGCTGCGCTTTTGCTGGACGAAGGGGAAGTGGAAACGGTATCCCACTACTATGCGGCTGCATTCTTTGATCCGGATGTGGACTGTATTCTGGACATCGGCGGTCAGGATATGAAATGCATCAAGATCAAAAACCAGACTGTTGACAGCGTACAGCTAAACGAGGCATGCTCCTCCGGCTGCGGTTCCTTTATTGAAACCTTCGCCAAATCTCTGAATTACAGTGTACAGGATTTTGCCAGGGCTGCTCTTTTTGCGGAGCATCCCATTGATCTGGGTACCCGGTGCACCGTTTTCATGAATTCCAAAGTAAAACAGGCTCAGAAAGAAGGTGCCTCTGTTGCAGATATCTCGGCAGGACTCGCCTATTCTGTCATCAAAAACGCGCTGTACAAGGTGATCAAGGTCTCTGATGCGACGGAGCTTGGACATCACATTGTGGTGCAGGGCGGTACCTTCTACAACGACGCAGTCCTTCGAAGCTTTGAAAAAATCGCAAACTGCGAAGCAATTCGTCCTGATATCGCCGGCATCATGGGTGCCTTCGGAGCTGCTCTGATCGCGAGAGAGCGTTATGTAAAGGGAAAACGCAGTTCCATGCTGTCCATTGCCGAGATCAACTGTCTGGAATATACAACTTCCATGGCGAACTGCCGCGGCTGCACCAACAACTGCCGCCTTACCATCAATAAATTTTCCGGCGGACGCCGGTTTATCAGCGGCAACCGCTGCGAAAGAGGCATTGGTCAGGAAAAAAACAAGGATCACATTCCCAATCTTTACGAGTACAAATATAAAAGAATCTTCGGCTACAAGCCTCTGACCGAGGAAGAGGCTGTCCGTGGAAAGGTGGGCATCCCCCGCGTTCTGAACATGTTTGAGAACTATCCGTTCTGGTATACATTCTTTACAGAACTGAAATATCAGGTGGTTCTCTCTCCCACTTCCACACGGAAGATTTACGAAATGGGCATTGAATCCATTCCCAGTGAATCGGAATGCTATCCGGCAAAGCTTGCCCACGGACATGTGAGCTGGCTTCTGAAACAGGGTGTAACGTTTATTTTCTACCCATGTATTCCCTACGAGCGCGAGGAGTTCCCGGATGCAGTCAACCACTATAACTGTCCGATCGTTACCTCCTATGCGGAAAACATCAAAAATAACGTGGATGAGCTGAACGATCCTTCCATTGATTTCCGCAATCCTTTCCTGGCGCTTACCTCAGAAGAAATTCTGACGGATCGTCTGGTGGAGGAATTTCACGATATTCCTGCAGCAGAAGTAAAAGCAGCTGCGCACAAGGCCTGGACAGAGCTGGGGAACGTACATAAAGACATTCAGAAAAAAGGCGAAGAGACTCTGGAATACCTGGAAAAAACCGGGCGCAGAGGAATTGTACTCGCCGGACGTCCCTACCACATTGATCCGGAAATCCATCATGGCATCCCGGATCTGATCACCAGCTACGGTGTTGCCGTATTTACCGAGGATTCCGTTTCCCACCTGGCTCCCATTGAACGTCCGATCCGTGTCAATGACCAGTGGATGTACCACTCCCGCCTTTATGCGGCAGCAAACTTTGTGAAAACCAGGGACAATCTGGACCTGATTCAGCTCAATTCCTTCGGCTGTGGACTGGATGCCGTTACCACAGACGAAGTATATGAAATTCTGGACGGCAGCGGAAAGATATATACCTGCCTGAAAATTGATGAAGTAAACAATCTGGGAGCCGCAAGAATCCGAGTCCGCTCTCTTCTTGCCGCAATCCGCGCCAAGGAATCCCAGCACAAAAAGCGGATCATCCACCCGGCATCCATCCACAAAGTTGTATTCACGAAGGAAATGCGCAGAAACTACACCATCCTCTGTCCGCAGATGTCCCCGTTCCATTTCACGATTCTTCAGGAAGCATTTAATGCCAGCGGGTACAATCTGGAGGTACTTCCAAACAGCAATAAGAGTGCTGTGGATGTGGGACTGAAATATGTGAATAACGATGCCTGCTATCCTTCTCTGATCGTCGTAGGACAGATCATGGATGCACTGCTCTCCGGAAAATACGATCTTAACCGTACTGCTGTCATTATGTCTCAGACAGGCGGCGGATGCCGTGCTTCCAATTATATCGCATTTATCCGCCGGGCACTGAAAAAAGCCGGTATGGAGCAGATCCCGGTGATTTCCATCAATTTGAGCGGCCTGGAGAGCAATCCCGGATTCAAGCTGACGCTTCCGCTGATCAAACGTGTTGTCTACGGTGCCGTGTTCGGAGATATTCTGATGAAATGTGTCTACCGCATGCGCCCTTATGAAGCAGAAAAAGGAATCGTAAACCGGAAGCACAAAATCTGGGAGCGCCGTTCCATCGCTTTTGTAACAGGAAGCGACATGACGTACAAGCGATTCAAAAAAATGTGCCGGGAAATGATTCACGATTTCGACACCATCCCTACGACCGGAGAGATCAAGCCGCGCGTAGGCATTGTGGGAGAAATCCTGGTAAAATTCCTTCCTGCTGCCAACAATCACCTGGCAGAGCTTCTGGAAGCCGAAGGGGCCGAGGCTGTCTGCCCGGATCTGATTGACTTTATCAACTACTGCTTCTATAACCAGAATTTCAAAGTGGAAAAACTGGGCTTCAAAAAATCAAAAGCAGTAATTGCCAACATGGGGATCCGCGCCATCGAGATGGTTCGCAAAACGGCAAATGAAGCGTTCGCGGAAAGCCGTCATTTCACACCGTCCGCAGACATCCGGGATCTTGCCAGAATGGCAGAGCCGATCGTATCCACCGGAAACCAGACCGGGGAGGGATGGTTCCTGACCGGTGAAATGATGGAACTGATTCACGGCGGTGTGCCAAACATCGTCTGCATTCAGCCGTTTGGCTGTCTGCCGAATCACATCGTCGGAAAAGGTGTCATAAAGGAAATTCGCCGGACGCATCCGCAGGCCAATATCGTGGCCATCGACTATGATCCCGGCGCCAGTGAGGTAAACCAGCTGAACCGTATCAAACTGATGCTTAGCACAGCAGTAAAGAACCTGCCCCGGCAGGAACAGAGCCCCGAAAAGGCAAAGACTTCCCGGCATTCTGCAAAGAAGTCTTCCAAAAAGAAATAATTTTATCTGAATAAGACGGAACAAAAAAGAATCGGACTGGTGCATGTACACCGTCCGATTCTTTTTGTTCCTAGCTCTTCAAGTTTCCCGTGATAGTTTTAATATCGGATTACAATTCCTTTATACGAACTCCATGTGGAATAATAATATTTTCCTCCGGCTTTCTTAAATGTCCGGATCCGCACATAATATCCTTTTCCCTTTACCAGGTTCTGAATATAGGTAAGCACTCTGGCATTCGACCAGATGGTAACGGTACGGGCATCTGAAAAGGTATTTTTCATCGCATACTGAATCTGATAGCCATCTGCTGCCGCATTCCGCTTCCATGCGACCGACAGCCTGGAGGCTGCCGTATTGGCAAGACCGAAAACCATTGTTCCCGTTGGAAGGACTTTGATCGTAATCTTCTTTACAGCACTGTTATAATTTGCTGTCGATGCCGCAGTGATGGTAATCGTTGCCGTTCCCACGCTTTTTACCAGAACATTTCCTTTCGAAGATACCGCTGCAACCAGAGGCGCATCTGATTTGTATGTCAATGTACCGCCTGACGTACATTTTGCCCCCAGCGAAAACAGCGGATTTCCCAATATCTTCGTCTTTCCGGATGCCGTGATCGTCTGACTGGCTTTCACAATCTTATAAGTCAGCTTCTTCGTCCCGCTGTAATTTCCCTGAAATTTAATACTGACGGTATAGGTGCCGGCATTTTTACATCCGGAAGAATAACTTACCGTGTAATTACTGCTGCTGATCACATTTCCCCGGGAATCCTTTACCGATTTTACCGTGGGCCGCTGCACCGTGCCACTATATTGATATGAGGTCGCAGACAGTGTAAAGGTCGTCGGATGATATATCGTCTGCACTTCCGTGTGATTCTCATCTCTCGCACAAACCCGGATTCTCTCTCCGTCTTCTGTAAGCGTCGCCTTTGTGACCTCCCAGCCGCTCCAGTCGTGCCCCAGCGCAGAAACCTCTTCCTGCTCCTGCAGAATCTCATCACAACGGCTGCAGGTGATTCCATCCGTCAGACCAGATTCCGTACATGTCGCTGCTTTTCCCTCTTTTGTCACTTCCTCTGCATGGCCAAGTGCAGGGATCATCATCTGACTTTCTATGATCGCATCACAATTCACGCATCCATATTCTGCTGTAAGGCCATTCTGTGTACATGTCGCAGCTTCTTCCTCAAGCAATACTTTTTTTTCATGATCATCATAATTTTCCTCACTCATGGGATAGTTCGCATAAAACACATCGTCGGCATACTCAGAATCCCTGGTATGGTTCGGGAAATCAGAATCTGACTTCAGAAAATAAGCATACGATGTACGGCTGGAATCCCAGGTAGAATCCAGATTGTAGTAACGATTCTCAACCTTTGCAATGTTCCATCCATGTCTCTGTGCATTGGCATTTCCCGGAATCAGACGGGCGTCCACGCCTACAGACAGTGCCATCCGGTAAAGCAGCGCCGCATATCCCTGACATACCGCCGTCCCGTTTATCATGGCCGCATATGCCGTATATTTCAAGGTGTAGCTGCTGTCGTTCAGTGTGTCATAATCATAGGTAACATGACTGCAGATATAATCGTAGATCCGCTTGATTTTTACATAATCGGTCTGTCCGGAAAGATTCATTCCCTGCAGTGCCAGACTCACGGCTTCTCCCAGTTCGGTTTCCTGTTCTTCTGTCGTATAGTAAGTAAATGTAATTTTTGCCTGATAATAGTAGTATCCGTCCTTCTGGAAATAGCTGGTCGACACGGAATATCCCTTATACCCCCACCGGATATAATCTCCCTCGTCGGGAACTCCCGTATGTGCAAACGCAAGGGAAAGGATATCCGACTTCAGATACGTCTTCCATGCACTCGCATCTGTCGTATCCAGCCGGAAATTCAACGGAATCAGTGACAGACGGTTTTTCATTCCTTCCCGGACCGTTTCCGCCAGCGGCTCCGCCGTTGTGGCATATTCTATCTCCGCATACGTCTGAATACCGCTGTCCTGAACATCCAGCAGCTCAGAAGGATCTACCAGACCCTCGTACAGCGGATTGACTACCTTCTCCTGATCCAGCTGTACGATCCCGGATTCTTCCTCATTCTCTGAAATAAAGCTGTCGCCGAACGGATCTTCCCCGGAACCGGAATCAAGGACATCGCTTTCCTCTGACGACTGCGTATCCTCCGGTACTGTCTCCTCCGGCAAAATTTCCGCCTGCGACATATCTCCCGCAATTTCTTCTGTCTGAACCGGCTCCTGCGCTTTTTCCTGCAAAAGAATCGCCTCTTCCGTATCCGGCGTATCTTCTGTAATATCCGAAACATCTTCTGCAATATCCGCCGTATCTTCCACAAAGCCTGATGATATTGTCGCCGCTTCTGTACGATCCTGACCGGATACCAATTCTTCTGCCAGAGCTGCCGGACAGCACAGTTGAATCGTCAGCACCGCTGCCAGAATCACTGCCCAGACTTTCTTTCCATTTCTTTTCAAACAATCACCTTTTCTTCTTTCGTATTACCTGTTTCCGTTCCTACTCCACAGTCACACTCTTAGCCAGATTTCTCGGTTTGTCCACATCCAGTCCTTTGGCAACAGACACATAGTATCCCATCAGCTGAAGCGGGACCACTGCCAGCGATGTGGTAAAATGTTCATCTGTCTTCGGAATATAACACACAAAATCTGCCGTATCTTCTATATTGTAATTTCCACAGGTCGTCAGACCCATCAGATAAGCTCCGCGGCTCTTGCATTCCACCATATTGCTTACCGTTTTCTCATAGAGATGCCCTTGTGTGAGTACGCCGATTACCAGTGTATTGTCCTCGATCAGACTGATCGTACCGTGCTTTAATTCCCCTGCCGCATATGCTTCCGAATGAATATAGCTGATTTCCTTCATCTTCAGGCTTCCTTCCATGGAAATGGCATAGTCCAGCCCACGGCCGATAAAGAAAATATCTCTGGCTGCCGCCTGCTTGGAAGCAAACCACTGAAGACGCTCTTTGTCTTCCAGAATCCTGGAAATTTTGTCCGGCAGCGTCTGCATCTCCTCGATCAGACCGAGATACCTTTCCTCCGGAAGCATTCCCCGGACATATGCAAACTGTATGGCCAGTGCGTAGGAAGCAATCAGCTGTGTGCTGTATGCCTTTGTCGTTGCAACTGCAATCTCCGGCCCTGCCAATGTATAAAATACATTGTCCGCCTCACGGGCAATCGAAGATCCCACCACATTCACAATAGCCAGCGTACGATTTCCCCTGGCTTTTGCCTCTCTGAGTGCCGCAAGGCTGTCTGCCGTTTCGCCTGACTGGCTGATAATCATCACCAGACCGTTCGGATCCAGGATGGGATTGCGGTATCGGAATTCCGATGCCAGCTCCACACGAACCGGAATCTTCGCAAGATCCTCGATCACATACTGTGCCGCAACACCCACATGATAGGCAGATCCGCAGGCCACGATATAGATCTGGCTGATCTCCCGGATCTGCTCCTCACTGAGCTCCACAGAAGACAGATCGATCCGTCCATCCTTCACCACAGAGCGGATGGTATCCGCCACAGCCTTTGGCTGTTCATGAATCTCCTTCATCATAAAATGCTCAAAGCCGGCTTTTTCCGCAGCCTCTGCATCCCATTCAATCTCTTTCATTTCCTTCTGGATCTCATCGCCATCCAGATTATAAAACGTAATATTGTCTTTTTGCAGACGGGCAATTTCCAGATTTCCAATATAATATACATTCCGGGTATATTTCAGAATCGCCGGCACATCGGAAGCCAGATATGCTTCTCCGTGATCCATTCCGAGAATCATCGGGCTGTCTTTTCGGGCCACATAGATTTCTCCCGGATATTCCTGAAACATCATGGCAAGTGCATAAGAACCGCGAATACGGATCATGGCATGGTTGATGGCATCCACCGGTGTACCCAGATATTTTTTGTAATAATAGTCAATCAGCTTGATTGCCACTTCCGTATCGGTCTGGGAATAAAACTGATATCCTTTTCGAAGGAGCTTTTCCTTCAGTTCCTGGTAATTCTCAATAATTCCGTTATGTACTGCCACAACGGTACAGTCATCGCTGATATGAGGATGCGCATTTTCCACAGAGGGCTCACCGTGTGTCGCCCACCTGGTATGCCCGATGCCGCAGGTCCCTGCCAGTGCCTGACCGCCGTTAATTTTATCAGAAAGAACACGAAGTCTTCCTTTCGCCTTTACAATTTCAATCTTTCCATCTCCGTTGCGAACTGCCACTCCGGCAGAATCGTAACCTCTGTACTCCAGTTTGGAAAGGCTGTCCAGTAAAATGGGAGCCGCCTGATGGTCCCCCACATATCCTACAATTCCACACATAATAATCTCCCTTTATTCTGATCCTTCATTTCTTATTATATCTGTATCTTAAGTGCATTCGACTTGAATATATGAAAAATTCGTTTTCATTATAACCGAAAGAATAAAAATATACAATAAGATAATCCTTCCGGGCACTTTTACCGCATACGCAGGATGCATATTTCCTGACGTCAAAAAAGAGAGTACCCCACAGTTAAGATACTCTCTTGATTCAAGTCGAACGCACGTAAGACTTGGTGCTCGATTCTGGTCAGCTTACGCTGACATCTTCCATCTCAGAATCGCTGCACATCCTCGCGGAGCGTTTATCTCAGCCGGAGTCTGGACTCCTGCTGAGATAAAATTACTTTGTAATACTCAGTTTTTTCACAGCTCCCCAGGGAGAATAGAAAACTTCACTGTTTTTGATACAGAATGTTCGAATGCGGAAATTCCAGGTTCCCTTTTTCAGTCCGGACAATACCGCACTGGTTCTGGTATAGGGTTTGAGCGTGAGAATCTTCCTGTCACTGTAATCGGATCTGGACCAGTAAAGAATCTGATACCCATATACGGATGAGTTTCCTGTCCAGCGAAGCACTGCTTTCTGTCCTGTTGTGTTGACCATGCCTGTGAATGCCGTACCTCTTGGCAAAACCGAGACGACGACTTTTTTCACTGCCTGATTGAAGTTCTTTGTCTGTGCTGCCTTGATATATATGGTCGCTTTTCCGATTGATTTCGCAAGGACATTCCCCAGTGGAGAAACCGCCGCAACCTCCGGATTTGCGGATGCATAGGTCAGCTTCCCGTTTCCTGTTGTCAGCTTCGCTCCCAGAGAAAACAGTCCGGAGCCAAGCAGAACGCCCTGGTCAGACGCATTGATTTTCTGATTTTTTCGATTGATGGTATAAGACAGTACCTTTGTGCCGCTGTAATACGTTTTGAATTTAATCGTCACATAATATTTCCCCGCATTGACACATCCGGAGGAATACGTCACAGTGTAATAATCCGGATTGATCACATTTCCGGAAGTATTTTTCACCGTTACCGTCGGCCTTAGCACCTTCCCATTGTATGTATAGCTGGTTTTGGACAGAGTGAATGTCTTCGGACAGGCGATTCCTTTGCTGACCTTCAGTTCTGTTCCGCAGTTTTTGCAAATGGTACTGATCTTTCCTCTTGTGGAAAACGTTGCCTTCTCAATTCTTTTATATTCCGTATGCCCAGTCTCATCACAGAGTACAAAGTTCTTCGATGCCATGGGATAGCTTTTATAAAAGGCACTCGTAGACGCAATGTCATCCCTCTGGTGGTCCTTTGCAAAGCTGGCATCGGAACAGAGGAAATAATAATAGTATTTCGGATCGTTGATCTCGGAATCCCAGGTGGAATCCAGATTATAATAGTACTGTCCGATCCTGACAATATTCCATGCATGGCCTCCGCCCTCCGCAGTTCCCGGTATGACGCGGGAATCCAGTCCGGCTTCCAGAGCCAGCCGGTAAAACAGAACTGCATACCCCTGGCAGACAGCCGTTCCCAGCTGAAGCGCACCGTACGCCGTATATTTCAGGTCATATGCATCGTTTTCCAGATTGGCATAATCGTAGGACACGTTCCGGCAGATAAAATCATATATGACTGCCGTCTTTTCATATTCACTTTTACCGGACAGCTCCATACCTGCCAGGACATCCTTAATTCTCCGGTTCACCTCCGCTTCCTGTGCTGCCGTAGTGTAATACTTCACGGAAAAGGTCACATACACCACCTGATCTGTATACTCAGCCGAATACCCTGCACCGCCGTACTGGAACCAAAGATAATCGCCCTCCTGCGGTATTCCCGTATGTGTCGTCAGAGCCGTATTGAAAACATCGACAACCAGACTTTCCGGGCTTCCTGTATAATTGATGCCAAGACTGATGTCTGCCGTCCGGCTCACAAGCTTGCTGCGCACATAGGTAACTGCTGCGGCCGTGGTGGAATATACGGTCCCGGATCCATAGAGCACATTCGCCGAAGAATCCCTGATATCCGGCATCCGCAGATCCGATTCATCGATGACATCTGCATACAGCGGATTAATAAGATAATCCCGGAATGTCTGTGTTTTTTCCCCGTCACAGGAATCCCCGAAGAACCCATCGTCTGTGAAGGCGTCTTCCTTTTCGATTCCCTCATCATCCACACGGACAGAAAGCGCTCCTTCTTTTTCCACGCCGGCATCCGGCGTCTCTGCCGCTTCATCTGTGGAAGAAACCACCTCTGTTCCCATAGAATCCCCGGGCAGAATCACTTCCTCATCCGCTTCTGTCTCATACGATTCTGATAAAAAAGCATCCTCCTCCGGCCTGGTCTGATCCAATGGCACCTGAACAGACACATCCTCTGTATCGGTCTGATCCGTTGAATCCGATCCCTTTTCCCCGGCAGCCTCCAGTCCGCCTTCCGGCTGTACCGCTTCTGCTGTCTGTGACTCGTCTGACAGCTCTGAAGCGAAGACCATCGGCTGCACAGATGTAACTGCGAGTATTACCGCAAGTATCCACGCTGCTGCTTTACTGATTTTTCGATTCATGATACTCTTCCTCATTAAAAACAGGATTACATTACTTCTGTTTACAGCATATATGAAATCACCGGACTACGCAACCAGAAAAAATGAGCTCCGGAAAAATACAAATTTTTGTTCATAATTTTTTTTAAATATTTTAAAAAAACACTTGCAAATTCAGTCAAAGTATTATATACTAAACAAGTCGGTTGACAAGGCCAGTTGGTCAAGGGGTTAAGACGCCGCCCTCTCACGGCGGAAACACGGGTTCGATTCCCGTACTGGCTGTTATAAAGCTCTTGATTTTATCAGGTTTTCAGGGCTTGGTAAAATCACAGGTACTCAAAGAAGTAATCTGATTTCAGATTGCTTTTTTTATTTTCTCTGAAACTCAGGGATACTGCTAAGAATATTTATCTTTGTTTCAATATCACGCCTTTTTCTATGATAATGATTCTCTTTGCAGGAAATTTCCATCAACCAGACATAGTGAAAATGTTAAGTTTTCTATTTGTTTCCATAATGGTACCGACATGCCAGAATATATATATTGTCTTCATCAATTTTATATATCAGTCGGTCTTTATCATTAATACGTCTGCTCCAGAATCCAGACAAGGTGCCTGTCAATGGTTCCGGCTTGCCAATGCCAACATTACCATTTCTGCATATATCTTCTATGAGCTGGTTTATTTTTTTCAGTGTCTTTTTATCCTCTGCCTGCCAGTATACATAATCTTTCCATCCGTAGTCAGTAAATACTTTATTCATCCGCAGGAACCTCAACAAGATCATGTCTGGTAAATTTACCGTTTTCCAACTGTGCTTTAGATTCCATAAGCCAGTCATAATTTGCCTTATTCCCCATAACATAGATATTCTCCATGAGATTGTTATAGGTTTCCTCTGATAGCATCACAACATTTTTATTATCTTTTCTGGTAACAATCAAAGTTTCATAATCATCTGTTACCTTATCCATATAGGTTTTCATATTGTCACGCAGTGTTGTATAATTGACAGCTAACATATTTGACACCTCCATTTTGATATAAAGCATTGTTATTTCATACTCATATTATATCGTACAGGATTCTGTACATCAACAGTTCTGTATTTGTTTATGCTTTATACATTGCAAATATGCACCTGTGGAATCAAAAACTCTGATTATCTGCTACAAATAGTTTTTCTCCATCCATCATACAAACTATTGAACTGCCTTTGCTATTTATCCCAAAATTGACATATGAGTTTTTCTAATACAATGTTATCTATCATAATGAATACTAATGTTGTATATATTAACTGGAATATGTTCCAATGCTACTTGCAATAAATAAATATTCTATATGAAAACTGAAATAGTTATCGTTGCTATCATTGCGAATCAATCGTATTCTCATGTTGTCAACCAATGTTTTACATCATTATCAAAACAATAATTTACGATTTCTTCTGCACGTTCACGAGTAAGATTTAAAACAGCTTCATCAGCATTATTATCATAATGGATGTTATATCCAAGCATAAGGCGAATACACGCTTCTCTAAAATCATCACTGTAGTATATACTTTCATTATTTCGCTTCCAGCCTTTCCAGACGCGCATCATCTATACTGGCATTTAAAGGTAAGTTTTTCTTTAGTTCAGTAGCTGTGATTGACATATGAAGTCCTCCTTTCGTGCTTTTATTATCGTATAATAGTACGATTCTGTGATATATTCGTGCGATATTTACTATGCTGAATATTCATCATATGCCCACAGGAGGATTCTCATTCCATCCATTGGTGCGTTCTCCTTTGCAGTTCTTTCCCTCCTTTCACACTTAACTCTTTATAGGTTTTCACAATCAGGCAGGCCGCAACCATAAATGTCAGAATATCCGATACCGGCATGGAATAGAGAACTCCGTCCAGTCCGAAGAAAACCGGAAGCAAAAGCGCAAAGCCCACGCCAAAGATAACCTCCCGGATCATGGACAGCGCTGTGGATTCTGCAGCTTTTCCCATTGCCTGCAGGAAAATAAAGCATGCCTTATTCACACAGGCAAAGATCATCATACACAGATAGGTCCGGAACGCTTTGACTGCAAATTCTGTATAATAGGTGCTCTCGTTGGCCGCCCCGAAAATTCCGATGAGCTGTCCCGGAAAAAATTCCACCAGAATCAGCGCCACTGCTCCAACAGCTGCTTCCGCAGCCAGAAGCTTTGTGAACAGTTCCCTGACACGCATTTTCTTTCCTGCGCCCATATTGAATCCCACAATCGGAATACATCCTGCCGCCATACCGACAACAATTGAGATGACAATCTGGAAAAATTTCATAACAATTCCCACAACAGCCATGGGAATCTGTGCATACTGATCCTGTCCGAAGATCGGATCCATGGCCCCGTATTTGCGAAGCATATTGTTGATTGCCGCCATTGCTGCCACCAGGCTGATCTGAGACAGGAAGCTGGTAATTCCCAATACCAGAGTTCTTCTGCAGACTGCCCCCGTCAGAGCATAATCGCCTTTGCCCGGTCTGATGATTTTCATATGCCGCAGATACCACACAGCAAGCACAGCCGTTGCCACCTGTCCGAGCACCGTTGCCACCGCTGCACCCATCATGCCCCAGCGGAAAATGAAGATAAACACCGGATCAAGAATGATGTTGATCACTGCACCGGCAAGCGTGGAGGCCATTGCAAATTTCGGATCCCCGTCTGCACGGATGATCGGATTCATCGCCTGTCCGAACATATAAAACGGTATACCCAGCGTAATATAGAAGAAATACTCTGCGGAATGGAGATGGGTCTGTGCATTTACCGTGCCTCCGAACATGGCAATGATCTGTTCTGAAAAGATCAGGTAAATCGCAGCCAGAATCAGACCGGATGCCACAGTCATTACCACCGCGTTCCCGACGCTTCGTTTCGCAGCCGACACCTCTTCCTTACCCAGACTGATGCTGACAAAAGCACAGCAGCCGTCACCAATCATCACGGCAATCGCCAGTGCAACAACCGTCAGAGGAAAAACAACGGTATTTGCCGCATTTCCATAAGACCCGAGATAGCTGGCATTGGCAATAAAAATCTGGTCTACAATGTTGTAAAGTGCTCCCACCAGAAGGGAAATCATACATGGAACCGCGTATTGTTTCATCAATTTTCCAACACGCTCTGTCCCGAGAAACTGATTTGAATGATCCATTTGCTTCAAAACTCCTTTTCACAAAAATAAAGTGACCGCTTCGCGCAACTGGATTTACGCGAAACGGCCACTCGTTGTGTCTATATTATACTTTTTTTGTCTGCGGTTTTCAAAGGGAATTTTGCACAAATCTTCATCTTTTTATTCCATGTCCTCCGCCGGTTCTGCCGGAATGAAAACTCTGGATTTCTCCGTCTTTTTCACCTTTTTTTCTGCTTTTTCCGTGGCCTCACGGCAGAATTCCATCTGCGAATTGATGAGTGCCTTTCCTCTCTTGTCCTGTTTCTCATAGGTTCCGTCCGGCTGAAGCAGATGCGCTTTGACATTGTCGCGGAATTCCAGATCCAGAATATGTTTCAGCTCTTTCCGGATATTTTCATCCTCCACAGGGAAAACGATCTCCACACGGCGGTCCAGATTACGGGGCATCCAGTCCGCGCTGCCCATATATATTTCATCACTTCCGCCATTGTGGAAGTAGAAAATACGGCTGTGCTCCAGGAAATTTCCTACAATCGAACGAACGTGAATATTTTCACTTACTCCCGGTATGCCGACCTTCAGACAGCAGATTCCCCGCACGAGAAGATGTATCTGCACACCACAGGAGGATGCATAATACAGTGCGGACATAATCACCGGATCACACAGAGAATTCATCTTCGCCACAATATAGGACGGAATTCCCTTCTTTGCATGTTCTGCCTCTCTGTCAATCAGCTTCAGGAAACGGTCCTTCATCCAGATCGGTGCCACGATCAGTCTGTTCCATTTCTTAGGCTCGGAATATCCGCTGAGCATGTTGAACACCGCTGTGGCATCCTCTCCGAAATGCTCATCGCAGGTGAAGATTCCGCAGTCTGTATACAGCTTCGCCGTGGAATCATTGTAATTTCCCGTCGCCAGATGGACATAACGCCGTATGCCGGTTTCCTCCCTGCGGACTACCAGTGTGATCTTGCTGTGCGTTTTCAGACCAACCAGTCCGTAGATGACATGACAGCCCGCCTTCTCCAGCTTTTTCGCCCAGACAATGTTGTTTTCCTCATCAAAACGGGCTTTCAGTTCCACCAGAACAGAAACCTGCTTTCCGTTTTCTGCCGCCTGTGCAAGCGCAGCCACAATGGGAGAATTTCCGCTCACACGGTACAACGTCTGTTTTATGGCAAGGACATCCGGATCCTTTGCTGCCTGGCGCACAAAATTCACAACCGGATCAAACGTCATATAAGGATGATGCAAAAAGATATCTCCCTCGCGAATCACCTCGAAAATATCCTTTTCATTCTGAAATTCCGGAACGGGTGCCGGTGTATAGCGCGGTTCTTTATATGCATCAAAGCCATCCAGTCCATATACCTTCATCAACATGGTCAGATCCAGTGGACCATTAATATAGAAAATATCCTCATCCTTTGTATCAAATTCCGTTTTCAGGATCTTCAGGAGACGTTTGTCAATTTTCTCTTCCACCTCCAGGCGGATGACTTCCCCCCACTGACGTTTTTTCAGCTGTTTCTGAATTTCCACCAGCAGATCCTCTGCCTCATCCTCGTCGATCGTCAGATCGGCATTTCTCATGATTCGATACGGATGTGCACATACCACATCATTGCTGAGAAACAGTTTTCCGATATTTCTCTCGATAATTTCCTCCAGCATGATCACTGTGACATCGGACTCCTTTTCTGACGGAATCACAACCACTCTGGGGAGCACAGAAGGAACCTGTACGGTGGCAAATTCCAGCACTTCCTTCCCCTTCTTGTTGTCCTTTTTGGAAATCAGCGCACCGATGTTCAGGGATTTGTTGCGAATCAGCGGAAACGGCCGGGAAGAATCCATTGCCATCGGGGTTACGACCGGATAGACATTCTCCTCAAAATATTTGTCCACATAGGCTGCCTGCTTTTCGGTCAGAAGCTCATGCTCCGTCACCAGATGCAGTCCCGTCTTTTCCAGCGCGGGAAGAAGGGAACGGTTCAGCGTGCTGTACTGCACATGAACCAGCTCATGGGTCTGCCGGCTGATTTCCTTCAGCTGATCCTTCGGCAGCAGTCCCGCGATGTCCGGCTTGTCATATCCCGCATGTACCTGATCCTTCAGAGAAGCCACACGTACCATATAAAACTCATCCAGATTGGAAGAGGTAATGCTGATAAATTTCAGGCGTTCAAACAGAGGGATCGTCTTGTCTCTGGCTTCGCTCAATACACGCTCATTGAATTTGATCCAGCTCAGTTCCCGGTTCACAAAATATTCCGGCTTTTCAAATTTTTTCGTATCCATACCTACAGACCTCTCTTATATCTTTCTCTTGCGCCTTAAAATCAGGCGGACTCCAAAGACTTCTTCAAAGAATTCCACTTTATCCTTCAAAAGTCCAAGTTCCAGGGAAATATCCTTATTGTAGTCAATCACCATCTGAAGTTCCCGGTCTTTGAGAACCGCCTTCAGCCCGCTGACCTTCTGGTAATGGCTCCGGTCCATGGCATTAGCCAGACGCAGGATGGCTGCCAGCTTTGCAATCAGAAGATAGCACTGCCGGTCAACCCCCAGCTCCTGCTTCAGAGCATCATAATAACCGAATTCCATGGTGTTGTAGCGAACGGCACTGGCAATGATCTGCCGTTCCTGGGTAGACAGACCGATGATTTCGGTAGACATAATGATATGATACGAACATTCCGCCACATCCCCCATACTGATGTACTTGCCGCAGTCATGCAGCTGAACGGCAATCTGCAGAAGAAGACGCTCCCGCGGTCCCATACCGTGGATTTTCTTTATGCTGTCAAAAATGGTAAGTGCCAGCTGTGTTGTACCCTGAATATGGCTTTTTCCGCTGGAATAGCGCTTCGCGATATTCCGTGAGGCCACAAGAATATCGTTCTCAAAATTATGTGCACTCTTGATAAACTTTTTCTTTTCTCCATAATCGTAGGCAATTCCGTCATGAAGTGAGACACCCGGAGCCCACAGAGATTCCGCCCCGAAAATATCCATAAAGTCCTTGCAGATAACCATCGTGGGAACGATCAGGCTGGCCGTATCCGGTTCGATATCCATCTCTTCCGCAAGCATATCATTTGTTTTGTTCAGTGTACTTTCGTAACGGTTCATAAATTCCGCACGGGTGATGATATTGTCATTCATCTCCTCCCGGAAGATCGTATCGGTCAGGAAATCTCCCATCAGGATCACATTTTTGATGTCCCGGTCTTTCAGATACAGGCGCTGAAACGCCGTCAGATCGTTCCGGATAAATTCTTCCACCAGTTCCTCGTAATGCGGATTCGTTTTTTCCAGCTCTTTTAGCCGCTCCCGCACACGCAGACTTCCGATTTTCAGATTCTGCGTCGTCACCAGAGCATCCTTATCAAACAGCGAAACCTGCAGACTTCCGCCGCCCACATCCAGAATGGCGGTTCCTTTCTGAATCATCTTCTTAAAGCCGGCCTCATTGGCGGCAATGGATTTGTAACCCAGAAAATGCTGTTCCGCATTGCTGAGTATATCCACCTTGATGCCGGTCCTCTGAAATATCTGTTCCACAACAATAATGGGGTTTACCAGCTCCCGAAAGGCACTGGTGGCACAGGCTCTGTAATCCTCCACCCCAAATTCCTTCATGATTCGCTGAAAATCCGTCATGATCTCACAGATGGAATCCACCATCTCCATGTCCAGCCTTCCTCTGGTGTATGCACCGCGGCCTACTTCCATCCGGTATCGGACATCGTTCAGTTCTTTCAGCCCGCTCTTCTTTGAAAGCTGATATACCTTCATGCTCACCTCATAGGAGCCGATATCAATTGCCGCAAACGTGGTTATTGCCATTTTATTCTCCCTTTCTGCCTCACGGCAAATCATTCATTCATCTCAAGCCCCAAAAGATAATCAATAAACTGCTGCGCAGTTCTTCCGGTCATACCACCGTGGGAAAGCTCCCATTTGTTCGCCTCCAGCATCAGCTTTTCCTCCGGCATATTCACACCATACCGCTTTGCCAGCTCCCGCACGATATTCTGGAACTCTTTCTTTCCCGGTTTTCCGAAATAAATTCTCACTCCGAAGCGATAGACCAGAGATAATTTCTCCTGAACCGTATCGGAGGAATGAAGATCATCGTCATCCATGATCTCCAGCTTGTCTGAAGAGCGCTCACGCACAAGATGTCTGCGGTTGCTTGTAGCATAGATCAGAATATTATCCGGTTTTTTCTCCAGACCGCCCTCAATGACCGCCTTCAGGTATTTATATTCGATCTCAAATTCTTCGAAGGAAAGATCATCCATATAGATGATAAATTTGTAATTTCTGTTTTTGATCTGTGCAATCACATCGTTGAGATCCTTGAACTGATGCTTGTAGATCTCTATGATGCGAAGGCCCTGGTCATAATACTGATTCAGGATTCCCTTGATACTGGAAGATTTTCCGGTTCCCGCATCGCCAAACAGAAGACAGTTATTTGCCTTTCTTCCCTTTACAAAGGCCTCCGTATTGTCAATGAGCTGTTTCTTCGGAATCTCATAGCCTACCAGATCATCCAGCTTCACATGAGCGATCCGTGTGATCGGCGCGATCACCACCTGATCATTCTCGTCGTGCTCCACACGAAACGCCTTGTGCAGTCCCAGCTTGCCCACGCCGAAATCCTTATAGAACTGCACCATATCTGCCATAAATTCACCGGTACTTCCGGCCTGAGCCAGGGTACGACTCATATCACAGATCCGGTCACGGATACGGGAATTAAACATCTTGCTTCCGCTCTCCGTGTTTTTGTAGTTTTCCAGGATCTCCCCGCAGGAAGAGCCGTAAATCTGATCAAAAACCTTCAGATCAAACTCGTACAGCTCCTTGAAAATCTCAAAGTCATTCATTGCCAGCTCATTGATGCTGCCCTGAATGGCTCCCCGGATCTCCGAAGCCGTACTGAATGCATTTTCGTGATTCACCAGCAGAAGCGTCAGGTAATTGTGCCACAGATTTCCTTCAAAGCCGTACATTCCCGCCAGCTCGACCAGGCCGTTCACACACTCATAATACAGCGTTTTTTTCGCCGGAAGCTCCTCCGGCCTCGCATTCATCAGCTCTGCCATTTTCTCAAGTATCTCTCCATGCAGGAAATCCCGATAAAGGATACATTCGTTAATTCTTGCCATAATCTTTCTTCTTTCTGTCGTTTCTGTCTCAAAATCGGATGTTCTGCATCCGTAATACCCTGTCACTGATTTATGTAGTTTCCGAAAACAATCAGGGAGTTTGCTTCTGCCTCCAGTCCGCGCAGCGCATTGATCACCGCGCTGTCCTCCAGATTTCCCATGAAGTCCACAAAGAAACGATACTCCCAGGTTTTACCCGGAATGGGGCGGGATTCAATTTTCGTCATATTCAGACCATTGTAAATGATGTGCGAAAGCATATTGTAAAGCGTTCCTGCTGCGTGAGGCAGTTCAAAACAGATACTCACCTTATCTGCCGCTTTCTCAAATACCGGCTCTTTCCCGATTATGATAAACCGTGTGGAATTCCAGTTGTTTTCGCAGATATTTTCCTGAAGGATCTTCAGTCCGAATACTTCTCCGGCTTCCCTGCTGGCAATCGCCGCCATGCACTTCTCACCGGCTTCATGTACCTTTTTCGCAGCTACCGCCGTATTCTCCACCTCGCAGGCCTTCCACTGCGGATGCCGTTCCAGATAATTCCTGCACTGGGAAAGCCCCTGCGGATGAGAATATACCTGTGTGATATCCGACAGCTCCGCCTCGGGATTTCCCAGAAGCACATGATCGACCCGGATGATCTGTTCCCCGACGATATACAGCTGGTATTCTGTAAGAAGATCATAAATGTCCGCCACAATACCGGCCGTGGAATTCTCAATGGGCAGGACCGCATAATCTGCCCTTCCGTGCGCCACATCCTCCATGGCCTGACGCCAGGATTTTACATGATGGTTCTGTACCTTTTTTCCAAAAAAAGCGCACATGGCCGCATAGGCATAAGCCCCTTCCACGCCCTGGTATACCACATGTGCATTTTCCTTTCCAAGCTGCGGGATCTTTCGAAACTGCTCCCGGTAGGAAACACCGTTTTCCGTCAGAAGCTGATACTGACGCTTCCGGCTGATTGCCATGATCTGCTGAAAAAGCTCCTGTGTTCCCAGCTCATTGAACTCACCGTGCGCTTTTCCCCGCAGCGTGCAGATTTTGCTGCGCTCCCGCTCCGGATCCAGCACCTGTTTTCCGGTACGGATCTTATATTGCGCAACCTCTTCGCACACCTGCATCCGTTCTTCAAACAGGCGGACGATCTCGTTGTCAATCTCATCAATTTTTCTTCTGCATTCCTGTAAATCTGTCATTTAACGTTCTTCTCCGCTTTTCGTTTTTTCTCTTCTGCCGCCTCCGTGAGCGCCCCGATAAAGGACAGGGACCCGAAAGCAATGATCACATCCTCTTCCCCGGCTTCTTTCAGAGCCTGTTCCAGAGCCTCCGGAATGCTTTGTGCCGGCTGCACATTCCTGTGATATTTTCGCACCGCCTGCGCAAGCTCCTGTTCCGGAAGTGCTCTCGGATTATCCGGGGTCCGGATCGTCCAGATTTTTTCCGCATAGGAGCAGGTTCTTCGGATTACATAATCGTAATCCTTATCCCGGAACACTCCCATAATATAAAGGATCCGCTTTCCGGCGAAATACCGTTCGATGGATTCCGCCAGCTTATCTGCAGCGGCCGGATTGTGTGCTCCGTCGACAATAAGCAGCGGCTTTCTGCAAAGGACCGTAAATCTTCCGTTCCAGCAGGTTTTTGACAGTCCTTCTCTTCTCTGGGAAAGGCTTGTGGGAAACCCTTTTTTCCCCAGAAGCTCCAGCGCCGTAAGTGCAAGCACTGCGTTTTCCAGCTGACAGGCACCTGCCAGCGCTACGTGATAGTTTTCGTTCTGATACCGGAAGCTCTGACCATCAAAAGACTCCTCCGTTATTTTTCCCAGTGCGGCATCTGCGATCACACAGCAGGCTTCCTGCTCCTCACATCGGTCCCGTATGACAGACTCCGCCTCGGGATCCTGCCTGCAGGTCACTACCAGACTTCCCTTTTTGATGATTCCGGCCTTTTTCTGTGCAATCTCTCCAAGTGTGTTTCCAAGATAATCCATATGATCCATACTGATCGAGGTCAGGACACAAAGAACCGGAGCCGAAATAACATTCGTCGCATCCATGTCACCTCCAAGCCCCACCTCCAGAAATACCAGATCGCAGGACTTCTCTGCGAAAAACAAAAATGCAGCCGCGGTTTCCAGCTCAAAAGGAGTCGGATGCGGCAGCCCTTCCGCCGTCATCTTCTCCACAGCCTCCTGCACTCTGGTGACAGCAGCTGCGAATTCTTCCTCTGAAGCAGGCGTTCCGTTTATCTCCAGCCGTTCCAGATAAGAATAAAGCGTGGGTGAAATGTATCTTCCCACACGGTATCCGGCCTGCTGCAATACCGTATACATGTATGCGATGACAGACCCTTTCCCGTTTGTTCCTGCAACGTGCACCACCTTCAGCCTGTCCTGCGGATTTCCAAGCCGCTCCATCATGGCATACATCTGATCCAGGCCCAGCTCGCCTGCATACTGCTGCGCATCCTCAATATATTTTCTGCTCTGAACATAATTCATGACATCTGATCTCCCGCCTGTATGAATACCCGCGAATATCCGGCCTGCAGGCTCTGTTTTCACACAAAGCTGCTCCACGGATGCGGCCCCGGTTTTCACACAAATTTTCATCTGTATTATACTCTGACCGTATGATTTTTTCAAGGCAGAGCATACTAACTATGAGGAATGTATTCGAAAAAAAGGAGGAAACCTATGAAACGAAACTTTTTTCTCTGCGGGCTGGTAGGCTGGTGTCTGGAAATCTTCTGGACCGGCATGCACGATCTTTTCCAGGGACATTCCACCATGATGGGAAAAACTTCCCTGCTCATGTTTCCCATATACGGATGTGCCGCCTTTTTTTATCCGATGTGCAAAAAGCTGTGTGCGCTCCCGGCACTGCTCCGCGGCACCCTGTACACCTGCTGTATCTATCTGACCGAATTTGTCAGCGGCAGCATCCTGAAGGTCTTTCATATGTGTCCCTGGGATTACAGCCAGACGCCGCTTCACTACAAAGGCATCATCCGTCTGGACTACGCCCCGGTATGGTTCCTGACCGGCCTTCTGTTCGAGAAAATACTTACGAAATCGTCTTGAAAAAACATCCTATGTGTTATATGATGTTAGACGAAGATTGAATTCCAACCATCTTTTATCTATCACAATGACTAATGGAGGTAACTTATGAGACACTTGATGAGTCCACTGGATTTTTCCGTGGAAGAATTGGACAAGCTTCTTGACCTTGCCAACGACATTGAGAAGAACCCTGCAAAATATGCACATACCTGTGATGACAAAAGGCTTGCTACTCTTTTTTATGAACCAAGCACACGTACCCGTTTAAGCTTTGAAGCAGCTATGATGAATCTGGGCGGCAAGGTACTTGGCTTTTCCACTGCTGATTCCAGTTCCGCCGCCAAAGGCGAAAGTGTTGCCGATACAATCCGTGTAACTTCCTGCTATGCAGATATCTGTGCTATGCGCCACCCGAAGGAGGGTGCTCCTTTAGTGGCTTCCATGGCATCTTCCATTCCCGTGATCAACGCCGGTGACGGCGGTCACCAGCATCCCACACAGACTCTGACAGACCTGCTCACCATCCGTTCTCTGAAAGGACGCCTGGATAATATCACAATCGGTCTGTGCGGAGACCTGAAATTCGGAAGAACGGTCCACTCTCTGATCGAGGCCCTGGTTCGGTACAAAAATGTAAAATTTGTTCTGATTTCACCGGAGGAGCTCCGTGTTCCCAGCTATATTCGCGAAGACGTTCTGAAACGCAATCATATGGAATACGAGGAGGTGGAACGTCTGGAGGATGCCCTTCCGCAGCTTGACATTCTGTATATGACCCGTGTTCAGAAGGAACGTTTCTTTAACGAAGAGGATTATGTTCGTATGAAGGATTTCTACATACTGGACAAACAGAAAATGAAACTTGCCAAAGATGACATGTTCATTCTCCATCCCCTTCCCCGTGTCAACGAAATTTCCGTCGAGGTGGATTCCGATCCCAGAGCCGCTTATTTCAAACAGGCACAGTACGGCGTTTACGTGCGAATGGCACTGATTCTGACTTTATTGGAGGTGGAAGTATGTTAAATGTAGGACAACTTCAGGAAGGATATGTGTTAGACCACATCAAGGCAGGCAAATCCATGACGATCTATCATGATCTGAAGCTGGACAAGCTGGACTGCACCGTTGCCATTATCAAAAATGCACGCAGCCAGAAAATGGGAAAAAAGGATATCATCAAAGTGGAATGTCCCATCGAGGATCTGGATCTGGACATCCTTGGATTTATTGACCACAACATCACCGTCAACATCATCAAGGACGGAGAAATCGTGGAGAAGAAGGACCTGCGGCTTCCCAAACAGGTGATTAACGTGATCAAATGCAAAAATCCCCGCTGCATCACATCGATCGAACAGGGACTGGATCACGTCTTTGTTCTTTCCGATGAGGAGAAGGAGATTTACCGCTGCAAATACTGCGAGGAAAAGTACAGAGGTTCCCGCAACAAATAAAATCATAAAAAAAGAAGAAGTCCGGCACCAAAGCGGACTTCTTCTTTTTTTCTGAGCAACCAGACCGATAAGCCGGGTTATGTCATTGGGTGATCATCTATCTAGGCCTTACGTTGCCATAAGGCTCCAGCGACCCACCTGAAAGCACGACGGGCAGCCGTATCGCTTTCGTTTCGGTCTTGCTTCGAATGGAGTTTACATGTGCCCGCCCTGTTACCAGGACGGCGGTAGTCTCTTACACTGCCTTTCCACCCTTACCTCAGCTGAGGCGGTTTATTTCTGTTGCACTGGTCTGGGAGTCACCTCCACCGGACGTTATCCGGCATCCTGCCCTGCGAAGCCCGGACTTTCCTCGTATGAACCCTTTCGTCTGTTCATCCGCGATCACCTGGCCTGGTTGCGCATGCGTATTTTAACACAAAAATACCAATTAGTAAAGTCAGACTTTTTCGCCTTCTCTGACGGGGAAGCTCCGCATCAAAACCGGATCACACATTGAAAATGCTTCCCCCGACAAATTCCCGAAGCAGTGAATTCTTCGGAATATCCTCACTGGGCACCGGCATGAAATAATCCAGAAACTTCAGAAGACGTTTGGCTTCCATATATTCCGGCGCATCCTGCGGAATTCCGAACAGCAGCGGCTCCACATACACCTTCAGACAGGCCAGCTCATATACCAGTGCGGAATTAAACATCACATCCGCATTTTCCTGGAACACGAAAATATTCTGTTCCTCTCCCCTGCGCACCGACGGCCATCTGGCAATGGTCTCTCTGGCAGAGGTACCTCTGGTACGTGCATCCCTGGCAATTCTTCGCAGAAGGCGTCCGTCCGTGGACGGAATCCGGTTATGCTCGTCGATATTCAGCTGTGTCAGCGCACTGATGTAGATCTTGTATTTACTTTCCTTCGGCAGTGAATAACTCAGCTGATCATTCAGGCCATGGATTCCTTCAATAACAAGCACGTCATCTTCTCCCATTTTCAGGAAGTCGCCTCTGTATTCCCTGCAGCCCGTTTTAAAATTATAGACCGGCAGTTCTACCCTTTCCCCGTCCAAAAGCTTCAGCGCATCTTCATTAAACTGTTTCACATCAATGGCTTCGATGCACTCGTAATTCTTTTCCCCGAACTCATCCAGCGGCGTATCCGCACGGTTGACAAAATAATTATCCACCGAAATCAGATGCGGTTTTCTTCCATGTGCCGCCAGCTGGATGCACAGACGGTTGGAAAAAGACGTTTTCCCGGAAGAAGACGGGCCGGCAACCATGATAAACTTTTTGTCCGGATCCTCACAGATCGTCTGTGCGATTCTCGAGATCTTCGCTTCCTGCAGCGCCTCCTGAATCAGAAGAAGGCTCTGAACCCCCTCTCTGGTAATGCGGTCATTCAGCTCTCCCACCGTGGAGACATCCATCTTATCTCCCCACTCCTGGGATTCCTGCATCACCCGGAATATTTTATTCATGGGCGGAACCGGCCGGATTTTGTCCGGTTCCTTCTCGTTTGGCAGCATCAGCACAAAACCTTCGTCATACAGCATCAGATCAAAGTATTTCACATATCCCGTGTGACTTGCCATATAGCCATAATAATAATCCTCGAAACCTCCGATGCTGTAAATGTTTACTTTGGAGCTGCGGCGATAACGGAACAGCTTTTCCTTATCATACATTCCGTATTTATGGAAAATCTCCACCGCTTCTTCCGTACTGACGCTTCGCTTCACAATGGGAAGATCCGCGTCCACAATCCGGTGCATTTCCCTGCGGATCTCATCCAGAAGCGCCTGATCCAGCTTCCGGTCACTTTCCAGGGTGAAATAATAGGCATCTCCCAGCGCATAATGGATCGTGGCCTTTCTGACGTACTCTCTTCCGAGAACACGGTATATGGCTTTGAAAAGTATCATACAGGCGCTTCGCTTATATGCATTGTGGCCAATCACATCCCTGGTCGTGATCAGTTTCAGTGTACAGTCTCTGTTCGCATGCTTATGCAGCTCACGCAGCCTGCCGTCGGCCATCACCAGGATCGCCGGCGCATCGGCAGTTCCCTCATAATCTTTCAGAATTTCTCCGTATGTGATTCCTGCAGGGTACTCCCTGATCTGTCCTTCCAATGTAATGTGGATCTGTCTTTTTTCCGCCATATCGCCACCTCACTTCTTAATCCGCTCAAAGCACCATATAAGGCTGTTTCACGCGGGCACAGGAAACCTTCAGCTCCGGAAATGCCTCCCGGATCTCCCGCTCCATATTCTCCATAAAAATATACTCGGTCCCGTAATGTCCTGCATCGATCACTGCAAGGCCCTGTGCCACAGCATCAAGCCCGGTATGATAATCAATGTCACCGGTGATATAGACATCTGCTCCGGCCGCCAGAACATCTGCCAGCAGACTTTTTCCGGAACCGCCGCACACAGCAGCCACTTCCACCGTCTGATCCGGATCTCCGTACACGCGGACATCCTCCAGGCGGAAGCAGGCCTTGACATATTCTCCGCATTCGCGGAGGGTCATCCTGCGTGGAAGCTTTCCGGTTTTTCCCAGGCCCTGGAGCTTCTGCGGCTCTGTCACAGCCAGAACCTGCGGCTCCGTAAGACCCAGATACTGTGCATTCTGATCTGCCATTCCGACAATATCATAATTTGTATGCATGGCATAATAGGGAATCCCCTTTTCCAGCAGCTTCAGAATTCTGCGTCCGGTAAAGGTATGATTGTTGATTTTCTTAATTCCGGAAAAGATCATGGGATGGTGCGTCACGATCATATCCGCTCCCGCTGCGACTGCTTCCTCCAGCGTTTCCTCCGTCAGATCCAGTGCCAGAAATACATGACTGATCTGCCTGGTGTCATCCCCCACCAGAAGCCCTACATTATCCCAGTCCTCTGCCGCCTGCTCCGGATGCTGTTCATTCAGCCAGGCCGTTAATTCATATGCTTTCATAGTGTTCCAAAGCAGACCGGATGATCTGCTGCTCCTCTCTGATTTCTTCCATTCGTTTCACCGCAGCGTCACTGCCGGGCGCCTTCAGCTGATCCAGAATGTTCTCCCGTGTCTTGAGCTCCTTCTTAAGAAGCTGCTTCAGGATCGGATTTCTCTCCTCCAGAAGGAGCCTTCCAAACCATTCCTCTTCCCGGGAATACACAGGCATGTTCTCCTTTTCCGCCTTTCTGACTTTCATCATAGGATAAAATTTCCCATCCTCAAGAACGATCTTTTCCTGAATGATCTCCCAGCCGAGACTGCGGATGAAATGCCTGAAATGACCGATGTCTGACTGAGGCTGCAGAATCATTTCCGCAAAGGACTCCCGGACCAGAGGACATTCCTCCAGAAGCGATTCCATCAGCGGTCCTCCCATTCCTGCGATCGTCAATGTATCTCCCTCCCCCACAGAGAGCTCCCTCAGTCCCCATGACAGACGGGTCTGTATGTAATCGGACAGCGCATACTGTCTGATATTTTCCTGCGCCTTTGACAGAGGCCCGCGCCTCACATCCATAGCGATGGCGGAGGGTATGATTTTATTCCGGACAAGCCAGATGGGCAGATATCCATGATCACATCCCACATCCACCAGACGGTTTCCGGGTGTCACCATCCCGGCAAGCTCTCTCAACCGTTCGGATAACTGCATATCAGACTCCTCAATCCAGATAATCCTTCAGCTTGCGGCTGCGGCTGGGATGGCGAAGCTTCCGAAGCGCTTTTGCCTCAATCTGACGGATACGTTCTCTGGTAACATTAAACTCCTTGCCGACCTCTTCCAGCGTTCTTGCGCGTCCGTCATCCAGTCCGAAGCGGAGTCTGAGCACTTTCTGTTCTCTCTCTGTAAGCGTCCCGAGGACCTCCACCAGCTGTTCCTTCAGAAGGGTAAATGCGGCCGCATCCGCCGGAACCGGAACATTGTCATCCTGAATAAAGTCTCCCAGATGGCTGTCCTCTTCCTCACCGATCGGCGTCTCCAGAGACACCGGTTCCTGGGAAATCTTCAGAATCTCACGCACACGCTCCACAGACATATCCATTTCTTCCGCAATTTCTTCCGGCGTTGGTTCACGCCCAAGCTCCTGCAAAAGCTGTCTGGAAACGCGAATCAGCTTGTTGATGGTTTCCACCATATGCACCGGAATACGGATGGTACGTGCCTGATCCGCAATGGCTCTTGTGATTGCCTGACGGATCCACCAGGTTGCATAGGTACTGAATTTGTAGCCCTTGCGGTAATCAAACTTCTCCACCGCCTTGATCAGACCCAGGTTTCCTTCCTGAATCAGATCCAGAAACAGCATTCCGCGGCCTACATACCGTTTGGCAATGCTGACAACCAGACGAAGGTTTGCCTCTGCAAGGCGTTTCTTCGCCTCTTCATCGCCCTGCTCCATCCTCTGGGCAAGCTCGATTTCCTCTTCGGCTGTCAGAAGACTGACCTTACCGATTTCCTTCAGATACATCCGAACCGGATCTTCAATGCTGACACCCTCCGGAACGGAAAGGTCGATCTTGTCCAGTTCCACGTCCTCCTCGTCCTCCAGACCCGGCAGATCTCCGTCATCATCCAGAATGAGTTCATCCACATCGCTGTCTGTGATTCGGAGCACATCCACACCACTTGCTTCCAGAAAGTCAAAAATCTTGTCCATCTGTTCTGCATCAAGATGCTGATCCTTAAAGAAATCATTGATTTCCTGATACTCCAGAACATTTTTCTTCTTTTTTGCCACTTCCAGAAGTTCTCCCAGTTTTTCACTGAATTTGGCCATATTCATTTCCATAGGTGCTCTATACCTCCATATAGTGTTTATATTTTATCCTTAATTAAAAGAAATATGCAGTTTCTGCCGTTTTCTTCCAAGATCCTCCAGCTCCTTTTTTGCCTGGATCAGCTCCTGCAAAGCTCCCATATCCGAAGGATCCCAGTTTCTGTTTTTCTCCCGCAGACTCTCCTCCTTGATTCGAAGAAGGGCATCCGCAAAAGCCCGATCCTGCTCCTCCTGATTTTCCAGATGTATGGTCGCATTAAACAGAGATGCCACTTCTCTTTGCTCCTCACTGTCCACAAACGCATTGAGAAGCTTCGCCGGATTGACCTCTCCCTCCCTGTGCTGGGCAAACAGCATCCCGGCAACCTGCCGGTACAGCGGAGTCACAAAATCATCCGGGGAAATATATTTTTCCACCTCATCAAAAATATGCGGATACGTCACCAGCCAGGTCAGCATCAGCTTCTGTGCCTGCTGTGCCGCAGATTCCTTTTTTTTCTTTTCCGGGGCTGCCGGCCTTGGCTCTGTCCGTACTTTTGCAGGTGTTCCCTTCATCGCCAGTGCGTTAACCCGCTTTCTGAGATCCTCTGTGCGTATCCCATACCGCCGGTATTCCCTGACAATTGCCTCGATATACAGATTTCTCTCCAGCTCATCGGACAATTCCAGCAGCATCTGTGCGCACTGCTCAAAAAAGCGGTTCTGTCCCTGCGGATCGTCCATCGGATATTCTCCCTCTGCGACTCCCACCCGGAACATAAAGCTGTCCTGTGCCTGTGTCAGACGCTCCTCAAAAGCCTCCGGACCCATCGCTTTGATAAATTCATCCGGATCCTTATAAGGCTTGAGACTGACGACTCTGGCATTCACACCAGCCTCGCGCAGAATGGGAATCGCCCGCAGTGCCGCCCGAACCCCGGCTCCGTCACTGTCATACAGAAGAAGGACTTCCTTTGTATATCGTTTCAGAAGGCTGGCATGCCCGGATGTCAGTGCCGTTCCCAGAGAAGCCACCGCATTGGTAAAGCCTGCCTGATGCATGGTGATTACATCCATGTAACCCTCACAGAGGATCAGATGATCCCGCCTGGTGGTGCGTGCCACATTCAGTCCGTACAGATTCCGGCTCTTATCAAATATTTTCGTTTCCGGAGAATTCAGGTATTTCGGTTTCCCGTCTCCCATGACACGGCCGCCGAAACCGATCACCCGGTTATTCACATCCATGATGGGGAAAATCACCCGGTTCCAGAACTTGTCATACATGCCTCTGCGTTCATCCACCTGAAACAGTCCGGATTCCCGCAGAAGCTGGTCACTGTAATTTTTTCCCTTTAAATATTTGTACAGATCATCACTGTATTTGTCGGAATACCCAAGCCCAAACTTCTTCATGGTCTCATCACTGAGACCTCTGCCCTTCAGATACTGCCAGGCAGTCTGTCCGGATTCCCGGCGCAGCTGATAATAAAAATACTGTGCTGCCTGCTTGTTGATCTCCAGAAGCTGTGCTTTCTGCTCCGCCATTTCTCTTGCTTCCCTGGAATACTCCATCTTCGGAAGTGTTACGCCCGCCCTGTCAGCGAGGCTCTCCAGTGCCTCTCCAAAGGTGAAGTTCTCATATTCCATAATAAAATTGAATACATTTCCGCCGGCACCGCACCCGAAGCAGTAATACATCTGTTTCGACGGCGTCACCGAAAAGGAACCGGTTTTCTCATTGTGAAAGGGACACAGTCCGAAATAGGAACTTCCCTTTCGTGTCAGTTTTACATATTGGGATATCACGTCTACAATATCATTTTTCATTCGCACTTCTTCAATGATATCGTCTGAGTAACGCATATGTATCCTCCTTTGATCAATATACCTCCCATGACCGCGGAATAAATATTTCCCGGAATTTGGCCATGGAATACTGATCTGTCATTCCGGAAAGATAGTCACAGACTACCTGATCCTTTTTTTCTCCCCGGTATTCGATCAGCTCACGGTACTCTCTGGACATCTTTTCCGGATGGTCCGTATAGTACTCATATAACTCTTTCAACATTTTGACTGCTTTTTCTTCTTCTTTTTTCGCCGCAGGATTTTTATAGACATTTTCAAACATGATCCTGCGAAGATCCAGCATTGCCTGCTGTATCTCATCAGACATGCGGATCACATCTTTGTCCAGACTGTTCTCGATAATGTCATGGACGAATGTATTCAGCCGCTCCCGTGTCGTATAGCCGAGAAGCATGCGAAGAGTCACCGGAATGTCATCTTCCGTTATTATTTCTGCACGCTGTGCATCATCCATATCGTGATGTATATAGGCAATTTTGTCCGAAAAGCGTACCACCTGTCCCTCAAGCGTGGAAGGTGATCCGCTGGTCCGGTGATTCAGAATACCGTCCCGCACTTCCCAGGTCAGGTTCAGGCCTTCGCCGTTTTTTTCCAGCACCTCCACCACACGGACACTCTGCCGAAAATGTGCAAAGCCGTCCGGATGCACACAATTCAGTGCACGTTCTCCCGCGTGTCCGAAAGGTGTATGTCCCAGGTCATGACCAAGCGCTATGGCTTCTACCAGATCTTCATTCAGCCGCAGCGCCTTTGCGATCGTCCGGGCAATCTGTGAAACTTCCAGCGTATGTGTCAGGCGATTCCGGTAATGATCTCCCTGCGGTGCAAGAAACACCTGGGTTTTATCCTTCAGGCGACGAAACGATTTGCTGTGCAGAATCCGGTCCCGGTCACGCTGATAGACCGTCCGCACATCGCACTCCTCTTCCTCCCGGTCCCGGCCTCTGGTCTTGCGGCTGTGGGCCGCAAACGGGCTTAAAAGTTCGAATTCACGTGCCTCCATACTTTCCCGAATGTTCATAAGCATTCCTCCCACCGTCCGACAAAAATACCTCTTATTTATTTTATTCCGCACAAATCCCTGAATTCCTCTTTTTTCTCCTGACTTGCTTGCTTTCACATCACAATTCCGGCGCATAGAGAAGCCATTCCGAATCATTCCGAGAATTACGGATCACTGTTCCGATCATTATTGATCACTATCCAGATCATTATTGATCACCGTCCCGATCATTATTGATCACCGTTTCAATCATTTTTGATCACTTTTCAATCATTTATGGAGTATTTTCCTTCCGGAGAAGAAAATGTCCAAAAAAGACCAAAATGGCTGGAAATATAAACAATTTTTTCTCATCTGGTGGGAATATATGCAAAAAAGTCCAGAAATCCTGCTTTTTCATACATTTTCTTCCCCCTGATAAATAACACATCCGAAAAAGCCCAACATAACAAATAAAAAACAAACTCGACCGCAGCGTAGCGCAGACCTTGGACCCTGGGGACAAGAGATGCTTCCGCATGAAAAGAAAAGACCCAGGCTTTTGCCTGAGCTCTTCCCTTCTGCGGAAGATGGGGCGCAGGACGTCCAGTGGACGTCCGTTTTGCGCCGACCGCAGCGCAGCGCAGACCTTGGACCCTGGGGACAAGGGATGCTTCCGCATGAAAAGAAAAGACCCAAGCTTTTGCCTGAGTCTTTTCTCTTCATGCGGAAGATGGGACTTGAACCCACACAAGCGCAATGCTTACAAGATCCTTAGTCTTGCTCGTCTGCCAGTTCCGACACTTCCGCATATCGCATTTCGTGGGATTTTTGTTTTCTCCCTCGCGACAAGTGATAGTATATCAAAACATATCCGGAAAGTCAACAGCTTTTTTCAAAAAAATTCAAATTTTTTCATGCAACTCATTTGTAAAACTTACTTCCACCCCTGTCTAACTCGATGTGGAACTTACTACCTCCAAACATCAGGTGTGGAAGTTACTTATTCTTAATGCTATCTTATTCTTACTCATCCATCTCTAAGCTCCGGCCGGAACTGGAGAAACATATGAATAAGAATAAACATTTAGTTTTAGATGAAAGATACATAATTGAGCATTCTCTTAATAAAAATATGAGTTTTAAAGCCATTGGCAAACAGATTCTTAAGGACTGTACCACTGTATCCAAAGAAGTGAAAGCTCATATCATATTTGAAAAGAAAGG
>JALEJS010000032.1 GCA_022769545.1 Blautia sp. | reverse complement strand
ATGGCTGATACTTTCAGTACTTCCAGTGTGAATGCACCATCTATTTTTCCAAATGCGTCCATATATTCCGGAAAATAGATTTTCAGTTCTCTATGGAGACGATTGATATTTCGTATCCTGTCTTCGGTAAGCTGATCCCTGAAAGCAGGAGGTGCCAGGTACTCTAAACATCAATTAATAGAAATTTAACTTCAGCTTTAGATTATTCATCAAAAACTTCGAGTACCTGGCACCAATGTCTCCAATGTCTTTTTCTGTAACTGCAGAGCTGTTTTAATATTTCCCGCACATCAGCCTTTATTTTTCCATACATGATTCTCTTTCTGTACTTCGGAATAAAAACTACATGATACTGGCATTTATATCTTGTATGTGATAAACTACTACTGTCCACGTTGGATCGCCTCCTATTCTTTAGTATTGGCTTGAGACACCTATACTATTGTATCATAGGAGGCTTTTTGTCACACCATACAACGCCTCTGCTTACACTATTCGCCCCAGAATAGCTGGGGGTTTAGTATTTTCAATTAATATGCTTAGCTGTATTATTGATTCCACATCCAATCTATATACGATCCTGGCTTCTTCTCTGTTCTTTCTGTTTCAGACCCAAAGCCAAGCAATAAATATACATATATTCTTTGATATCTATTGGATTCCATGAATACTCTGCAGGAATATATTCGATATTCCATCCCTCATGCCTCGTTTGAATGCTCCTGTTTACAGATTGGATGTCTGATTACTGTCTTCCACTTTTCAGGAGCAACCTTTCGCGCATCAGACATATAGATTTCATGATGAAATCTGTCACCACGAAAGTCATTGCGATATCCATGCTCTCTCAGAAATTCATTCATAATCGCAACCGTTGCAGGTTCCTCATCAAAAGGTCCATGATGCATGATCTGAACACACAGGCCTTCATCCAGGGTTAGAAATTCCGCCCTGGAGCAATCCATTTTCTTCTTTACAGATGCAGTCTCCACTGCCCAGTCAAAATCCTTTTGTGTCACAAAATCGGGAAGTCTGATGACGGATATCCAATGAAATTCCTCTTTGATACTGTAATCACATCCATCCACTCCCTCCTGCCACCAGAAGCCTTCCAGCGGTGGAACCACATACTCGAAAAATCCTTCTATTTTGTAATCTGATTTATAGCTCATTTTCAGAGTATACGCGGTCGCATATAAGATACCGACCGCCTGCTGATATTCGCCGCCTTCTTCGTTCGGATTCCCTTTTCCTCTCACGGCTATGTAATTTGCCTTCGGAACAGTCACGATTTCCGGCTTGTTCTTTGGCATGTAAAATTCTTTAAATTCTTTCTTGAAATCAAATGCCATTTTTCCAGTCCCCCTCACCTATTTCTGCTGACTCTGCATCATGGCAAAAAACGCATTTGCACTGCCTGTGGCAAAATACGCATACCAGTGTCCCAATGTATCTTCTCCAAATACATCCAGGTATTCCAAAATCAATCTTGTCATTTCAAGTGCACCTGTAGTTGCGGCTGTTATCAGATTTCCATCTCTGACTGCCGGCTGATCCATATAATGGTCTGTTCCCCTGTACTCCGGGCAAAACGTATTTAAGAATCCTGCTCCGTTGCTTGTGTGCTTCTTATCATCCAAAATCCCCATATTCGCCAGCGCAACAGTGGCTCCGCATATTGCAGCAACCAGTCCTCCGACTTCTAAGAATTGCCTGGCGATCTCAAGAATCCGAATGTTTCCCGATTCACTCCAACTGTCTGATCCGGGAAGAATCAGCACATTGTTTTTACTTACCTGAACATCCTTTATCGTCAGATCCGGAACGATTGTAAGACCTCCCATGGATCTTACCGGTTCCTTTAAAAGAGATACTGTTTTTACCGTAATCTCCCTGGCGTCCTTCCTGAAAAATCGTTTTGAATGAAGTTCCGCAAGACAGTAGCCGATTTCCCAATCAGCCATTGTATTCATTACATAAACATATACCGTTGTCATTTTTTCCCTTCTTTCCTGTATTTTTCCGCAAGTTCAGAAGCGATGCGAAACAGTTTCCCCCTGACAGACTCCGGTTCATAAACAGTGACCCTGTCCCTGCATGAAAGCATCCAGGACAACAGGCCCTCCTCATCCGCATAATCATGTTCAAACAGAAGCATTCCATCCGGCAGCTCTTTAAAAGACTCTATTCCAAATTCTTCAATTAAATGCCATTTCATTGACGGATGAAACACCGCTTTTACTTTTGCCTGCAACGGAAACGCCTTCTCATTTGATAAATCTGGCATCGGCACGCCACTTCTTTTTTCAAAATTCCCGGCATGCACCAGCTCTGCCATTCGATTCAGTTTGAACATCCGATAATCATCCCTCAGCAGGCAATACCCGTAGACGTACCAGCTTGACCATTTGAAAATCAGATAATACGGTTCCATTTCCCTCTCCGTGTTACCGCCCGGAGCATAATATTTAAACTTTAGTGTCTTCCCAAGCTCGATGGCATCCTGAATCAACTCAATCTTTGGAGACAGGACATTCTTATTCCATGATGAAAGATCGATCAGAATCGACTCTTTTCCACTGACAAAATCAGATGATCCAGCCTTGATCTTTTCCATAAGCTGTCCATAATAATGACTGCCGCTTACGCTGTCAAGGCTTCGAAGACCTGCCATAATCATCTGCATATCCTTCGTTGACAGGATCGTCCGGTCCATCTTATAGCCATCCATTATGCGAATACCGCCGCCTGCACCCTGTGATGTACAAATCGGAATACCGGCTTTGCATAAATCTTCAACATCTCTGTTTATTGTTCTTCTGGAAACCTCAAATCTTTCTGCCAGTTCCGGAGCAGTTATTTTCTCTTCCTGCAAAAGCACAGAAAGAATACCAATTAGTCTGTCTATTTTCATATCGTTTTCACTTCCAGATTTATCATATCACCAAAAACGCGACACCTGTATGTCATGTTCCATTTCATGATACACAAAATAATCAGTTATTGCAATTCATGTCTGTAATGCAGCTTATGTTCCACTGTTATATTCCACTGTTATGTTCCTGGATATCTGCCAGAACCAGTACTTCTGCAGCCACCAGGCTTCCGTTTTCCTTCACCTTTACGGAAACGACTGCCCCTTCTTTCATATCCTCCAGTTTGATGGTTTCATAATCCATTTTTCCAGCATCCGTTCCGGCATCCAGATTTTTCTCTCCTGGATTCTGTACCGTTTTTTCATCCCGTCCGTTCTGATTTGCGGGATCATCTTTCTTTTTAGCTTTACCGATCTGTTTCAGAAATTTTGTATCTTTATCAAATGTAATAATCACCGTATTTCCATCCAGCTTCCATTTCATCCTTGTTTCCGGCATTCTTGTTTGAAGCTGTTTTACCTGCTGCATCTGTTGTCTCTTTCTTTGCGTCTTTTTTATTTTCTTTGACGTCTTCATAGACCATCACTTCAGTAGCTATCATGCTGCCATCTTCCTTGACTTTAACAGTAACGAAAGCGCCTTCCTCCAGATCCTCCAGCTTAATAGTCTCGTTTTCTGCTGCTTTTTCTGTCTTCTGTTCTTTCTTGTTGTCAGCCTTCTTATCCTTCTTATCTGTGTTGTTTTTCTTCTCTTCCGTCTGCTTAACCTGTTTCAGGAATTTTGTATCTTTATCAAATTTCACTACAATACTTTTTCCATCAGCCTTCCACTTCATGGCATCTGTCTCAAAGTCTGCTTTCTCATCATTCTGATCAGCCTTTTGGGCCGCTTTCGTCTCTTTTTTATCTTTTGCCGCTGCCTTACTGTCATCCGACTTTGCATCTTTCTTCTGAGCATCTTTCTCCCAGATTACAACAGCCGTTTTCAATTCCATCTTTTCTTTGTCAATCTTGACGATTGTTCCATAAAGGGCTGTATCTTTCTTTTCCTTATCTTTCTGGTCTGCTGCCGTCTGATCCTTCTGCTTTCCAGCTGTTGTCTTATCCGTGCCCGCTCCTTTCTTTGCTTCCTGTGTTACCGCTTTCTTTGGCTGTATCTGCTGAGTTGCCGCCATTGCAGTTCCCGATACTCTTGCCAGCATCGCTGCTCCTAACATAAAGCCTGTGTACATCTTTCTTCTACTCATTATTAATTACCTCCAAATTAAATATTAACTTCAAAAGCATTTCCTTTGCTTTTGATGAGTAAATCATAACAACCAGTTCTTACCAGTTTCTGAATAACTTCTGAACAAATATTAATCCTTCGCCTGAAGTGTATCGTCAAAAGATGTATACTACCTTGTATCACCAAAGTATCCGGCAATCGAACAATCCTCCAAAAAAAAGCCATATGCCAAGACTGGCAATACGGCTCATTTTTCATTTTTCGAGACTTCTTTCTTCTCTGTAGGAGGTGCCATCGGCAGGAGGCAATGCCATTAAGCTGAATGTTCGATAAATCGTTCGATATGTAGATTTTGGTAAATATGTCAGTACGAATTGTCAGAAGTGCCGAATAAAACGGAAATTGTGGTACAACAAAAAGACAGATCGTGTTCATCTGCCGCTGAAAATATTCAGTTAAGATATGTCATCGATATCCGAAGTGAATTGCACCGATTCCGCGAAGCGGTCTTTTGAACTGTCGGAATTCGGTTTTGACTGCATGGACATATTTTGTCATAAGTTTGATGATATCAACTCCTTTTCTTGTGTCGTTTCGTATAAAGTATTTTCTTGCAAGCTTCAAAGCGGTTGAGATGTCGACATCGTAGATATATTTATTGGCAGATTTTAGGTTTTTTGCGATTATTTTCTTCGGCTGCTTCATTTGCAAGGAAGATCCCGAAGTTATACAGAATCAGATTTGCATAGATTTCCTGTTTTAAGAATTCTGGTTTTTTGCAGTGAAAGTGAAGAAGACCATTCGCATGTTTCAGATAGCGGAAGGTTACTTCAATGCCCCATCTCCAGTGGTAGGCATCTTTGATGTCGTTTATATCAAAGGAAAATGGAAGATTTGTGATGATGTATTCGTAAGTATTTTCTGCTGTCCGGATCTTTAAAACACGGAATTGCAGATAGTGAAGGTGTTTTCCATTGAGCAGCTTCTGAAAATTCGGAATGGTCTTATATGGATTCATATAATGGTACACATCACTTTGTTCCTTCATGATTTTTGTGTATTTATCGGTAAAGAATCTTCGCACACAGACATCAAATTCGTCCTTGTCATCAGGAAGTTCCGATATGTATGAAGATAACATACTTCTGCTGGATGAGGGTGATTTTACACGAAAAACATAGTTCAGATTTTTGAGTTCACACTGGAAGATAAGGTCATAGGATTCGTAGCCACGATCAGCAGTAATAATGTATTTCTGTGGTTCGTCAGGGCTAAAGTGTTCAAGCATGGAGCGCATAGCAGCACGTTCGTCAGGATGTTGACCGGGCTGAATAACAACATCAAGAAATACTTTGCTGATGACATCTACAAAGCCATTCAGATGCATATGATTGTAACCTTTATAATCGATAAGACGTGGCTTGTTGTAGTCTTCTAATATTTCAGAATTTGTGGTGTAGACAACATGGCAGCCATCGAAAGCAAGGATGCAATGATCCTAAGGGCCAGGAGGTGCCAGGTACTCTAAACATCAATTAATAGAAATTTAACTCACGTTTTAGATTATTCATCAAAAACTTCGAGTACCTGGCACCAATATTGGCACCAATATTGTGGCACCAATATTGCGAGTACCTGGCACCAATATTGTATCTGTCGGAAGGGGCGCTGCTTCTCTCCGTTTTCCAGCTTTCTGTAAGTTTCCAGACCAGTGTGGGCTTTACAGTTAATACAAGGCCAATGACGCAGAGAGTGATACCTGCAATTTGTTCCTGTTCCATTTTAATTTTCCTCCAATGTAACCTCTCACGGTTGATACCATCCAATGATCTCCTGGGTTTCACAGTATGCCTACTTTGTTATGAGCAGATTGCCATCGGCATCCAGCAGCGGTGTCAATCCGCCGCTGTAGCCATTTTGAATATACAGGTAATTCACGCCGGTTTCCTTGTCCACATAGATGATTCTCTTTTCCAATCCGGCGGAATGAGTCTCTTTATAAATCACTTCAAACCGATCTTTCATGTTCTTTTCTCCTCAAGCTGAATATGAATGGTTCCTTTTGCGTGCCGGGCTTCCACAATAATCGTGTAGACACCGCTTTCCTGGATGTTCACCGAAAAGTCCGTGGTTTCTTTCCCGTTTCCACGGTATAGGCTCGTTCCGTCCGGCGCTTTGATCTCCATGTACAGCTCGCCCTTCCATGTTTCAAATTGAATCTGAAGGATGTCACCCTCGCGCAGCTCAAGTGTGTGCAGATCGGTTCCGTTCATCTTCTCAATGTCCAGCAAATAGGAATCCGGGTTTTTCACACGGCTACCCGTGAAGCCCTCCTGATTGTAGCAGAACAGAAATACGGCAACCCCTGCAAGAATCAGCAGGGGAAGTGCGATAATAACAGCTTTACTCTTTTGGGTCATCGCTCTGCTCCTCTTTTTTGATACTGCTGCCGATGGCAAGGCCGATCAGCATACCGAGGGAGATGCCGATGCCGGTATTGTTCCCGAAGGCGGTGCCGATGGCTGTTCCAAAGCACATACCCAGGCACATTCCCTCTGTCCCATAATCCTCTGTTTGCTCTTTCTTATTTTTCTTCTTTGCGCCTCTTGCAGCAAACACCGCAAGAAGCAGGCCAATCGCGATCCACGGCAGAGCCGCTCGAAGAAAATCAAGTATATTTTCCATTATCAGAAACGCTCCTTCCTTATCGCTTCAAGAAGCTGCCCTTTTCCAAGAGCAGCATCCCGTAGCTGTGTTCATAGTTTTCCGCAAAGTAGAAGTCTGCGCACCGGCCTTCCGGACAATACGCGATACTCCACATGGTTTTTTCGTAGCTGCCCACTGTCTGCGGGTAGTTTTTCTGTGCCACGAATTCCAGCAGATCCCGGACGCCCATCTCATCGGCAGGTCCGGTGTGAGCGGAAAGGGTATCAAACCGGAGATGGGACTGCTCCGAGCCAACGCCCTGCTTTTCGCAATCTGCAAGAGAGTGATTCGTGACCACTTTTGTCTCTGTGACCAGCATCTCGCCATCCACATACTCCACCACTACGCTCTTTCCACTGGCGTCTGCAATAGACAGATGATGGGCAGTGCCGATGGAAGACTTTTGTACTGTAATCTTTTTCTCTATTCATGCTTCCACCTTTAATACAGAATCGGTGTCCGGAACAGCGCACTCAGAATGCAGTCTACCAAAAATGCCAACAGCATTACCAGGCAAACAACTCGAACGGTTCCGAGTGGCAGCTTTTGGACGATCCGCTCCGCTGCCGGTTCCAGCCAATAGTGGAATACCAGTCCCATGAGGGCAAAGCTTACCACGCTGCGAAAGCAGATGATTCCGTCGATGTTCCAAAGCAATCCCCGGTAGTCCCAGAGCCGCATATCAAAGCACCGGATACCGATGTAGCCAATGATATACTCTACAATTCCCGTCACCATGGCACAGAGGAAGAAGAGCAAGACCGGGTGCTTTTTCACAGGCTTCATGGCATAGATGCCCAGCGCTCCGATGCCGTAGATGGGCAGCCACGGGCCATACAGGATACCTCTGTTGCGCAGCATCCCCTCGGTGATCCAGTAGAAAATTTCCTCATAGATCCAACCCACCAGACAACCGGTAAGGAAAACCAAAAACAGGTAACACAGGTGATTTGTTTTCTGCTTCTTTCTCTCTTCTGCAGTTGCTGTAATCATAAGTGCCATGTTCCTTTTTATCTCAGAATAAAAGAATCTAAATTGTACTGATCAGCTCAATCATTTGGCAGCTGCTTCAGCATGGTGATCGTTCGGTAGAACTCACCGCAGGAGGGACATTTCCAGTCACAGTCGCTTTTCTTCGCCTTCCTGTGGAGGTGCGTAAGGTTGTCTTTTCCACACTTGGGACATACCACATTTTCACCGCGCCATAGCTTCTTCCACCCCAGTTTTTCGCAGCGGGTCAGCGGTTTCCTGTCGGAAACATGGTGGTGTTCCCGGCAGGCTGTGCAGTCACCATGCCTGGGGCATTTGATACGTTTGCATGGGCAGGGTCACGGCTTTGAAAATGACAGATATGATCTCACGAATCGACTTCTTTTCCATAACTTTCTTCTCCTTCATTCGTTTAGTATTTAGTTTGATTCCCAGTTTACACCCTATATTTTACAAGCGTATTCCCGCTGTATATAGGCACTTTTTGCATGCGTATGTGTCCATTTTACAAATGCTTCTATCTCACCCCCTGCACCTCCGGGAACCTCCATGTTGTGCCTGTCTCCGCCAGGCCTGATGATGATTCCGTCACTTCAAAAACCGCGTGGTCGGAATCATATCGGATGGTTCCCTTCATATCCACCAGATCATCTGTGTAAACAAGCATGTCATTTTCGTCCACCGCGGTTCCCCGGAAATAACCCAGGCGGTAGATCTCCATTTCGATCACATAGCCGTTATCGCTCTGCGCAATGGACAAGCTGCTGTATGTCTCATCCGTTCCCTGACGGTCCACATACACCTTCGAGGACACGCCCATGGCCGGGACATCCTCCCAGTCCCCGTAGGCCCAGTAGATGGTCATGTCCTGATAGTCCATTTCCAGCTCTGCCGCTTCCTTTTCTGCGGTGATGCGGAAGTCCCAACTCTGTGTGGACTGCTCCAGTTCAGAGGTCAGCTAGGTGTGGATCACCCCATCCTCTACGGTATATGTCCCATGCCAGCTCTCCGCACCGATGTACCAGCTCATTTGTCCGTTACTTCGGATCTCCATACCGGCGCCCCACTCTCCATAGCCGGGGAACAGATCCAGGGAATCCGCAAACGCGGCGAGGTTATTCTTTTCGCTGTCCAGGTGCCACGGCCCGATCAATTCGACGCTCTGCTGAACAAGTTCTTCCTGCTGACCCGCTGTGTTCCCGCTGTGGGCAGGGCTGCCGCTCTGTCGCTTCTCCTCAGTGGCTTCTGTATTGGTCGCTTCCGTGTGGGGTTCCTGCGTGCTCTGTTCCGGTGCTTTGCCACAGGCTGCCAAACACAGGCAGAGGAGCGCTGCCATAATCATCACGGTCATTCGTTTCATATCCCATTGCCCCCTTTCACATGACCCGGTATCCGGCGCTTGTCAGTCTGAACAGAAACTCGCAGAACAGGTTTTCTGTTTTTATGATCATTTCTCCGTTATCCATGACATGAAACGACACGATCTTGTTCTTCTCATCGATCCATTCTGTCTTTTCCGCTTCATTCATACAGAATCCCTCCTTTTTTAAGTGCTACCTATCGTTCGGTAGTGAGTACCTTGAAAATGAAGCGGCCATGTCAAGCGGACACAGCCGCGTTGCTCTGCAAACCGGAAGCTATTGAACAGCCTTTACTGATAATACTTCAGCTCGTACATATCGCTACCACAAATCAATGCCTGACGGATTTCTTCCATTTCTTTGAAAAATAATCCATATCCATCTAATCTCATCGATTTTCTCCTCGATTTCTCAATTATTTTTGCGCAATAGTGTTTACTTTCCATACACCCTGAAAAACTGCTGAATGTGTTTTTCTACAAGTGCCATGACCTCCGGTTCCCGGTCCGGCTCACGGTCACAAAGGCCCAACCACACGGAAATAGGCAGACAGAACTGGGCCGCCATGATCTTTGGTTCATTCTCCGAAAGAACCCCTTTCTGAATCAGGCACTTGATCAGCCCGGTAAAATACGCCAGAACATCAGAATAATTCCGCTTTGTTTGCAGCTTTGCCAGCTCCGGATTCTGGAACTGTTCGATGACCAACATTTTCCGTGCTCTTTGGATCGTGGGATCGTGGAGAAGATAACGAAGCTGGCCCTGAATCATTTGCACGGCAGCATCAGAAGTCAAGGGCAAGTCAGCGGAATACTTCTCCCAATCCGCTCTGGCAAATATGGAATGTAGCGCATACTGCTGTAAAATCTGCTCCACCAGCGCATCCAAAATCGCCTGCTTGCTCTCGAAATGACTGTAAAGGGATGCCTTCCGAATGCCGACGGCGTTGGCAATTTGAGAAATGGAGGTCGCTTCAAATCCCTGTACAGAGAACAGCTCCAAAGCCGCATCCAGAATTTCCTGTTTTGTGTTTCCCCGCTCCATAACAAATTCTCCTCCGTAATCACAACTTTGCGCTGTTGCACACAAATATCATTTAACTACATTATAACTACCTATCGGTCGGCAGTCAATGGCAATTTGAGGTATTAACAAACATTAAAAATAATCCTTATATTCTGTACCGTCCTTTCGTTTTTTCGATTGACATTCCCATACATTCCGCTCCCACAAAGAGGGCATTTCAAAATGCCAGATAAAATATGCTCATGATCCAGACTATGGGGCTTTTCGTATGATACTCCTGTTTTCTGCCGTTTCTGATGTGCCAGTTCCCAATCCTCTTCTGAAATGATACCTTCATGGATGCCATCGTTCAGCATATACTCTTCCTGCTTTACAATCCGATATTCATTTCTTGTTCCGGGAACTTTTTCGTTCTTTCTCCAACCAAATGCCAGCTTTCCACAATAGATCGGATTATCCAGAACCCCTTTGATGAAGGAAGTTGCAAAAGCATCCAGTGTATTATTCTGCCTCTTTTTCTTTTTATATCCATGCTGATTCAGCCATGACGCAATCGCTGAATATTTCGCACTAGCGACACCACCGGCACGCTTTTGAGCTCCACCTATACAAACAATAGCTCCACTAAAAAGGCAGTTCACATCATAGCTCCACTTTGGATAAATCCTTTTGTAAAATTATGTCCGAGGATTACCTCA
>JALEJS010000023.1 GCA_022769545.1 Blautia sp. | reverse complement strand
CTGTGGATTCTCTGTACTCTCGATACCGATGCAGCCGCGCAGTGTGATGACCGGGTTGCCCTTCTTCTCCACATAGTCCTTCGTGATCGTGACCATGCCGATGTTGTCGTCCTTCGGAATCTCATACATGATATCCAGCATAATCTCCTCCAGAATGGCGCGAAGCGCTCTGGCACCTGTGTCTTTTTTCATGGCACGGGCTGCAATGGCATGAAGTGCCCCTTCATCGAAATCCAGTTTCACCTCATCCAGCGCCAGCAGCTTCTGATATTGTTTCAGGATCGCATTTTTCGGCTCTTTCAATATTTTTACCAGCATGTCTTCCGTTAATCCATCCAGGGTAAAAATAATCGGAAGTCTGCCGATAAACTCCGGTATCATACCAAAGCTGCGGATATCTTCCACGGTAACCTTTTCCAGAAGGTGCGGATCGTTATCGTATTTGTCCTTCAGGTCCGCATAGAATCCGATGGAGGCCTGCTTATTCAGCCGCTCCTTGATAATTCCCTCCAGGTCCGGAAATGCCCCTCCGCAGATAAACAGAATATTTCTGGTATTTACGGTCACCAGAGGAACCATGGCATTTTTACTGTTCGCTCCCACAGGGACCTCCACCTCACTGCCTTCCAGAAGCTTCAGCATTCCCTGCTGTACAGCTTCTCCGCTCACATCTCTCTGGTTCGTGTTCTTTTTCTTTGCAATCTTATCAATTTCATCGATAAAAATGATACCGTGTTCTGCCTTTTCCACGTCATTATCTGCTGCGGCAAGAAGCTTGGATACCACGCTCTCAATATCATCTCCGATATAACCGGCCTCTGTGAGCGATGTCGCATCCGCAATTGCCAGAGGCACATCCAGAAGTCTGGCCAGCGTTTTTACAAGATAGGTTTTTCCGCAGCCGGTAGGACCGATCATCAGCATGTTGGACTTTTCAATCTCAATCTCATCCATGGTATTGGTTGCCACACGTTTGTAATGATTATATACCGCCACAGACATTACCTTTTTCGCATGTTCCTGTCCTATGACATACTCGTCCAGCGCAGCTTTGATTTTATGAGGTGCCGGAATTTTCTTCAGATCGATGACCGGCTCCGTCTCCTCTGCCTTTTTCTTCTTTTTGATCTTTTTCGGCTGCTGTACAGGGTTCTGAAAATTACTCAGATCGATCATACTCACCCCTGGCATATTCATCAGATCAACCAGATTCATATTGCCGTTATTTATCTGGCTGTTCATCGTATCGAAGCTTTTCTGCATACAGTCTGTACAGATATGTATATTATTCGGTAATTCAATCATACTCCCGGCCTGACTCTCCGGTCTGCGGCACAGGAAGCAGAACTTTTCGTATCTGTCATCATCCTGCTCTTCTGTCTCTTCCGCAGCCGCGATCGTTGTTTCTTCCCGTTCCTCGTCGGTTGTATGAGTATCTATGTGATTTGCCATCGTTTTTCCTTTCTTTACACTTTTGTTATGATTGATTATAACACATTCTCTTCCGAGGGCAAATAAACTTTTTATGAAAAAGAGCCCTGTGCCGAGCGTTCATAAAGATACCGGGATGTGCCGCTGACGGCACACCCCGGTATCTTTGACTCACGGTCTGGAGCCCAGTTCCACACTTAGTGTCTGCTCCACATACTCCCCGCTGTCAGCTCTCGCAATCACAATATCAATGGTTTCTCCCGCTTCATAATACTGCAGCTTCTCGGTCAGATCCGACATTCCGCTCACCTTCTGACCATCCAGTTCCACAATGATATCTCCTTTCTGTATTCCGGCACGCATCGCAGCACTGTTCTGTGCCGCTTCCATCACAAATACTCCGGCCGGCATATTATACATCTGCATCGCCTCCGCCGGAACATCCGCCGGCTGAATTCCAAGATATGCAGCATTCTCTTCATCCACTTTGTCACGGGTCTTCCGGTTCATCAGATTCATCAGAATCGGTTCTGCCTTGGAAATGGGAATGGCATACCCCATTCCCTCCACGGAACTGTCCGCGTATTTGGCTGAATTGATTCCGATCAGCTCACCCCTCATATTCAGCAGTGCCCCGCCGCTGTTTCCGGGATTGATCGCCGCATCGGTCTGAATCAGCTCTGCTGTGGAGCCGCTCTCCAGCGTCACCGGACGATCCAGTGCACTGACCCATCCGGATGTGACCGACTGCCCGTATCCTAGGGCATTTCCGATGGCCACCACCTGCTCACCTACAACCAGAGCATCCGAATTGCCAAGCTGCGCAATTTTAATCTGACTCATGGTTTCCTGGGAAATATCAGACTTCTGAACCGCCACCACTGCAAGGTCATTGTCTTCGTCTGTTCCCTTGATTTTTGCAGAGACTGCGTTTTCCAGATCGACTTCACCATCCGAACGGATATAATTCTGCATTTCTTCCTCCGCAGACACAACATCCGATCCGATAAAGCAGACGTTCAGCGTCTTTGCGCCTTCCACCACATGATTATTTGTGGCGATCAGCAGTTCCTCATCATTTTCACCCACAATGATTCCGGATCCGCTCCCGGTGCTTGGATACTCGCTGACTCCAAACCCGAACAGGCTGGGAATTTCCTGTATGCTTACCGAAGTGATTGCCACCACTGAGGGCATGGCCGCCTGTGCCACCCCTGCCACGCTGCCGGCAGAAGACGAAATCTCATTTGTATCCGAAGAAGATGCATATGCATTCTCCAGCAGTTCGGTTGTGCCTACCGAAACGGTTTCCTCTGCCGTTCCCAGCAGCTTCATTCCCACCAGATTGACTCCCTGAAATACACTACCGGCCACCAGACCGAAAATCACTGCCAGAGCCACCGTCACAGCAGCCTTTTTTCCAAACCCGTTTTTCTCTTTTCTTCTATTTCGATTTCCGGCATCTCTGTGCGGAATTTCTCTGTAAGAACTTTCCGGCACCGCATGGTACGATGACTCTTCCTGTCGGAAATTGTAATGTTGATATTTGGGCGCTTCTTCTGAAGTATCTGAATGATCCTGTGGCTGATACGGGTCATTCCATACATTTCCCTCACTCATCTCACGTGCTCCCTTCTGGTTTATCCGAATTATCTTATTTCTTGTAGTTTAACAGTTAATTGTGATTAAAATGTGATAATTTCGAAAAATAACCAGGTTTCTGATGATTATCTCCGTTCCCAGTATGCGGCATTCATAGAACACTTTCTCACCAGAGTCCGGGGCAGCCTGCAAAATCTTTTTCCCAGAAAATAGCCGGCATATTTACAGCCGCTTTGCCATATCAGCTGGGGGATCAGCCAGAAATGTCCGGTCCTGCAAAGATACAGCAGGCTCATTTTTACGAGACGCAGACCTTCTCCCTCAGACGGTATTCCGTCAAATACCTCCGGATGCTCTGCCTGAGAAACGCCAAGATCGAAATTCCTGTGGAACTGCTGCACTCCGGAATAATTATGGGAATGGATCACACAGGCCTGCGCCGCATAGGCCACACCATAGCCGTTTCGAAGAAGAGAAGCGGCAAATATCATATCTTCATTAAATATGGCCCGGTCCACAAATCCTCCGAGCTGCTCATAGACGTTCCGATCATATGCGGCACACACGTTTGAACAGAAAAATGCCTTGATTCCGATTCGTTCGATATCTTTCTCCCATTTCACAGAAGAATGCTCCGGATAATTAAAGCTTCTTGTATACTTTTCCAGATATCTGCAGTCCTTTCCCGGGATCTGCTTCGCATAAGAAGCAGCCACTTTCTCCTGCTCCAGAGGGCGCAGCAGCTCACGGATCAGATGCCTGTCCCGCGGAAGTGCATCCTGCGTCATAAAAATCAAAACATCTGCATCCGACATTGCCGCCGCGGCTTTCCTGGTCCCGCCGTGGTCAAATTCTGCTCTGGACAGATGGTGAACTTCCAGAAGGTTCCGGTCTTTTTCCCATTTCGGATCCCAGAATTTCTCTTCGGTATTCATCACAATGATCTTTCGAATCGGATAATCCTGGTTTTCCAGCCGCTTCAGAAGCTCTCCGAATTCCGTTCCCGGATGATAAGCCGGGATAATCACATCCGCTGTTTTTCTGACTTCCATTTTCCCTCCACTTACAGAAAGGACCATCCACACAAAACGGATGGTCCTTACATTTCATATCCTGTTTTTCAGGCAGCTTCTTCCGCTTCCACCGAGGCAGCCTCGGCTCCGTCTCCTCCATTGTCAAGAACGATATCACCGCCGCCATAATCATCTCCGCCGTAGTCTCCGCCGTAATCTCCGCCGCCGGTGTCTCCGCCGTAATCATCACCGCCTCCGGTTCCGGGATCTACAATGTCTCCGCCGTAGTCATCACCGCCTCCGGTTCCGGGATCCACAATGTCTCCGCCGTAGTCATCACCGCCTCCGGTTCCGGGATCTGTCGTCTCTCCGCCGGTTCCGGGATCCGTTGTCTCTCCGCCGGTTCCGGGATCTGTTGTTTCTCCGCCACCGGCATCTCCGCCGTAATCCTCTCCGCCGCCGGTTCCGGGATCTACCACATCCATATATCCTTCGCTCTCTGACCAGAAGAAGTTGTCATCTGCGGTATTTTCCGTCTCTTCGGTAACAACCGGTGCCTCATCGGTAAGACTGCCTTCTCCGTTCACGATCTTCAGAATATTTTCACTTGCATTCTTTACCTCTTCGGATGGCGTATATGCCACACCCGGGAACAGGAACTCATGCAGCTTGATCACGTTGCTTTCCAGCGTTGTGGGAACAATAATGCTTCCCTTGATGTTTGAGAACTTATAATCCATGGGGAATCCGGTGGTGTTATGAATATCATAGCCAACCATTGACGGAATCAGCTGCAGGATCTCCGTCTTGGAAAGAGATGTCTGCACCATGGAGAATACCTCATCCATGATCTTGAAGATCGTGGTCAGTCCGGAGTGCTGAGCCTTTTCCACGATCATATGAATGACTCTTCTCTGTCTCTCGGTACGTCCCATATCCATGCTTGCCGTATATCGGATACGACAGTAGGAGGTTGCCTGCACACCATTCAGATGATAGGTTCCGTATTCCGCCTCCTGATCCTCCGGAGGTGTCTCCGGAATCTCGATGGGAGTATAATCCTTTCCGGTCTCCTCGGAGGTCTCCTTACAGTAATTATTCATATGGACAATTTCCGCATAGGACATGGGAATATCCAGACCGCCCACACAGTCGATCACCGTTGTCAGCGCATTGAAATCGACTGTTGCATAATCTGTAATATTCAGATCCAGGCTCCGATTCAGCATGGAGATTGCCTGCTCCGGTCCGCCGTACGCATATGCCGCATTTGCCTTTGCATAAATATCATTTCCGATATTCAGAAGCGTATCTCTGTAAATGGAGACCAGATCCACCTGCTTCGTATCATTATTGACATTGGCAATGATGATCGTGTCACTGTTCTCTCCTGCAAGCGCCGCATTCTTGTCACGGTGGTCGATGCCGAAAAGCGCATATGTGGTATAGCCGGTCATACCGCTGTTTTCCTCCATACTCGTCTTCTGCACATCCTCATTCACCTCAATCTTGGATGTATCGAGGACCGGCTGTTCAATGGTGTCCAGTCTTGTGGAAACCTGTCCGTAAATATACAGACCGCCGATAAACAGAAGCAGCACCAGAATTTCAATCACAAAAATCACTTTACTTTTTTTCTTTTTTGGTTTTGCCATTTGTTTTCCCCTTATTTAATATGCATTTTTATTGATAAAGCCCTTGAAAATCGTCAAAAACAGAATTTTGACATCAAACCCGACCGACCAGTTTTCAATGTAATACAGATCACATTCAATTCGTTTTCGAATGGATGTATCTCCCCGGTATCCGTTTACCTGTGCCCATCCTGTCAGACCAGGTCTGACCTGATGCTTCACCATGTACCGTGGGATCTCTTCTCTGAATTTTTCCACAAAAAACGGGCGTTCCGGTCTGGGGCCCACCAGGCTCATATCTCCTTTTAATATATTGAACAGCTGCGGAAGCTCATCAATGCTGGTACGCCGCATGAATTTTCCGATTCCCGTCACACGGGGATCATTTTTGACGGTCCATGCCTTCTTCTCCTCCGCTTCCGGCTGAACCTCCATGGAACGGAATTTGTACATCCAGAAGGTTTTGTTGTGAAGTCCCACCCGTTCCTGCCTGTAGATCAGCGGTCCCGGAGAAGTAAGCTTCACAAGAATACTGACCACCAGCATAACCGGCGATGCCACAATGATTGCCGCAATGGACCCGAAAATATCCATCATACGCTTTACGAATGCATTAAACATATTGTTCAGCGGCACATATCGGATGTTGATCACCGGCAGTCCCAGGATATCCTCCGTGTATGGTCTGGTCGGAATGATCTTATTATAATCCGGTATGAATTTTGTGTGTACTCCTGACTTTTCGCACATGGACACGATCTCTTCCAGGCGGTAGTATTCACTCAGCCCAAGCGTAATCGCAATTTCATCCAGCCGGTTTGCCGGGAGGATCACGGACAGATTGGCAATCCTTCCAATCACCTTGATCCCGCGGTACATCGTTCCCGCCGCAACATTGTCATCCAGAATCCCCCGGATCACATATCCCCACTGCGGATTCTGTATCACACGGTCAATATATTCCTCCGCAGCCCGGCTGTAGCCTACCAGCAAAAGCTGTTTCTGATTCAGGCCTCTCCGCCACATATCCCGCTGAATATAAAATATCAGCATACGCACAAGCCAGTCCGCAGAAATATTGATCGCATAAAAAATGTATATCACCATTCGGGAAAAATTCCCCTCGTCAATGGTATATAACACAAACATGATCAGCAGAAGTCCCAGCGTATTCGCCTTGATCACATTCGCAAGTACCAGGCGACGTCCCTGCATACGCATGGGAACATATAAATTAAATGCATGATATAAAAGTAAAAATCCCGGTATGATAAAAACCAGGGCAAACATATATTGTTCAAACGAAAGCGTTCGTACTGCATTTCCCGAAAAAGGCCCCCGGAATCTGAGCCACCAGGCTGAAAAATAAGATGCTGCGATCACAATCACATCAATCAGCATCTGGAGCCGACTGAAGCTTTTCTGATTATCCTGACCCACTGTCTTTCACCTCTGTATTCCTTCTTCGCCCTTCTATCTTATACTAGAAAGAATGTAAAATCAACCGATTATTCATGTTAATTTTTTATAAAGTCTTAGAAAAACAGCTATCCTGTAATTCTGCGAACCATATTAATCCAGAGATCCAGCTGGATTTTTGCATAATTTCCCAGATGAGCCAGGCAAAAAGAAACCTTCCGTTCCTTCCTGCTGATCTGAAATCCGTTTTTAATTCCGGCAATATATTCCCTTCCCAGGCCCTTACGGATAAAAAAGAGGATTTTCACAGCAAATCCTGCCAGCAGGAAAGGAAGATTCAGAAGGATCTGTCCCACCGGCATATTTTTATAGATCAGATAGACATTGTTTCTGGAAGAATACCTGGTCTTAAACTGGTTATACCTGGAACCGCTGGTTCCGCTGCCCACATGATACACAACCGCCCGGGGCGCATACCAGTTTTCATAGCCATAGATTCTTGCCCGGTATCCCACATCGGTATCCTCCAGATAGGCGAAATGCTCCTCGTCAAAACAGCCGATTTCCCGGAATATTTCCCGGCGGTAAATCGCTGCTCCGCCGCACGCTGCAAAGATTTTTTCCTCCCGGTCATACCTGCAGATCTCACGCCCTTTTCCCCTGGCATATGCCCATCCCAGTGCACAGTAATAGTTTCCGGCATCATCCAGCTTCTGCCTGTCATGGAACTGAATCATCTTCGCCTGACAGGAGAACGCCTTTTTATGTCTTTTGATCGCAGCTGTCATCTCCTCCACAAAATCCGGTGTCGCCTCGATATCGTTGTTCAGAAGAAGCACAAACTCTGTCCCGGATGCCCGGATTCCTTCATTTACCGCCTTGCAGAACCCGAAATTCTCGGGAAATCGAATCAGCTTCACCTCCGGAAAATGTTTCTGTATATATTCACAGCTCCCGTCTGAGGAACCGTTATCCACAACGATGGTTACAAAATTCTTATTGGTCTGCCTTTCCAGACTGGAAAGAACTCCTTCCAGATAAACCATCCCATTGAAATTGGGAATGACCACCGATACTTCCTGCATGATTTATCCCTTCTTCTTTCCCATATCCGGCAGCGGTCTCAGTGAATAATTCCACTTTGTCAGGGAAAGATTTTTATTATAATACGGATCTCCGTTTTTTAATATCTCCGGCCATCTGGTCCGGATGCATTCGATTTCCGACTGGAAACGGCGGATCTTTTCCTCGCTGTCCTCTGCTCCTCTGCTCTTCGACTCCATATGGTACAGCTGTACATACGGATCATAGACCACCAGAAAACCGGCACGGTTCACCTTCAGGCAAAGATCCACATCATTAAACGCCACCGCAAGCTCTTCCGTAAAACCGCCCACCTGGTCAAACACACTCTTTTTCATGATCATGCAGGCAGCTGTCACCGCACTCATATCCTGAAGTATGGATGCTTTGTGCAGATAACCGGTGCGATTTGCCGGCATATCCACAAACATATGTCCCGCTATTCCGCCCATACCAATGACACATCCCGCATGCTGGATGGTATTGTCCGGATAAAGAAGCTTCACACCGGCCGCGCCCACCTCCGGTCTCTGGCAGATTCCCACCAGCTCTTTCATCCAGTCCTGTGTGATTACCGTCACATCATTGTTCAGGAACAGCAGAAACTCTCCTTTTGCATGGCAGACGCCATAATTATTGATGGCAGAATAGTTGAATTCCCGCTCCCATCGAAGAACGCGGACATCCGGTTCTTTTTCCAGTTCTTCATAATACCGGAAGATTTCTTCTGTCGTACTGTTGTTTTCTATAATCAGAATTTCGTAGGCCGGATACGATGTGTGCTCACGGATGGACCGAATGCAGTTTCTGAGTGTCTCTGTTTCATCTTTATTTGGAATAATAATGGAAACAAGCGGCGTTCCATGCACCGGATACTGCACGCGGAAAAAACCGAGATCTTTTGTATGGGTAACGATGCCATCGGTATGCATGCGCTCCAAATGTGCCTCGATTGCCCTCTTCCCCGCATCAAACGCATACATCTTACTCACAGGATTATCTGCTGTGGATTCCTTATGTGTTCTCCAGTGATACAGGATCTCCGGAACATGGGCCACTTTCCTGGATACCTCCACACAGCGGAAAATAAAGTCATGATCCTGTGCCCCGTCAAATTCCCTGCGGAATCCTCCTGTCTGCTCCACAATGCTTCGCCGGACCACAAAAAAATGGCAGATATAATTATTGGACCGCAAAAGATCCAGATTAAAATCCGGCTTGAAATGCGGCTGAAAATGTTCATCCAGATTCGTGGTCACCTTATCTTCATCCGTATAGACGCAGTCTGTCTTTTCATCCTCACGGATCGCGCGCACAATCTCGTAAAGTGCATTCGGCGCAAGAAGATCGTCGTGATCCAGAAGCCCGACAAATTCCCCCGAAGCCATGGAAAAAGCAGCATTTGTATTTTCTGCAATGCCCAGATTTTCTTTCAGGTGCCGCACATGGATCCGGCTGTCCCTGGCGGCATACTGATCCAGCAGCTGAACCATCGGCTCATCCTGTGGACTTCCGTTTGCGATACAGAGCTCCCAGTTCGCATAGGTCTGATCGATCATGGAGCGGATCATCTGCTCCAGAAATTTTACAGGAGTCCGGTATGCCGGAACTACCACACTGATCACCGGCCCGCCGGAAAAATGCCGTTCTCTCTGTTTCTGCAATGCTTTTTCATCTGGCCTGTATGCCTCGTACCACGGTCCGTAGGGAATCTCTTCCGGTTCAAACCGTTCATGCAGCCGAATCCAGAATTCCTTCGGCCCGTAGTGCTTCAGATATCGGAAGCCCTTCTGAATCGTATAGGGGGAAAGCTTTTTCAGCATTTTCTTCCACTGAATCCTGCCCCCCGCATTATAATCCGTTCCCATGAATTTTCATTCCTTTTTCTTGATTCATTTAATAAGTTGGGGTTAAAAGATACCCCAAGGATTGTTCCGCATCTCATGCCCCCACAATCCTGATATTATATAATTGTAACATTGCAGGATATTTTTTGCAAGAAACAGTATAGATGTGATATAATAGAAATACTTAGCGATTATGTCAGCGGAATGAGCCGCGGCAGGTCGCGGAAGATTTGACGAGGAGTAGTATCAATTATGAAAAAGAGAGTTTTTGCTTCCCTGCTTGTGGCGCTTGGCCTTTCTTTTTCCACCGTCTGTCATGCCTCCGAGGGTATTTCCACAAATACCATCGCCGGGTGGCCGGCCGGGCCGGAAATCACATCCACTGCCGCCGTTGTCATGGAAGATTCCACAAATACGATTTTATATGCCAAAAATATGGATCAGCCCCTGTATCCTGCCAGCGCCGTAAAGATTATGACCTGTCTTCTGACGGTGGAAAACTGCAGTCTCTCCGATCCGGTCACCATCACAGACACCGGTCTGGAAGGCGCAACAGACGGCGGTGCCAACATCGCGGCACAGCTGGATGAGACCTTTACCGTAGAACAGTGCCTTTACGCAGTCATGGTCGCCTCCGCCAACGACATTGCTCTGCAGCTTGCGGAACATGTGGGCGGCTCCGTAAACACCTTTGTGCAGATGATGAATACCCGGGCACAGGAGCTTGGATGCACCAATACCCTATTCACCAATCCTACCGGCATGCCGGATGAAAATCAGCACGTTACGGCACACGATATGGCACTGATCACACAGGCAGCCATCCGGAACGATACCTTCCGGCCAATGTTTTCCGCTTTGAACTACACCATCCCGGCCACCAATGTTTCCGGGGGAGACCGGGTACTGTCCAGCAGCTTTACCATGACAAACAGCGCTTCCGACGGGTATTATGAGGGCTGCATCGGCGGCAAGGAAGGCTTTACCGAAGCCTCCGGAAGTGTTCTGATGTGCGCTGCTTCCAGAAATGACATGACGCTGATCGCCGTTGTTCTGAACGGAGCATCCGGTCAGACGGATGACGAAGCCATCACGATTCTGGACTATGGCTTCGGCCAGTTCCGTAAAGCGGATCTCGGAAAAGATGATTTCAGTGTTCTTTCCGGCGGAACCGTCATTTTACCTGCCGGAATTGATGAAAGCCAGATTACGTTCCAGGATGTACCCGTCGAAGACCGATTTGAACGGACTTACTATTACGGAGAGATTCCCATCGGGACAGCTGTCGCACAGCCAGTCACGCAGGAAGATCCCTCCCTGAACGAGGAAGGCACCGCAAATCTGCAGGCTGCCAGAGCATATTCACAAGCCCACAGCAATGCGCCTTATTACCTGATTGCAGCAGCCGGTATTCTGCTCCTGCTTCTGCTCATCCGGAAGATTATTAAAATTGCAAAATCCTGATTTTGCCCTGTATTGCAAAAGCAGAAACGGCAGCCATCCGATGCTGCCGCTTCTGCTTTTTACTTTTCTTTATGGATTAGTCTTCGATTACCTTGATGACGGATTTTACAATATCTGCCTTGTTTTTCACACTCTTATCCATTGCTTCCTGAATGTCATCCAGCGGGAAGACGTCTGTCACGATTCCCTTCAGATTTACACGGCCGGCTGCAACGGCTTCAATTGCCATGGGATAAATATGACGATAGCGGAATACTGTTTTGAAGGTCAGCTCTTTATCCAGTGCAAGACTCATCGGAAGTGTCATTTCACCAGATGCAGAATATCCTACCAATACGATTGTAGATCCCTTCTTTGCAAACTGTATTGCCTGTCTGGTGGTAATTTCCGTTCCGGCTGTCTCAATGACAAGATCTGCACCCATACCGCCAGTCAGCCTCATTACCTCTGCAACCGTATCCTGCTCTCTTCCGTTAATCACATCTGTGGCAGCCAGCTCCAGAGCCTTGTTCAGACGTTTTTCCATGACATCCACTGCGATGATCTTTGTGACGCCCATTGCCTTCAGCGCCATCATGGATACCAGTCCGATGCATCCGCAGCCTGTTACCACAGCTGTCATGCCCGCCTGCGCATTTCCCTGTCTTGCAGCGTGGAAGCCTACTGCCAGAGGCTCGATCAATGCAGCTTCCATTGTATCCATATTGTCCGGGATTTTGAAGCAGAGCCCTGCTTCATGTGCCACATATTCCTGGAATACCCCATCCACCGGAGGCGTTGCAAAGAAGATAACATCCGGGCAGAGATTGTATCTTCCGGTCTTGCAGAACTCACATTTTCCGCAGGTTTTTCCTGGCTCCAGAGCAACCTTGTCTCCAACCTTCAGGTTCGTTACATTTTTTCCGATCTCCACGACCGTTCCGCCGGCTTCATGCCCCAGCACAAACGGAGGTTTCACAATATTCGGACCGATTCCGCCGGCTTCATAATAGTGGAGATCGGAACCGCACACGCCTACATACTCAATTTTCACCAGAACTTCATCGTCTTTCGGCACCGGAATATCCCTCTGTGTCAGTTCTACCTTTGCCACATCTGTCATAATCGCAACTTTCATTTTGCCTTCCATTTTTACACACCTCTTTCTTATACCTTTTATCGGTTTTCCGATTCTGTCTTTTTCCTGTCCGTCCGTCTTTATGCTGCCGCTTTCTTTGCTTTCAGCAGATTTTCCTGCTGGATACAGTCTGCCCCAACCGCCAGAAGGAGGATGATACCCTTGATAACCATCTGCATATAGGAACTGATATCCAGAAGAACCATACCGTTGCTGAGTACACCGATGATCATGACACCGGCCACAACGTTTGAAATTTTTCCGGAACCGCCGCTTACGCTGACACCGCCCAGAACAACGCAGGTGATGACATCAAATTCATATCCGAGACCTGCATTCGGCTGTCCGGTATTGGCTCTGGCCAGCATGACCAGACCTGCAATACCTGCAAAGAGACCGGAAAGGGAGTAAACCATACATTTTACAGCTTTAACATGAATACCAGACAGCTCTGCAGCTTCTTCATTTCCGCCGAGCGCATAGTAGTAACGGCCGAAATAGGTCTTTACCAGAATAAACCATCCCAGTGCGAAGCAGACAACCATAATGATAACCGGAATCGGAATCGGTCCTACATATCCCTGTCCGATTGTCAGGAAGGAATCCGGAAAACGGGAGATCGGTGTTCCGTTACAGATAATGTAGGCAAGACCTCCGAAAATGGTCTGAGATGCAAAGGTTACGATCAGTGCCGGCATCTTGATTTCTGCGATGATGATACCGTTCAGGAATCCGATCAGCGTACTGATCACCAGAGACAGCACAATGGCGATCACCGGATGAAGTCCCATGTTAACCATAAAGTATGCTGCAACAATGTTTACCAGGGAAATGATGGAACCGGTTGAAAGGTCGATTCCGCCCAGAAGAATGACATATGTCATACCAATGGATGCGATTCCCAGGATGGAAACCTGTTTTGCAATGTTCAGAAGGTTTCGCACTGTAAAGAAGTTGTTACTCATAATTGTGAAGAAAATGATCAGAACGACAAGGAACGCATAAATCGCTCTGTTTTTAATGATATCCGTGATCTTTTTCATAATCTCAGTCCTTTCTCTCCATAGAAGCATACTGCATAATTGTTTCCTGATTGAATTCCTCTTTGCTCAGTTCTCCGCTGACGCAGCCCTCTGCAAGGACCATGATCCTGTCAGACATACCCATCAGCTCTTCCATTTCCGAAGAAATCATCAGTACCGCTTTTCCATTTTCCACCAATGTATTGATCAGTGTATAGATTTCCTGCTTGGCTCCGACATCAATTCCTCTGGTCGGCTCATCAAAGATCAGCAGCTCGGAATCCGCTGCCAGCCATTTTGCAAGAATTACCTTCTGCTGGTTTCCGCCGCTTAAGTTTTTCACTTTCTGTTCCAGAGTCGGTGTCTTAATGGAAATTTCCTTCCGGTATGTCTCTGCGATCTCCCGCTCCTTCCTGTTATCGATCACGCAGGCTCTGGATATTCTGGGATACACAGGCATATTGATGTTCTCCCGGATGCTGAGCCCCAGAAGTGCACCCTTCGCTTTTCTGTCCTCCGGAACCAGACCGATTCCTTCCGCAATCGCTTCCTTCGGATTGCGCGGATTGATTTCTTTTCCTTTGAATATGAATTTTCCGGATGTTTTTTTCTCCATTCCGAAGAGCAGCTCCGCAAATTCCGTACGGCCGGCTCCCACAAGACCGCCAAGGCCCAGAACCTCTCCCCGGTGTATTTTCAGAGAGATGTCTTTGTCGCCGTTTCCACATACATTTTCCGCTTCAAAAATCACTTCATCCCGAATACAGTCTTCCTTTCGCTGGGGATAGATTTCCGTCAGCTGACGGCCAACCATGTATTTTACCAGCTCATCTTTATCCGTTTCCGCTGTATTCAATGTGGTAATATATTGTCCGTCCCTAAGAATCGTCACTCTGTCTGACAGACGGAAAATTTCGTCCAGACGATGCGAAATATATATGATGGATACCCCTTTTGCCTTCAGAAGGTCCACTACAGCGAACATGCTCTCTACCTCCGCATTGGTCAGAGGTGCAGAAGGTTCATCCATGATCAGCAGCTGCGCATCCTGGGACATTGCCTTGGCAATTTCCACCATCTGCTGATACCCGACACTCAGGTTTTTCACCATGGTTTTCGGATTTATATGAATATTCAGAGACTCGAGAATTTTTCTCGATTCCTCCTCCATTGCTTTCTGATCTACAATCATTCCTTTTCGAATCGCTCTTCCAAGGAATATGTTTTCGGCCACAGACAAATCGCCGACGAGATTAAATTCCTGATAAATAACACCGATGCCGTTTGTCTCGGATAATTTCGGTGTCATACTGGAAAAACTTTTTCCATTTATCACGATTTCCCCTTTGGAAGGTTCAATCGCACCACTGCAGGTTTTGATCAGCGTGGATTTTCCGGCTCCGTTTTCACCTACCAGCGCATGAATCTCTCCCCGTCTTACGCTCAGAGACACATCATTCAGCGCAGTTACACCGGGATAGTATTTTGAAATATGTCTTAATTCCAGAATATTGTCAACTTCACCCATATCGTATTCCTTCCCAATCAACCGGTTCACATTTTACAGATCACTCATCTTTTTCAGAATGTGCGCCAGATACAGGATCCGGCGCACACCAATATCATTTCTTATTCAGCAATCATTTCTTCCAGATTGTCAGCTGTTACAGGGATCAGATCTCTGTAAACATTTTTCTCTGTGTTTTCCCCTTTTACAGTAGCAACTGCAAGTTTGTAAGCTGCATCGCCGCAAACATATGCATTTCCTGTGATGGCAACACATACTTTGTTAAACTCGCCGTTCTGCATGGAAGCGATGGTTTCCTCAGTAAGGTCTGTGGAGAAGATTCCAACATCATCCGGAATTTCACTTCCGTAAGCACCCTTCAGAGCTTCGTTTGCACCTGCAGCTCCGCCACCGCCGATACAGCATACCGCTTTTACATCCGGATGTGCCTGAAGAATTGTTTCCATAGCGTTCAGACCCTCTGTGGTGTCAATGGCCGGCTGATTTGCAACGATCTCAGCATTCGGTGCCAGTTCTGTCAGTTTGTCCACAATACCGTTCTCTCTATCCAGAAGGATTGGTGTCTGCGGATATCCCAGAACAACAACTTCACATTTTCCGTCTTCGAATTTCTCATTGATCCAGTTTGCTGCCTGTGTTCCGATTTCTGCACCGAGATCATAGTTCTCGATCAGCCAGTTCACGTCAGAGTTTTCCATTTCCTCATCCCAGGACATAACTACGATACCTGCTTCGCGGGCTTCCTTGCAAACCTCTTCGATTGCTTCCGGGTCTACCGGGTTCACGATGATGGCATCCACACCGGATGTCACAAAGTTTTCCAGCTGGTTCAGCTGTGTGTTTGCATTTCCGTTACAGTCAACAACGGTCACTTCATTTCCGTCTGCCTCTGCATCTGCCTGGATCTGCTCTGCCTGCTGTGCCCAAACCTGATTGCTCAGTGTCTGAACTGCAAAACCGATTTTCAGACCGCCTTCTGCCTCTTCACCGGCAAATACGGTTGCTGCACCTGTCATGCTCACTGTCATTGCTGCTGCTAAAAAACCTGCCAATACTTTACGTTTCATCTTTCTTCCTCCTTAAAGATAATTGATTTATTTTTTACAGCATCTGCTGTAAAATTCCTCTTTGACTCAGTCGGTTTCTCCATTGGGGAGAATCACCCATTTTCCTTTTGCTCTCTCTGCCGGGCTGGCCAGAATTTCTGCCAGATCCTCCAGCGGACGTTTGCCTGCCAGCATGGAAGTTACATCGATCCGTCCGGAATTAATCAGCTCCACTGCCCGTCCCATATCGTAGGGACTACAGTAAGATCCTTTCACCGTCAGTTCCTTCTGAAACAGCTTATATGTTTTCAGATCAATCGCAGATTCCACACCGGTCACCGCAAACAGCAGAACCGTTCCTCTCCGGTCCACAATCTCCATTGCTTCCTCGGATGTTTTCTTCAGACCACAGGTCTCTATCACGACCTGCACATGATCGATTCCTTTTTCTGCCAGTACGTCTTTCACATTCTGCTCCATGGGATTGATGGTAAAGCTTGCTCCCAGCTTCTCTGCCACCTGTCGTTTGCTTTCCACCGGTTCCACAAGAACCACCCTGCTTGCCCCCTTCAGCTGTGCCAGCTGCAGAAGCAGAAGACCGATCATGCCGCCTCCGTAAACAACCACATTGTCCCCCACCTTGATATCACTTCGGTCTGCACCGTTGATACAGCAGGCAAGAGGCTCTGCCATAGCTCCCTGAATATAAGTCACATGATCTTCCAGGTGATGAACCAGCCGGGCCGGTACCTTACAGTACTGGGAAAAGCCTCCGTCAATGTTGGTTCCGATGGCACCCATGTTTTCGCAGTGTCCCATCATGCCGGATGCACAATAGTAGCATTCATTGCAGTTATCTGCCGGATCCACACATACCCTGTCACCGATCCTGCAGTTCTGTACTTCCTGTCCCACTGCAGTGACGATTCCGGAAAACTCATGCCCCTGCACCTGAGGCGGTACCGTGGACGTGGATCCCTGGTCACCTTCGAAAATATGTACATCCGAGCCGCATATGCCGCAGGCCATAACCTTTATCAGCACTTCCTTCGGTCCCGGTACCGGAATCTCACGCGTTCGGATCTGTATATCGCGTTTTCCTTCGAAAACCGCACATTTCATAAGCTCCACGCCGATATCCTCCTTTTTCTTAAACCACTTTCGCATTCACTTTTTTATTCACTTTTTAAATTAGTTTTATTAAGTGACTTCACTTATAGCTTTATCCTCTTCAAATGTCAACACAAAAAACAAGATTCTGAACATTTTGTTAATATACCACAAAACATTCAGAATCTTTTTATTCATTGTGTCCAACTTATTAAATCTGGTTTAAAAAGTCCTCCACAAACACAGATGCAACTCCAATGGCAGATGCCTCATATTTCAGGGAGGCCGGACGGACAAACTCATCGTCCTTCAGATAAGGATCCATACGCTTGATCCTGGATTTCAGTTCTCCCATATATGGCCCGATATGCTGTCCCAGGTATCCCCCGATAATGATATTACTGTCGAATGCCGCCAGCAGATTGTGAATCGCCAGCGCAATGTAATCCAGATACTCCTCCCAGATTTTCCGGAATTTCTCATTTCCCTCTTTCAGTTCCCGGAAGAACACATCCAGGCTGCCATCGGTATAATCGGACAGCACATTCGTGTTGCAGTAGGGATCCACACAGCCGATCCGGCCGCAGTAGCAGGGCTTTCCTCCCGGATACAAAATCATATGGCCAAATTCACCGGCACGATACTGTCGTCCGCGCCGGATTTCTCCGTCATGGATCAGCGCACCGCCCACCGAGGGACTGACGAAGAAAAATACCGCATCCTTCTCCACTTTCTGACAGTGAAGCTCTGCCCTGCCGGCATTGTCTGCATCGTTGCCGAAAATCACCGGATACGGAAACCATGTTCCCACAACCTGATCCAGATTTCTGCAGCCCAGCATCTGTTCATGAATATGCGTAATCCTGCGTCCTTCCCCATCCGGAATTGCCGGGATCGATATCCCCAGACCCAGAATTTTTTCCCTGTCAACTCCGCTTTCGGAAATGGCATTTTCGATCACTTTTTTCAGCTCACCATATGTGGCTTCGTCCTTGATGCACACATTGACCCTTCTGTAATACAAGGTCTCCAGGGCAAGATTGACGATCACAACATTCACATGATTCCGCGTAATATCCACGCCCACTGCCACCCGGTAGTCCTTCACACACCGAAAGCCCATGGCCTTTCTGCCGCCGATGGATTCCAGCATCCCGGCTTCTTTCACAAAACCGATATGCTGCAGTTCCCGCAGCGCCTGCGTTACGGTTGGCACACTCAGATCGAGGACCTGTGCCACACTGTTCTTTGAGAATTGCTCTGTCGTCAGAATATAACGCAGAACACTGTTCTTGTTTGCTTTTTTTACTTCGATACTGCTGAGCCCCATGACAATTCCCTTCCGGACATTCTATACCTTCTGCAGCTTTTCCATGATTCCCCTGCTGCCGCCCAGCACACTTCCCAGTTCCTGATACAGCCGGTACAAAGAATCGTAGGTTTTCTTTGCAGCCATATCCGGTACATACGTATGCTCTTTTACTTTACTCATCTGTTTTACAGCTTCTTCATAGGAATCATAGCCGCCCTTTGCGGCTCCTGCCGCCAACGCTGCATAGATTGCCGATCCAAGCGCTGCGGCCTGATCACAATCCGCAATTTTCAGTTCTTTTCCCAAAACATCTGCATAAATCTGCATCAGCATGGGATTTTTCAAAGCGATCCCTCCGCTGACGATCATTTCCTCCGCCTTAAGACCGTTTTTTTCATACAGTTCCACAATCGTCCTGGTTCCGAACGCCGTCGCCTCGATCAGCGCCCGATAGATTTCCTCCGGTCTCGTGGTCATTGTCATTCCCAGAAGCGTACCTTTCAGATTGGCATTCACATAAGGCGTTTTATTTCCGTTCCACCAGTCCAGTGCCAGCAGTCCGCTTTCACCCGGCTTCAATTCCGCCGCCTTCCGGCTGAGCAGCTGATGAATATTGCTGCCTTCTTCCCGTGCTTCTCTCTCATAAGTAGCCGGAACCATATGATCCACATACCATCCGAAAAGATCTCCCACACAGGCAAGACCGGATTCCAGCGCATAATACCCCGGAACAATGGCATCCCGAACAGCTCCGCAGATTCCTTTCTCCGCATAAGGCTGTTTGCCAAGACCCACAATTACACTGGAGGTTCCCAGCACCAGCATCATCTGGGATTCGTTCTGCACCCCGCTGCCGGGCACACCCGCATGGGAATCGATCACGGCAGAAGCTACCGGAATTCCCTCGGAAAGACCCAGCTTCTGTGCCCATTCTGCCGAGAGCGTACCGATTGCCTCCCCGATCCCGCAGATCTCTCCCGGAAGCTTTTCCGAAACAAAATGTTCCATGGATGGCTCCAGCGCACGGAAAAATTCTTCCGCAGGATAACCTTCCTCCTGATTCCACCAGGCTTTGTAGCCGGCCATGGAAACACTTCTTTTGTGTGAACCGGTAAGAATTCTGGTCAGCCAGTCTCCTGCCTCCAGAATCTCATCCGCCTGTTCATAAATCTCAGGATCTTCCTCCAGAATTTCCATCACCTTCGGGGCCAGAAGCTCCGGTGAGATTTTTCCTCCGAATCTTGGAAGCGATGTCATGCCGTTTTCTTCCAGATACGCATTGATTTTATCCGCCTGTGCCTGTGCACCATGATGCTTCCAGAGCTTTGCATACGCATTCCGTCTGTTTTTATATGCTTCTTTCTCGCACAGCGGTACTGCATCTTTGTCGATGGGAAGCATGGTACAGGATGTAAAATCAATACCGATACCAATCACATCTTCTTTATCCACTTTGCCGGCTTTCATAATGGCCGGTACCACTTCACGCAAAACCTCCAGATAATCTGCCGGATATTCCAGCGCCCACGCAGGAGGCAGCTTCGTCGTGCCGTCCGGCAGTACCTGATCCATCACTCCATGGGAGTATTCCTTCACTGCACCTGCGAGAATCTTTCCGTCGCTGCATCTCACTAATATTCCGCGTCCGGAAAGCGTTCCGTAATCCAGTCCGATCGTATATTTTTCTTTCATATTAATCTCCTTTTTCCAGTTTGAAAAAGTGATTTAAAAAGTGGTTTTTTTAAGTATAAAAAAAATCCGGCACTTTGTCAAGAGTATATCAATCTCTTTTCTATTCGGATTGCAAAAAGCTCCCCGCCGTACAGACGAGAAGCCTCTACTATTTTGTATATACAGGAACAATGATCAGCAGCAGATTCAGAACTGCCCCCAGAACCCACGCCCCTGCAGCAGTAATATAGAACCACCGATGCAGCTTTTCATTTTTTACAAATCGCTTCAGCAGACAGTCATATCCCATCGTCACAAAATACATAATGGGAAAGACCGCAGAAAGCATGTATCTTCCCTGCGCCTGATTGTCACTGTAAAAGGCATATTCGATCAGAAGAACCACCGGTGTGATCATCCCTGCCAGCATAGCCAGATGAAAAATTCCTTTTTTGCTCCATTCACGCCGTGTACGGATCGTCTTGATCCGGACCATGCTTTTTCCTTCTCCTGCCAGCACAACATTCACTTCCTGTTTTTTCCAGTAAAAGCTTCGAAGCGTCAGAAGCATTCCGACAAATCCGACGCCCAGAAACAGAAGGTAGATCTTGCTCACCGTCTCATTCATAAAAATGTGAAAGAAACCAAAGGTACCGATGAAGCTGACAAGGACCATGGAAATCCAGTTGTGCGGCCATCCCGGATCCTGGTAGATAAAAAGATCCAGAATATTCCAGCCGGAGCTGGCCGGTGTGGGATGCACCGAAGGTTTGTAGGCCTCCCAGGCATATTTTTCTCCACAGGCATTGCACGCCTTTCTCGCCAGAATATCTCCGTCATAAATGATCATATTCCGGACAAACCACCATCCGGCAATGCCCAGCGTCACGCCTGCAATTCCCATCCCACGGCTCATCATGAATTTCCAGCGTTCCTTCAGCGGTGCAGACGAGCAGAGCAGACATGTCGCAACAAAGAAGAAAAAGCTCCACAGAACCCATCCGTACGCGTTATAGTAGGACAAAAGACAGACGCCCATCCCGACCGCCAGAAGCATACAGTTTTTCCAGGTCCATCCTTCATCCAGATAACGCACCCAGGCAAGAATGATCACTGCCGAAGCCAGAAGCGCCAGGGAATCGGTATTCACATAGGTCCCCATAAACAGAACCTCCGGCAAAAAGACTACCATGGCACTGAACAGCCAGCGCTTCTCTCCCTCGAACAACCTGCAGGCAATGCGGATCACCACGTATGCCATCAACGTGATAAAGAGGACATCTGCCATTCTGGCAGCCTTCAGTATGATCACCCAGTTACCCGTAAAGCACCCGGCAATGGCTGCAAATACGGCTGATACCATGTAGGACAGAATCGGAAAAAAAGCATAGGAAATTCCCCAGATTTCATCCCGCACCGCCTCATCGGTACCGTGGGGCAGCTTTCCCGGATGCTCTACCAGGTACTGCACTACTTTGTAGCGCATAGGCTCATCCGGTCCGGAAAACTTCCTGGGAACCAGCACCCAGACCAGCATAATGGCAAATGCAAGAACCACAAATACCCACTGAAGAATTTTCTCATTTTTTGTCATCTTACCTGTCATTCATCCACAGCTCCTTTTTATCTCAGTCGAAGAAGGCTTCCACTTCTGTAACTCTCACGTGTGTTCGCTTTGAATCCAGGTCTCACGTGTGTTCGTCCTGAATCCTGTGTCCTATATTCTGCGCAGCGAGAAATCCTGGCTCTCCAGCGTCAGGTTCGGACTGTAATACGGATCACCGTCCCTCAAAATCTCCGGCCATCGCTTTTCAAAAACAGCAATCTCCCGGTTAAACCGGGCAACCTTCTCCGGCGTATCCTCCAGCCCTCTGGATTTGGATTCATAGTGATACAGCTCCGCATACGGATTGTATACCACCAGCTTTCCGGTTTTTCTCACCTTCAGACAGAAATCAATATCATTAAAGGCGACAGCCAGTTCCTCTGTCAGACCGCCCACTTCTTCAAATACGGACTTTTTCACCATCATGCAGGCTGCCGTCACCGCGCTGTAATCCTGCGCGCAGATGATTCTGTGACAGTAGCCGGTATAGCCACGCTTCTGCTGTACGAAACAATGTCCTGCAATGCCGCCGAAGCCGATCACCACACCGGCATGCTGAATCGTATCGTCATCGTAATACAGTCTTGCACCCACAATGCCCACGTCGTCCCGCATGCAGTAGCCAAGCATCTCTTCCATCCAGTCATCGTTGATGGCTTCAATATCATTGTTCAGAAGGAGCAGATACTCTCCTCTCGCAAAGGTCTCTCCAAAATTGTTGATAGCGGAATAGTTGAACTCACGATCCCAGTATACCACGCGCACGTTGGGTTTCTCCGCCTCCAGTTTTTTATAATATGCGAAGGTCTCTTCCTGCTCGCTGTTGTTTTCCACAATAATGTATTCATAGTTCCGATAGGTGGAATGCTCATCTATGGATTTCATACAGCGTTCCAGGTCCGGAATATGGTCCTTGTTGGGGATGATAATGGAAACCAGCGGATCGTAATCCCGAATGTATTTCGTCCGGTACAGTCCCAGGTATTCTCCGTCCAGAACCTTTGCCTTGATTCCCACTCGCTCGTAATGTGCCTCGATGGCCCGGCGTCCTGCCTCGAAGGCATACAGCTTACTCTGCGGATTTTCCGCCGTGGATCCCTCAAAAAATCTCCAGTGATAAAGCACCTTCGGAATATGACAGATCCTGTCTGTCGCTTCCACGCACCGGAAAATAAAGTCATAATCCTGGGCGCCGTCAAATTCCGGCCGGAGCATGCCTACCCGCTGAATCATCTCTGCCTTCACCACAAACAGGTGACAGATATAATTTACCGTCCGAAGCAGATCAATGTTAAAATCCGGTTTCATATTATGATGCATATGCTTTCCGCCCACGGATACCTTATCCTCATCGGAATACATCACGTCGGGGGCATCTTTTTCATTTACGGCCTTTGCCACTTCATACATGGCATTGGGCGCCAGCAGGTCATCGTGATCCGCAAACGCAATATAATCCCCTGTGGCAATTCCGATGGCCGCATTGGTGTTTTCGGAAATATGCAGCGGCTGATCATTTCTTACCACCTTGATCCGGCAGTCCATGGCCTGATATTTCTCCAGAAGAGCATCCAGAGGAGAATCCGGTCCGCTTCCGTCGGAAAGGCAGAGCTCCCAGTTCTCATAGCTCTGTCTGCGGATGGAATCCACCAGCTCATCCAGATATTTTTCCGGTGTTTTATATAACGGCACCACGATACTGATTTTGGGCATTTTTGCAAAAGTCTGCTTTCTCTGCTGTGCCAGCTCCTTCTCAGAGGGAATGTGCTTCTGCAGCCATTTGCTGTATACAACCGAGCGGTTTTTCAGATTAAAAACCTTCCGGAAGCTCTTCTGTGCAAAAGAAAGCATTCCGTTATAGCGCAGATAATCGATTCCCTTCTCTGCCTGCCTTCCCACAAGCTCCTTCAGGTGTGCTGCCGGAGCCGTCTGAACGGTTTTTACCAGCTTTTCCTCCCCGCATTTCATCAAAAGATAAAAACAGTCCCTGGGGATGGGATGCAGCTCCGCAAAAAAGCCGCAGTGAGGATCCAGCTCTGCTTCCGAATAAAGAACCGCCACATCCTTGCGGTTGAACCGCTCGATCTCACATTCAATTTTCTCATGATTTTTGTCGGTCAGAACCATTTTCACCGGTTCCTTTCCGATACACCAGCCCTGGATCTTACAGACATCATCCTGACGGTTCAGATATACACTGTCGATAAAGCAGCGGATACCCTTCCGCTTCTCCTCCATGTCCTTCACCGGAATGCGGAAACAGAGATGCCTGCCTGTATTCCGGGCATACACCTTTAAGGTCTTTGCCCCGGAAGTATCCTCCGGCACCATGATATACAGAACGGCCTCCGCACCCTGCTCCTTTTCACTGATCCGGTCTGTCAGCTGCTCTACTTCGGTCTGTAATGGCTTCTGATCCAGAAAGGCCTCGATCTTTGTTCCCGGTACGATCCATCCATCCAGAATATACCGGCTGGTATTTTCCAGATGAAAACGATCATTTTTTACAACAAATCCCTGATTCTTCATATCTATTTTCTCCGTTCCTCTTTCAGACTGCCGCTTCCGTCCTCCAGGGACAGATTCGGATTGTAATACGGATCTCCTTTTTCCAGAACTTCCGGCCATTTTTCCCGGAACCGTTCGGCCTCACTGTTCAGCCGTCTTAGTTTCTGTTCGGTGTCCTCCGGACCTCTGGATCTGGATTCATAATGATACAGCTCCGCATAGGGTGTAAAGACAATCTGATATTTTTTTTCCGTCAGCTTCATGCAAAGATCCACATCGTTGTAGGCCACCCGGAACTTCTCATCAAAGCCTTCCACCTCACGGAAGGCCGCCGCCGGAACCATCATACAGGCAGCTGTCACCGCCGACAGATTCTGCGGCATGGTGCTTCTTCCGACATAACCGAAGGTTCCTGTGAGCATATGGCCGGCCAGTCCGCCCATCCCGATGACAATCCCCGCATGCTGAATGGTTTTGTCCGGATAATACAGCTTTGCGCCCACCGCACCGACCTGCGGAAGCTGACAGATTCCCAGCATTTCCTCCATCCAGTTCTCTGATATCACTTCCACATCATTGTTCAGAAACAGCAGATATTCTCCGGCTGCTTTCTGCGCCGCATAATTATTGATCGCCGCATAGTTGAACTCCCCTTCCCAGAAAAGTACCCGGCAGTTTTCATATCTCCCGGAAAGCTTTTCGTAGAAAGCAAAGGTTCCGTCCTCTGTACTGTTGTTTTCCACGATCAGAACCTCAAAGTTCCGGTATGTGGATTTCTCATAAACCGAGCGAAGACATTTCTCCAGGTCCTCCACATGATCCTTGTTCGGAATGATAACAGACACCGGCGGATCCCCCAATATTTCACGATGAATCCGATAAAATCCCAGATTCTTGGTGATCTCTGCCCTGGCCGGCGTTCCGATTCTCGCAAAATGCTCATCCAGAGCCCTGGCACCGGCCTCATAGGCATAGCGCTTGCTTTCCGGATTTGTGGCTGTGGAATTGGGGTGGGACCTCCAGTGATACAGTACTTTGGGAATATGACAGATTTTTCCTTCCTGTGCGGCTTCCCAGCATCGAAGGATCAGGTCAAAATCCTGCGCCCCGTCAAATTCCTTCCGGAAGCCCCCGATCCGGTCCATAATCGTTTTCCGGACCACAAAAATGTGGCAGATATAGTTATTGCTCTCCAGCATGAACGGATTGAAGTCTGTCTTGAAATTCGGCTCAAAATAACTTTTTCCGTCCATGGAAATTTTATCTTCATCTGTATACAGGATATCCAGACCAGGATCCTCGTTCAGTGCCTTCACAATTTCGTAGAGTGCACCCTGTTCCACCAGATCGTCATGATCACAGAGCATGATATAATCCCCGGACGCCATCTGCACAGCCGCATTGGTATTTCCGGAAATCCCCCGGTTTTCTTCCAGATGGCGGTACAAAATTCTCGGATCCTTCCGGAAGCGCGCCGAGACAAATCTGCCCAGACGATCCGTGGGACTTCCGTCTGCCAGACAGAGCTCCCAGTTGGCATACGTCTGCTTTACGATGGAATCCAGCATCTCCTTCAGATATTTTTCCGGTGTCTCATACAGAGGAATCACAATGCTGATCTTCGGCCGGAAAGAAAAAGAATTCCTTTTCTGCTGCTCCACCTGAGACGGAGTAAGTCTGTGACGTTTTACCCAGTCGCTGTACGGAGCCATTCCCAGATAAATTTCCTCCCGTATATGCTCCCGAAACCGTATGAAGCCGTTCTCACGGATGAATTCCAGATTTTCTTTCCATTTATCCGGTCCGAGAACATTTAACATCCGTCCCCGCTGCGTCAGATTCCGTTCCATCCGGCGCATATCCACTTTGTACTCCTTCTGCACATCCCTGCTGCAGAAGCATACCCGCACATACCGGTCTGTCATATCCTTCTTTGCCACACGGATCACAAATCCGGCCCGTCCGTCCGGTCCGGTATACTCCCCGTAACGGTCCTGCACATCCTGGCGTGAGATTCTGCGCACATCCGCCGGGATCTCCCTTCCGGCTCCATCCAGAATACGGATCCGGTCCACCTGACACTGATCCACAAACCAGCCCTGCAGCTGCAGTTCGGTTCCCAGGAACTGTACGATATCCACCTCATACAGAATGGTGCAGTCTGCCACACAGGCACGGAGCTTTTCCGCAGAAAACTTCTGCAAAAGACATACGTTTTCTTTGTACTCTCCGAAAATCTCTATGCCTTCCGGGTTGCGGATCCAGCCGGATACGCCCGGAAGACGAAGTGTAAATCCCGGCTTTGCAGGCAGCCTGAGATCTTTTCGCACCTCGCAAATGTCCGGACGATCCTTCCAGCAGACATCGCATTCCAGAATCCGGTCTTTGCTTCTGGCAAAAATACGCACCGGCTCTGCCTGGGGTGCCGCCGCCCAGCCTTCCACAAAGAAGCTGTCCTCTTTTTTCAGATCATACCATGTAATGTCTATGCTGAAAGCAAGTTCCCCCATTGCTCAACCTTTCTTCAGCTTCCGATAAGCCTTCCAGATCTTTGTATTTTCCATCTGCTGTATCTGAAGCTGTCTGTTTTCCAGTTGTATGTTCATTTCATTTTTCTGTCTCTGCAGTTCTCCCATGACAATCTCTGCCTGCCGGAGTGCTTCCTCTGCCGTGAGATATTCGATGGAAAACTGCACCTGTATCTGCGCGTCTGCTCCTTCCGGTCTGGCAAAAAGCATCTGCGGATCCTCGCTGACAAACAGCCATCCCCCATCCTCCATGCGGTAACCGTTTGTCTGTATCACACAAAGCTCTGTTCCCCAGATCACGCTCAGATGACGGACCACACAGCAGGCAGACGCAGGATCCAGCCGCACATACTGCGTCTGTTCCTCTGCCCGGAAGGTTCCCTGAAAACACCCTGTTTCTCCGGGAGAACGTTTTTCCGATTTTTCCTCTGAGAACCCCATATCCGGAGCCTGGTAAAGCTGTACCAGATGCATTCCTCTGCGGTCAAGTGCCTGGAAGCCAAGCTCTCTCACATCCAGAATTCCCGGTGTGATATCGTCATACAGAAAACGGACCGGAACGTGACGCTGCTGCTCTTCCGGATCCGTAAGGACATAAACCTTCTGAAAATGTTCCTCCATCTGCCGGTACACTTCCACTTCCTCCTGCGTCAGACCGGCCTTTCCCATCAGATCATACGGAATCAGACAGGAACGCGTGCTGCTCCCATGCAGATAATAATTCAGTATCCGGAATACTACGAAGTGATACGGAATCGGAAAGTCAAAGGACCATTCATAATCGATCAGTGTCCATCCATCATTCACCAGCACATTATTCAGTACCATATCAATATCCGCCGTGTCTGCACAGAGCAGTCCTTCCGGAAGAGAAACCGGGCCAAACACTTCTTCAAACTGCGCCGTCACCACAAACTTCTCCCGGGTAAAGCCCTTTTTCACCTCATCCAGATATGAAAACAGGGTATGGATCAGAAGGTCATGCTTTTCCTCCAGAAGATATCCGTCCAGGATATTTTCCAGCGTTTCTCCTTCCAGGTATTCCAGTCTGACCTCATCTTCCTTTTGCTCACACCGGTTCATTCGAATCCCGGTATTCCGGTAGATCCGGGACAGTTCCTCATAAAAATGCGCAATACTGCGGATATGGGAGATTCCCTGCGGGTACATGGCCTTCTTGCACACCAGACGGCCTCCCGGGCCATCCACGATATCGGTACGCAGGGCATATGCCTTTGCACGCTCGTTGGAATATTTGGTAAAGACAATCTTATTCATCATTGTCACCCCATTTCATGATTACAAGAAAGGAATTCGAAAACTGCGGAAACAGCCCGCTCTCGATGATTCCGTCAAAAGCCTGCGATTCGTCAAACACCTGCAGACGTTTCCTGTCAAAATTGTTTTTATTGGTACGCAGTTCCCCCAGCTTCGGGAGATAGGCGTCCGAATAAATGCTCAGAGGAAGCTTGTAATCCGGATAGGGATAGTAGAATTCATATTCCGAAACACCGGTCTCCTCCATGATTTTTTCCAGCTCCGGTCTGGAAAAGGTCCGGATTCCTTTTGTATTCCGATATCCCTCGATCCCCTCAAACAGACCTCCGGTATGATCCTCCGTACATCCGGCAAAATACTTCAGTCCCAGCCGGTTTTCGATGGCAACCACCAGATGTCCGCCCGGTCTGAGATGAGATGCTGCCTTTTTCAGAAAATCATGATACGGCGCATCAGACTGAATATATCCCTGCGCGTACTCAAACACACCGATCAGCGTGATCCAGTCATACTGCTGCGTAAGATTTTCTTCCACCGTCTGAAAATTCCCAAGCTTTATGGTAATGTTGTCCCGCTCCCGGTTCCGGTTCGCATTGATCAGACTACGCTTCATGGAAAGCTCGATACAGTCCACTTTCTTCGCCTTATCGCTCAGCGTTCCGGTCACGGCTCCGCACCCGGAGCCGATTTCCAGCACGGTATCGTCTTTGGTGATGGGCAGCCATTCCACAATATTTCCCCGGATATGGGAAAGATGATAGAGAATTGCCCAGTCTTTTTTCTGCGCAATCACCTGATTATACGCACTTTCCGGATAATTTGTCACAATTTCCAGAAGTTCATCCTCCACCTCACCGTCTGTGTAAAGATCTTCCCCCGGATAGTAGGTATCATCCAGGGTCACCTTGCCTGTTAGCTTACTCATAATCCGTTCCTTTCTCAGTCATCTCTGACTTCTATACGGGAATTCATGTCATAAAATCCGACGGTATTTTTATCCGCCACCACGATAATACTGCACACATCGTACAGCCTGTGATACACGTCAAAATCTCCGTCATGATATCCGGTACATCCCAGGGACAGCAGATATTCTCCGCCCTGAAGATTCATATTCTGCGTAAAGGAAATCTCCTGAACATTTCCCTTTTTCTGCGGCTTTACTGCCATCTTTTCAAACATGGTATTCGTTCCGGTGATTTCCGTGCCCTGCAGATTTTTCACGGTAAATGCATAGATGGGATCCTGTACATCCTCGTAAAATTTCACCCGCATCTTGATCGTGAAATCCGTAAATTTCTCAATGGTATTTGTCTCCAGCCCATCCTTGTCCAGAATGATATAATCCTGTATCCGGGCAACCTTTGTCCCGTACTCAATGGCATTGGGATTCACCTCAAAGGGCTTTTTCCACCTGGTTTCCTTTTTCTCCTCCGATGCCCTGGAAGCGCCCTCCGGTTTCTGGTTTTCCTGGTGGACCAGAACCTTTTTATACAGATCCACCATCTCCTTCGGAGATCCCTCATCCATTTTCACTCCCTGATTCAGCAGAATCACTCTGTCGCAGTATCTGGAGATGCTTCCCAGATCGTGGCTGACAAACAGGATGGTCCTTCCCTGCTCCTTGAATTCATCAAATTTCCGGTAGCATTTCGCCTGAAAAAATACGTCTCCCACAGACAGTGCCTCATCCACGATCAGAATTTCCGGATCAATATTGATGGCCACTGCAAATGCCAGACGCACAAACATACCGCTGGAATAGGATTTCACCGGCTGGTAAACAAAATCCCCGATGTCCGCAAACTCCAGAATGCTGTCCAGCTTTGCATCGATTTCCTCCCGGGAAAATCCCATCATGGTACCATTCAGATACACATTCTCAATGCCTGTATATTCCATATTAAAGCCGGCCCCCAGCTCCAGAAGAGCGGAGATCCTTCCATCTACCTGCAGATTTCCTCCGGTGGGGTTCAGCACACCGGTAATGATCTTCAGAATCGTGGATTTTCCGGAGCCGTTCGTCCCGATAATTCCAACGGTCTCTCCCTTTTTCACCTGAAAGCTCACGTCATTCAGGGCATAATGCTCCTTCACCGGAACCTTCAGTCCGAGTGTTTCCCGGAGCCGGTCTGTGGGTTTGTTATAAAGCCGGTAAATTTTTGTCACATGATCTACTTGAATCGCAACGTCACTCATCTTACTTCGCCTTTCTTACTGTAAAAGTCCCGGACAGCGCCCATAAGACAGAAATGTCCGTCAGAGTACGTCTGCAAAATGCACCTGCAGTTTCCGGAACATCCTGGTTCCAAACAGAAAAATCACAGCCGTCAGGACCCAGAAATATAAAGTGAGAACAGGGTGTTCCCAAAATCCCACCCTGCTGATCAGGGATTCACGATATCCCTGTACGATATAAAACATGGGATTCAGCTGAAGAATTGTCTTCAGCGTTCCCGAAATTCCCAGATCCGCAAAATCCCACATGATCGGGGTCATCCAGATCCCTACCTGCAGACAGATATTGATGATCTGTCCCAGATCTCTGAAAAATACCACCACAGAGCTGGTAAGATAAGTCATACCGAGAATGAGCATAAAAAGACAAAAACTGTAATAAATCATCTGCAGATAGTACGGTGTGGGGAAATATCCCATAACAGCATACAGAAAAACAATGATCAGGATAAAAAATCCATGGACGATCAGTGCAGACAGCAGCTTTACCACCGGGAGAACCCGGATATTGAATACCACCTTTTTTACCAGATAATTATATTCCAGCATGGCACTGGTTCCTCCCATCAGTCCTTCCTGAAGAAAGAACCATGGCACCAGTCCGGCGACCAGCCACAGCACAAACGGAACCTCCCGTTCCGATCCTCCCCGCAGGGCAAGACCAAACACAAACCAGTACACACAGATCGTGACGATGGGCTGAACGAATGCCCAGATCGTCCCGAAATAAGAGCCCGCATATTTTGTTTTAAAATCATTTTTTGCCAGAGAAAGCACCAGCTTTCGGTTTCGGTAAACCTCCTTTGGCAGCCATTCCTGTTTTTTCAATTTCTACGCTCCTGTTTATTTCCCGCAATATTCTCTGAAGCTTCCCCATTTCTGATCCTTTTCCGACTGGATCAGCTTCATTCCCTCCGGAATCGGCCATTCCACTCCGATATCCGGGTCGTTCCACATCAGCCCGCCTTCATCATTGGGATGATAGAAATCGGAACATTTGTAGACAAATTCCGCCATCTCCGAAAGCACCACAAATCCATGCGCAAATCCCTTCGGAATGAAAAACTGTTTCTTATTTTCTGCAGAAAGGATCACACCGTACCACTTTCCGAAGGTAGGGGAGCCCTCTCTGAGATCCACTGCCACATCAAATACCTCTCCGCTGACGACACGTACCAGCTTGTCCTGCGGATACTGAATCTGAAAATGAAGTCCGCGCAGCACGCCGCGGGAGGAACTGGACTGATTGTCCTGCACAAACGTCACGTCAATTCCCGCCTCTTTAAAATCATTATAATTATAGGTTTCCATAAAATATCCTCTGGAATCACCAAATACGGTAGGCTCTACCACCTTCAGGCCGTCAATATCCCCGCAGGATGTCACTTTAATCTTTCCCATAATCGTTTTCCTCTTTTCCCTGTTTATGATTTTTTTCTTATTTGTGTTTTCTTTCCTTCACCACCAACGCGATGATCAGGATGATCAGAAGCACCGTCATTCCTGCCATAATCGCCAGAAGAAGCTTCGCCAGATCGGACAGTTCCGACAGGGACGACAAGAATCCATGCACCGGCTGCTGTCCTTTCTCTGTCAGGGCTCCCCCGACTGCTTCTGTCTCCTGCCGGGAAGAAGTCTGTTCCTCTTCCGGAGCAGGCTGTGGTGTGGCAGTCGGCTCTGGTGTGGGCGTCGGATCCGGCACGATTCCCTTTCCCACATAGTGATCCGAATAATAGTAGGCTTCTGCCTTCAGACCTCCCACCTCCTTCGGTTCGATCGTCAGATCCGATGCCTTCGTTCCCTTCGGAACCACTGCGGTGCCGTTTCCCACTGAAATTTTTTCAAAGCTGCCAAATCCGTAGTTCCAGAGCACGGTAAGATCCGCACAGTTGAAACTGAGCTCTGTATCCCGCATCGTTACCGCAATATAAGTCATTCCATCCCGCGTCGCCGCAGCAGCCACCGTATTCAGCGCTGCCATCGTAAACCCGGTTTTGCCGCCGATACATCCCTCATAATACCAGGGTGATTCCTGTGCAAGAACCGGCAGATGTGTGTGGTAAGACTCTGCACTGCGCATATTTGTGGCAGCCGCCTCATAAGTCTGAGTCCCCACAATCCTGGCAAACAGCGGATTGTTCAGTCCCTCTCTCAGGATTCTTGCGAAATCATAGGCAGTGGAATAATGATTCTCATCCGGCATGCCGCTGGCATTTGCAAAATGCGTATTCCGGCATCCGATGGCCTGTGCCCGCCGGTTCATCATATCCACAAACGCAGCCTCCGAGCCGGCCACATGCTCGGCCACCTGCTTCGCCACCTCATTGGCAGAGCAGATGATCATGGCATACAGACAGGCTTCCATTGTCATGATCTCGCCTTCCTTACGGCCGATGTTGGTTCCCTCCAGCATTCCGGCAAGGCCTGTAGCGGTAAAGGTCACCGGTTCGTCCATACTGCAGTTTTCCACAGCCAGAAGCAGTGTCATGAGCTTGGTAATGCTGGCCGGATAGCGAATATCATTCATTCCCTTGTCGTAAAGCACAGCACCTGTGTCCGCATCTATCAGTACTGCTGTTTCCGAAATCGTTTCCGGCGCCTGCGGCCATCCGGGCACAGCGTCCGTCTCAACAGTCCCCATCACTCCATTATTTACCGTCACTCCCCAGACCGTTGTCTGCGCAGTCAAAAGCAGTACCACGGTCAGAAGCAGTGACAGAATTTCTGTTTTCATTTTATTTCTCATAGTTTTCTCCCGGTTGCTGAGCCTCAGAAAGGAAATTTAAGAAGAACCTCTGTAATATGCCGCACATCTTCCATATCCAGATTGTAGAACATGGGCAGACGCAGCAGCCGCTCACTTTCTCTGGTGGTAAATCGGTCTTCTCCATGGAATCGCCCGAATTTCTGTCCTGCCGGAGAGCTGTGGAGCGGTATGTAGTGAAAGGCACTGTAAATTCCCTGTTCCTTCATATAGGACAGCAGTCTTGTGCGTACCTCCAGATTCTCCACCTTCAGATAATACATATGTGCATTGTGTTCTGCATAATCCGGAATAAACGGCCTGGTAATATAGCCTCTGTCTTCCAGTTCTTTCAGATTTTCATGATAATAATCATATATCTGATGCCGTTTGCGGTTGATCTCATCGCACTGCTCCAGCTGCGCATACAGATATGCCGCATTCATTTCACTGGGCAGATAGGAAGAGCCGTAATCCATCCAGCGGTATTTGTCCACCTGACCACGGAAGAATTTACTTCGGTCGGTGCCTTTTTCCCGGAGAATTTCCGCCCTCTCCTGGCAGGAGGGATCCTGAAATACCAGTGCTCCGCCCTCTCCCATCGTATAATTCTTTGTCTCATGAAAGCTGTAGCATCCGAAATCCCCGATGGTTCCCAGCGCTTTCCCCTTGTACCAGGCATTGACTCCCTGGGCCGCATCCTCCACCACCTTCAGATCATGCCGTTTCGCTATTTCCATAATCGTGTCCATCTCACAGGCCACACCTGCGTAATGAACCGGCACGATTGCCTTGGTCCTCGGGGTGATCGCATCCTCAATCAGCTGTTCGTCTATATTCATGGTATCCGGCCGGATGTCCACAAACACAATTTTTGCGCCGCGAAGCACAAACGCATCCGCAGTGGAAACAAACGTAAAAGACGGCATGATCACTTCATCGCCGGGCTGAATTTCTGAAAGATATGCTCCCATCTCCAGGGCATGGGTACAGGAGGTGGTCAGAAATGCCTGATTCACATGAAAATGCTCTTTCATCCAGGCGGAACATCTTTTTGTGTATTCCCCGTCACCGCAGAGCATTCCCCGATTCACCGCATCTTTAATGTAATCCAGCTCTTTTCCTGTAAAAGCCGGCTTATTAAAAGGAATCTTCCTCTGTTCTTTTTCCATATATCTCCTCTTTTCCTGTAAAATCCGTCTTTCGACAGATTAAAAGTTCTCATTCGCTCTGTTCACAGTGGCATGTGAACAGTAACGATTATATCATATATTTACAGATTTGTCATTCATGAACTGTTTACACCATTTTTTAAAGATGTTATAATGCAACTGTTCATATGCCACAATTTTGCGAGGTATTTCGGCATACATATGCCGGAATTCCATTGCCGAAGGCAAATTTACAGCTGCACAGCCGGCAGCTGCATTTTCACAACACAGGAGGAAATCATACATGAGTTTATATTCCGTAGTCGTTCCGGTTTACAATTCCGAACACACACTGGAGGAATTATATGAACGGTTAAAAAACGTGTTTGAAAGCACCATTCACGAAGAGTTCGAACTGATTCTTGTGGATGACAGTTCCCGCGACAATTCCTTTTCCGTCATGGAAAAGTTACATAAAAAGGATTCCCGTGTAAAAATCATTCAGCTCGCAAAGAATTTCGGACAGCATCCGGCTCTTCTGTGCGGCTTTTCCTATGCCAGCGGAGATTTTGTCATCACCATGGATGACGACCTTCAGCATCCGCCGGAAGAACTTCCGAAAATGATAGGCACCCTGAAGGAACGGGAGGACGTTGATGTCATCATCGCCCGCTATGCCGGCCGGAAGCACAACCTGATCCGCCGCATCGGAACCAGGATTTCCGTGTATGCCACATCCAAAATGCTGCACAAGGATCCGAATCTGGAAATCACCAGCTTTCGTCTGATGCGTCGTTTCATCGTGGATGCGATTCTTTCCACAGATACCCATCTGCCTCAGATCGGAAATCTCCTGGTGCAGACATCCAACCGGATCATCAATGTGGATGTACAGCACGATGCCCGGAAATTCGGTCACAGCAATTATACCTTCCGCCATCTTGCCCACGATCTGATTTATGACATTACCACAAACTCCGCATTTCCGCTTCTGGTGGTGCGCGATATCGGTATCGTCAGCTTTTTCCTGAGCATTATTCTGGCCCTCTACTATCTGATACGCTTCTTTGCGTTCGGTGTGTCGGTACAGGGCTTTACCACCACCGTTCTTCTGATCCTTGGCTATAACGGGCTGATTCTTCTCGGAATCGGAATCATTGGCGAATATCTGATGCATGTTCTGGACGAAGCCAAGAAGATGCCTAATTATATTGTTCGAAAAAAAGAGCTTTAATCATTTCGGAAAGGAAACTGGCGATGAAAGAAATTGGCGGCTATTTTCAGCTGGAGCATTTGTACGGAGCAGAATACCATCAGGATCTGCTCCGTCTGAATTTGGGCAGGACAGCTCTTGTCTATACCCTTCAGACTCTGCATGTAAAAAAACTGTATCTTCCCCGGTTTGTATGCGATTCTGTCACTTCTGCCTGCAGGCAGACAGAGAATCTGGAGATCCTCTGGTACTCCATCCGGGAGGATTTCACTCCGATTCTTCCGGATTCCATCGAGGCAGATGCCTGGATCTATCTGATCAATTACTACGGACAGCTCCCGGATGACACCATCCGTTCTCTGAAAGAAAAATATCATCGGATTATCGCAGATTATACGCACTGCTTTTTCCGAAGGCCTGCCCGGGGAATTCCAACCCTCTACTCCTGCCGTAAGTATTTTGGGCTTCCTGACGGTGCGTATCTGTCTCTTCCGGAAACCCCGGATGACTTTTATCAGCTTCCGCTGGATCAGTCCAAATACCGGATGTCACACATACTGGGACGCTATGAGCAGTCCGCCTCGGATTTTTATTCTTCCATGCTGGAGACTGCCCATTCCTTTTACGACGAACCGGTAAAACAGATGTCCCCTCTGACGCAGAACCTCCTTCACGGCATTGACTATACTTCTGCCATGAGACAGAGAAACGAAAATTATGATGTCATCGCACAGCTTCTGGAAGACCGGAATCCGCTGAAACTCCACCGGGAGGATGGTCCCTTTGTGTATCCGTTTTACCATCCGGATGCCAGAGTTCTGAAAAAAGAGCTGGCAAAACAGCATATTTTTGTTCCCACATACTGGAACAACGTGATCGAGGAGCTGCCTGCGGATACGCTGGAATGGGATTATGCTTCCCACATCATGCCGCTGCCCATCGACCAGCGCTACACAGCCGAAGACATCCGGTATGTTGCCGAAACACTGAAAAAATTACTTTAGTATATCATTCAGGAGAATATATAAAATGAAAAAAAGACTATTGATCTTAGGTTCCCTGCGGGAATTTGTTCAGCTGATTGACATGGCCCGGGCACGCGGAATTTACACCATCGTGATCGACGGCTATCAAAACAGCATCGGCAAGCAGCACGCCGATAAATCTTATGACATTCCTCCGGGAAACATTGATGAAATTGTTCAGATCTGCAGAAAAGAGCAGGTCGACAGCATTACCACTTCTTTCTCCGACTATCTTTTCGAATGTATGGTAAAAATAGCCGCGAAAGCAGGTCTGAAATGTTATTTTACCCCGGAAAAGCTTGCCTGTTACCGGAACAAAGCCGTAATGAAGGATATGCTTACCTCTCTGGGAATTTCCACCCCCAGATTCCGTACCCTGAAACCGGATTTTACCGATGATGAGCTTCGGGAAATCCGGTTCCCGGTCGTCACAAAACCTCTTGACAAATACGGTTCCCGCGGTGTCTTTGTGCTGAACAGTGCACAGGAGATCCGCTCCTGTTTTCAGGAGGTCTGTGAGACTTCTGATATCAAGGAAATTCTCGTCGAGGAGTACCATGACGGATACGAATTTAACATGATGACATGGATTCTGGATGGGAAGGTACATGTCCTGAGTATTGCAGACCGGGAAAAAACCGCCGTGGAAGGACGAGACATCCCGATCAGTACCAGAAATGTCTATCCCTCCCGCCTGATGGACGACGTTTTTGAGGAGGCCCGCAGTGTTCTGCAGAAGGTGGCAGACCACATGCATCAGACCGAAGGAATTCTTTCCATGCAGTTTTTCTGGAAGCCCGGAGCTCCCGTCTCTGTCTGCGAAGTGGCAGGCAGGATTTTTGGCTATGAGCATGAGCTGGTGGAATACTGCAGCGGACTTTCCGTGGAGTCTCTTCTTCTGGATTATCTGTACGATGAGAAATCGCTGCGCCGGAATCTCCTGGAGCATGATCCGTATTTCAAAAACTGCTGTGCCGTTCTTTACTTCCATGGAAAAAACGGTATGGTCGTAGATGATCAGTCTGCCGCCGACGCACTCGCCGCCCTTCCGGAAGTCCGTGAATACTGGCCTTTCTACCGGAAAGGTGAAAAAATCATTCCGCACGGAGCAAATCCGTATGTGATCCGCTATTATCTGACAGGTGCGGACCGGAAAAGCATCGATGCTGCCACACAGACCATTTTTGACCGGATCTCGGTTCTCTCACCGGAGGGCGAAGAGGTTCTGTTTCCTGACAGAATGCCGGAATATCCTCACGGACCGATGATATCCTGACGTATGATGCAGTCACGGGGAACCGCAAAATACGCTCCCGTGGCAGCAAAAAACCGGGCACCCCATATGTGCCCGGCTTTTTTATCCCATCGTGTAAATAAACACACCTGTCATGATCAGGAGATTCCCGATCAGCTTTCCCTTTGAAAATTTTTCCTTCAGCACAAAATAGGATAATATCATCACAAACACATAGCTGAAGGTATCAATCACAGCTCCGTATTTCATATCCACCCGCGTATAGGCATAGGTATTCAGAAGCAATACGCCTGCAAAAATCCCATACGCCGTAATCACACGCCAGTTCAGATATTCATAAATCCAGCTTTTATAAGTCCTGTTCGCACTCTGCTTCAGAAGGAGCTGGGAAAACGCAGTAAAAAATGTCCCTGCAAACATCAACAACATATATTTATTCATATTTCTGCACCACCAATACCCCGGCAAACACAATTACCAGCCCGATCAGATTTTTTACGGTCAGCACTTCCTTAAAGATCAGAACTGCCCAGATCTGTGTCCAGATCAGATATACGCTTTTGTTGGCATACGCAACGCTGAGTTCAAATCTCTGAATGGTTTTCTGCCACACCAGCGCATATAAGAAGCAGTTAAACAGCATCAGAAACAAAAACAGATACAGACGGATATCCCAGATTCCGCCTTTGTTATATGCATTGGATGCCATTTTTGTAAATACGGATGTAAACGAAAAAATCAATATGGAAATATGCAGCAGTAAATAATCTTTTACCGACGCCTTTTTTGTTTTTTCCTGCATAGCCTCACCTGTTTTCTTTTGATTTACGGACGGATGATCCTGGTCAGTACACCGCTCGCATCAAATACAAATTCTGTTCCATCTGCCTTCTGTACCGTCATATTCCGGAACATTCTTCCGGCACCGGATGTATTTCCCTGGCTGAAATAGTAATACTTTCCGTTCATTTTCTTCCAGCCTTTATATGCGCGGTAATCTGCTCCGAAGCAGTATATATAGGTACGGCCATTTTCTGTAATCTTCTGGAAACGATTTCGGACACATGCACCGTCACTTCCAAAATACAGAATATCACCGCTCTTTCGCAGCACTTTCTGATCTTTGTACATATAAAAACGAGCCGGGTCAAAGTAATAATATTTTTTATCAATTTTACACAGACCCTGCGCCGGTTTCCCGTTTCCCTTCATATAATAGGTTCGGTTCCCGTATTTCACCCACTGGTTCTGTGCGATCACACCATGTGCCCCTGCATAATACCAGAAATTCTTGCCCTTTGGTTTGAACATCCTGTTTACATACAGCTCTCCGGTTGTGGGATCAAGATAATAGTATTTCCCGGCAATCTTTCTCAGACCGGCAGCCTTTTTTCCGTTCACATAGTAGTACAGCTTACCGTTTATTTTGTACCATCCGTTTGCTGCAAGGCTCGTGGGAACATAGGTCGCAGCTGTGTACGTCCTTGGTGTAATCTTTTTTGTGTAGTCCACAAAGCCGAAGTTCATGTCCACATTAATGTCTTTCGGGATTCCATCCACCAGCCCCCTGGTCGTATTTAATGTCGTACCCACATCTCCGCAGGTACTCTGCCAGATGGTATAGCGATAACTGCTCCGGGATGGTGCCAGACTGGTATCGCTGTACCGGGCAAGCCACACATCGTAACCTGACAGCTGACCCCAGTCCACATAATTGTCATACCAGTTGGTATTACAGTAAATCATGGGATAATACCCGGCTTTTTTCACTTCCTGACAAAAAGCCTTTGCCAGCTTTACGATGGTGTTTCCGGAAAGGGCCTGAATACGGCTGTCTTCCAGATCATATACTACCGGATACGAAACCTTATAGCCGTTCATCTTGCGAATGGCCAGCTGTGCTTCTGCAATTGCCTGCTTCTCTGTCGTGGCAATGCTGTAAACGTATACTCCCACCGGAAGCCCGGCCGCATTGGCCTGTTTCATATTGTAATCATAATATTTATCAATACGGCTGCTTCCATAGGCAACCCGGACAAACGCAAAATCCACATCGGACTGCTTCACTTTCATCCAGTCAATCTGCTCATTCCATTCGGACACATCAATTCCCCTGGTAATGGCTCCCTGAATGGCAACACCGCTGCCATTGTAGCAGACTCCGTTAATTCTCTTCCAGGCCTTGGGGCTGACCGCCGCTTCTGCAGAATGCATATTCACTGTGAGAAGCAGAATTCCAAATACCGCAGTCATCACAAGCATCCTGAATATTGTTTTCTTTCTCTCCATTTTTACGCTCCATCTGTTTGCACACAGGGACTCCCACTGAGATGAATTTGTTATCACTCACCGCTTATAGAAGCGGAAGTCTTCCTCGACTGAGACAAAGGCACCTCCCGCATGGAGAGATGCCTTTGATTCTGTTCATATAATGTTCCCGTCACGGAACCATTTACGGCACTTCCGGATCAGTCGGATCAAAGTTTCCGGAGCCTCTTCGTGGTGTAAGAGGCGGCTTGCCCAGCGGTCCTTTCAAAGCATCATCGTTAATGTAGTCTCCGGTAAAGATGCGGACAGTAGAACCATTACAGTTTTCAAATACCCATTTTGCATCTGCAACACATGTACGAATACATCCGTGAGATGCCGGACTTCCGAGTCTGTCATATTCTCCGGCCGGCAGAGAATAAGAACTCTGAGCACCTCCGGCTACAGAATGCACATAGATTCCACCGACAACATGCGTTCCGTACTGTCCCCAGCTCGGTCCCATCAGCGGCTGCCACCGCAGAGAACGATGCATCGTGAAGGTTCCGTTCGGTGTCGGGGTGCTTGGAAGACCTACCGATACACGGATAGAGCGAACCGGAATGGATTTACTGCTGTCCGTATAAACCGTCATGACACCATTCCCCTTATCCACCTCGAGATAATAACTGGATCGCTTGATTTCATTGGAACGGTCATTGACACGATATCCGGTACTGTCAAATCGATACTGCTTTCCGTCGATGGTAACAATGGTGTTCTTGTAGAAGCCCTTCGCATTGGGGTTCAGATATCCAACTCTGTTCTTGGAATTGCTGAATACATACCAGCCAGTCACAAACTTTCCGGCTTTGTCACACATTCCCCACGTATTTCCAAGCTTCTGGTAAGTGTTTTTTGCAGCGGCACAGTTTGCCTGGAAATAATAATAATTTCCGTTGTATTTTCCCCACTGGTTTCTGTAAAGCTGTCCGGTGGATGCTGCAAGATACATCTTTCCGTCATACGAAATCATTTTACCTTTAATCAGTTTTCCTCTGCAGGCACTGCTGGAGGATACGGTATAGAAGTAATATTTGTTATTGATTTTCGTAAGACCGGAAGCCATGATTCCATTCGATTTAAAATAATAATCGTTCACAGAAACATTCTGGAAACAGTTTCCGTTGCTTCCGAAGAATGCCCAGCCAACATACTTTCCATCCTTCGTTGTGATCTTCTGGAAGCCTTTCTTTTCTTCCACTCTTCCGGCAACCTTACCGAAATAGTAGAGTCTGTTGTTTGCACCCGGACATGCCACCCAGCGATTTGTCCAGGTCACACGCTTGCCGTTCGAGCCGAAATAGTAGCGATAGCTTCCGACTTTCACCAGCTTGTTTCCGGTAAGCTTTCCGTCCTTGCCAAAGTAATACCAGGTACCCCCGATGGATGCAACCTTATTGATATAGATTCGTCCTGAGGAGTTTGTTCCGTATGTATTTCCGTTTGCAGCCTTTTTGACTGTGGATTTCAAAACATATCCGTTTTTGTCCAGAAGGTATTTATACGTGCCTACAGATGACTTCAGACTGGGATCCAGCTTGGTGACCCAGATTTCCGCACGCTGACGCGTACCGGTGGATGAGCCGTAATAACGCCATCTTTCCTTTCCGCCTTCATTCTCATACAGCCATTTGAAATGCATGCTTCCCGGAATGTCCGATGCGTTCTTCGTACTGTCAAAATAGTATTCTTTTCCATTCAGGACCGCGGTTCCTGTCTGAGGAACGCCTTCCCCGTTCAGATTATAACGGAAGGTTTTTCCGCCTTTATAAGAAATTTCGTAGTAGCCCTTTTCCGTAAGATACGGTGACGATGCCATCGGAACCTGTTTTCCGTCTGCCCCGTAATATTCAAAAGCAGTTCCTGTCCAGACAATCTCGTTCACCAGCAGGGATCCTTCATTGGTATTCCAAGGACCTGCCAGTTCACAGGAGCCTGTATAATCTGCATATAATACAGCTTCCTCTTCTCCGACAAAGTAATATGTGGAAACCGCCCCCTGGCTGTCGGTCACATCTGCGGATTCTCCTGTGACCAGATTTCCCTGCTCATCAAACAGATAGACCTGCTCATGTCCGACGCCATCTGCAACCGTTTTGATCAGAACCAGACCGTCTTCTGCAGTAAAGTATTCCTCCGGGATTTCTGCCGTCAGAGTCTCCTGCTGTGATTCCTCTGCCTCTTCCGCAGCCGGTTCCTGTCCTTCTGCTTCCACAGATGTTTCTTTCTCTGCAGCTTCCACGGTCTGTGCATCCTCTGCGGAAGTGTCAGCAGCTGCCGCCTCAGGCTGCGGCTTCACCAGACGAATATTTTCTCCCTCTGTCTTCCAGTCTTCCTCTTCCACTTCATACGCCTTCAGAAGCATTCCGTAAAGAGAAACCGTCTCAAAGGAATCCACATCCATCTGAATTTCTTCCGGAGTTTCCTCCACTGCAGCCGCATCCAGGAAGCCGCCCTCAAACGCCTCTTCATCTGTAAAGAGCTCTTCCGATACCGGTTCTTCGACAGGCTCTTCCGCAGCCGGCTCCTCGCTATCCGGTTCCTCAATCGCCGGTTCTTCCGGCTCCTCGATAACCGGTTCCTCCGGCACCTCGATAACCGGTTCCTCAACAATCGATTCTGCCGGCTCCTCCACGGCCGGTTCTTCCGGCACCGTCTCCTCCGCCGATTCCGCAGACAATGTGATGGATTCATCTGTCATCTCCGATGCTCCGGCACCGATGACCGACGCCGCACACATAGTAACACTGAGCAACAGAGCCACTACACGTTTTTTCATTTCTTTTCCTCTCTTTCTCCTCGCATTTGTATCATGAAATATGTCCCGGTGCTATTCGCCCAGACCATTCTGAATTACCTTAAGCAGTTCATCCAGTGCTTCTCTCTCGTCCACACCTTCGCAAACCAGCTCGATTTCATCGCCGCACTTGATGCAGGCACCCAGCACGCTCAGCACGCTTTTCGCGTTTGCCGTCCCTCCGTCATACGTAAACGTAATCAGAGACTTATACTTCATCGCCTCATTACACAGCACTCCGGCCGGTCTCAGGTGCAGCCCGGTCGGATTTTTGATCGTTACTTTCTGACTGATCATATTTATCCCCCCTATTCTCCATTATTTTCATCAATTTCTGCTACTTTTGATACCCTGATCTCTGTCTTGACCTTCTCGATCAGTGAATATCCCTCCGGCAATACGATGTCCACCGGAATCGTATAATCCCCTTCTTCCATCCCATCAAGATTTACCGAAGCTTTCAGCCTGCTCTCGTCGAAATCCTCCAGATTTCCGTCGTCAGCCTTGACACGGATTTCAATCTTGTCAATGTCAAAGATGATCTGCATATCCTCCGGTTTGTTCTTTACCTCAATCTCACTGGTCGGAATCGTATAAGTATGACTTCCTTCCGGAAGAATTGTCACCCGAACCCATACATCCTCGCTGGATCCGCTTGTCAGCTTCAGCCCCTCAGGAAGAATATCCGTCAGATTGATTTTTACTTCCACATCCTTTTTTCTGCTGGAAATATCTACAAGCTCCGGCGGAATTTCAATCGTGTTATTGTTCTGCTTCAACGCCTCAAGCGCTTCGCCGGTTCCGGCCAGGCTGATCGTATCCGGCACTGTGGTAATGCTGTCCACAGTATATCCCGCCTGCGGTTCCCCCACATATCCGGCACTCATGTTAAGATCCGTCCGAACCTTCCATAGGCGCGTCGTAACATAAACATTCGCATTATTATCAATCTTCAGGTTGCTCATGGATACCTCTGACAGCGTATCCTGATTTTTATCTGTAATCGTCAGGCTGACGGCCTCGGTTCTGTCCTCAACAATGCCGTCCACATTCACGTTGGCACTCACCTTATCTATTTTAGCGATAAGCGACTTCGGCCCCGTAATCCGTACTTTCTCCGGACTGACGGTCTGTGTACCGATTTCATAGCCCTTTCCCGGCTTGCTTTCTCCCCGGTTTACAATCACCGCAAATTCCTGCGTATATTTTTCATCCAGATGAACACTGTAGTTCTGCGGTGTCACACTGAGCGTTACCAAAGGCGCGTTCCTGCAGGAAACAGACAGCGGCACCATAACCGGATCCGTATCCAGGCTGACCGCCTGCTGAAGATCTGCCGCAACCTGTATGTCTTCTGAGGTGATACGGTTCAGTACCTTCTGTTCTCCCGATATGGTAACGCGGACACTGCTCTGATTCTCATCCTTCATGCATACCATTCCTGTATCCTCAATATATGCCTCGTTCAGCAGCTCTACCTTGGGAATGACAAAGGTACGGGTAACAACAGGGTTATTGATGTTGCTGACAATCAGCCAGACCAGAATGCCGATTGCCAGGGACATGATTTTTAAAGAGATATTATTTGCGAACTTTCTCTTCATTTCTCACTCTCCCTTTCAGCAAATTGCGAATCTTGCCGTTATTGTCCGCCACTTTTTTATTCTGAATTTTTATCAGTTCCTTTTTCAGCTGTTCGTGATTCACGTTTCTGGTCAGATGTCCCTTTTTTGCAATGGAAACATGACCGGTTTCCTCTGAGACAATAATCGTAAGAGAATCACTCACCTCGCTGATTCCGACTCCTGCACGGTGCCGTGTTCCAAGCTGTTTGCTCAGCTCCATATTATCCGAAAGCGGCAGATAACAGGTGGCAGATACCACACGGTTTCCGCGCACGATCACCGCACCGTCATGAAGCGGTGTATTATGCTCGAAAATATTGATCAGAAGCTGACTGCTGAGTACTGCATCGATATTGATTCCGGTCCGGATATACTCTGTCAGGCGGATATCCTGCTCGATTACCACCAGCGCTCCTGTCTTTACCGCACTCATTTCAAAGCATGCTTTTACCAGTTCATTCACCGTCTTGTCCGTAAAGCGCTCTTTCACATCCTTCCCGGTATCAAACGGAAAAATCGAACTCATGATACTTTTCTGCCCCAGCTGTTCCAGGACATGCCGCAGCTCCGGCTGGAAAATAACGATGAGACCTATGATCAGTACGTTGGCAAGATTTTTAACAAACCACAGAATCGTATTCATCCGGAAAATATAGGCCGCCACGATGAAAATCAGTACCATGAGAATGCCTTTCAGCAGAGTATAGGCACGCGTATATTTCACCCAGACCATAAACTGATAGATAAAAAACGAAATCAGAATGATTTCAATGACATCAATCAGCCCGACCCTCGGCAGAGATATGCGATATAAATATTTTGTCAGTGTAGATATCATATTCTGCATGGCATCCTCCTTTCCTGTCTTTTCCCCGGTTATCTGTCCTCTTCATCCCGTCTGTCCACAGTCATTACAGGTCCTTCAAAGACTCTTCCAGTTTTTTCTCAAAATCAACATCCTCAATCGCAGCCTTCTGTACCGGTGCATCCTGCTCTTCCTGCAAAATCACAGATGCACCCGCATCCTCCGTCTGTTTTGTCTCCGCATCCGACGTAATCTTTTTAATACTGCGCTCCGATGTGGCTACCGTCGCCTTCGGAACTGCCTTCACATAATAATAGTACTCATCATCTTCAAACTGAAGTCTCTCGGTCCGGCTGTAGTCTCCTCCAAACACGAAAAATTCCAGTATGACAGCAATTACCACAGAAATCGCACTGTATGTGATCAGCGGTGTCATGGAAACCGTCACATCAAACAGAAAGCCGCCGGCCAGAACCACCAGTACATATGCGACACCGCCTGCTATGATGGCAACCCGCCAGGAATAATCAAAGGAACAGCTGCTGACCAGATTCACCAGAAGTGTCACCACAACAAATGCCACAAGCGTGATCCACATCGGCCAGTTCATCACCAGTCCGTCACAGAGCATTTTCAGCCTCTCGGTAATCTCAATGTCTGTATTTGCCAGCGCCTGCGTATTTCCATAGAGAAACCGGACAAAATAGTACACGATCACACCACAGCCTGCCGGAATCGCTGCCAGACCGGAGCCAAGCAGACCGCTGCCAAGAGGCAGAAGCACCGGAACATTAAACGAAAAAGACAGCGGAGTCAGTGCAAGGACAATATTCTGTGAGGCGCTGAAACGGAGAAGAAAAATCGCCATCACCAGAATCAGAACCAGGAAAAAAGCAGCCACATCAATTCCCAGCGCATAACAGTGTATCAGCATAAGCGCAAATCCCAGAACGACCGTCACAGCCGGAGGAAGAATAGAACAGATCAGCGCAAGAATCAGCACAACAAATATATTGTTCACCTGGCTCATATATCCCATATTCTCGTTGATCCACATAAAATAAACCAGCGCAACTGCAAACTTTACCACCGGGAGAAGATATATTTCATATTCTCCGTATAAATTCTTCAGTTTTTGCTTAAACTCATAAATCGCCGTCATTTCCGATAACCTCCTGTCCGTCCGGACACTTTTTTCTCTTCGCGCTCATACATTTTATTGAGCTTGTTGAGTTCTGCGAAATATTCTTTCACACTCTTCTTTGCCTGATAGTATTTTACAGAAAAACGAATATAGGTGATCAGTGTGTAAAGCACCACAACGACGGCATACCCGATTATGATATAGGCAGCTGTCGAAATCAGATTCATCTTATGAATGTTTTCCATCAGGTATTCCCCAAAATACGCTGCTGTACTAGCAAGAATCAGAAAATATCCGATCGTCACCAGAAAGAAATTTTTGATCAGTGCATTTCCCAGATAATCGCTTCTGTAAAATCTGCTGATGGGAAGATGCTTCTTTCCTTCTCCCTGCTCATACATGGCAAGATTTGTCATGATTCTAACTTTTTCTTCGTTTACCATGGATAACTCCTTTTCAATGTATCTACTTCTCTGATTTCAGAAATAATCATACATTATAATTGTAACATATAACCAACACCATGAAAAGCATTTTTTCAATTGTTCAGGAACGCCTCCGTCGTTCAGATAAGCGCATCCTTATCCTCGCCGATACATACCGTAAGAAAAAAAATCTCTGCTGCCCCATGCTCCCGCAGCACCTGCGCCATGGCATCCATCGTACTTCCTGTGGTAAAAACGTCGTCTACCAGCAGGATCCGTCTGCCATCCACCCGTTCCTGTACCTGAAAGGCCTCCCGAAGATTCCTGCGTCTTTCAAAGGCATTCAGTTTTTTCTGAGATGCTGTCCGCCTGATTTTCTTTACAAGATAACGGTTCACCGGAATTCCGGACAGCTCCGACAGCCGGTTCCCGATATATTCTGACTGATTAAAGCCCCGGACCCGCAGCTTCGCCGTATGTATGGGAACCGGCACGATCATGTCCGGCCTCCAGCTCCGAATATCCTTCTTTCCAAAAATCCACAGCATCCTTCCGTAAAAATCTCCATATTCCCTGCACCCGGCATACTTGTATCTCAATATTGATTTTTTCCATGTGCAATTATATAGAAAGATTCCTCTTCCCTCTGTAAAATACCTTTCGGTTCCGGAACAGTCACCGCAGTACTCCTGGCTTTCCTCCACCGGTTTTCCGCATTTTCTGCAATACGGTTCCCGGATCGGACGGATCTCTTTCCTGCATTCCGGACAGATCATCCATTTTGTATTTTTCAGTATTTCGTGACAAACCGGACAGTGTCTGGGAAAAATCACATCCAGTACACCCTCCCTGATTTTATGAATTGTCTGATTCAAGCAGCTCCTTCTCCCCGATCACGCTCTCCTTAGTCAGATCCTGTCATCTCCCCGATTCCCAGAGAGCAGATCTGCTCATCCAGGGAACTGTATCTTTTCTGCTGTTTCTCATTTCGGATCATCTGTGAAAAAATTTCCTCACTCCCCACAACCGTCACACATTTGCGTGCTCTCGTCACTGCCGTATAAAGAAGATTCCGGTTCATGAGCATCTGCGGCCCGGACAGCAGCGGCAAAACCACCGCAGGGTACTCAGATCCCTGTGACTTATGTATGGTAATGGCATAGGCCAGTTCCAGTTCCTCCAGCTGCTTAAAGGAATAATCCGCAAATCTTCCGTCCTCAAACTCCACCAGCGCCGTCTCTGCAAACTCATTGATTTCCTTCAGAATTCCCGTATCTCCGTTAAACACTCCCACGCCTTTGTCCACCGGGATTCCATATTTTCCGCGGACCTCCCATTCCATCTGATAGTTGTTTTTCACCTGCATGACTTTGTCTCCCTCCCGAAACAGATGCTCCCGGAATTCTTTTTCTTTCTTGGACGGATCCGGCGGATTCAGATAGCGCTGAAGAATCTGATTCAGCCGCTCTACCCCCAGAAGTCCTTTCCGCATAGGTGTAAGTACCTGAATTTCAAAAGGTCTGGCATCCACATACCGGGGCAGTTTCTCCTGGATCAGGGCAATCACCACACGGATGATGGTATCTGCATCATATCGCTTCAGGAAAAAGAAATCCCGGCTTTTGTTATCTGTCACCACAGGCTCACCACGGTTAATTTTGTGGGCATTTACGACGATATCGCTCATGGATGCCTGGCGGAAGATTTTTGTCAGTTCCACCACCGGAAATTTTCCGCTTCGGATAATGTCCCTGAGCACATTACCCGGTCCCACACTGGGCAGCTGATTTTCATCTCCCACCAGGATCAGCCGGGTTCCTGCTGTGATTGCCAGCAGCAGCGAATGCATGAGAAAAATATCCACCATGGACATTTCATCGATGATGATCACATCTGCTTCCAGCGGGTTCTGTGCATTCCTCTCAAAGTGAATCGCCTGACTCTCCCTCTCTCCTTCCGGCAATCCGTTTAATTCCAGGAGCCGGTGTATGGTCTGTGCCTCATAACCGGTGGTTTCTGTCATTCTCTTCGCAGCTCTTCCCGTAGGGGCAGCCAGACGGATCGCGGCACCTTCTCCTTCAAAATAGCGGATGATGGCATTGATGGTCGTTGTTTTTCCGGTTCCCGGGCCGCCGGTAAGGATAAACAGTCCATGTCCGGCAGCCTCCCGTACCGCCTTTCTCTGCATCTCATCCAGAACGGTCTGTGTCTCTTTTTCGATCTGTGCAATTCTTCGTTTCATCAGAGCCGGATCCTCCGGGCATTCGATATTCAGTTCGCAGAGCATCCTGGCTGTATTCAGTTCCAGATAATAATACTGTGCAGGATAGACAATGACGTTTCCTTCCCGTTCCTTACAGACCACCTTCCGCTCCAGGCTCATATCCATCAGGTGTTTTTCCATATAAGATGCACTCACGCCCAGAAGCTGCTGCGCGCGGAAAAACAATTCCTCTTTCGGCAGATAAACATGACCTTCCCCGACAGCCTGAAGCAGTGTATACATCATGCCGCTGCGGATGCGGTAATCGGAATCGGTGTGGATCCCGATCCGGGCCGCGATCTCATCGGCAATTTTAAAGCCTACGCCACTGATATCATCTGCCAGACGATAGGGGTTTTCCTGCAGAACTCCGTACAGGGAGTTCCCGTATTTCTGGTAGATTTTAGCCCCCAGGTTCAGGGAGATTCCATACTTCTGCAGAAAGATCATGGCTTTCTGCATATCTGCTTTTTCCGCCACCTGAGCACCGATCTCCCGGGCCTTTTTCTCGCTGATTCCTTTTACTTCTGCAAGGCGCTCCGGCTCTTCCTGTACAATGCGCAGTGTGTCATCTCCAAAATGACGCACAATACGTCCTGCCAGAGCTGCTCCGATGCCCTTGATGGCCCCGGATCCCAGATACCGTTCCATTGCCAGCGAATCCTCCGGCATTTTTTCTGTAAATCTTCGTATCTGAAACTGCCTTCCATATACCGGATGATGCGTAAATTCTCCCTCTGCCTCGATGGTAGCCCCCTGCGGTACGGCCGGAAAGCTTCCTACACAGGTCAGATCTTCCTCCACTCCCGTTCCCTTCAGAACCATCACCGTATATCCGTTTTCCTCATTTCGAAATATCACATGATCGATATATCCTGTGACTGTATCACTCATTCGTCTCTCTCCTGTCTGCTGCAGTTTTCTGTGATGCCAAAAAGAGGTGCTGACCTCCAGCACCTCCTGACTCATCTCTACAACCCGGCAATTTCTTCTGCATATTTACCGGTTCCCACTGCCACAACCATCATCGCATCCTGCACAGTGACGGTATGTACCCCTGTCCTCTGCTCAATCAGCTGATCCATTCCGTGAAGCAGCGCGCCTCCTCCGGTGAGAACGATGCCGCGATCCATAATGTCCGCCGCAAGCTCGGGCGGTGTTTTTTCCAGAACACTGTGCACCGTTTCCACGATCTGCCCGGTGGCATCCTTCAGCGCCTCCCGGATCTCCTCCGAGGTCAGCGTGGTCGTTTTCGGAAGTCCGGTATTCACGTTTCTTCCTTTCACGTCCATGGTCCGGGGATCCGCCTCCTCACAGGCTGTCCCGATTTTTATCTTGATGTTCTCCGCAATCTCCTCACTGATAAACAGATTGTGTTTTTCTCTCACGTATGTCATGATCGCCTGGTTAAAATTGTCTCCCGCGACCTTTACCGAGCTGGAAATCACCACACCGGCAATCGAAAGCACTGCGACATCCGTCGTACCTGCCCCGATATTGACGATCAGGTTTCCGAAAGGCTTGGTAATGTCGATTCCGGCACCGATGGCAGCTGCCATTGGCTTCTCCACCAGAAAAACCTCGCGCGCACCGGCCTGATAGGCAGCCTCCTCCACAGCCTTCCTCTCAATTTCCGTAATGCCGCTGGGCACACAGATACTGATTCTGGGCTTGCGGAATGCCCGCCGCCCCATAGCTCTGGAAATAAAATATTTCAGCATCTTTTCCATAACCGTATAATCCACGATCACACCCTGACGGATCGGCCAGATGATCTCCATATTTGAATTCAGATGCTCCGTCATCTGCCGGGCCTCCTCGCCGATGGCACGGATCTTTTCGGTATCTTTATCGTAAACAACCACGGAAGGCTCCCGGAGAACCAGGCCCTTTCCGGTGGAATATACTATGCTGTTCCGGGTTCCCAGATCGATTCCGATATCACTCGCCGGCATAGAAATCTCCTTTCTGTCTGTTCAGATTTATGGTACACAGAAAAAACATGTTTCCACAGTCCTGATACCATTATATACAAATCCTCGCCAGTTGCAAAGTCCTTATTCCTTTTCCAGATATTTTGCCACATATCTTCCGGTATAGGAATCCGGATTCTTCGCGACTTCTTCCGGCGTTCCCTGTGCGATTACCGTTCCTCCGCGATCTCCGCCTTCCGGACCGATATCAATGATATAATCCGCCGTCTTGATCACGTCCAGATTATGTTCGATCACAACGACCGTATTCCCATCCTGAGACAGCCGCTTCAGAATTTCGATCAGTTTGTGTACATCTGCGAAATGAAGTCCTGTGGTGGGTTCATCCAGAATGTAGATCGTCTTTCCGGTGCTCCTCTTGCTCAGCTCCGTCGCCAGCTTGATTCGCTGCGCCTCTCCTCCGGAGAGCTCCGTGGACGGCTGACCCAGCCGCACATACGAAAGCCCCACGTCATTCAAAGTCTCGATTTTTCTGCGGATAGACGGTATATTTTCAAAAAACGGAAGTGCCTCCTCCACGGTCATGTTCAGGACATCGTATATGTTTTTGTCCTTGTATTTCACCTCCAGTGTCTCTCTGTTATACCGTTTTCCCTTGCAAACCTCACACGGCACATAAACATCAGGCAGAAAGTGCATCTCGATCTTTATGATTCCGTCTCCGCTGCAGGCCTCGCACCGGCCGCCTTTCACATTAAAACTGAAGCGGCCTTTTTTGTAGCCTCTGGCTTTTGCATCTGCAGTGGCTGCAAACAGATCCCGGATCTGATCAAACACACCCGTATAGGTAGCCGGATTGGATCTGGGCGTCCGCCCGATGGGCGACTGATCAATGTTGATCACCTTATCCAGCTTCTCCAGCCCCAGGATATCCTTATGTTTTCCCGGGATGGTTTTGGCACGGTTCAGATCCCGCGCCAGCCGTTTGTACAGAATCTCGTTGATCAGCGAACTCTTTCCGGAGCCGGACACACCTGTCACACAGGTAAACACCCCCAGAGGAATATCCACATCAATATTTTTCAGATTATTCTGTGCAGCTCCCCGGATCTTCAGAAATCCGGACGGTTTCCTGCGCTCCTTCGGCACGGGAATCTTTTTCCTGCCGCTCAGATATGCTCCGGTAACGGAATCCGGATTGTTCATCAGATCCTCCACACTTCCGATCTGAACCAGCTGTCCGCCATGCTCTCCCGCTCCCGGACCGATATCCACCACGCAGTCCGCCGCACGCATGGTATCCTCATCGTGCTCCACCACAATCAGGCTGTTGCCGAGATCCCTCAGATTCATAAGCGATTTCAGAAGCTTGTCATTATCTCTCTGGTGAAGGCCGATGCTTGGCTCATCCAGGATATAGGCAACTCCTACCAGACCGGAGCCGATCTGCGTCGCAAGCCGGATTCTCTGTGCCTCCCCTCCGGAAAGGGTCCCGGTTGCCCTGCCAAGCGAAAGATAATTCAGGCCCACATCCGACAGAAATTTCACCCTGGCCCTGATTTCTTTCAGTATCTGTTTTCCGATCAGCTTCTGCTGGTCACTCAGCTCCATCTCATCCAGGAAGCTCCTCAGCTGCTCAATGGAGAGGCTTGTAATCTCATAAATATTTTTCCCTGAAACCGTAACGGCAAGAGATTCCTTCTTCAGTCTCTGGCCTTTACAGGTTTTACACGGTGTGATGCGCATAAAGCTCTCGTACTCCTGCTTCATGGCATCCGAACCGGTCTCCCGATATCGCTGCTCCACATTGCGGATCAGACCCGGGAAAGCCACATCATACACTCCTTCGCCGCGCTGCCCTTTATAGTGAACCTTCACAGCATGACCATTGGTGCCATAAATCAGAATATCATGAATCTCCCTGGGGTAATCCTGAAAAGGTGTATCCAGACTGAAGTGGTATTCCTTCGCAAGAGCATCCAGAATCGCCCTTGTAAAGCTTCCCTGTGAGGTGCAGGACTGCCAGCCTGTCACGGTGATCGCTCCCTGCGAAATGCTGAGACGCTTGTCCGGTATCATCAGATCCTCGTCAAATTCCATGGCGTATCCAAGACCAAGGCAGTCCGGACAGGCGCCAAAGGGATTGTTAAAGGAAAAGCTTCGCGGTTCCACCTCGCTGATGCTGACCTCACAGTCGGGACAGGAAAAGCTCTGACTGAAATTCAGCACATTTCCGTCCATGGTATCCACCATAAGAAGGCCTTCCGCCAGATCCAGTACCGTCTCCACTGAGTCGGTCAGACGTTTTTCGATTCCCGGTTTCACGATCAGACGATCCACCACGATCTCAATATTATGTTTCAGATTTTTATCCAGTTTGATTTCCTCAGAGAGCTCATACAGGCTTCCGTCAATCTGAACCCGCACATATCCGCTGCGTCTGGCGTGCTCCAGAAGCTTGGCGTGTGTCCCCTTGCGTCCCCGCACCACCGGGGCAAGGAGCTGGATTCTGGTACGCTCCGGCAGGCTCATGATCTGGTCCACCATCTGATCCACACTCTGCTTTCGGATTTCCCGCCCGCATTTCGGACAATGCGGAATTCCGATCCGGGCATAAAGAAGACGAAAATAATCGTAGATTTCCGTGACCGTACCCACAGTAGAACGGGGATTGCGGTTCGTCGATTTCTGGTCGATGGAAATGGCCGGAGGAAGACCTTCAATGCTCTCCACATCCGGCTTTTCCATCTGTCCCAGGAACTGCCTCGCATAAGAAGACAGAGATTCCATATATCTTCTCTGGCCCTCTGCATAAATCGTGTCAAATGCCAGCGAGGATTTTCCCGATCCGCTCAGGCCCGTCAGAACCACAAACTGATCTCTGGGAATATCCACGCTCAGATTTTTCAGATTATTCACATTTGCACCGCGGATACGGATAAACTGCTGTTTCTGTTTTTTCTCTGTGTCCATATTTCCTCCTGCTGCCGGCCACGGCAGTTTTTCTCTCGAAGTCTTTTTTCAGTATACCCCGCAAACATACGTTCGTCAATCTTTTTCGTGAAGGAATTCCGCCATAATCACATTGCTCACATGTATCCCCTCCCGGGAAAGAAAAATACGGTGATCCTCCTGGCAGAGCATTCCCATTTTTATATATTTATCCAGAACCTTTCCATATTCCTGCCAGATGCCGCACCCGAAAAGCCGCTCAAATTCCGGAATAGAAACCCCTCTGGTCATACGCAGTCCCAGAAACATAAACTCTTCCATCTGCTCCTCTTTCGTCAGTCGCTGCACCTCTTTCCGGATTTTTTCCGGCCGGCTGCTGCACCTTACATATTCCTGCATATCCGTGGTGTTGGAAAATCTCCGGTTTCCCAGCAGGGATGCTGCTCCGAGCCCAAACCCCAGATAATCCTTCCGCTCCCAGTATCCCACATTGTGCCGGCACCGGTAGTCCTCCAGCGCATAATTGGAAATTTCGTACTGGCGGTATCCGTATTTTCCCAGAATCAACGCGGTGTTTTCATACATCCGGTACTCGCTGTCCTCATCCGGCAGATCCAGTTCTCTCTGCGCAAAAGGCGTTCCCTCCTCAATGATCAGACTGTACGCCGATATGTGCTGCGGCCGCAGACGTGCCGTCCATTCCAGATTTTCTTCCCAGTCTTTCACACTCTGTCCGGGAAGTGCCATCATCAGATCCACATTGATATTGGAAAAGCCGGCCTCCCTCGCCATTTCATAGCTTTCCAGAAAGTCTGCACAGCTGTGGATCCTGCCAAGCGTCTTCAGTTCCCTGTCTCTGGGAGACTGAAGTCCCAGACTGAGCCGGTTTACACCAGCCTGACGATAACACCGCAGCCTGCTTTCATCCAGTGTACCGGGATTTGCTTCCATGGATATCTCCGCATCCTCCTGTAGGGAAAACCTCTCTCTCAGTTTGTCCAGAAGTGAGCCGATCCATTCTGCCGGAAGCACAGACGGAGTCCCTCCCCCTATATAGATGGAAGAGACAGGTCTCCCTGCCTCTTCCATGACTGCATCCATTTCTGTTTTCAGCGCATCCACATATCTTCTCTGCTGCTGCGGATCCGCAGGCCCCGAAAGGAAATCACAGTAGCTGCATTTTCTCACGCAGAAAGGAATGTGAACATATATTTCCAGCATTTTCTCACTCATTGTCTGCCCCATAATCTTCATCGTAGGAATCCGTTTCCTCCGAACCGGTGTCCACGATGGTCTCATCTGTCTTCGTCTCCTGCGTCTCCCCGCCATCCTGCTTTTCTGCCGGACCGTTCCCGGCCGGTGCCGCAGTCCCTTTTTCCACCAGATACTGGTTCACCATCGTGATGCCGCCATTGGTCACCACCGCATCCGGATTTACCTGTTCCGGAATCGGCGTCGGAGTCACCTCCGGAGTGATGCTGATCCTGACTACTTCTTCCGACGTCTTATCTCTTTCTTTTTTCTTTCCGCATCCACAGCCGGTCAAAAGGCTGCAGATCAGCAGAAGAACCCCTGCCGTCACGCACACGTTCGCTCTTTTCATGGTATCCTCCAGAAAACTTTCATGTCTACTTGTCATCCAGCTTTAGCACACTCATAAATGCCTTCTGCGGAATTTCCACATTTCCCACCTGCCGCATCCGTTTTTTTCCTTCCTTCTGTTTCTCCAGAAGCTTTTTCTTTCGGCTGATGTCACCGCCATAGCATTTTGCAAGGACATCCTTCCTCATGGCACGGACCGTCTCACGGGCAATGATCTTGCTGCCGATTGCCGCCTGAATCGGAATCTCAAACAGCTGACGGGGAATTTCTTCTTTCAGCTTCTCACACATTTTTCTTCCCCGTTCATACGCCGTCTCTCCATGCACAATAAAGGAAAGTGCATCCACTTCTTCTTTGTTTACCAGGATATCCAGCTTCACCAGCTCGCTCTTTTCATATCCGCACAGCTCATAATCCAGTGACGCATAACCGCGGGATCTTGATTTCAGAGCATCAAAGAAATCATAAATGATCTCATTCAGAGGAAGCTTGTACTTCAGAAGCGCACGTGTCTCTTCCATATATTCCATCCCGATGTACTGGCCTCTCCGCTCCTGGCACAGATCCATGATCGCACCGATAAACTCTGTGGTCACCATGATCTCCGCATTGACCATAGGCTCCTCCATATACTCAATTTCCGACGGATCCGGAAGATTGGTAGGATTCGTCAGGTCGATCACTTCCTTGTTGGTTTTATGAACTTTATAGATAACGCTGGGGGCCGTCGTTACCAGATCCAGGTTATATTCCCGTTCCAGACGCTCCTGAATGATTTCCAGGTGCAGAAGTCCCAGAAATCCGCATCGAAAACCAAAGCCCAGTGCAACCGACGTTTCCGGTTCGTAATAAAGAGACGCATCATTCAGCTGAAGTTTTTCCAGCGCGTCCCTGAGATCTCCGTACTTTGCCCCGTCCGCCGGATAAAGGCCACAGTATACCATCGGATTGACTTTCTTGTATCCGGGAAGTGCCTGCGCACATGGATTCTGCGCATCGGTCACCGTATCTCCCACACGGGTATCCCGCACATTTTTGATGCTGGCCGTAATATATCCGACCATTCCTGCAGTCAGTTCCTCACAGGGAATAAACTGTCCTGCTCCGAAATATCCCACTTCCACCACTTCTGCCTTAAAACCGGTGGCCATCATATGAATCATGGTTCCTTTCCGGACTCTGCCATCCATCATACGGCAGAATACGATAACACCCTTGTACGGATCATACACAGAGTCAAAAATCAGCGCTTTCAGCGGTGCATCTGCATCTCCCGATGGTGCGGGAACCTTTTCCACGATCCGTTCCAGCACTTCTTCCACATTCAGCCCGGTCTTTGCAGAAATCCTTGGTGCATCCTGCGCCTCAATTCCGATCACATCCTCAATCTCATTGATCACACGCTCCGGATCTGCGCTTGGAAGGTCAATTTTGTTGATTACGGGAATGACATCCAGATCGTGATCCAGTGCCATATATACATTTGCCAGTGTCTGCGCCTCGATTCCCTGTGCCGCATCCACCACCAGTACGGCTCCGTCACAGGCCGCAAGGCTTCTGGATACCTCGTAATTAAAATCCACATGTCCCGGAGTGTCGATCAGGTTAAAGATATATTCCTCCCCGTCCTTGGCCTTATATACAATTCGGACCGCCTGGGATTTGATGGTAATTCCTCTCTCCCGTTCCAGCTCCATGTTATCCAGAATCTGAGACTGCATCTCACGTTCTGTCAAAAGACCGGTTTTTTCAATGATCCGGTCTGCCAGAGTGGATTTCCCGTGGTCGATATGTGCAATAATACAAAAATTACGTATTTTGTTCTGGTCTGTCATTCCAGAAAGTCCTCCTCAATCTATCTGAAAATCGTCTTTGTTTCTCATCACGGGCATTATATCATAAGTCCTTTCGTTTTGTCATTTCTTTTTCAGGACTTTATCCAGAATATCGGCAAATGGCTCCATCGCATTTTTCACCTCCTGCAGGGTGTTTGTCTGAGCCCCTGCCTCCAAAAGCAGAGCTCTGGGTCTCAGATGAAGGTTATAGCGCAGCCCTGCCAGGTAGATTCCCCTGTAAAGCTTCGGATAATACATCGCCGCCTGATATTCCAGCTGGAACGAAAAGGCCAGGTTATCTTCTATGTACGGATTCGGAAGGTATTCCACCTGCCCCTGCGATTTTGTATAGCTCAGACCATTATAAAACATGATCTGCGCCGTCGGCTTTCCGTTTATTTCCGTGACCAGCCGGCAGTCCTCATCCACGCCGTCCCGGTGAAGATCGATCACCACTTCCACAGAAGGATTCTTCTTAAGAATGGGTTCCACATATTCCCGGGCATAGTCGTAAGCCTTGCTCCTGTCCAGTTCCCCGTCGATGATGTCAAAGGACTCCCGGACATGAAGCACCTCGTACCCATACTGCTCTGTCAGAAGTTCCGCAAGATAATCTCCCACTCCGGTAACGGTATCTTCTGTCACCCCTTCACGGGAATCTGCGAACCCTTCCTGAGAATGGCTGTGATAAATCAGAATCTGAGGCCCCTTCGCCTCACTGCTGACAGTCAGATCTTTTTCGAGAAATGCAGCTGCATTCAGCTGGTTTGCAGAAGCTTCCGTATTTTCGTCCACAATGAAAAACTGATTCAGAAAATAATCATAATCTGCCAGCCGTTCCGAAGACAGATCCACCTCCGGGCAGGGCGTTTCCGCCCTTGGAAGAGGCGTCACCGACAGAGTTGTCGTCACCGATGGAACCGCCGTCACTGCCGGTGTCACCGACGGGATTTTCGTGGGAACGGCCGTCGGCACAGGTGCTGTCTCTGTCGCCTCTTTCCCGATTCCCGGATCCGTGTTCTCATATTTTTCTGCCAGATACATACCATTCCGTTCCATCAGAAGCTCTCCTGTCTCCGGATCCTCCCTACCTGTCCTCTCTTTTTTCTCAAGGAAGTGATACACCGGAAGCAGCCGGTATACATCTGTGTGCAGGGAAAAAGGCTCCGGCAGAATTGCCAGAGCTGAAAAAAAACACAGATTTAAAAGAATACCGAACGCTTTCCGGAATCTGGTCACAAAATCACCTCTCTTTAAAGGTATCTTATGAGGCATCCGTCCGGATTATACTTGCGCAAAAGCCTGATTCAGTCCCTCCGAAATGGTATAGCTTAAATATTTTACCGTCTCATCCACATCCTTTGGTGTCACAAACATACTGTGCAGATGCGGCGAGATCATTTCCTCCAGAAATTCCTTCTGCTCTGCTTCATCCAGCGCATCCAGAAGATGTGCCATGGCGTCGTGAACGATCGTAGCCGCATCCACCACCGTGGGAACACCGATTCCGATCACCTTGACATGAAGATTTTCCTCTGTCAGTCCGTGTCGATGATTTCCCACACCGGATCCGGGATGAATTCCGGTATCCGTAATCTGTATGGTACGATTCAGACGCCGGGTGCTTCTGGCCGCCAGCGCATCTATGGCAATCACCACATCCGGCTTCGTCTCTGCCGCAACCCCCTGCACAATCTCCGATGTTTCCATTCCTGTTCTGGCCATTACTCCCGGGATCAGCCCGCTGATCCGGTGCATTTTTTCCTCCCCGGTTCCTTTGATCCCATATTCCCGGATAATGTGACGGGTCATCCGCAGATTATCAATCACATGCGGTCCCAGAGAATCGGCAGTGATCGCCTGATTCCCAAGTCCGATTACCAATATGGATTTCTCTTCCCCAAGATCGACCAGCTGCCGCAGGTGAGACGCAATTTCTGCTGCCACCTCCCGGTGGTAATCCTCATCCGGCAGGGAAAGATCCGGGGCCTCAATGGTGATATATGTGCCCTGCGGGCGTTTCATGGCCTTTGCCCCGTTTTCTGTCCTGATTTTTACCACGGTCGTCTTCATGTCTTTTTCTTCATTATAGTTTTCCCGAATTTCCACGCCCCGAATTTCCACATTTTCCTCTGCAAAACGTTCGGTTGTTTCCAACGCCAGATCCGTCCTGATTCTGTAGCTTTCTGCCATGCTCTTTTCCTCCGTCTGCATCTGATATTGTGTAACAGTTCAGCCGTACAGCCCGGCCTGACTGTTACGATATTCCTGCTGTTTGTTAGCTTTCTCATTTTTTTGCAGAAATATGTATTGACAAGCCCTGGTAATTATACTAAAATAAATAAGCATGTTTCATAGGAGCGCCCGTGTCTGTTTCTATGAACGCCATTACATTTTTTACAGGAATTGGAGGTGTACACATTGGCTAATATCAAATCTGCAAAGAAAAGAATCCTGGTAACCAGAACAAAAGCAGCGAGAAACAAATCGATCAGATCTGCAGTTAAGACTTCCATCAAAAAGGTTGAGGCAGCCGTAGCAGCAAAGGATAAGGCAGCAGCTGAAGAGGCACTGAAGAATGCAGTTTCCACAATCAGCAAAGCTACTTCCAAAGGTGTTTATCATAAAAACAACTGCGCAAGAAAAGTTTCCCGTTTATCCAAAGCTGTCAGCAGCATGGAATAATAGATTTTTATTTATAAGCTTATGAGTAAAAGTAAGACAGTCACAACCGTCATGTGACTGTCTTTTTTTTATTTCATGGCGCTGTATTTTATGATCAGGAGTTCGACGCTGAGCACGTCACCCAGACGCCCCGTCTTTACTGCCTCCTCGGCATCCACAAAATCCTCCACCGCCTGCTCCAGCTCCGGGATCTCATATGCCCGGGCACAGGAGACCAGATTTTTCACCGCAAAGGACGGAACCCCGAGTCTGGAAGCGATTTCACTCTGGGAAGCGCCCTCTGCCGTCATTTTTCTGGTAAGGAGAAGCTGCCGGTACTGTCTTGCCAGAAGGAACAGAATCCGCATGGGCGGCTCCTTCAGCGTGAGCAGATCATAATACAGATCCAGTGCACGTTTCTGTTTTTTCTCCGTCACCGCCCGTACCATATCAAAGATTTTGTTGGTAATCTGAGTCGTACAGACCGCACGGATGTCCTCTTCCGTCACCACATCTCGCCCCTGGGTATAGGAAATCACCTTTTCCAGCTCCATCCGGATGTTGCCCATATCTGTCCCCGTCATGGTAAGGAGAAGCTCCATATCCTTCTGCGTGATCCGCTTTCCCTCTTTTCCCAGAATTCCCGCTGCCCAGCGAAGCAGCGTCTTCTCATCCTGGCGGGTAAATTCCGCAATTCTTCCGCAGCCCTTCACAGCCTTATACATCCGGCTTCTCTTGTCCACCTCTGTCTCTGCAAAGATCAGATACACATAATCCGGCAGTGTTTTCATATAGTCTGCCAGCTCATCACATTTGTTTTTAAAGAAACCGGTATCCTCCAGAAGGATGACACGGCGGTCTGCAAAAAAGGGCATCGTCTCACACAGATCGATCAGCTCTCTCACATCGATTCCCTTACCGGAACAGACCCGAAAATTCATCGTATCCTCATCCGGATTCAGCGCATGGATCAGATTCTTCTTATACTGCTGTTTCAGATACGCCTCTTCCCCGTAAAGCAGATATGCCTGCCGGAACTGTCCTGTTTTGATATCTTCCTGAATCGCCTTCACTGCCTGCTTGCTCCTGTTCATTTTCTCTATCCACCATAACACAAAAAGCAGAACAGGAGAAGCCCAAAATTTGAAAGCATGTATTCACGAGGCCAGATATGTCTCGATCCGGATCCGGGTCCCATCCGTACGCAGCGTGACAGCTCCGCTCTTCATCGTATAGTTTACGTGAATACCTCTGTTTTCCAGCCGTGCAACTGTCTCCGGGGACGGATGGCCATACAGATTGTGTTCCGAACAGGAAATTACCGCATATTCCGGCTGCACCTGTTCCAGAAAGGCTTCCCCGGTAGAATACCGGGATCCGTGATGTGCCACTTTCAGGAAGTCTGCGTCGCCCATACTCTCCAGTAGCCTTTCTTCGGTCTTCTGCCCGATATCTCCGGTAAAAAGGCCGGAAAAGCTTCCGTATCTCAGCTCGATCACCATAGCCTCTTCGTTTACATCCGTACCCATCGATGCTTTTTCGGGTGCAAGAATTTTCATGCAGACTGCACCGGACCTGCATTGTTTTCCTTTTCCGGCATACTGTACCACAGCACCGGCCTCCTTTGCCAGGCGCTCCAGTTCTTTCCAGCTTTCCGGAGGTGTTTCCCATTCCGGCAGAATCAGACTTCCCACGCGGATCGCCGTCAAATTCCCCCGGATATATTCCAGAAGACTGCGGATGCCGCTGATATGATCCTCATCGGTATGCGACACAAATATCCCGTCCACATAGGCGATTCCCTGGTTTTTCAAAAAAGGAAGCAGCTGATTTTTTCCCACATGTTTCTTTCCCGAGCTGCCGCAGTCAATCATGTAACAGGCTCCTGCCGGCGTCTGAATCACCGCTGCGTCTCCCTGTCCCACATCCAGGCAGGTCACTGTCAGCGCTCTTCGCGGATGATATCCCAGAAGGCCGCCCAAAAAAAGCAGGCCTGTTATTCCTGCAAAGGCACATGCCGCCGCAGTCCCTTTTCCGGAATATTTTTTCCGGATCCCTTTCATCAGCCACAGTCCGCCAAACAAAAGGATATAATACAGTACGATTTTCCACTTCCGGGGCTGTCCTGCAATCCACGTATTTCCGGGAATCCGGGCAGACAGTTCCCCCAGCCACGCATAGATATGGAAAAGAAATCTGCCGCACAGAGCCGCTGCCCTGGCCGCCTTTATGGAAATACTGCCAAGAAGTACCGCGCCCACTCCGCTGCACAGTACTGCCGCGGCAGTTGGCACCACCAGAAGATTCAGAAACATTCCCGCCACGGAAATCTCTCCAAAAAACCACAGCTGTACCGGGAGCATGGTAATCTGTATGGAAGCGGCAGACACCAGACCTTTTATCATATGGTTTTCCACCTTCCAGATCCGGCAGACTGCAGGGGCTGTTACCCCAAGGCCAACCACCGCACCGAAAGACATGAGGAAACCGGAGCTGTACAGGTATGCCGGTGAATCCAGCAAAAGCAATATAGCCGCCAGCGAGAGCGCTGTAAGCATGTCATAGATCCTTCCGGTCATTTTTGCCAGGATCGTCAGGAGGAACATACACATCGCCCGCAGGACCGACACACTGTTTCCGGTAAGTATTCCGTAGGGGAGCATGAGCACCAGAGCCAGAAATCCTGCCGGACGTATGGCCAGGCCGCCATAATTCAGAATACGGAAAAGCCCCATCGCAAGAACACTCAGATGCAGCCCCGTCAAGACTTTCTTTACTTATTATAATGTAGCAAAACCCCTTACGCAGAACCAGAGGGGGTAACTTTTGGAGTCCATAACCCCCTTTAACACTTAGTTACCCCCTCTGGCAGTCTTTTATAACAACGCTATTCAGTTTTGCGAAGCAAAGAAGTATCCATAGTCATACATT
>JALEJS010000011.1 GCA_022769545.1 Blautia sp. | reverse complement strand
TTTCAGATTATCACACATATATTCCACCTGGCTGGCATATACATGGGGCATGGAATGCTCTACTGTAACAGGCAGGTTGATAATACATTTATTATCTGCTGTAGGCTGCCATACATCCAGAACTGCGTTACATACCTCCAGGGCATATTCCGGTTCTGTTCCCGTAAAGCTTTCCGGACTGTACTCAAACTGGAAGTTTCCTTCTGTCTCATCTGCAAGCGTTTTCAGAAGCTTTGCTCCATCCACCGCAATCTGAAGGATTTCTTCTTTGGATTTACGGAAAACCTGTTCTCTCTGGGCTACCGATGTGGAGTTATATACATGCACAATGGCTTTTGGTGCTCCTTTTACCGCCTCAAAGGTTTTACGAATGATATGATCTCTTGCCTGTGTCAGAACCTGGATCGTGACATCTTCCGGAATCAGGTTCTGCTCGATCAGTGTGCGGACAAATACATATTCTGTCTCAGAGGCTGCCGGAAATCCGACTTCAATTTCTTTAAAACCGAGCTCAACAAGAAGCTTGAAAAACTCGATTTTCTGTTCCAGGCTCATCGGGATTACCAGTGCCTGATTTCCATCCCTCAGATCCACAGAACACCAGATCGGGGCTTTATCCACATATTCTTTTTCCACCCAGTCCATACATTTTACCGGCGGCATGAAATACTGTCTTTTGTACTTACTTGCATTCATCACATTTACCTCCTCTTTTCTTCACATAAAAATACGGTATCTCTTTTCACAGAATTCTTTCGATAACGCAAAAAATCTTCCGGCTCTGCCTGCAGCAAGAGACGGAAGACGATATATGTCCTACGCGGTACCACTCTTTTTTATGAAAGAATTCATACACTCACGGGATACGTAATCACAGCGATTATTATATCCGCTCCGGATAACGGTGGATACCGTCTGCGTCTACTCTCTCATCGATTTCGGGCAGAAGCTCCGAGGCGAGTTCCACAATTTCTTTCCGCTGCTTCTCACCAGTCAGCAGCTCTCTGTGCTCCGGATCCTTGTGTACTATTCCTCATCACAGCATTTTCTTATGCTCAACTGTTATTTACCTTATCATACATTTCCCTTTTTGTCAATGATAATCCTTTTTGCTGTTTTCGGTATTTTTTTTACTTTTTTTAATTTTATCATTGAAATCAGCCTGTAAAGCTGATATAATATCATTCGTTACGGGGTATGGCGTAGCTTGGTAGCGCGCACGGCTGGGGGCCGTGAGGTCGCAGGTTCAAATCCTGTTGCCCCGATTTTTCTTGAAATCAAGGGTTTCCGGACTTTTCAAAGTATCGGAAGCTCTTATTTTTTATTTCCATGGCCTGTTTCTTCCGAGCCATCCCTTTTTCTCCCAATACTCTTTTTCCACAGGTGAAGAGCACCATCCGTTCTTCTGCATCATCCTCATCATGTGAAATACAAAGCTCGTCTTGATTCCAACGTGTGGTTTCAGACCTTTTGACCCTGGTATCATTCATATTCCAGTATAAATGATGCAATATCAGAAATCACCTGCGGATCCACGGTCTGCTTCTTCTGATAATCGGAAGGACCGTTTTCCCTTTTTCCATCCATAAACAGATGCGTCAGATCTTCATACGTCTGAAACGCCCAGTTCTTTTTTTCTCCGTAGACTTCCTTCCACATATTATAATCTTCTATCGTAACCTGATAATCTTCCTCACCCTGCAGCACAAGACACGGCTGTGTCATCTCTGTCCTGTGGCCCCGACCCGTGAATGAGAATCACTGCCGGAAACGGTCCTTCTCCCTCCGGCACCGTCAATGTGCCCGGAAGCTCCCATTCCTCATGCCCTTCCACCGGAAGATTCAATGCAATCTCTGTAATTCCTTCTGGCAATCTTTCCGACGAAGAATCGGGTTTCTCCTCTGCATGTTCTTCCTCGTAGGCAGCTGTAACAAGCCCGGCAATCTGCCCTTCACTGTCAACATTCAGTACCAGATTCAGCTTTTGCAGAAAAAACACACACGGCACACTGTAGCTGATGTATCCGGCGTTCTCCGAAATCACAGGGTCTCCCACTGACTGAAGTTCTCCCAGAGCTTTCAGAGAAGACTGAAGACCCGAAAGGCCTCCGGACGGTTTCAGTGCATCCAGAAGTTCTTTCGTATGACTGTAGTTTTTTTCAAGACTTTCTGCATTGCCGCTGCACAATGTCTCAACGTACACCTTTGCATCCAGTTCGTCTGCCAGACAGTATCCAGAAATCAGTAACACAGCAGCACAGACCGACAATAATATGGTACACAGTTTTTTCATCCCAATACCTCCTGTTTTTTCTTCATAATCTGCCTTCAACAATTTTTACAGATATTCTTTTCAAGTCGAACACAGATGAGATTTGTTATTACTCACCACTTATGAAGAGGGAACCTTCTTCGACTGAGATAAATCCATGCAATGATTGTAACATATCTTACATCAAAATAGTACAAATCTTCGCGAAAGTTTCTGTTTCCGAAAAAACAGACTTGACAAATCCATTATAAAAGTTATAATAGAATTAGATTAGTTCTAATTACTGTTTTACTGGTAAGAATTTTATAAGGAGGTATGTTCATATGTTAAAAGGTAAAACTGCTGTCGTAACAGGCGGAACCCGTGGTATCGGATTCTCCATCGTGAAAAAGTATCTTGAAAACGGTGCAAATGTAGCAATCGCCGGTTCCCGTCAGGAATCTGTCGAAAAAGCACTGGAGAAACTTCCGGAATACAGAGATCACATTATGGGAATATGGCCCAATCTCTGTTCACCGGATGAAGTGGCCAAAGCATTCGCTTCTGTAAAAGAGAAGTTCGGAAGCATTGACATATTGGCCAATAATGCAGGTGTTTCTTCCAGAACAGGACTGTATGACTATCAGCTGGAAGAATTTCAGAAAGTTGTCGATCTGAATCTGACTGCTGTATTTGTTTGTTCTCAGGCAGCTGCCCGAATCATGAAAGAACAAGGCGGCGGTGTTATCATTAACACCAGTTCCATGGTTGGTGAATATGGACAGCCGGCAGGATGCGCTTATCCCGCTACAAAATTTGCTGTAAATGGTCTTACCAAATCTCTGGCCCGTGAACTGGCAAAAGATCAGATTCGCGTAAATGCAGTAGCCCCTGGTGTCACAAATACGGATATGGTAGCTGCTCTTCCGGAAGAAATGGTAAAACGGATTTCTGCCGGAATACCTCTGGGACGAATGGGTGAACCGCTGGATATTGCAAACGCCTATCTGTTTCTCGCCAGTGATCTGGCAAGCTATGTAACCGGAATAACGCTGCGTGTTGACGGCGCGGCAATGAGCTGACAGGAGACTATCATATGGATAAAAAAGCAATGTATTGTCTGAGTTACGGGCTCTTTGTTCTGACTGCCCGTCTGGGAGAAAAAGACAACGGATGTATTATCAATACAGCCGGACAGGTTACTTCTACACCAAACCGGATAAGTATCACAGTAAATAAAGATAATTTTACCCATGATATGGTAAAGGAAAGCGGGAAATTTAATCTTTCTGTTTTAAGTGAAAAGGCCGATTTTTCTCTTTTCCGGCATTTCGGCTTCCAGTCCGGAAAATCTGTGAATAAGTTTGACGGCTTCTCTTCCTGCAGAAAAAGTGAAAACGGACTCTTTTACATCACAGAAGGAACCAATGCTTATATCAGTGCTTCCGTGGAACAGATGATCGATCTGGGAACCCACACCATGTTTATCGCATCTGTAGATGATATGGAGGTTCTGTCAGCTGATCCGTCCGCCACCTATGCTTACTATCAGGCCAACATCAAGCCGCAACCGGAAAAACCGGTTTCCGGCGGAAAAACCGTATGGCGATGTACGGTATGCGGCTATGTATATGAGGGCGAAGAACTCCCGGCAGATTTTATCTGCCCTCTCTGTAAGCATCCGGCTTCCGACTTTGAAAAAGTAACTTCGTGACAGATACTCCGCCAGAAGAACCGATCTTATTTACGAAAAGACCCCCGGTATGGTCGCAACCATATCGGGGGTCTTTTCGTAAATAAAATCATCAGATCCGGATTTCCAAGTTTTTTTCTCAGACAACCCTTCTCCTTTGCAAACACCTTTGCTTTACATCCATAGTCTTTACAGATTTTCTCGTATTGACAGACCATACATTCATTTCCCCCAATGATTACAACGCTCATCCGTACACTCCTTTCTTTATTTTGTTAGTTAGGTCTAACTCAAATTCAAAAAAATTATGCTATGGCTCCACATTCGTTTTTCAGGATATTAGTTTTATATGACTAATATTAGTTTATCATCACTTTTATGTGCTGTCAACATTGCCTATAGAGAATAATTCCCATTTACTATTTTAAAACTGTTTCTATTAAACAATATCTCCGTCAGCTTTTTCTTCCCCTGCGGAAAAGTCCTCTTTTCACATACGGTTCTGTTTTTACCGACAATACTTCATATCCCGTCTCATGGATAACTTTCTTCAGTTTTCCTTCATCCAGAGGAACCTCTGCAAGAATCTCCGTCTTTCCATCTCTATGTGAAGAAGAAACCTTTTTTATCTCAAAATTCCTGCGCACCATATCATTGATATGACTCTCTCACATACCACAGGCCATTCCTTCCACTTTAAGTATCATTTTAACCATAATCTCATTCCTCCAAAAAATGCAGATTTTTTCTGCGGCTCACATATTTTTTTCATAAAAAAGAGACTCTCGGGCTGATAATCTTTTATCCAGTGGAAGTCCCCTGTCCTTCTGTTCTTTTCTGTGTCATCCAGACAACCGACACAAGTTAGTATATTCTTTCATGTATTAGATGTCAATAACTCAGAAGGGAAAATTTTTCGATAAGAAATCAAAACACAATTTTGTGATCCAAATTATTCCGTAAAGGTATACCTGATCACATTTCCCTGCCCGTCACCTGTCGTAATCACTGTGTCCCCGGCAGAGTTTTTGTACATATCCATCACAGGAAACCTTCCATTTTCTTTCACATAAGCTTCCGGACTTTCTGCTTCTACCTCGATCAGCTCTTTTTTTCCATATTTTTCGCCGCCGCAAGGATTCATTGTTTCAATGAATACTTCATATTCTTCCATTTTAAGACTCCTTTCTGCCTTCCTTGTAAAGCTTTCATACAAAAGATTTTCCCTATTATAACACAGACGGTGAGTGAATTTCATACAGTTATTTTCTGAAATTCTATTCTGGTTTTTCAATCTTTTCTTTTTTCTCTTTATTTTTTTTCTGTTCCTCATTTCCGTTGCAGCTGCCATTTCCATTGTTGCTGCCGATCACCTGGTTTTTCCGCGGGGAAAACAGCATTCCCAGCAATATTCCTGTCAGAAACAGAACCGCACCGGTAAGCATGATCTCACGTCCGGTGTATTTACCTTCATTAATATTATTCATGATCTGTTCGCATTTTTTTCCCATATTGTTTCCCCTTTCCTCATACTTCTGTTCCTTCAGCTCAGGAAGGTCGTTTGTCTTTTCACTTATATTATAGAGAAAAAGCTATCTGACGAATAGATACTTTTTATAGAAAAATGTGTTTCTTTTTAACCGGAATCTGTATTTCCGTCAGCCATTCCTCCGGGGTGTCCTTATTCCAGACCCCGTCAATGTAGGATTCACGAATCATTCCGCAGATCTCATACGAATTTTCTTCAATATAATTCAATACCGAAATGTAGGATCGATGAAGGGTGTCGTAAGAGCCTCTGTGATATATACAGGCAGCCTCGGGAACTTCCGGAAGCACCTTGAATGCCACCTTATCGGAACCCTTTTTTTCTCCGTCACAGCCTCACAGGCTTCCACCAATATGTCTTCATCGGAATATCCCGGTTCCAGATAACGGATAAAACAGTAGGCCGGCTCCGCACATATACAGCCAAGCCGTTCCATCTCTGCCCCCATTTCCGGCATCAGTGAAAACAGATTATCATAAGATTCTATTCTCTGCTGCATGGAACAGACTGTCACCTCCGGAATTTTCTTGATCAGAACCGGGGCTGACAGATCAATATTGTCCTTCGCCAGATAACTTTCCACCTCTGCCAGCCTGTCCGTCAGAACTGCAATTTCTTTTAATATTTCACTCTTTTTTCCGAGAAGCAATGACCGTTCCGCTGCACCGTTTATCATTCTCCGGATATCCTCTATGGAAAATCCCATTTTCTTTAATGCGATGATCCGATGCAGATCTGCCGCCTGTGAAGCCTCATAGTAACGGTAACCATTTTCCGCATCCACATATACCGGCATCAGAAGTTTCTGCTCATCATAATAGCGAAGTGTTTTGATCGTGACACGATTCATATTCGCAAACGTCCCGATTTTATAGAAATGTGAGTCTTCTTTGACTTCAAAGGGCGGATGCTGCTGATACATTCTTATCTCTTTCATTCGTTTCTCCTTCTGTTACTCCCAACGAAATGTCCTGACCGAAATCACACTGCAGAGCAGTGTAATCCCCACAAGCAGTGCTGCAATCTTCCAGACAGCTTCCATTTCCATACCCAGCGAAACCGCTTTCATCAGCTTAATTCCCTGCGTCAGCGGCAGAACATCTGCCACTTTTCTCAATCCGGACGGAAACAGCTCATAAGGAATCGTCGCACCGGACAAAAACAGCATCGGGAAATACACAAAGGTCGTTACCATATTTACCGACTTTATTGTCCTGCACAGACTTGCCATCAAAAGGCCGATGCTGAACATGGAAATCAGTGTCAGAAACCATGCTGCAAGAAACATACCCCAGTTTCCTCTCATCCGATATCCCAGAAAAATGACGGATACCAGGGTTACCGATAGCGCCGAAAGCAGAGCCGTTCCGGCACCACAGAGCACGTCACTTCCCAGAATCCACATCGGACTGCAGGGCGTGGTAAAAAAATGTTTTAATATTTTTTTATCCCGGTACTCCGCGATCGTGAGGGGGATCCCCATAAACGCCGATGCACAGATTCCGACTGCAATCAGTGAGGCAAAGGAGCTTTCCAGATAAGTATATCCATCGCCGGCCATTCTGCTGCCGGCAATCATAGTAATCAATATCATAATTCCAACCGGCATTGCCACACCAAACAGCAGCATGTCACCGGATCGCAGCGCCAGTTTCTGTTCAATCTGATATAATCTGAAAAATCGTTTCATTTCACAGCCTCCTCTCCCATATACCAGAGATATGCGTCCTCCAGATTTTCGCAGGGGCTGTTCGCAATGACTTCCTCTACGGTTCCGCAGGTCACTTTTTTTCCGTCTCTGATCAGAAAAATCCGGTCACAGAGACTCTGTGCCTCCTCCATATAGTGTGTTGTCAGAAAAATAGTCGTTCCCTTATTTTTCAATTCCTTTAAATGATTCCATACCTCTCTTCTCGCTGCTGTATCAAGTCCTGTCGTCAGCTCGTCCAGAAATACGATTTCCGGTTTATTGATCAGTGCCAGAGCAACGGACAATCTCTGTTTTTCTCCTCCGGAAAGTTTATTTACCTGCACTTTTTCCAGCTTTTCCAGAGAAAAGAACTTTAAAAGCTTATGATAGTCTTCCGGTTCCTGATACAATGCTGTCATCTGACGGAACAGTTCATCCACGCGGATATTATTCTGATAATTTGACGACTGCAGCTGTACACCGACCCGCTCAAACACCGCTTTTCGATTGGTCCGGGCATCCATTCCGAAAATCGAAGCGTTCCCTCTGTCCGGCTTTTTCAGGCCAAGGATCAGGTCAATTGTCGTACTTTTCCCGGCTCCGTTATGTCCCAGAAGCCCAAATACTTCCCCTGCTTCCACACGAAACGAAAGTCCGTTTACTACAGTTCTTCCGTGAAAAGATTTTGTCAGATTGTTTACTTCCATACATGTACTCATACATAGCCTCCTTTATTTTTATGATGTTGGGGCCAAAAGATACCACACGGATTGTTTCGCATTTCATGCTCCTACAATCCTGCAAAACATTCGGAATTCGTGAGGCCCCTGCCCCACTTGTTCCTCATGTTTTGGCGGGTCCCAAGGTCATTCATCCACTATCGTGCAAGCACGATGTGGTTTCAGACCTTTTGACCCTGGTATCATGTTTATGAGACTATGCTAAATCCTCCCCCAAGGGATGAGTCAAGCCCTGACATGAAAAAAACGTACAGAAATGACTACAATCATCCCTGCACGGCTTATCATCGTCCTGCTTCATTGGACTTATTATATCAACATGAATCCTGTGTAAATCATCCGCTCTTATATTATAGCACCGAATCGACCAGAATCTTTGTATAATCTTCCTTCGGATGATTGATAATATCATCCGGAGCTCCCTGTTCTACGACCTTTCCCCGGCAAAGAACCAGCACTTCATCACAGAAAGCCTGCACCAGCGCCAGGTCATGACAGATCAACAGGTAGGAAAGTCCCTCCTTTTCCTTCCGTTCCATCAGAAGCTCCAGAACCTGTTTCTGTACCGTCACGTCCAGGGCACTGGTCGCTTCGTCACAGATGAGGATAGAAGGTTCCACTGCCAGTGCTCTCGCAATGGCCGCTCTCTGACATTGACCGCCGCTGACCTGATGGGGATATCGTCTGGCAAATTCCGGTGTCAAACCGCATTTCACCAGCAACTCCTCTGTTTTTTTTCTCGTCTCACTGCGGCTGACTCCAATATTCCGAAGGCTTTCCCCGATTCCGTCCCCCAGCGTATGACGTGGGTCAAAGGATTCCATGGGCATCTGAAATACCATCTGGATATCCCGATATGTCTTTCGGAGTTCTTTTCCCCGGACATTCGTGATATCCTTTCCTTCCAGCATCACTTTCCCGTCTGTTATATCCAGAAGGTGCGTAATCATTTTTGCAATGGTACTCTTTCCAGATCCGGATTCTCCCACAATTCCCAGGCACTGTCCGCGTTTCAGTTCAAAGCTGACGTCATCTACTGCCGTAAATGATTTCATTCCGGAGGTAAAAACTTTTTTCAAATGTTCTGCTTTCAGTATCGTCTCCGACATAATTTTTCCCCCGTCTATGCCTGAAGCGGTCTCTTCTCCCGCTTCAGACACAGCACCGAATCCATCAGTTTTTTCGTATATGCATTCCCGGAATGCTTCAGGACACGTTCCGCAGGACCGTAGTCCATAACTTTTCCATTCTGCAGTACCAGTACCTGATCCGCAAGCACCTTAACCACACCGATATTATGTGTAACCACGATCATAGCCGTCCGATACTCATCCCGCATCAGCTTCAGTTCTTCCACGACCTGCTTCTGAACCGTCACATCCAGGGCACTGGTAGGCTCATCTGCCAGAAGAAGAGAAGGATGCTGCATCATGGCAATGCAGATTCCCACTCTCTGGTTCATTCCTCCGGACAGTTCGAAAGGATAGCTGTCCATTATACGTTTTACATCTGCAAGACCGATTTTCTGCATGATTTCCGCTGCACGGCGATCACAATCTTTTCTGGAAATCCTCCCATGCTCCGACATGCTTTCAAAAATCTGATCCCCCACCGTGCGAATCGGACAAAGAGCAGCCTTGCAGTCCTGAAATACCATTCCCATCTCCGGGCCAAGAAGCTTTCGCAGCTTCTCCTGCGGCATATCCACCACATTCTGTCCCTTATAATATATATCACCTTCTGTCACCATCCCCGCATGTCCAAGGAGTCCCATAGCAGCTCTGAGAATCGTACTTTTCCCGCTGCCGGATTCGCCCACAATCCCCAGAATTTCTCCTTCCTGAAGGTCAAAACTGACATCGTGAACGACCGGTTTTCCGTTATAACAGATGGTAACATGCTCTGCCCGCAACAATGGTTCCATTTTGTTCTCCTTACCGGATATCGAGATCTGCCGTGATCTCGTAATAATCACACGGATGTGCTGCCATACCGCTTACATTAGACTTTGTCACTATTCCCATATTCAGATGTGCGACAAAGAAGAAGGAACAGTCATCCAGAATCTTCTGCTGTAACTCGATTGCAAGCTCCCCGCGCTTATCCTTGTCAAATGTCTGATGAAGTTCTTCAACCAGAGCCGTTACCTCATCATTCTGATAATTTCCATAGTTTTTGGCACCTGTCACCGTACTGGTAAAGAAGTATTCCGGATCCCCGGTAGGAGCCGTTGTGGTAGAGCTTACATAAAGATCAAAGTCACCATCCGCCGCATATGTTCTGTGGTCAGAGGTATTATTGATATCCACATCAATTCCAATCTGCTTCAGAGTATCCTGTGCATAGGTAGCCAGCAGTGGCTGCTCCAGACGTGTGGGATATGTCAGCCATTTAATGGTCAGTTTCTGTCCGTCTTTATCCACATATCCGTCTCCATCCGTATCGGTCCAACCGGATTCTTCCAGGAGAGCCTTTGCTCCTTCCGGATCATAAGACGGAGCCGTCACAGCTTCATTTCCATAGGAAAAGCTGCTGGGGAAAACACCGACTGCAGGCACACAGCGTCCATTTGCAAGGACGGTGCAGAAAGAATCTTTGTCAATTCCCATCTCGATTGCCTTGCGGACGTTGATATCCTGCATAATCTCCGAATCCATGTTGAACTGTCCGAAGAAACAGCGGCTGGTAGGCATGGAATGGATCGAATAATCCGGGTTATTTTCAAACAACGGATAATTGTCATACTGAAGTCCGTAGGTTCCCTGAATATCACCGGTCTGAAGAGAAGCACAGAGAGATCCTGCATCTGAGAAGGATTTCACAATGACATTGCCAACCTTTACTTCACCGCCCCAATAATTATTATTCTTTACCAGATTGATCTGTGTCGGTGTAACTTCCACAGCAATATACGGACCGGTTCCTGCAACATTTGCAGAACCGCCTTCTCCCTGAATACCATATTCCATATCAATGATGGCACCATAAGGATCGCCCAGATAGTTTATGATTGCCGGACATGGCTCTAATGTGTGAATCGTCAGTTTCAGACCATCTGCATCAATACGGTCAATTTTCAGATCACTGGGCGCCCTGTCATGCACTACGATCAGATCTTCCAGACATTCCTTCACCGCCTGCGCATCCATCTCACGTCCGCTGGAAAACTGAACGCCCTCCCGCAGAGTAATTTCCACCGTACAGTCATCTGTAAACTCATAGTCTGTTGCAAGCCACGGTTCCACTTCCATGTTATCATTATATTTGAACAGCGTCTCACCTACACCATAGCGAAGGGCACTCCATCCGGAATAGTTGTCATGGGGATTCAGTCCTGCGTCACCCATCTCCTCACTGTATCCTGTCGTGCCATAGACAAATGTTTTTTCTTCTGCAAATGCTGTGGTTCCCGCCAGTCCCATCATTACTGCGCAGGAAAAAATAACAGTCAAAAGTTTCTTTTTCATCTTATCTTCCGCCTTTCTTAATGATTCTTTATTTATTTCTCTGCTTCGGATCCATATAATCCCGCAGCGTATCTCCCAGAAGGTTAAACACCATAACTGTGATAAAGATTGCCGCACCGGGGGCCAGCACCATCCAGGTGGAAACCTGAATCATGCTTCTTCCCTCATTGATCATACTTCCCCATTCTGCCATAGGCGGCTTTACCCCAAGCCCAAGGAAAGAAAGGCCTGCAAGCTCCATCATCATCGTTCCGATATCCAGCACAGACGTAACCAGAATAGGCCCTGCGATATTCGGTAGAATGTGTTTTACGAGAAGTTTGGGAGTACTGCTTCCCGACATCCTGGCAGCCATCATGTATGGACTGTTTTTCTGCGCAAGAGTCAGCCCTCTCGCCAGTCTTGCAAACTTCGGCCAACTGATCACTGCCAGCGCAATGATTGCGTTATGAACCCCGCCACCCAGTACACCGGCAACCGCCAGCGCAAAAACCAGTCCGGGAAACGCCAGGAATAAATCTGAAATTCGCATCAGAACCGTATCCACTTTTCCATGATTCCATGCACAGACGATTCCGATACCGGTTCCGATTACCGTTACAATTGCTACAAGAATCAGCGTTGCGAAAATGCTGGTGGTGCTTCCGATTAGAACTCTCGAGAGCATGTCTCTCCCATACCGGTCCGTTCCGAAAGGATGTGCCGGACTCGGTGGTTTCTGTGCCATCACCAGATCCTGAGCATACGGATCATATGGACAGATAAACTTTGCAAATATGGCTGTCAGAAGCAGCAGAACCGCAAGTACGGTAAAAAATATCAGCTTCCCTTTTATATGATTTTTCTTTACTTTCTGTTTCCGGACGGTAATCTTTTTTTCATCACTCATGCACCATCACCTCCAAGCCTTACACGAGGATCCAGATAATGGTAAATGATATCTGCTACCAGATTCACCAGCACATAAATGACAGCCATCCATGCCACATACGCCTGAATGATCGGATAATCCCGCATGGTGATGGCATCCACTGCCATTTTTCCAACTCCGTCCCACATAAAAATAGTCTCCACAATCGTCGTTCCTCCAAGAAGACTTCCGATGGATAGAGCAAGCAGAGTAATGATTGTAAGCATGGAAGATTTCATGACGCTCTTCCAGAGAATCACCCGTCCCCTTACACCTCTGGCACGGGCACCTGTCACATAATCCTTCTCCAGTTCTTCCAGAACCGTGGCACGGACCTGTCTGGTGTATTTTGACGCCATGGAAATCGCAAGTGTCAATGTGGGGAGTACCAGACTCTGTGCCACGTTGTCATTGGATATGACCGGAAGCAGATTCATCCTGATCGAAAGGAAATAGATCAGCACCAGCGCCGCAAAAAAATTCGGCATGGAATTTCCGATAAAGCTCAGAAAACGAATCAGATAATCCATCCACTTATTTTGCCTGACTGCTGACAGGATTCCCAGCGGCACCGCTATCAGCACCGTCAGTACAATCGATGTGATCGTAAGAAGAATGGTAGCCGGAAGTTTTGAAACAAATGTCTCATACACATCTCTGTGTGAAACGTAGCTGCTCCCCATATCACCGGTAATCATCCCGGCAAACCATGTGGCATACTGTACCAGAAACGGTTTATCCAACCCATATTCCGCTTTTGCCTGATCAATAATCTCCTGCGAAACATTGACACCCGCATTTTCATACATATAGGTCACCGCATCTCCTCCGGCCAGACGCATCATTGCAAATGAGAGGAAGGTAATCCCGATCAGAATCGGAATCAGCTGCAGCAGTCTTCTTGCAATATATTTTCCCATTTTTTACCTGTACTTCCTTTTCCTCTGAAACTCTAAGCGGAAATGTCTGCCCGCGCAGACATCACCAATCATAAAAGGCGAAGTCCAACAGGTCTGCCGCCTCCTGGCTTCGCCTTTCCAATTTATTAATGAGTTGCCCGACAAATGAGCCTGACGTCGATGATCCCCCTGGCTCATATTCATGCCAGAATGGTATATCCTTCATCACTGATTCAGCATTTCCATAAGAAAATTAAGGAAGTCCTCCGCCAGATCCGAAATTCTCTCACCTTTTCTTTTCACATATCCGAATACTATCCTGGTATCAGACGCAGGCAAACGCTGTCCCCTGGATATCTCCCGCTGAGGAGTTCCTGATAAATATCCTCCGCTGATATTTACCAGATTCCCGATCTGAAGTATCCTTTCCATAATATAATCACTGTTCGTCGTAATGACCGTTTCCGCCTCTGCGGCAGTCCGCCCGTTTGCATCTGAAATATTCCAGTAATTATCCGGTGAAAATTCATCCGGGAATCTCTGAATCAGTTTCAGACATGAAAAATCAAAATCCGATATGGAGCTTTCATTCTCACAGCATCCTCCGCCACGATAAACGGTAACGTCCGTCTCCTTCATAGGTAAAAATTCCAGATAGTTTCTGGAAACAAAATACTGAAAAGCAGATGACTGATTTTTCATAACATAAACAAACCCGACATCATCCATCCGCTCTCTCACTCGTTCCACAATTTCACGGCAATCTGCAGAATGAATCTGATAGTGAATCTGTTCTTTCTGGTTCCGCTCATAAAACCGGACAAAATTATCCGCAAACCAGGAGCTCGGATTGCAGGACACAGAAAGTGTGTCTGTTACCCTTTTTTTATCCGAAAGCTCCATCTTCTGCAGATTTTCAAGGACAAGCATAGCATAGGGATAGATCTGCTCCGCCTCCGAAGTCATATGGATTCCCTTCGACAGCCGGTCAAAAAGCAGCGTTCCCATTTTTTCTTCCATTGCTTTCACAATCTTGCTGACACTGGACTGCGTCGTAAACAGTACTTCCGCTGCCTTACTGAATGAACCGGTCTGTGCACAGGCCACAAAGCATTGTATTTCTTTTATATCCAACATTATATCATCCCTCTTAACCGGCATTTTTTCCGACCGGCATCTGCTTCATCCTGTCCTGTATATCATCCATCCTCTGATCATTTTTCTGATCATGCCTGCTTCTTTTTCCTGAAAAGCTTAAACAGATAGCAGGCTCCCACACATACGAGCACAACAATCAGGCTTCCGACAATACCGGAGAATGTTGTACCTAATACCGATTCCGATCCCTTGAAAGCATAATCGGGAAGAAGCGAAGTTGCCTCCTGTATCGCTCCTGCCGTCTGATAAACACCTGTGGCTGCACTCTCAATTTCCGTGGATCCGGTCAGTTTCTCAATAGACCACTCCAGTCCATCCGGGTAAGAAGATGCAACCAGAGATAAAATACCACCGATAAAAACAGCGGCCACAGCCAGAATTGTCAACGTCTTTTTAAATGAAAATCTTCCCTCTTTCGCTTCTTCTTCCGCACTGCAGAACAAAAGCTCCGGTCTCGCCTCATGGATAAACACAAGCACTGCTGCCGTGATCAAGCCCTCTACCAGACCAATCGCAAGATGAATCGGCTGCATGGTTCCTACAAATACGGAGAACGGCAGATCTGTAATTCCGGATGCCAGTGTTTCCAATGTCACACTGAATGCACCCATCTGAAGGGTAATCATACAGCCAAGTACAGATGCTGCAACAATCCTTCCCTTTGAAATTCCCTTTTTCATAATCGGTTTCCAGATGAGAAGTGATCCCACAAAACATCCATAAAACGCCATATTCCATATGTTACATCCCAGTGCCAGAAGTCCTCCGTCTGCAAACAGAAGCCCCTGAATCAACAGGACACCAATCATAGTCAAAAATCCAGCATAGGGTCCCAACAGAGCTGACAACAGCATCCCTCCACATAAATGTCCGCTGGATCCAGTACCTGGAATCGTAAAATTGATCATCTGCGTAGCAAAAACGAATGCCCCCATAATTCCCATCACCGGAATCTTCTTTGTGTCCGTATCAAGCCTTACCTTTTTCACTGAATAGGCTGCCACTGCCGCAGAGCAAACATACATTGTGCCCGCAACTGCCGGTGCAACCAGCGCATCTGCCATATGCATATCCTTTCCTCCCTCTTTCATCTCACCCTGTGAGAATTGTTTGTCTTAATCATATCAAATCAGACTTCTGATACAAGCCCCCATAGGGGATATTTATCTATTCTAATTTGTCATGCATTATCATTCTTTTTTACCATACTCTGCATAGCAGATAAACAATTATAATCCTGCATGGGCTTTCGGTAATACAATAAATAATAATATCCCGCAAAGGATAATGATGCCAATCCCCATGTAACAGGATAAACTAATGCCACTGCCTGTACTGTATGAAAATGTCCGGCCAGAATTCCCAGCAGAAATACACGAACCACGCAAAGATGAATAATTACGATCGCCATCGACTGCATCGTTTTTCCGGTCCCCCGCACGATCCCACCTGTCACTTCAAGAATGGCATAGATAAAATAGAATGGAAAAGAAACATGGATAATTTTCAGCCCTTCGGCAATGACCTCCTCTTCTTTACAGAACATTCCCAGTAATTGCCTGTCAAAAAGCAATACAACTGCTGATATGCAAGCAATCACTGCCACAGAAAAAACATTACATTGCACTGCCCCCTTTCGGATCCGGTCATTCTTTTCTGCTCCGACATTCTGTCCTGTAAATGTCGCCATTGCCTGTCCAAAAGCCATGATCGGAAGATAAATCAGGTTTTCCACTTTGAAATACACAGTAAAAGCTGCCACTGCATCTTCCCCGAATCCATTAATATAATACTGTACAAATAAGTTGGAAAGTGTCAGAATCATCGACTGTATGCCAAGTGGAAAACCAGTAGCTAAAATACGGCCCAGAGTCTTTCCATCTGCTGTCCATTGTTTTTTCAATAACCCATTCTGCCTAAACAGCTGTATCAATAACACTACACCGGTAAAACTCTGGGAGACCATTGTGGCAAAAGCAGCGCCTGATACGCCCCATCTAAGGACTACGATAAATAATGCATCCATAAGGACATTCAGGAATCCTCCGGCAGCAAGTACCAGAAAAGGAGTTCTGGAATCACCCATAGCCCTCATGATTCCTGACGCCATATTATAAAAAACCATTGCGGGAATCGATAATAAGTAAATACGGATATAGACCAGTGCATGCGGCATGATATTTTCCGGTGTATTCAGCCAGATAAGTGCCTGTCGTGATAAAGCCATCCCGATTCCAGAAAGAGCAATTCCCCCCACTCCTCCAAGAATCAGTGCATTCTCCATACATAATATAACTTTTTCCTGTTTGCCGGCTCCCCAATACTGTGCTGTCACTACTCCTGTCCCTGTTGAGATACCCGTGAACAAGCCGATCAGGCAAGTCACCAGAATACTGCTCGCCCCCACAGCAGCCGCATCTGTCTTGCCAAGGAAATTTCCTACGAACAACAGGTCCACTGTCCCGTAAAGAAGCTGGAATAAGCTGCCCAGAAACAGCGGCAATGCAAAAAGGCAAAAGCCTTTTAAAATACTTCCCTGCGTCAGATCCATGTTCTTCTTCATATTTTCTTCATCCTTTTTGCTACTTATCCCATCATACTTTTTATACTGTTTTGCTTTTCCCATTACAAAGCAATCCTCGCCTCCAGAAGCTTTCTTGTATAATCACATTCCGGGTGAGCAAATACTTTCTCTGTTATCCCTGTTTCAATGATTTTTCCGTTCTGCATAACAGCCACACGTGAACACATCCGTTCCACAACCTCCAGATCATGGGAAATAAACAGCATTGCTATTTTCTGTTCCCGGTTAGCAGCAAGGAGCATTTGCAGAACCTGTGCCTGTACCGATACATCCAGCATACTGGTGGGCTCATCACAGATCAGCAGCCGTGGATTCAGCGCCAAAGACCGTGCAATAGAAATCCTCTGTGCCTGCCCGCCGCTGATCTCATGGGGGAATTTTTTCATCTGGTCAAAGGTAATTCCCACTTCCTCTGTCATCTTTCTGATCTGCCCCTCTTCCTGGCTTCTGTCTGCCATATGGAACAACCGCAAAGGCTCTGCGCAGGAAAAGTATAAATTTCTCTGGGGATTGAACGTCATCTGGGGATGCTGGAATACACATTGTATCTCTTTGCGCAAAGGTTTCCAGTGTCTCTGGGAAAGCTTTGTCAAGTCTGTTTTTCCGTCATAAATAATCTCTCCTGCAGTAGGCTTTAACAGTCCCAGCATCATTTTCGTCAAAGTACTTTTCCCACATCCACTCTCTCCGATTAGCCCGAATATTTCCCCTTCTTCTAAATGCAGGCTGACATCATTCACAGCATCTACGGTGCGGTTACGCATGATCCCGGAAGTATATCGTTTACTGAGATTCCTGATTTCCAGAAGCATCTCCCCGAACCTCCTTTCTTTTACAATGATGGCAGCGGGCCACATGGCCTTCCAGTCCCAGATGCGGTGCCTGCCTGCCGCATTTTTCAAAAGCTTCGGGACATCTGGGCATAAAACGGCAAGGCGGAAGATTTTCAGAAAAAGACGGCATATAGCCTTTCATGACATGCATTCCGTTGGAAGGCATGGAAGCAAGAAGCCCTTTCGTATAGGGATGGTTTGGATGATACAATACTTCTTCGGTAGTTCCCATTTCTACTACTTCACCGCAGTACATTACAGCAATCCGGTCCGCAATAATCTTTGCTGCGCCAAGGTCATGGGTAATAAATAACATGGAACATTTCATCTCATCCTTTAGTTCTTTTAACTGGGCTACAACTTCCTTGCACAATGCCCAGTCAATGGCTTTCGTGGGCTCATCCACCACCAGAAGCCTTGGGCTGGTGATGATTCCCATGGACAGCAGCACCCTCTGTTTCATTCCTCCTGAGAGTTCACAGGGATAATTCCCGTACATCTCTTCTTCTCTCGGAAGCTTCATTTTATGAAAGATTTCTTTTACCCTGCCTGCCACGTTTTCCTTCGCGCGGCGGGACTGTTTGTTCCCGGTGGTCACACATTCTGCCACCTGCTCCCCCACACGCATAAGAGGATCCAGTGAAGTCGATGGGCTTTGCGGGACAGAGGCGATCTCTTTTCCCCGCATTTTGCGGAATTCTTCTTCACTCATAGATAAAATATTTTTTCCTTCATACAGGATCTCCCCACGGACAATGGCATTTTCCGGAAGGATCCGCAGGATCGTGCTCCCTGTCACACTCTTACCGCAGCCCGTCTCCCCGATGACAGCCAGAACTTCATTGTATCCGATGTCCAAGGAAACATGATGCAAAATCTGTACTTCTTTTTGATCAACCTGAAATCCCACTTCCAGATCCCTGATCTTCAAAATTTTTTCTGTCTGAATTTTCTCCATCATTCTGTCCTCACCGTATCTTTCATCCTCGGATCCAGCAGGTCCCTAAGCCCATCTCCCAGCATATTAAAAGCAAGGGCCGACATAGCAATGGCAAGGCCGGGAAATACCGTCATCCAGGGAGCATACTGCATATAATCCTTCCCTTCACTGATCATGACACCCCAGTCAGGAGAAGGTGGCTGGGCACCTAAACCAAGAAAACTTAAGGATGCACAGTACAATATAATTGAACCGATATCCAGAGAGATTAAGATCACAATTTTAGGTACTACATGGGGAAGTACATAACCGGTCAGGATCTTGAATCCTGAATTTCCAATAGCACGGGCTGCCTGAATATATTCAGAGTTTTTAAACATAAGCGCCTCACCTCTTGCCACCCGGGCATACCGGGTCCACTGGACGAAACAGATAGCGATCAAAAGATTCATCTGTCCTTTCCCAAGGAAAGTAGAAATAGCAAGTGCGAATACGATAGCCGGAAATGCCAGCATCACATCCACCAGCCGCATGATCAGCACATCAACAATCCCTCCGACATAACCGGAAACCATACCAAGAACCGTTCCAATTGCCGCACTGATCAGAACCGCTGATGCAGCCGTTACAAGAGAAACTCTTGAACCTAAAATAACACGGCTTAAAATATCCCTTCCCATATGGTCTGTCCCAAAGGGGTGCTGCAGGCAAGGAGGAATAAATTTCTGGGCCATATCCATCTTTACCGGATCATAAGGTGTCAGGTATTCTGCAAAAATTGCAAGGATAACGAAAAATACTGTAAATAGAATGCCCAAAGTAAAAATCCTGTTTTTTCGATCAAATGCTTTTTTCATGATTCCTCCCCTGTATACCGGACCTCCGGGTTGATCCATACATAGATGATATCAACCACCAGATTGATCACTGCATAGCCAAAAGCAATCACCAGCACGCAGCCTTCGATCATAGGCAGATCTCTTGCATTTACTGCGTCAATAAATAATCCCCCAACGCCGGGCCAGCAGAAAATATTTTCAATAACAACGGCGCCTCCCAAAATATGGCCGATCTGCAGTCCCAATACGGTGACCACAGGCGGGAATGCATTGCGAAGCACATGCCTTTGGATATTTTTCTTTCTGGTCAGTCCTTTCGCTTTTGCAACCCAGATATAATCTTGTTCCATCACATCCAGCATAGAAGTCCGCATCATACGCGTCGTTGTAGCCATCATCCCCAATGACAAGGTGATCGCAGGAAGTACAATGCTGCGTATTCCATCCATACCACTTACCGGAAACAGCTTCATTTTTAAAGCCAGAACGATAATCAGGACGATTGCCACCCAGAATGTGGGGAAGGACGATGTGACCAATACAAAAATGCGGCTGAAATAATCAAGAAAACGGTTGTGTTTTAAAGCGCTGGCAATCCCAAGTGGAATCGCGATCACCACAGAAATCAGGAAAGCAGTAATGCCGAGCTTCAATGTGTTTGGCAGACGGAGCGTTATCATATAGCTGACCGGCTTTTTATACCGGTAGCTTTCACCAAAATCACCACGGAAAACATTCCCCAACCACCGAAGATACTGTGTGATCACCGGTTCGTTCAGGTTGTATTTCTCCCTTACCTGGGCAAGGTTTTCAGGGTTAATGCTTTCTTCTCCGTAGAGCTGGTACAAAACAGCCGTGGCTGTATCGCCGGGTGTAACATGTACGGTAAAATACGTAAGCGTGGCCACCATCCACAGCACGCCTATTACCATCAATACTCTTTTTAATATAAATTTCAGCATAAAAATCTCCGAACACAGCAGGGGCTGCTGCACATCCGGCCAGACCCTTTTCAGATTACTGGAATCCTTCTGCCAGACAGGCGCATCAGCCCCACTTGTTATACTGATTTACTTTTGTTTCATTTATTTTAAATCTGTTGCATACGGTACAATAAAATCATGTGCAGCTGCATTGTATTCAAAATTGGTTACAGAAGGATTCAATCCGAACACTGCACCGTACAGGGCAACGGTGTAGAGTCCGCAGTCATCCTGTGCAAGTGCCTGTGCTTGCTTGCAGAGATCATATTTTGTTTCCAGATCACTGGTCGCATAAGACTCTGCGATCAAAGCATTCACTTCTTCGTTCTGGTATCCGGTTGCTGAATTCACGTATGCCATGTTCATATAATATTCCGGAGTTGGAATATATGCAGCTGAAGAAGAATTCAGTGCCATATCAAAATCACCGGCAGCTTTCTGCTCTTCCATTGCTGCCCAATCAATGATTTCCACATTTGTATCTACTCCGATTGCTGCAAGATACCCCTGAGTAGCCTGTACGATCAGTGGGCATCCAGGCCTTCCCGGATAAGAGATAATATGCAGGGTCAGGTTTTCTCCGTCCTTGTCCACAAATCCATCCCCGTCTGTATCCTCATAACCTGCTTCTTTCAACAGTTCTGCTGCCTTATCCGGATTGTAGTCATATGTTTCAACTTCCGTATTTGTCCAGGGCATTTCACTCATCATGATACCCTCCGGTACCTCACCAACACCCATCAGGACATCGTCTACAATCTCTTCTTTGTTCAGGGCGTATGCGACTGCTTTTCTTACATTTGCATCTGTCATGGCTCCGCTGCTACAGTTAAACTCATAATAGTAAGTTCTGGCTGTATTAAACTTCGTAACATTTACATTTTCACTATTTTCAAGCATTTCCAGATCACTGAAGGGGATATCTGCAACAATATCAACTTCCCCATTCTGAAGTGCAAGGCTTCTGGCACTGGATTCCGGCATACTGAGCACAGTCCTCTTTGTCACAGATGTCTCCACCTCTCCCCAGTATCCATCATAAGCTTCGCAGGTAAATGTACCACTTACTTCATCAAAATCTGTTGCCTTGAAGTATCCTGTTCCGATAGGGCTGACAAAATTTCCGTCTTCATCTACTGAAGTGGGAGCGATAATGGAAGTCCCCACATAGCACATGGTCTGTGGTACTTCTGTGTTTGGCTGGTTTGTTTTGATATTGATGGTATAATCATCTACTACTTCTATCGATGCAATATCTGTGTAACCGGCGAAAGAAGAATTCAATTCGTTTGCCCTGTCAAGGCACCATTTCACTGCCTCAGCATTAAATGCAGTGCCATCATGGAAGGTAACCCCTTCCCTTAATTTAAACTGCCATGTACAGTCGTCCACCTGTTCCCATTCCGTAGCCAGCATCGGCTGGATGGAGAAATCAGAATTGGCATACGTAAGTGTCTCGCATACACCTGCTATTTCCTTCAGCATGGTATCTCCGCCATTGGCCGGGTCTACGGACGTGATCGTGTAGCCATAAGCGATCCTCAGATTTTTTTCTTCTGACTCTGAAGCCAATGATGTCACAGACATTGCAGAAATTCCCATAAATGCTGCAAGTGCCATAGCTGTGATTCTTTTGTTTCCTGTTTTCATATTATTCTTCCTCCTTTTTATATCCCACAAGTGCATACCAGTTGTCCTTCCCGTTTTCCAAAGTCTGGCACCCTTTCATATGCACAAGTTTTACGTGTTCCAAACCGCTGTTTTCAAACAGCTTCAGATATTCCGCCTTTGTTGCATTGTTCAGCTCCATATAGGGGTCTGCGTTCTTCCCGTAAAGAAAATGGCGCCATACCTGTTCTTCTTCTGAAGTATAGGATTCCTCCATCTCATGGAGGGCGATCACTGCCCCGCCCGGCCGTACGACACGGATCCACTCTGCGAGTGCTTTTTCAGGTTCAAGAAGAGTCCACAAAAGCCTGCAATTGATCAGCACATCCACACTGGATTCCTCAACAGGCAGTTCCAGTGCATTGCCGTACCGGAATCTAACACCTGTATTCCTCTCCTTTGCATGCTGCCGTGCGATATCCATCATACCCTCTGAAATATCCATTCCTGTTACATCGGTATAGCCTATTTCTCCTAGGAGATTGGCGATCATGCCCGTCCCTGTGGCAAGGTCTATGATTTTCGCAGAACGGTTTTCGCCCACCAGCTGCCCAAGATAAACTTTCCAATGGTCAAGTGATGTAATTTCGTGTTCTTCTTCATAAGTAGATGACCTTCTGTTCCAAAAAGCCTGAACCGCATCTACAGCCAGATCTTGATTATACTGTTCTTTTATGGCACGCAGCACATACCATTCACCGTACACTTCCGTATCTAAGGCAATGTCCGGAAGCTTTACCAGATCCACTTTAGAAAAACCGCAGGAATGGCATCGTTCGATCAGCTCCGTCCCGGAACTGAGTTTGAATACCAGCTTCTCGTATACCTCCGAGCCGTATGTGTCTTCAGACGTATATATACACATCTCGTCTGTAAGACGGATAAAACTAAGGATCTCCCCGCCTTTTTTCAGTACCCGCTTCCATTCATTCAATGCTTTGTCTGGATCTGTCAAAGTCCAAAGTACCCTGCTGTTTACAATATAGTCAAAGCTCTCATCCTCAAATGGCAGGGAATTAAGATCTGCTATTAAATACTGAATATCCAAATTTTTCTCTGCTGTTTTCTTTCTTGCAATTTCAAGCATCTTCTCTGCAAAGTCTATACCGGTAACAGAAAATCCCAGTTCTGCTGCCATGATTGCAAGAAATCCTGTTCCTGTCCCGATATCAAGTACACTCTGGCCTGCCGATGCACCCATAAGATTCCTGAAATACTCGAACCATTTTCTCTTATCTTCATTCTCATGTGCTTCATCAAAGGATTCTGCCCTCTGGTTCCAATACTCTTTTATCTGAAGCTTTACTGCACTTTCATCCATACCTTTAACTCCATTCACTACTCTCCATAAGGAGAGACATATTCTGCTTCCCGATTCAGAATATGTCTCAAAAATGGGAAACTTTGTCTGTGCAGCTGAACACCGCACATTATCTGATGCTGTCGTATACTTCGTTTGATTTTTAGTGGAGATATGAAGTATTTGACGTGCTTAAATCGTATCGTATTTACAAACAGTCCACAAGCCACCCGGGGGGATATCCAGCCATTCAAATCCTGCATACTTATCTATTCCTAAGGTTTCACCATGGCAGAAAAAAGGCCCTATAACCCCTGAAGGTATAGAGCTTTTTTAATTCAGATTATCAAATATTCTCCTGCTCAACAAACTCCCCGGGGGGGATATTTACCTATGCAAATTCAGCATGGAAATTCATTCCAACAATAACTATTACTATTATACATAAAAAGAGACATATCCTGTTGTACACTACAGAATATGTCTCAAGAAATGGGAAACTTTGTTTATGCACCTGAACAGCGCACATTATCTGATGTTGTCCGACACTTCATTTTTGGATTGGAGGTATGAAGTACTTGACATG
>JALEJS010000010.1 GCA_022769545.1 Blautia sp. | reverse complement strand
AAAGCTAGCCAGGATACTGGCACAAAGAGAACGAAGATTCTCAACTGCCTATACTATTTTGCGAGAAATAAAAGAAAAGTTATTTTTAATAGAAAAGTGGTGCTGGAGATTATCTCCAGCACCAGCTTTGTCTACAGTCTGGGCAGTGATTCCATAATTAACATGGAATCACTGCTTTTTACGTTGCGGAATCAATAATACTTCCGGTATTCACTCGGGGTCATATGCTGTATTTTTTCAAAATTGCGGGTGAAAGTCAGTGTGTTTTTGTATCCTACAGAGTTGGCAACCGCAGTTATGGACAGCTTGGAATAGCTTAACAGGTTTTTGGCCTGATTGATTCTGTATTCTGTCACATACTGATGGATCGTGACACCGGTATGATCCTTGAACATCTTACAGAAATAGTATTTGGAAAATCCCACACTGGAACAGATGGCGTCAATATCCAGGTCATTTTTGTAGTTTTTTTCGATATAGCTGATTGCCGTATTGATGGCGGTTTCCTGGGCAGGAAAAAGATTTTTTGCAGCCAGGACATCCCGGGATATTTTATATAAGGAAAAAAACAGCTGATGGATGATCATCCCCGCTTCCATCTGTCCCATGAGCGGATTGCTTTTATAATCAATTTTCAGAAGCCCCAGAAAAAGATCCAGCAGATTACCGTTGGGATTTGCGCGGTAAAGACAATTGTTGGTCCTTATCAAGTTATAAAACAGCTGCGCATGCTTTCCGCCGATGATGATGTAGATATAATCGGCCTTTTTTCGGCGTGTCTGAACAAAGGAAAGAGGGGTGTTGCAGGCAGAAACCACGATCTCATTCTGAGCTATGGGAAATTTATTTGCATTTTTTGTGAAATGCAGATGACAAAGGGAATACAGCATCAGATAATCCGAATAATTGTTTGCGTTTCCTTTGGAAAATTTTCTGTCATTGATATAACCGATTTCCTTCAGATAAAAGGGCAGAGACTCGATCATATTGTCGGTGGTCAGTGTGAATTGCGTATAACTGACGGGAGATGCTTTTTTTAACAAATTCATAAGGAAACCTCCGGAATATATCTAAATTATGGGAAAAATGATTAATAAGAGGCGCACGGTTCTGAGTGATACCGAAAAAAATACCATGTAATTATACCATGCCGGGTAATAAATGGCAAATATATACTAAAAAGCAATAAATGAGTGTCAAAAAGCAAAAAATGATATTGAAAATATCGGAATACTTGTATAAAGTGATATTATGAATACTACTTCTGAAAGGGGAAAGGAGAGCAAAAAGTACGATGAGTGATTATATCTTGGAACTGAAAGATGTTGTAAAAACATTCGGCGGTGTAAGAGCCTTGAATGGAGTACAGTTTCAGTTAAAAAAAGGCGAGATTCATGCACTGATGGGTGAGAATGGAGCCGGAAAATCTACGTTCATCAAAGTTATCACTGGCGTTCATCAGCCGGACAGCGGAATCATGATGCTGGAAGGCGAGAAGGTTACATTCAGAAACACAGCAGATTCTGCGAAAATGGGTATTGCCGCAATTTACCAGCACGTTACATCTTTCCCGGATTTAACGGTAACAGAGAACATATTCATGGGACAGGAGATCAAGAACAAGTTCGGCATCTATGACTGGAAGACGATGAAGAAGAGGGCAAAAGAGCTGATCGAGCCTCTGAGCAAAGAGATAGATGTTGACAAGCCCATGGGAACCCTGTCTGTTGCAGCACAGCAGCTTGTGGAAATTGCAAAGGCACTTTCCCGTGATGCCCGCATTCTGATCATGGATGAGCCGACAGCATCACTCACAAGAAATGAATGTCTGCAGCTTTATAAGATCGCGAAGGATCTGAGGGATAAAGGGGTTTCCATTATCTTTATCACGCACAGATTTGAAGATATGTATGAGCTGGCTACCCGTGTTACCGTATTCCGTGATTCTACCTATGTCGGAACCTGGGATGTCGATGGCATTACAAACTCTGCACTTGTAAAAGCAATGGTTGGTCGTGAACTGACGGCAATGTATCCGGAAAAAACCGCAAAGATCGGTGAGGTTGTTCTGGAAGTGGACGATATTTCGAAGGAAGGATACTTCAAGAATGTTTCGTTCAACGTTCGCCGCGGAGAGATTCTTGCTCTTACCGGTCTGGTAGGTGCAGGACGTACAGAGGTATGTCAGAACATTTACGGAATCATGACTCCGGATTCCGGTTCGATTCGTCTGGAGGGCAAGGAAGTACATATCAAGAGTCCGATTGACGCTTTGAAGCTTGGCATCGGTCTCCTTCCGGAAAACAGACAGACACAGGGTCTTGTCAATGAACTGCCGATTTATCAGAACGTATCTTCCGCGACGATGAAGCAGTTTGTGAAGAACGGACAGCTTGATACCGCTTCTGAAATGGAGAACGCAATCAATCTCTGTAAGAAAATTCAGCTGAAAGCGAATGATATTACAGCACCGCCGTCTTCTCTGTCCGGCGGTAATCAGCAGAAGGTCGTTGTAGCTAAGATGCTTAGCTCTGAACAGAAGGTTCTGATCATGGATGAGCCTACCAAAGGTATCGACGTAGGTGCAAAATATTCCATTTACGAGATCATGAATGACCTTGCATGCAAGGGATATGCGATTATTATGGTTTCTTCCGAAATGCCGGAGGTTCTTGGCGTTGCGGATCGTATCGTGGTTATGAAAGGCGGTCGTGTTACTGCTGAGTTCAGCGATGTGAAGAATACAACGCAGGAAATGATCCTGGAAGCATCTCTGAAGGAAAAAGGAGGAGAGAAATAATGAAAAAGCTGTTAAAATCCAGAAATACTGGCTTGATTCTCGTGCTTGTCCTTTTGCTTGTAGTAGCTCGCATTGTGACACCGGGTATGTTTTCTGTGATGTCTATGATGAACATGCTGCAGAATAATGCGGTATACGCGTTGCTTGCAGTTGGTGAAATGATGGTTATCCTTACCGGCGGTATTGATATTTCCATTGCTTCACAGCTTGCTTTCGTAGGAATTACCACCACAACGCTTTCCACTGCAAATCCTGATGTTCCCGGATTTGTGTGGGTGATCACAGCACTGCTGCTGGGTATTATCTGTGGTGCGATCAATGGTTTTCTGGTAGGTTACCTTCACATGGTTCCTATGATCTGTACCTTAGGTACCATGTATATTTTCCGCGGTCTTGCATTCGTGGTTTCCGAAGGACAGTGGTGGTTTGCCGCTCACTATCTGGACTCTTACCGTTTCTGGGCAATCGGAAAGATCTGCGGTATTCCGATGATCATTATCTGGGCGGTTGTGATCATGGTTCTGCTGGGACTTTTCCTGGGTTATACCGCTCCGGGAAGAAGAATTTATGCAATCGGTACCAGCCGGGAATCCTCTGCTGTTGCCGGTGTTAAAGAAGCAAAAGTAACATTTTATGCTTTTGTGATCTGTGGTGCGCTTGCAGGTCTGGCAGGTATGCTGTATACAGCAAACTATGCGATTGGATACTATGGTATGGGCGAAGGCTTTGAGATGACTGCCATTGCAATCTGTGTACTCGGCGGCGTTTCCATCAACGGCGGTAAAGGACGTATGGATGGTGTTGCGATCGGTATGCTGATCATGGCTGTCGTTACCTACTTTATCAGTATGATTCCTGGTATGAGTGTTTGGCAGAAAGCACTTCAGGGCAGCATCATTATTGTCGCAGTAGCAATTAATTACTTCACAGAGCGTTCCGCTGAGAAACAGGCTCTTAAAGAAAGGGGTGCTTTGATCTAATGCCAGGCAGTAATTACGACAGAGACCTTACGGTCAAAGAGGGCTTTAAATTATCAAAATTTCTCATCAAATGGGAAATGATTCTGGTCTATATTTTAGTAGTACTGAATTTGATTCTTGCAATTTTCAGAACCGATCTGTATTTTACATCCGGTACGGTACAGTCCATCATCAATTCCGGTCTGGATGTTTCTCCGATGGTTCTGGGTATGGTATTTATCCTGCTCCTTGGAGATATTGATGTTTCTGTAGCGGCGCAGATGATTCTTGGCGGTATGGTTACGGGTCTTTGCATGGACGCAGGTGTTCCGTGGCTGATCTGTGTGATCCTTGGAATCATTACCTGTATGCTTTGCGGAGCTTTTAATGGCTTCTGTGTGGCATTCCTGAAAATGCCGGCCGTTATCACAACGATTTCCACCTCCATGCTGTTCAGAGGTATCGTGGAAATTGTTCTGGGTGAAAATTCCCTGAAGAATTTCCCGAAATGGTATAATGCCATCGGATGGAAAAATATTGGAGGAATTCTTCCGATTTCCATGGTTCTGTTCCTTCTGATGGGTGTTGTTTTTGTCTTTGTTCTTCACAGAACTTCATTCGGGCGAAGAGTATACATCGTGGGAAATAACCCCGTTTGTGCGGAATATTCCGGTATCAGTGTAAAAAAAGTTAAAATGCAGGTGTTTATCCTCATGGGCTTCATGGCAGGTATCGGTTCCATTTTCTTCATCGGCCGTATGGGAGGCGGTGTTTCCTCTTCCATGGGTACCGGTTATGAAATGACAGCCATTGCCTGTGCCGTGCTTGGTGGTGTTTCCACCAACGGTGGTAAAGGTAAAATGTACGGACCGATTATCGCGACCTTTATCATGGCATTTTTGACCTACACGCTTGGTCTTCTGGGTGTCGATCCGAATACGAAGAAGATCTTTACCGGTGTTATCCTGATCGTGACAATTCTGATTTCTACCATTAACAAGCAGATGATCAAGGATATCAAGCTTCGTCTTTTGTATCATAACAATAAGAACATCGAAGCAATCAATGACAGAACCGCAGAAGCTGTAAAAGAAATGAAACAGCAGATCAAAGAGCTTCAGAAGGGCAATGCTTCTGACAAAGATGCTCAGATCAGGAAACTGAATGAAAAGATTGCGGCAGCACAGAAAGAATGTGCTGAGAAATCTGCCAAATGGTGGGCAGAGCAGCAGGAAGATGCTAAGAAGGCAAAAGAGCGCTTTGAAAAATAAGGCAGATTCCTGGATGCAGATGATATGAGAATATAAACGAAACGTTTATATAATATTAAAAACTTCACAAGGAGGAAGAAAAATGAAACATTTAAAGAAGCTGATGGCAATTGGCCTCACAGCAGCAATGGTAACCACAACATTTGGTGCGGCTACAGCTCTGGCTGCAGGAGATTCTAAGGAAGTATCCGGATCCCACGTATTCATGTTCAAATCCGTAGGTAACGCGTTCGGTGTTATCATGTACGACGGATTCTCCAGCTACATGGAGCAGGTTGGTGAAAACTGCATCGAAAAATCTCCGGCAGAGACAACGGTAGCTGCACAGGTTCAGCTGCTTGACGAGTCCATCACACAGGGCTGCAAATCTCTTTCCATTTCCACAAATGGTGACACCGGTTACGATGAAGTATTTGCAAAAGCTCAGGAATCCGGCATTCCGGTTGTATCTGTAGACTCTGCAGCATCTGCAGACTATCGTGTAACTCACAACAATCAGGCTTCTTCTGCTGATATCGGTGCTATGCAGGTTCGTGCGGCAGTTATGATCGAGCTTGGTGTTCCTTATGATCCGGAAGATGCAGACATGAGCAAATCCGTAGAAGCTGCTCTGGCAGATTATGACGGAGAAGAAATCCACATTGGTGTTCTTTCCGCTGGTATCGATACTCCGGTACAGAACGGCTGGATCGCTGAAATGGAAAAAGAACTTTCCAAAGATATCTATGCTGGGAAAGTAAGCCCTGAACTGGACAAGAAATATGGTGATGACGAAGCTACAAAATCCACCACACAGGCACAGGCTTTCTTAGCTGAAAACAAAGTTGACGTTATCATTTCCCCGACCACAGTTGGTATCGCAGCTGCAGGTGAAGTTCTGACTCAGGCTCAGTCTGATATCAAACTTACAGGTCTTGGATTACCGTCCGAAATGAAGAACTACATGCCGGCATCCGCAGATGACAACGAATTCGATTTCGTTTGCCCATACATGATGCTGTGGGATGTTAAACATCTTGGTGCTTCTACTGCTGCTATCCAGATGGCAGTTCAGAACGACGGATTTGACGGTGCTGCAGGCTCCACAATGACCATGGAAGCATGGGGAGACTACGCTGAAGAAACCTTCACCGCTGAAGAAGACGGTGATGGAACAAGCGTTCTTACGGGTATCCCATATGTATTCTACAAAGACAACATGGCTGAGTGGGTTGACGTTCTTTAATTTGAAGCCAAGTCAACATGAACATGTAATGCTCAGACAATCCATATACGCCTGTCCGAAAGGGCAGGCGTTTTTTAAATATACAGGAAACAGAAGCCTGTGTATTTAAAAAACGCTCTGCGGGCAATTTCACAGAATATACATATCTTTCCGTTATAATAAAATGAGATGCGGCATGAAGGAGGAAAAGGTTTTGATTGAAGTAAAACATCTGACCAAGCAATACGGAGATCACTTTGCAGTGGATGATCTCTCGTTCCGGCTGGAAAGCGGGAAAATATATGGCTTTCTCGGACCGAATGGTGCGGGAAAGTCCACGACTATGAATATGATGACAGGATATATCTCCTCTTCTTCGGGAGAGGTACGGATCAATGGTCACGATATTCTGGAAGAGCCGGAGGAGGCAAAAAAATGTATCGGTTATCTTCCGGAGATTCCGCCGTTGTATCCGGATATGACGGTGATGGAATACCTGATTACGGTAGCAGAACTGAAAAAAATCCCGGCAGCACAGAGAAAAGAGATGCTGGACCAGATTATGGAGACCGTGAAGCTCACGGATATGAAAAACCGTCTCATCAGGAATCTGTCCAAAGGATATAAACAGCGTGTGGGAATTGCGCAGGCGTTGGTGGGGTATCCACAGATCGTGATTTTAGATGAGCCAACGGTAGGTCTGGATCCGAAACAGATCATAGAAATTCGCGATCTGATAAAGAGTCTCGGAAAAAAGCATACGGTAATATTAAGCTCCCATATTTTATCAGAGGTACGCGCGGTCTGCGAGGAAGTTCTGATCATCAACAAAGGAAAGCGGGTTGCCTTTGATCACACCGGGAATCTGGAAAAAATGTTCCGCGGCTCGTCAAAGCTGGAAATGGTGGTAGAGGCTTCTGAAAGTCTGGTGAGAGAGGTGCTTGGCGGTCTGGAAGGGACAGAATATGTGGAAATCAGCCGCCTGGAAGAATATCCCGACGCACTTCATGTGACTTTTCAGACGAAAGCAGACACGGACGTTCGCAGGGAAATGTTTTTTCAATTTGCAAAATATGGCTGTCCGATCCTGGAGCTGCATAGAAATACGGTTTCCCTGGAAGAGATTTTCCTGGAACTGACTGCATCTGAGGAAAATGACCAGAATCATTCAAACGAAAAAATGAGGGAAGAAGGAAAGCAGAAATGATTGGAGTATACAGAAAAGAAATCAGAAGTTACCGGACCACGATGATTGCGTATGTGTTTGCAGCATTTATCCTGGCGGTGATCGGACTGTATTTTTCTTTTATTAATCTGAACCTGGCATCACCCAGATTTGAGGGAGTTCTGGAAAGCGTCCAGTTTGTGTTTCTGGTATTTGTGCCGATCCTTACCATGCGTGTAATGGCAGAAGAAAAAAAGCAGAAGACAGATCAGCTTCTTCTGACACTTCCTTTGTCTGTGACGGATATTGTGGTGGGAAAATATCTGGCTCTGGTTACTGTTTACGCGGTTCCGATGGCGATTGTATGCCTGTATCCGGTAATTATGGCACAGAACGGAGAAGTGAACCTTGTGAATGCCTATTTGTCTATTCTGGGATTTTTTCTGCTGGGCTGTGCGAATATGGCAATCGGGCTGCTTCTGTCGTCTTTGACGGAAAGTCCGGTAATTGCAGCTGTTATGAGCTTTGGGGTCCTGTTATTATGTTACCTTATGAATACGATTTCGAAAATGGTGCCCAATACGGCAAAGGCTTCGTTCGTGTGCTTTACGGCAGTGATTCTGATCTTTGCGGCAGTAGTATATTACCTTCTGCGAAATGTGCTTGTGACGGCGGGGACAGCGGTTTTGCTGGAAGCTTTGAATGCCGGACTGTTTTTGATGGACAGGCGTATTTATGAAGGTGCATTTCAGAAGGTGCTTTCTGTGTTCTATATGAATGGAAGACTTACCGGCTTTTTTGATGGAATTCTGGATTTCTCCGGGATTATATATTACCTGTCTGTCGCAGGAATCGCGTTGTTTCTGGCAGTTCAGGTGATAACGAAAAGAAGATGGAGTTAGGAGATAAGAAAAGATGAGTGAGAAAAGACCAAAGAAAATAACAGACAAAAAAAGACTCAGTCATGGCTCCTACAGCATTTTGATGACGGTGATCGTGGTCACAGCAGTTTTGTTTCTGAACTTTCTGGTGAACCGTCTGCCGGTGCAGATGACACAGATTGATTTCAGTTCGGCAAAGCTTTATACCCTGACGGATACCACCAGGCAGTTTCTGGAGGAACTGGATGAGGATGTGACACTGTATTACATTTGTGAGGGCGGTAAGGAAGACGATACCGTTGAAAAACTGCTGAGACGATACCAGGATGAATCCTCCCACATCGAAGTGGAACAGATCGATCCGGCACTTTATCCGGGATTTACGAAAACGTATACGGAAGAATCTCTGGAAAATAACAGTGTGATCGTGGCAGGAAATGAAATAAGCAAAGTAGTGAAAGCACAGGATATGTATGCCTCGGGATACAGTACCCAGACAGGCGGGTATGTGAATAAAGGCTTTGACGGTGAGGGGAGAGTGACCAGTGCCATTGGCTATGTGACCAGTGAAGATATTCCGGTTCTCTATGTCCTGAACGGAAACGGAGAGGGGACTCTCGGGAATTCTTTCCTTGATGCGGTTCAGAAAAACAATATTGACGTGCAGACACTGAACCTTCTCACAGCAGAAGCCATACCGGAAGATGCATCGGCTATTCTGATCAATTCTCCTGCGAAGGATTACACAGATGAAGAGACAAAGGAGATCATCCGATATCTGGAAAAGGGTGGAAAGGCGTTGATTTATTCTACATTTTCTTTGGAAACAATGCCGAATTTTGATTCCATTCTGGCAGATTATGGTCTGGAGAGAGTAGAAGGAATTGTTCTGGAAAGCGATACGAACTGTTATACGACCTATCAGTATTGTATTTTTCCCGGCATCTGCTATTCGGAAGTTACGAAAGACGTATATGACGATACATTCCTTCTGGCGCCGATGAGTCAGGGAATCCGCGCGACAGATACCTATCGAAGCTCCATCGGGATGCAGACGTTATTAGTTTCCTCTGCTTCTTCCTATTCTAAGACCGATGTGGAAAATATGACAACCTCTGAAAAAGAGGAGGAAGACATTGACGGCCCCTTTAATGTGGGAATGCTGGTTCAGGAAGATATTGACAATGACCACGAAGTGGACACAGAGGTTGTATATTACAGTACCGGTTATCTTCTGGATGAGGATTATAATCAAAATGTCTCCGGCGGAAATGCCCGGCTTTTCGGGAGTACCGTGTCCTATCTGTGTAAGGATGATGAAGCAGCGGTTGATGTTCCGGTAAAAACTTTGCAGGTACCTTATCTGACAATGACCAGCTTTACTGCAAATTTCTGGACGGTTATCTGCGTGTTTGTGCTTCCTCTGGCGTTTGTTCTGGCTGGTGTGATAAAGTGGCTGAAGCGGAGAAATGGTTAAGCTGCGAAAATACGGGAGGAAAGGCGTATGACACAGAAAAAAATGAAAAACCTGCTGGCAGGCTTTCTTGTGATCCTGATCTTTGCAGGCGGGTATTTTGGTGTGGACCGGTATCTGCAGATACAGGAGGAGAAACAGGCAGAGGAAACACGAAATCAGGAACAGAGCAGGGTCGTGCTGTCGATAGATCCCGACCAGATCGGAACGATTTCTTTTGAAGGAACGGATGGAGAGCTCCTGTTTGAAAATCAGGATGGGGATTGGGTCTGTCCGTCGGATAAAAATTTCCGGATGGATCCGTCTAAGATAGAGCGGATGCTGAGTGATCTTACCGCATTGTCTGTGACACGAACTCTTGAGCAGGCAGACGATCCGGAAGAATACGGGCTGGGAAAAAACGCAAAGACCATTCATATTGCAGAAAAAGATGGACAGGAGACGGTTTTGTATGTGGGTACACGCAACAAAAGCAATCATGATTTGTACTTTAGTCTGGACACGGATACCGTGTATATGACGGATGCGGCACTGGACAGTCATTTTACGGGAAGCTTAAAGGATTTTGCCTGGTACGAAGAATTTCCTGAAATGGATCCGTCTCTGATGAGGGTCTTTGATGTGCAAAAGGAAAATCCATATGTGCTGGATATGCCGGGCGATGATAATTGTACGGTGACGGATGCAAAAGGAAATACACAGCGTGCCAATTTGAATCTGGTGGGCACCATGCAGAACAATCTGTCTAATATTAGCTGGGCGGAAAATGTGGAATACTATTGTAGTGATTTTTCACAGTATGGACTGGAAGATCCTGTGGCGGTAATTACTGTGGCCTGTGAAAAAAAGGAAGCCAGGTCTGATGATATGGAGAAATTCGTATTCTATGTAGGAAATCAGGACGAAAATGACAATTATTATGTAAGATTAGGGGATTCCATGCAGGTTCATACGGTCAGACAGGAATATCTGGAAGATTTTGTGGAAAGTAAGCCGGAATCCTTCTGGAGTCTGTCATACAGTTTTGTCTCCATCGGTGATCTGGAATGTCTGGAAGTAACCTGCGCGGGAAAAACCTATCGTATGGATCGTAAAGATGACAGCAGTTCCCTAGAAGATACGATCTGGCAGGTAAACGGTCAGAGTGCAGATACAAAGCAGTTTACAGATTTTTATTATGCATGTGTGAGTGTGACCGCGCAGGAACGTCTGAATGAGATTCCGGATGCGGACGGAGAACCGGCTCTGAAGCTCTGCTATCATCTCACGGATGGATCCGTGAAGGAGATCGAATATTATGAATACGATCAGAATTTCTATCTGGTTCTTTATGAAAACCGGACAAAAGCCGCATATACCAATAAGCTTTATGTAAATACGATGCTGAAAAATCTGGAAAAACTGGTCGGTATTTCAGAGTGAGCCTTTGTCGGAACGCAGCATAGAAGAGAGGGCATGGAGAAAACGATGCAGAAAGAGTTACTGGAGCAGCTTCGCAAAATCACACAGGAAGAGCAGCGCATCTTAAACGGAGAGGCGCAGGTGGACAGAGAATTGTATACTTCGGGAACGGATTTTACCGTGGACAGCCGAAAGATGCTCGATGAGGACAAGCTGATCGCTGTACGTACCCATACCCGTTTTGTGCATTTCCCTTCCCACAGGCATAATTATATCGAAGTACTTTATGTCTGTGAGGGATCCCTTACCAATATCATAGACGGAAAAAAAGTGGTTGTCCAGAAAGGGGAGCTTCTATTTCTCAATCAGTTCACCAGACATGAAATTCTTCCGGCCGGGGAAAAGGATATTGCCATTAATTTTATGATCCTTCCGGAATTTTTTGATGTTGCCTATTCCATGACCGGAAGCAACAATGTGCTGGCAGATTTTCTTGTAAATGTTCTGAGGCGCGATGAGGAACGAGGAGAATACCTGTATTTTAAGGTGGCAGAGGTGCTGCAGATCCAGAATCTTCTGGAGAATATCATCTATTCTCTGGTGACCGGAAACGGAGAACAGAACCGGATCAACCAGACCACCATGGGACTTATTTTTCTGTATCTCATCGATTCTGTGCAGTATGTGGAGATGCGTCTTCCCAACCAGTATGAAAATATGATTACCATGACCACACTGGATTATATAGAGCAGAAATATAAAACCGCTACGCTTACGGAGCTATGTGAAAGAATCCACCTCCCCATGCATGTGTTAAGTAAGATGATCAAAAAGAGCACCGGCTACAATTTCAAGGAACTTCTTCAGAGAAAACGTCTGAACAAAGCGGTGGAGCTGATGTGTGAAACCAATCTGCCGGTGAGCGATATCATTGCTGCGGTGGGATATGAAAACAACAGCTACTTTCATCGGATTTTTAAAGAACGGTATCATATGACGCCCAGGGCTTTTCGTCTGAAAAACAGAAAAAATCCACAGGTGCATCTGTAAAAATCCGGCAGTGCAAAAATATCATAAAAAAATAAAAAAGAAATATCAGGGAACGGCAAAAAGGAGAGGAAATCCATCTATCTGGATATCTTCTCCTTTTTTGATTGGTGATGTCTTTGCGAACAGACATTTTCGTCTGGTTCAGAACGCGGTGAGAAAATTCAGAGATCCCGGAGGATTCTCCGTCCCTTTCTCCAGCAGACAGATCAGGCCGCGGATGGTTTCTTCAATGTTTTCGGGGGAAGAAGGAACCAGAGTGTTGTCAATTTTGACAGAAAGAATGATCAGTACTATCTCTGCAAGAGCTGCCGGGTAGTCGAAATGGATCTCACCGTTTTGGATTCCCTGCTGAATGATTTCGGTGAGTACAGGTTTCAGCTCCGCAATCAGATGGCTGATGTATTTCTGATGAAAATAGGCTCTCTCGTGGGGGTTTGCGGAAGACGCACGGGAGTAGATGGGCTCCTCGGGAGAAGCGCTTCCAAGACGCAGAAACTCTGCCGAGGAGTTCCGGCAGGCCTGGAACAGCATGGCCATACGTGTAAACGGAGACACATCTGTCTGTCGGGCCAGATTTTTTGCGATTTGTATTGGCTTTTCATAATTGCGGGTAACCAGCGCGTCCAGAATGGCGTCCTTGGAAGGGAAGTAATAGTATATGCTTCCTTTTCCGATTCCGGCCTGCTTTGCAATATCACTGACGGAAATCGACTGTATGCTTCGTCTGTCCAGAAGCTCCTGCAGCGCGTCCAGGATTTTATCGTATTTTTCAGAGTTTGGCATATGAATGAACCTTTCGGTATGGAATGATATGTTTTAGTATACCATACGAAATAATTCGAGTTCAACAGTGAATATTGACATAGAACGCAGAAAATGCTTCCGGAAGTTTGTGCGTAAAGCATATTGACCGACGGTCGAAAAGGATGATATTGTATTAAAGAAATAAGTCGACCGTCGGTCAAAACGCCGACTGATTGTATGGAGGTTATGGATTGTGACATATGCAGAATATTTTTCGAGTGTGAAAACAAGATTCATGGGAGCCGATGTCAGCGATATCAGGGAACATCTGGCATACCAGTTTAATGTGATCGGAGAGGAATCCGGAATCTTTTACGTGGAGGTAAAAAACGGAGAGCTGTTTGTGGAGCCGTATGAATATTATGACCGTGATGTCATGTTCACTGCTACCGCAAAAACATTTACAGACCTCATGGAAGGAAAACTGGATCCGGTGCTGGCGTTTACACTTCAGAAACTGAAGGTGGAAGGAAACTTTGACAAGGCGCTGATGCTGAATGATCTGATCAAGAGGGCAGCAAAATGACGGGTAAAAAGGCGGCAAGAGGGGCAGCGGTACTGATGGGGCTGCTGGCTGCGGCAGAAGCCGGAGGCACAGCATATTTTTATCGCCGGACCATGATCCGCGGGAAAGCGAAGACAGAGCGGACGATGAAAATGGCCGGAACAGACTGGTCACAGTATTTTCCGCTGATCGAAAAAAGAAAGGAAGCACTGATGGCGCAGGAGCATGAGGATGTGTATCTCATGTCCGGAGACGGACTGAAGCTTCACGCGACCTGGTTTCCCAGAGGTGACAGAAAAAAGGCTGTGATCTGTTTTCACGGTTATACCAGCAAAGGGATGAGCGATTATATCGGACTTTCGGATTATTATATGAGAAACGGCTATTCCATGCTGCTGGTGGATGAGCGGGCACATGGAGACAGTGAGGGAACTTACATAGGGTTCGGATGTCTGGATCGTCTGGATGCAGTAAGGTGGATGCAGTGGGTTGTGGATACCTGCAAAGAAGAGGTTCAGATCCTTTTGCACGGAACCTCCATGGGAGGAGCCACCGTTCTCATGGCCAGCAGTCTTGCGCTGCCGGAACAGGTAAAGGGAATTATCTCAGACTGTGGATTTACTTCGCCAAAAGAAGTATTTACTCATGTGCTGCATTCCATGTATCATCTTCCGGCGTTCCCGATCATACAGATTGCGGACCGGGTGAACCGGAAAAGAGCCGGCTACGGTCTGGATGAATGCAATGCGGCAAGAGAAGTGAGAAAGGCCACAAGGCCGATTCTGATGATCCACGGATCAAAAGATACGTTTGTACCCTGCAGTATGTGCGAGACGATATATGAAAACTGCAGTTCCCCCAAACAGAAGCTGATCGTGGAGGGTGCCGCACATGCAGAAAGCTATTATAAAGATACGCCGGCCTATGAGGCTGCGCTGGATGAATTTATCGGAGGAATCATGAAATGATGCGAAAAAGGAAGGGGTATCCGGTATACCCTCTGACAATGGCACAGAAATTTCACTTTTTTTATCAGAATTTCTGTCCGAAGAAGGAAGTTCTGAATATCGGTACCAGTCTGACGATTGAGGCGGAACTGGATTTTGAAGTACTGAAACAGTCAATCTACAAAGCCTATGAAAGATGCGAGTCCATGCGCCTGCGCTTCGCGGCAGACAAAGATGGTACCTGGTATCAGTATGTTGTGGAGAAAGAAGAAAGAGATATTGAGTTTGTGGATTTTTCCAAAAAGACCATGGAAGAAGCGGAGCAGACGATGACTGCGTGGACACAGGTGCCCTTTAAGCGGACAGACTCTCCCATGAACCGGATCGTCATGATCAAAATGCCGGATGGTTATCAGGGAATTTATTTCCTGGCAGATCACACCACGATGGATGCACAGTCGCTGATCTGTTTTCTGAAGGATGTGATCGAGTTGTACTGTAATACCATGTATGAGGGCGTGCCCTATCCAAAGGATATGGCATCCTATATTGAGCAGCTTCAGAAGGATCTGGCTTATAAAGCGGGCAGCAAGGCCAAGGAGCGGGATGAGGAATTTTTCCACAAGCTGATCGATGCTTCTCAGCCTATTTACAACGGAATCAGCGGCCCGGGGCAGCTGGAGGCAGAGCGGATTCGCTGTAACGATCCCCAGCTCAGGGCTGCCGTAAATGTGTCTGACAGCGTGGACTCCGCTCTGGATATTTTCCATCTGGAGGCAGAGCCGACGGCCCGCCTGATGGCATTCTGCGAAAAATATCATGTTTCTCTTGCATGCCTTTTGCTGATGGGTCTCAGAACCTATTTCCAGAAAATGAATGGAAACGATGATGTGTCTATCAATACGGCCATTGCAAGAAGAGCAACGCTGAAGGAAAAGAAGTCCGGCGGAACCAGAATTCATTCCTTCCCCTTCCGGACCATCATTTCTCCGGACAAGACATTTCTGGAGGGGATTTATGCCATCCGTGATCTGCAGAATGAGTATTTCCGCCATGCAAATTATGATCCGGTATCCTATTTTGCATACCGGAGTCAGAAATATCCGGTGGAACCGGGGCAGACCTATGAGCCCATGTCCCTGACCTACCAGCCGCTGACCATGAAAGATAAAGGGCTGGATAAGCTTGGTGATATCCGCTATAAATCAAAATGGTATCCCAATGGTGCGACGACACAGGCCATGTATCTGACCGTCATGCACCGCTCGGATGACAATGGTCTGGACTTTAATTTTGAACATCAGATCAAGGCAGTATCCAGAGAACAGCTGGAATATATGTATTATTATCTTTGCAAAATCATGTTTAAGGGGACAGAAAATCCCAATCTGAAAATCGGCGATATTATGCTGCTGATCTGAGGACCAGCGGATCCGGACCGGAAGGCAGATTCTGCCGGACGGGTCGGACAGACAGAACCGAATCGATGACGAAGGAGAACGACAATGTTTGAAAAATTAGTGGAAGTAATCTGTAATTATGTGGAAGTGGAACCGGAGGAGGTTCACAGAGAGTCCCGGTTTATGGAAGATCTGGGATTCACATCCTTTGACTTTATGAGCATGCTTGGAGAGCTGGAAGACGAACTGGATGTGGAGATCGATCAGCAGCAGGCTGCAGGAATTCGTACGGTGGGAGAAGCCGTGGATTATCTGGAGGAGCTCACTGCCTGAGAATGTTTGCATGCAGACAGCAAATCTGCAGAAAGGAAGAAGAAAATGAACAAGGTTTGCAGCAGTATACGTGAGATTGTCGAATATGCACAGCAGCAGTATGGAGATGCGGATGCCATTCGCTACAAGGTGGGAAAAAATGAAACAGAAGCAAAATCCTATTGCGATCTGAAAAGAGACAGCGACGGGTTTGGCGCAGCTCTTGCGGCACTGGGGGAACAGGGAGAGCATATTGCCATTACCGGAATGACTTCCTATGCCTGGATCGTGGCATATCTGGGAGTCGTAAACAGTGGCAGCGTGGCGGTTCCGCTGGATGTTGCACTTCCGGCAGAGGAAATGTGCGAGCTCATTGACCGGGCAGACGCAACCGTATTTGTGGCAGATGAAATCCGGGCAGATGTTCTGGCGATTGTGCGGGAACGCTGTCCGAAGGTGAAATATGTAATTTCCATGCAGAAAGAGGAAGATACAAAAGAGATGCTGTCTTTCTGGAGCCTGGTGAAGAACCATCCGGAAGAATTTATCTGTGAGGTGGAGCCGGAACGCCTGGCAACCATCATGTTCACGTCCGGAACAACCGGAAAAAGCAAAGGTGTCATGCTGACACACCGGAATCTGGCGGAAAATGCCACCTGCCTGGATATGAAATTCCCGGAGCGCAGTGTACTGTTAAGTGTACTTCCTATTCATCACGCCTACTGTCTGAGTATGGATATTCTGAAAGGACTGTCTTTGGGAAGCATTGTCTGCATCAATGATTCACTGATGCGTATGGCAAAAAATATCCGCCTGTTCCGGCCGAATATCATTCTGATGGTTCCGCTGATGATCGAAACCATGGCAAAAAAGCTGGAAGATGCTGCCGGACTTCCGCCGGAAATTGTGAAGCGGGAAGTGTTTGGAGAACAGTTCCACACCATCTGCAGCGGCGGTGCCTATCTGCCGCCGGCAATGCTGGATCTGTTCGGAAAATACGGGATCGACATTCTCCAGGGCTATGGAATGACCGAATGCTCTCCGGTAATCAGTACCACGGTCCGCTGGGATATCCGAAAAGGATCTGTAGGCAGGCTTGTGCCGAACTGTGAGGCAAAGGTGGTGGATGAGGAGATCTGGGTCCGCGGAAGTAGTGTGATGCAGGGATACTATAAGATGCCGGAGGAAACAAAAGAAACTCTGGTAGATGGCTGGCTGCGCACCGGCGACCTTGGTTATGTGGATGAGGATGGATTTGTATATCTGACCGGCAGAAAGAAAAACCTGATCATCACAAAGAACGGGGAAAATGTATCTCCGGAAGAACTGGAGAACAAGATCGGTGAGAATCGACTGGTACAGGAAATTCTTGTCCGGGAGTCGGAAGGTGTCATTGAAGCGGAAATATTCCCGGATCAGGAATATGTTCAGAAAGCGGGAGTGGAAGATGTTAAGGCGGCATTACAGGAAGTAATCGATACCTATAACCGTACGGCTCCGGCATACAAACGAGTGTATCGTCTGAAAATCCGGGAAACCGAATTTCCAAAGACACCGTCCAAAAAGATCAGGCGTTATTGACGGACAGAAATACAGCATCCGACGCGTAAAGCGGAGCAAGTCCTTCTGGAATGAAGAAGGATCTGCTCCGCTTCGTTTCGTTTCCGGTGATTTACGGCTGCATATAGACATCTACCTGATGTTCCTTTGCGAGATCCTCGTAAGGAATCAGATTTCCGGCGATTTCCGTTCCGTCAACGACCAGCTTTTTCACACCCTTCTGAACAGAAGGTGCTGTGTGGACAGTGATGTGGTAAACGGCCTTCCGGAATTTTCTGGTAACGGCAAAATCGCCGAAATCCTCCGGAATGCATGGATCGATGCGCAGACCGTCATAATCCGGCTGGATTCCCAGGATCGCCTGAGAGAGATTGACGAAGGTCCATGCGGCAGTCCCGGTGAGCCAGCTGTTCTTGGCTTCTCCATGGAAAACGGCATCGGCGCCGGCGATCATCTGAGAGTACACGTACGGTTCGGTACGGTGAATTTCACTGATCTCTTCCAGATATGAAGGACAGGTCTTGCGATAAACCTCAAATGCACGGTCTCCTCTTCCGATGACAGTCTCTGCAATGGAAACCCATGGATTGTTGTGGCAGAAGATACCTGCATTTTCTTTGTATCCCGGCGGGTAGGAGGAAATTTCTCCAAGATTCAGATAGTAATGAGAATATGCCGGCTGCAGGATCATGATTCCGTAAGGGGTCTCCAGATGATCGCGGACAGAGTCCAGCGCTTTTTCGGCCAGTCCTTCTTTGACACCGATGCCTGCCATGACGCAGAAGCCCTGCGGCTCGATAAAGATCTTTCCTTCTTCGCATTCCGAAGCCCCCACTTTTTCGGAGGCAGCATCATAGGCACGCAGGAACCATTCGCCGTCCCAGCCGTGCTCCAGTACCGTATCGTACATTTCCCGGACGGCCTGCAGCGCTTCTTTTTCAAGCGCAGGCTTTCCGAAACGTGCACAGATAGAGGCAAATTCCCGGCCGTATTTTACAAACATACCGGCGATAAATACCGATTCTGCCACGGGACCTTCGGACGGTCCTGTCGTCTGGAAAGATTCTCCCGGCTCTGCGGAAAAACAGTTCAGATTCAGGCAGTCGTTCCAGTCTGCGCGTCCGATGAGCGGAAGATGGTGAGGACCAAGGTGGGTACAGGTAAAGGCAAAGGAGCGATGAAGGTGTTCAAAAAGCGTGTCTGCTTTTTCCGGCTGGTTATCGAAAGGAACGATTTCCGATAAGATGGAATCGTCTCCGGTTTCTTTCAGATAGGCAGCCACAGCGGCGATCAGCCACAGCGGGTCGTCGTTAAAGCCGCTGCCGATATCCAGATTCCCTTTTTTGGTAAGCGGCTGATACTGGTGATAGGCACTTCCGTCCTCAAACTGAGTGGCTGCGATATCAAGGATTCTCTCGCGGGCTCTTTCCGGGATCAGATGTACGAAACCAAGAAGATCCTGGCAGGAATCCCGGAATCCCATGCCCCTTCCGGTTCCGGACTCATAATAGGAAGCGGAACGGGACATGTTGAAAGTGACCATACACTGGTATTGGTGCCAGATGTTGGCCATGCGGTTGACGTGGGGATTTTGGCTGTCCACAGAAAATACGGAGAGCAGCTCATCCCAGTAGCTCTTAAGCTGGCGGAAGGCGGCGTCTACCTGATCGGATGTGCGGAAGCGTTCCATCAGTGCCTGCGCCGGGGCTTTTCGTATGACGCCCGGAGCTTCCCATTTCTGATCGACAGGATTTTCGCAATATCCCAGAAGGAAGATGAATTCACGCTCTTCTCCCGGAGCAAGTGTCACATCGATCTGATGACTGGCAACGGGGAACCAGCCGCTGGCCATGGAATTACGGCACTTGCCTTCGGCGACTGCTGCAGGGCAGGCATTGCTGTTTCCCTGCCCCAGAAAAACGTCACGGCTGGTGTCATAACCGGAAATGTCGGTGTTTACGGTGAAAAAGCTGTAATGATTCCGCCGTTCTCTGTATTCTGTCTTGTGATAGATCGTACTGCCTTCCACTTCCACCTCTCCGAGGCTCAGGTTTCGCTGATAGTTTGTCATGTCATCTACGGCATTCCAAAGGCAGAATTCCACATAGGAAAACAAAGAGACAGATCTGGAATGGGAAGATGCATTCCGAAGCCTCAGCCGATTGATCTCACAGGGAGAATCCGTGGGTACAAAGGCCAGAAGAGAGGCTTCCAGTCCGTCTTTGGCAGAAGAAAACTGAGAGTACCCCATTCCGTGGCGGCATTCATACCGGTCCAGAGGCGTGCGTGTGGGGTGCATCCCAGGGTTCCAGATCGTACTGCCATCCTTAATATAGTAATATTTTCCGTCGGAATCGACAGGAACGGAATTGTAGCGGTATCGTGTGATCCGAAGAAGCTTTGCGTCTTTGTAGAAGCTGTATCCGCCACAGGTGTTGGAAATCAGACTGAAAAAGTCCTGCGTTCCCAGATAATTGATCCAGGGGAGAGGAGTATCCGGTCGTGTGATAACGTACTCTCTGGCGGCATCATCAAAATATCCGTATTTCATAGTGAAACCTCCATATAAAAGTAATATAAGATCATAAAACTGGAACTGATTCTGGTGAACGAAAACGTATTAGGTAACAGATCTCGAAAACGAATTATAAGAATATACAGAAACAAAGACGTGATGAAAATGGATGCGTTTTTATTAATATACTGGAAAAAGGCCGAAAAATCAATATAAAATCAAAAAAAAGAAGGAGAATAGAACAGGTCCTGGAGGGGTCATTTTTCTGACAGATATGTCAAAAAAATGACAGCGAAAAATTTCGCAAATTTTTGGACAAAATATGGAAATTGTTTCAGATGATGCGGAAATAAATGATGATATTTTTTGTGCAATAGGGAAAACTGGGTAAAAACAGACAAAAAACAGAAAAACAGGATTGATTTTTTGTAAGTTATATAATACAATAACATTACGAAAACGATTTAGGAAAATGGAACAAGACAATGGAGTGAAAATCGAGATGGTTTCAATAAAGGAAATTGCCGGTAAATGCAATGTTTCGGTTGCCACAGTCAGCAAGGCCCTGAATAACTATCCGGACATTGGCAAAGAGACAAAAGATTTCATATTGAGAACGGCAGATGAGATGGGATATCATCCAAATTCCTCTGCACGTGCCATGAGGACCAAACGGAGCCATAATCTTGGCGTACTGTTTGTAGATGAGGCACTGAGCGGACTGACACATGACTATTTTAATCATGTTTTGGAGAGCTTTAAGAAAACAGCAGAGGAAAGAGGCTACGATATCACATTTACGAACAGGAACATATCCGGGAAAAAGATGACCTACTATGAGCATTGCCGCTATCGGGGTGTGGACGGTGTCGTGATTGCCTGTGTGGATTTCAACACCGAGGAGGTTCAGGAGCTCCTGCGGTCAGAGATTCCGGCGGTGACCATTGACCATGTATATGACGGTCGGATTTCCGTGGTGTCCAATAATCTGCAGGGAATGGAGGAACTGGTTTCCTACATATGCAAAAGAGGACATCGGAAGATTGCATATATCCATGGCGAGGACACATCTGTAACCCGGAACCGGATCAGTGGATTTTACCGGACGTTGCAGCATCTGGGAGTGAGCGTTCCTGATGCATATGTGGTGGAAAGTGCCTATCGAAACGTGGATCTGGCTTCGGAAATCACGGGAAGGCTTCTGGATCTTCCGGATCCGCCCACCTGTATCATCTATCCGGATGATTATTCAGCGATGGGAGGAATCAATGAAATCCGGGAGCGGGGACTGCGGATACCGGATGACATTTCCATCGCAGGGTACGATGGGATCTCACTTGCCAGAATCGTGGAGCCAAAACTGACGACTCTTTGTCAGGATACGGAAATGATCGGGAAAATGGCTGCGGAAAAACTGATCAGCCTTATTGAGACACCAAGGACAACTGTCATTGACAAGTTCACAGTAAATGGAACACTGTACTGCGGAAAATCCGTAAAAAAACTGAAGTAGATGTTTTTGGTTACGTGAGTAATGAGAAATAAAAGGGAAGAAAATCAGGAGGTAGTAAAAATGAAGAAAAAAATGTTAAGTGTTGTATTGGCAGCATCCATGCTTGCGGCAGCAGCTGTTCCGGCATTCGCAGAAGAAGCGGAAACTCCGGAAAACACCGTAACCGGTGACGCGTCCTCCGATGATGCATTTGTTGTCTGGGGATGGAATGACGATATTAAGAAAATTCTGGACGGCCCGTTTAAGGATGCATATCCGGAAGAATATGAGAGAATCGTATTTGTAAATACCGGCGGTTCCGACTATTATCAGAGCAAGCTGGATCCGATCCTGGAGGATCCTTCCAATGAACTGTACCCGGATATGATGGGACTGGAAGTAGACTATGTACAGAAATATGTGAACAGTGACTGGGTGCAGACGGTTGCAGATCTTGGCATCACAGAAGATAACTATGCAAACATGTATCAGTACAATATTGATCTTGGCTCTGACTGGGACGGCAACGTTCGCGCACTGTTCTGGCAGGCAACACCGGGATGCTACGCAGTTCGTGCAGACCTGGCTGAGAAATATCTGGGAACGACCGATCCGGCAGCCATTGCGGAGAAATTTAAAGATCTGGATACCATCGTTGCGACTGCAAAAGAAGTCAATGAAGCATCCGGCGGAAAATGCAAGCTGTTTTCCGGATATGATGAAATCAAACGTTCTCTGACCAATTCCAGAAGCGTGGGCTTCTATGACGAAAACGATGTGATCACACTGGATGAAAACATCACCACTTATCTGGAAACCGCAAAAGTGCTCTATGATGAAGACCTTACCTTCAATACCGATCAGTGGAATGCAGACTGGTATGCAAACATGGACGGTGACGGCGAAAGCGCAAATGCTGCTCTGGCATACATGGGATGCCCGTGGTTTGTATACTGGTGCTTAAGCGATACATGGAAAGCAAACACCATCCTTGTTCCGACACAGAGCAAGAGCTACTGGGGAGGCACCGGCCTTGCAGCAACCACAGGCTGTGCAGATACCGAGCTTGCAGCAACGATCATGAAATACATCACCTGTGATACCGACGGCATGGTTGCGATCAACACTTTAAATGCGGACTTTGTGAACAATACAGAAGCGATCTCCAAGATCGTCGAAAGCGGAGCATCTGCAGATGGAAACGGATATCTCTACGCAGACGCAGGACAGAACTTCATGGAATTCTTCCTTCCGCTGGCAGACGGACTGGATGCGTCGACCGTAACAGCAGAAGATCAGCAGATCCTCTCTCTTCTGGATACACAGACAAAGGCTTATGCAACCGGCGAAAAGGATCTTGATACGGCGATCGAAGATCTGAAAGCATCGATCCATGATACATTCTCTTACCTGAGCGTAGAATAAGAGAACGCGTATTTCGCCTGATACAGACGATGAACAGTATGTGCTGCTCCTTCCGTAACGGGGGAGCGGCACATTTCCATTTGGGAGGTATTTATGGGTAAGAAAAAAAGAAAACGGGTGAATTACGGCAGATATGGTTATTTCTTTATCGCTCCCTTTTTTATCACATATCTGCTGTTTCAGCTCTGGCCGCTGATCAATACATTTTATTACAGCACACTCTCTTATTATAAAAGAAATGGCCGTGAATTTGTGTCGTTCGCGGGACTGCAGAATTTTATCAATGTCCTTGGGCTGAGCGCAGGAGAGCGTGCATACGTTATTTCCTATCTGAAAAACACACTGATCATGTGGGGCTGCAATTTTATTCCCCAGATTCTGGTCTCTCTTCTTCTGGCAGTCTGGCTGACGGATCAGAAGGTGAAAGTAAAAGGAACGGGCGTCATGAAGGTAATTGTATACCTTCCAAGTATTATTACGGCGGCATCTGTTTCGGTATTGTTTAAGGCACTGTTTTCGCAATATGGTCCCATCACACAGACACTGAAAAACTGGGGCCTCCTGAGTTCGAATTTTGACTTTCTGTCCACGGTGGCAGGAAGCCGGGGACTGATCTCCCTGATCCTGTGGTGGATGTGGTTTGGCAACACGACTCTGCTGCTGATATCCGGCGTGCTGGGTATCGATCCGGGTCTGTTTGAGGCTGCGGACATCGATGGTGCCACCGGCTTTAAGAAGTTTCGATATATCACCCTGCCTCTGCTGAAGCCGATTATGCTGTACACACTGGTGACATCTGCCATCGGCGGTCTGCAGATGTATGATATCCCGGCACTGTTTAATGTACCGGAAACAGGACTGGTAGGGCTTCCGGATGATAAGACAACGACGATGGCGATGTATATTATGCGTCTTTATAACAGCGATGTGGGTAAGGCAGCTGCCGTATCCGTCATTCTGTTTATCGTGACGCTGATTGTCAGTCTGATTCTCTTTGCGTCCATGAGAGATAAGGACGAGAAGAAGATCCGAAAAGGAGGTGGACATGCATGAACAAAACGTCAGAAGGCTATACCAGGAAACTGAAGCATCAGAGGATTTTCCGATTTACGATCTGCACTGTTTTCTGTATCATTGCACTGCTCCCCTTTCTTCTGCTGGTGATGAATGCCACCAGGAGCTCTGATGCCATCAAATCGGGTATTTCTCTGATTCCTTCCACGAATTTTCTTACAAACTGGAAGAATCTGATGATCAAGCAGAATGGCATGCAGATCACGCTTCAGAAGGCGGCGCTGAACTCACTGAAGATCACCGTTCCCGGAACGGCGCTGGCGGTTTATTTTTCTTCGCTCACAGCCTACGGGATCTATGTGTATGATTTTAAATTCAAAAAGCTGGCATGGGCCTTTATCATGGCGATCATGATGGTGCCGAGCCAGATCTCTGTCATTGGTTTTTACCGGTTTATGCTGGACCTGGGTCTGGTGGATACGTATGTTCCTCTGATCATTCCCACAATTGCCAGTCCGGCGGTGGTGTTCTTTATGAAGCAGTACATGGAAGCCTCACTGTCGAAGGAAATGATTGAGGCGGCGAGAATCGATGGTTCCGGAGAGTTTCATACCTTCAACACCATTATTCTTCCGATCATGAAACCGGCTGTTGCGACACAGGCGATCTTTCAGTTTATCGCGCAGTGGAACAATCTGTTTACACCGACGATCATGCTGACGACCGATTCCAAGAAGACACTTCCCATGTTCGTGCAGCTGCTGAGCTCCAACCAGTTTCGTACCGACTATGGTGTGGTGTATGTCGGCCTGTTTGTGACGATTATTCCGCTGGTTATTGTCTATCTGATTCTGTCAAAGTATATTGTGGCAGGCGTGGCCCTCGGCGGCGTGAAAGGCTGAGAAATACTATGCCGGCAAATAAAATCAGGAACGTCTCTGGCGTTCCTGATTTTGTTTGCAGCTTTTCCTCTTCTGTGATATGATGGGGCGTGGAGGAATGGATTATGATGGATGCGTACAGTGATTTTGCCAGAGTATATGATCTTTTCATGGACAATGTGGATTACACAGCCTGGGCGGAATATCTGAGACAGATTCTGAGAGAAAACGGGATTTGCGACGGACTTGTTCTGGAGCTTGGCTGTGGAACCGGAACGATGACAGAGCTGCTCGCTGAGGCGGGGTATGATATGATCGGGGTGGATAACTCCGAGGAAATGCTGTCGGTTGCCATGGAAAAAAGAGTGGAATCCGGACATGATATTCTGTATCTGCTTCAGGATATGCAGGATTTTGAGCTGTATGGTACAGTCCGGGCGGTTGTCAGTGTCTGTGACTGTATGAATTACATTACAGATCCACAGGAGCTGGAGGATGTTTTTTCTCTGGTGAACAATTATCTGGATCCGGGAGGGATCCTTGTATTTGATGTGAATACGGAATACAAATACCGGGAGCTGCTGGGCAATGCGACCATTGCGGAGAACCGGGAGGAAGGCAGCTTTATCTGGGAAAACGAATTCGATCCGGAGACGGGGCTGAATATTTATGAGCTGGCGCTGTTTCTTCCAAGGGAAGACGGTCTGTATGAAAAGACAGAGGAAATGCACTGTCAGAAAGCGTATTCCACAGAAGAAATCATCCGGGCGATCCGGTCGGCGGGGATGGAGTTTGTGGCAGTCTATGATGCCTACACGAAAAACGCTCCGGAACCGGAGAGTGAACGGCTTACCTTTATTGCGCGGGAAAGCGGCAAATAGCAGTCTGCCGTTCGCACTTGAAAAGGCACAGGAAACGGTAACAATAAAACGGCGGATCTCAGACAGGGATCCGGCTGGAGAATGGAGCAGGATAGAATGAGCGATTATATTGTAAGGGCAATGGCAGCGGACAATCAGATCCGGGCCTTTGCCGCAGTAACGACAGATATGGTGGAGACAGCGAGACGGAATCACAATACCAGTCCGGTCGCCACAGCAGCCCTGGGACGTCTTCTCACCGGGGGAGCAATGATGGGTGTGATGATGAAAGGAGAGAAGGATCTTCTGACACTTCAGATCCATGCAGGAGGACCGCTGAAGGGAATCACGGTCACAGCGGATTCCATGGGAAATGTGAAAGGCTACGTGGGAAATCCCAATGTGTGCATCCCGGCGAACAGCAAGGGAAAGCTGGATGTGGCAGGTGCCGTAGGCGTGGGCTTCATGAATGTGATCAAGGATATGGGAATGAAGGAACCGTATATGGGTCAGGTTGCACTTCAGACCAGCGAGATTGCGGAAGACCTCACCTACTATTTTGCAACCAGTGAACAGGTGCCGTCTGCGGTGGGACTTGGTGTGCTGATGAACCGGGATAATACGGTACGGCAGGCCGGCGGCTTTATTGTACAGCTGATGCCTTTTGCGGAGGAGCCGGTGATTCGCAGACTGGAGGAAAATATTCAGAAGATTAGTTCCGTCACATCCCTTCTGGAAGAGGGGCATACGCCGCAGAGCCTTCTGGAATATGTTCTGGAGGGGTTTGATGTGGAAATCAATGACACGATTCCTACGCAGTTTGCATGCAACTGCAGCAAGGAACGCGTGGAGAAGGCGCTGATCAGCATTGGCCGGGAAGAACTGAATGATATGATTCAGGAAGGAAAGCCGGTGGAGCTGAACTGTCATTTCTGTAATAAAAATTATGAGTTTTCCGTGGAGGAACTGAAGGAGATCCTGCGGAAATGTAAGAGAAAATAGCAGCCGAAGAAGCAGGCAGAGAACGGGTCAGTTCTCTGCCTTTTTCAGTGCACGTTCAATTGCCTCCAGCAAAAGGGAGGAAGTATACTTCCGGTCACTGGCATATTTGATATTCTCCAGAGACTGAGAGGTGTAAATCTGTGAGGAAATGGATTCCAGGGCGGGTTCCATCAGCGGGAACATGGCAGCGGTGCTTTCGCTCAGATTTTTCAGATGAATGGACTGTATTTCATCGGAGCTGACCGTGACTTCCACATCAAATGTGTTGCTGTTCAGCCGGATGGAAGAGGTATAAACGCCCGGCGTATAGAGATGCGTCTGTGCTGCAGAGGAGTCCGGTTTTCCGGATCCGAACATAAAAAACAGAAGCACTCCGAGAATGACGGCGAAAATAAGAAAAATGACAGTATAAATCACTTCTTTCATATGTAGGACAATGATTTTTGTTTTGGAACTCATGGTACATGCCTCCCGATCTGCTTTCTATATCCTATTAGAAAAAGAGAGAAAATATGACCGGGATTGTGGTATAATGGGAACATTGAAAAAAGGATGCATCAGTCTGCAGTCAGGCAGCTGAAAAATGAAAAGAGGCAGGGAGACGGAATATGTCATTACAGTTTGTGGTTGGAAGCTCCGGTACCGGAAAATCATACTACTCATACAGAAGAATCCTGGAAGAAGCACAGAAATATCCCGAAAGGTCCTATTATGTGATCGTGCCGGAGCAGTTTACCATGCAGACGCAGAAAAACCTGGTGGAGCAAAATCCCTGTCGGGGAATTCTAAACGTAGATGTTCTGAGCTTTGAGCGCCTGGCATTTCGTGTGTTCGAGGAGCTGGGAAAAGATGACAGAAGTCTTTTGGAGGACACCGGAAAGAGCATGGTACTCAGGAAGGTGCTCCAGGACATGGCCGGGAAGATGCCCTATCTGGGCAGTCAGATGTCCAGACCGGGTTATCTGGATGAAATGAAGTCGCTGTTGTCTGAATTCATGCAGTACGATATCCGGGAGGATCAGCTGGAGGAAATGAAGAAAAAGGCAGAAGGCAATTCTCTTCTTCAGATGAAACTGCAGGATATTTCTGTTTTGTATCAGGCCTTTCGTGAGGCGCTGCGGGAGCGTTATCTGACCTCGGAAGAAGTGATGGATGCTCTGGTTCAGATGCTTCCGCAGTCGGAAAAAATAAAAGGCAGCGAGATCCTTCTGGATGGCTTCACCGGGTTCACGCCCATACAGATCCAGGTGATCCGTCAGCTTCTTTCCATGTGCCAAAGGGTGACCGTCACGGTTACCATGGATGGAGAGGAAAATCTTTTTGCCGCGGCAAAGCCGCATCAGCTGTTTTATATGAGCCATAAAATGATACGGGCTCTGCGGGAGCTTACCGGGGATCTGGAGGATCCGGTTATTCTGAAGGAAAATCCGCATTCCCGCTTTGCACAGGCTCCTGCTCTTGCCTTCCTGGAAAAGCATCTTTTCCGGTATCATACACAGACATTTCCGGAAGATACGCAGGAGATTCAGATGTTCAGTGCCGCAAATCCAAGGGAGGAGCTGGAGGAGACGGCTCGCAGGATTCACAGGCTGGTCCGGCTGAAAAATCTGTCCTACGGAGAAATTGCTGTGATTACGGGAAATCTGGAGGAATACGGAAATCTCGCCCGGCAGGTGCTGACGCAGTCTCAGATTCCTTTTTTTCTGGACGAAAAGCATGCGATCACGATGAATCCGTTTGTGGAATATCTCCGTTCGGCTATGGAAATGTGTCTGCAGGGATTTTCCTATGTCAGTGTGTTCCGGTATCTTCGCTGTGGAATGTCCGACATTTCACGCGGCGAGACGGACAGGCTGGAGAATTATGTGCTTGCACTGGGGATCCGTGGCTTTGCGGCCTGGGATCAGAAATGGGTACGGATCTACCGGGGCATGCGCCCGGAGGAGATCGGGGAGATCAATGCGATCCGGGAACGGTTTGTGCAGGAAGTGAAAGGGCTTGCGAAGGGTTTTGGCGGCGGAAAGAAACGGCTGGAGGAATACTGCCGGATTTTATATGCCCATATCGTATCCGGACGGATTCAGGAAAAGCTGAAGCTGCGTGAGATGGAATTCCGCAGGAAAAATGACCGGGCAATGGAAAAGGAATATGCCCAGATTTACGGAATTGTGATGGAACTGATGGATCGGATGGCGGAGATTCTGGGAGAGGAAACGGTGACGGCCCGGGAATTCAGTCAGTTGCTGGAATCAGGGTTTGATCAGGCGAAGATCGCTCTGATACCGCCATCCATGGATCAGGTCCTGGTGGGAGATATGGAGCGTACCAGGCTGAAAGATGTCAGGGCACTGTTTTTTGTGGGAGTAAACGAAGGAAATATTCCGAAGAATACAGACGGCGGAGGAATGCTCACGCAGCTGGACCGGGATTTCTTCCAGGAGGAAGGGATCGAGCTTGCGCCCGGTCCCAGGGAGACGATGGCGGCTCAGCGGTTTTACCTGTATCTGAATCTGACAAAGCCCAGCCGGTATCTCTGTCTTTCCTACAGCAGAAGCAGCAATAAAGGGGAGAGTGTGGCACCGGCGTATCTGATCGGAAATATGAAAAGTCTCTTCCCGGGGATTGTGGTGAGCGAATCCAGGGAGGGCAAGGGAGAGCTGGAGCAGCTGGAACTTCCGGGGACAAGTTTGGATGAGTTTCTGGATGGACTTCTGGCTGCGGCCAGAGGTGAACAGACACCTCTTTTTGCGGAGCTGTACAGCTGGTATCTTGGCAGCCCCGTATATGGCCCGGTGGTAAAACGGCTGGTACAGGCTGCCTTTTACAGAAATCCCAGGGATATTATCAGCAAAAGTGTGGCCCGCGTCCTGTACGGGGAGATATCGGTGCACAGTGCCACCCGTCTGGAAAAATACGCCGCCTGTGCCTTTGCCCATTTTCTGCAGTACGGTCTGAAGCTGACAGAGAGGGCCAGGTATGAATTTCAGGCTGCAGATATGGGAAACATCATGCACCAGGCGCTGGAAGCTTTTTCTGTGGAGGTGACGGCCCGGGGACTTGAATGGAAAAGCCTGCGGGATGACATCCGGGAGGAAATGATCGATGAATGTCTGGACAAAGTGGCAGCAGATTACGGAAATACCATTCTGAAGAGCAGTGCCCGCAATCAGTATATGATTCTGCGCTGCAAGAGGATTCTTCGAAGAACCGTCTGGGCCATGCAGCAGCAGCTCAGAAACGGAAAATTCGTGCCCGAGGGATTTGAGGTGACCTTCGGGGGCGGAAGAATTGACCGGGTGGATGTGCTGGAGGAAGCGGATAAGGTATACGTGAAAGTCATTGATTATAAAACCGGGAATCAGACCTTCCAGCTTCTGTCGCTGTATTATGGTCTGCAGCTGCAGCTGATGGTTTATCTGGACAGTGCACTGCAGCTGGAAAAAAAGAAACATCCGGACAAAGAAGTGATTCCGGCTGGTGTTTTTTACTATCATATACAGGATCCCATGATTTCCGAAAAGATGGAAGCAGATATCCGGACGGTGGATGAGAAGATACTGAAGGAAATGAAAATGAACGGGCTGATGCAGGCGGACACGGAGCTGGCAGAAAAGATGGACAGCACATATATGTCTCTCCCGGTAAGCCTGAAAACGGATGGAAGCTTTCGAAAATCCTCGTCTTTGGTGAACCGGAAGCAGTTCGAGGCTCTGGAGGGCTTTGTGGAGAGAAAAATCAGTGAGATGAAACAGTCCATAGAAGAAGGAGATGTGTCTGTACAGCCTTATGAGCTGAATCGGAAGAATGCCTGCACATACTGTCCTTATTCTTCGGTATGCGGATTTGATACCAGACTTCCGGGATATCATTTTCGAAGACTGAAAAATCTTGACGAGAGAGAATTGTGGAAAGCGTTTTCCGGGGAGGAGCATTGAGATGGATATCAAATGGACAGAAGAACAGCAGAAAGTAATTTCTCTGCGGGATCGGAATATTCTGGTCAGCGCGGCAGCCGGCTCCGGGAAGACGGCGGTCCTGGTGGAGCGGATCCTTGGAATGATCATGGACGAGACACATCCGGTGGATATCGACCAGCTCTTGATCATGACGTTTACACGCGCGGCAGCGGGGGAGATGAAGGAAAGAATCCGTCTTGCACTGGAAAAAGCATTGTACGAAAATCCGGATAATGAGCATCTTCAGAAGCAGATGACGCTGATACACGCCGCACAGATCACAACCATCGACGGCTTCTGTTCTTATGTGATCCGGAATTATTTTCATCTGATCGGACTGGATCCGGGATTTCGAGTGGGTGATGAAGGAGAGCTGAAGCTGCTTCGGCAGGATGTGCTGGACCGGCTTCTGGAGGAGTACTACGGGAAAAACGATCCGGAGTTTGACTATTTTGTGGAATGTTATGCGTCAGGTAAGTCCGATGAAGGGATCAAGGACCTGATCCTTAAGATGTATGAGGCGGCCATGAGCAATCCTTTCCCCGGGGAATGGCTAAAGGAATGTGTGACGGCATATGATGAAAAAACGCTCCGGGAAGGAACGCTTCCGTGGATGGATCTGCTGTGGAAGGATGTGAGGGCGCAGATTGCGGAGGCGAAGGCAGTGGTGCTGGAAGCCGAACGGATCTGTGCGGAATTACGGGGACCTTATCTCTATCTGGATGCGCTTCAGGAGGATCAGAAGCAGCTGGAAGAACTGGAAGCGGCAGCGCAGTCCGGGGAATTTGAAAAGGTACAGAGCGTTCTGATGAAACCGGTTTTTGCACGACTGTCCGGAAAAAAGATGACGGATGTGGAGGAACGGCTCCGGGAACAGGTAAAAGCACTCCGGGAAGAAGAAAAGGGAATTCTGAAGGATCTCGGGGAGCGTTATTTTCAGAACACCTGGGAAGAAAACTGCCGGATCATGGCGCTTTGCCGGCGGCCGATGAATGTGCTGACGGATCTTACCAGAGCGTTTATGGAGGAATTTGCCCGCCAGAAACGGGAAAAAAACATTCTGGATTTTACCGACATGGAACATTTTGCGCTGGACATTCTCCTGAAAAAAGAAGGGGATACGATTGTCATGAGCGAGGCGGCCAGGGAACTGTCCGAAAAATATGAAGAGGTTCTGGTGGATGAATATCAGGACAGCAACCTGGTGCAGGAATATCTGACCAATGCGGTATCCGGCTGGAGTAAAAAACGGAACAACATTTTCATGGTGGGAGATGTCAAGCAGAGCATATACCGGTTCCGGCTGGCCAGACCGGAGCTGTTTATGGAAAAATATCAGACCTATTCCCTGGAAGACGGCCCCTGCCAGAGAGTTGACCTGCACAGGAATTTCCGAAGCAGAGGTCAGGTTCTGGAGGGGGTGAACTATCTGTTCCGCCAGATTATGGGGGAGGATCTGGGCGGGATTGCCTATGATGACGCCGCGGCTCTGTATCCCGGATGTACGTTTCCGCAGGGAGGGCGTGAAGATTTTTCTGACACAGAGGTGCTCCTTCTGGAAAAAAATATGGAAGGGCTGGAGGATGAAAAGGAACTGCAGAATGCCAGAGAAGTGGAAGCATTGGCCGTGGCACAGAAAATATGTCAGATTGTGGGAAAGGAGCAGATCGTGGACCGGCAGACCGGGGAATACCGTCCGGTCCGTTACGGAGACATTGCCGTGCTTCTGCGGACCGCCTCCGGCTGGGCGCAGACCTTTTCGGAGGTTTTTGCTTCCAAAGGGATTCCTGCATATACAGCTACAAAGACAGGCTACTTTTCTGCGCAGGAGGTTATGACGGTTCTGAACTATCTGCAGATCTGTGACAATCCCATGCAGGATATTCCCCTGGCGGGTGTACTGCGTTCGCCGATTGTGGGCTGTACTTCGCAGGAGATGGCGCTGCTTTGCAGTGAATACAGGGAAGGTACGCTGTATGAGAAAGTTTGCTGCTGTGTGGGGGATGGACAGCTGGAGCTTTTTGTCTCCGGTGAAATACAGCAGCTGAAGGAAAAGCTGACCGTGTTTCTGGAACTGCTGAATGAGGTGCGGGATATGGCTGCGTATACTCCGGTACATCAGCTGATACTGAAGATTCTGGATAAAACCGGGTATGGACTGTATGCAAAGGCTATGCCCGGAGGAGCACAGCGCAGTGCGAATCTGACCATGCTGGTGGAACGGGCCATGGATTATGAAAAGACAAGCTACCGCGGGCTGTTTCATTTTGTACGTTATATTGAACAGCTGAAAAAATACGAGGTGGATTATGGAGAGGTGAATATCTCCGGGAGTGAGAGCGCGGCGGTGCAGATCATGACGATCCACAAAAGCAAGGGCCTGGAATTTCCGGTGGTCATTGTGGCTGGGATGGGGAAATTGTTTAATCTTCAGGATACAAATGCCAGACTGCTGATTCACCCGGAGCTTGGTGTAGGTGTGGATGCTGTGCTCCCGGAGCGAAGGATTCTTGTCCCTTCGCTTTACCGGCAGATCATCCGGGAGGAGCTGCTGCGTGAGAGCCGGGGAGAAGAGCTGAGGATCCTGTATGTGGCACTGACCCGTGCAAAAGAAAAGCTGATTATTACAGGGACGGTGGGAAATCAGGAAAAACTGGTGGACTCTCTGACAAGATTTCGCGGACGTTCTTCGTGGCTGCTTCCCTACGGGGCACGGCGGAAGGGGAAGAACTGCCTGGAATATATCCTTGCGGCGCTGGCGGAGCATCCTGCGATGGACTGGCTGTTTGAGAAACATGGAATTTTCCGTCGGGCCTCGAGGGAACGATATCTGGAAGCGGTGCCGTTTCAGATTCATCTGGTGCAGCTGGAGGAACTGCTGGGAACAGAGGTTGCGGATGCCGCCGACCAGGAAATACAGCGGCAGCTTCTGGAAAACTGGGATGAAACGCAAATCCGGGATGAAAAAATTCATGCGGAAATTGACAGGCGGTTTTCGTATGAGTATCCGTGGGATTACCGGAGAGAAATTCCTGCGAAGGTCAGTGTGTCGGAACTGAAAAAGAGAAGCTTCCATGATGACAGTGAACGGGAAGAGGCCATTTATTTTGAACCGGATGTGATGCCTCTGATTCCGAGGTTCGTGGAAAAGAAGGAGGAGTCATTTACCGGGGCGGCCAGAGGAACGGCTTATCATCGGGTGATGGAATGTCTGGATTATGGAAAAGTCCGGGATCAGAAGATGGTGGAGCAGCAGATTGCCGGAATGGTTCTGGAGAAAAAAATGACCGGGGCGGAAGCGGCCTGTGTCGCTTCGGAGGATATCTGGGCGTTTCTGAAGTCTCCGGTTGGGATTCGGCTGACGGAAGCTGCGGCGAAGAAAAAACTGTACCGGGAGCAGCCGTTCGTATTTTCTCTTCCTGCCAGAGAATTGAATGAAAACTGGTCAGCCGGGGAGACTGTTCTGATCCAGGGAATCATTGACGCCTATTTTGTGGAAGGGGAGAATCTGATTCTGGTGGATTACAAGACAGACAAGGTTTTTGAGGGAAAACGTCTGGTGGAATTGTATCATGTACAGCTGGAGGATTACGCAAAGGCACTGGAACGCCTGACCGGAAAACGTGTGACGGAAAAATATATCTATTCCTTTACTCTGAAAGAATGCATAAAACTGTAAAAATGAGGGAGCCCCGCAAGGCTCCCTCGTTTTTTGATATGACCCGGGCGGTTCAGATTCTCCAGCCCGCCGGATACTTGTTTTTCAGGATGCCGTTCACCAGCTTTCCGAAGCCCAGCGGATAGCCGTTGACACAGAGAAGCTGCCAGCCTTTTTCCCGGGTTGCTTCTTCCGGCCGGATGGAGATGGTCTCACCCTTCAGGTAACGGCTTAGGCGCTCGTCAGAGACATCCAGAGAAATGACAGAACGGGCGTCTCCCTTGTGGAGGGCAAGGGCCAGAGGCTGAGACGGTTCGAACCGGTTTTTCTTCAGGTCGCCCATGTAAAGCCCGTTCCGCAGAAACGTGATACCGCGGAAATCGGTATCTGCCTCGGGAAGATAATAAACCTTGTCCTTTCGGATTTCCATGCGGGACCAGTCGATCATTTTTCCGCCGATGCGGTCAAGTCCGAGCTCGTCTGCAAAAATCCGAACCCACTGCAGCGCATTTTTGTCTGTCTTTGAGGACGAAACCGTCCGTAATAAAGTATGGGATGAGGCATTGCAGCTTCCGTCTTTTTTCAGGAGGGCGAGGAAATGGCCCTCCCCTTTCATTTTATGAGGATAGATCCGTGCACAGGTTCCGGCGGGAAGAGCACAGTCCATAGAAGAAAAGCCTTCGTACCATGCGGGGGACGACAGGGACATTTCGGGACGCTGTTCCAGAAGATAGGCAATGACGTCCTCATCTTCTGCAGGGGAGAAGGTGCAGGTCGAATAGACCATTTCTCCGCCGGGGCAGAGCATGTCTGCCGCCTGCAGAATCAGGTTCTTCTGGACCACAGAAAGCTCTCTCGATTTTTCCGAAGACCAGTCTTTCAGAAGGGCTTCGTCCTTGCGGAACATGCCTTCGCCGGAGCAGGGAGCATCCAGAATGATTTTGTTGAAATATTCCGGAAAACGGCTGCATAATTTATCCGGGGATTCATTTGAGACAAACAGATTGGAAATCCCGAACAGCTCCAGATTGCGCAGAAGAGCCCGGGCACGGGAAGTACTGATATCGTTGGCGACCAGAAGACCTTCGCCCATCAGAGCTGCGCCTGCAGCGGTGGCTTTTCCGCCGGGAGCTGCACACAGATCGAGAACCCGGTCGCCGGGATGGATAGAAATACGGGATGCAGGCGTCATGGCACCGGGATCCTGCAGATAATATAAGCCGGCCTGGTAGAAGGCAAGGCGGGAGGGCCGCACATCCTCCGGATAGAAATATCCGCCGGGGATCCATGGGATGGGTTCTATGGGAAAGGGACAGATTTCCTCAAACTGTTCACAGGAGATCTTGGCAGTGTTTACGCGCAGGCCATAAGTTCTGGGCGCCGCAAGGCTGTTTATGAAATCGTCGTATTCTTCTCCCAGAAGCTGCTGCATCCGAAGGCAGAATTCCCGGGGTAACGAACCGGAAGAGTCAAAAGTATTCATAGTGTTCTCCATATATACGATAATAGTCCCATTCGTTTAGAAGGTGAATGAGCGTTGATTCAGGCATCATTATATATGATTTATAAATCTTTCAAAATACTGTTGACAAAATGATATTATATGATATATAGTATTGTTGTAAAAACAATATTGATGTTTCGTATAATATTGTGCCATAGACAGTAAAGGAAGTGGTGAGATGGTATTTAATACGGGAGCTGCATTGCTGGATGCAATCGTGCTGGCAGTCGTTTCCAAAGAAAAAGAAGGCACATACGGATATAAAATCACCCAGGAGGTCCGCGGTGCGCTGGACGTGTCGGAATCTACGCTTTATCCGGTCCTTCGCCGTCTTCAGAAGGATGAATGTCTGGAGACCTACGATGTGGCCTGGGCAGGAAGAAACCGCAGATATTATAAGCTGACAGAAAAAGGCGCGGCACAGCTGAATTTATATCGGGTGGAATGGAAAAACTATTCGTCAAAAATTACCAGGATATTTGAGGAGGGAGTCTGAGTATGGACAGGAAAGAGTTTATGAAACAGTTGTCTGACCTGTTGAGAAACCTGCCCCCTGATGAGAAACAGGAGGCGTTGGAATACTATGAAAACTATTTTGATGACGCAGGCGCGGAGAATGAGGAGCAGGTACTGCGGGAGCTCGGAAGTCCGCAGAAGGTGGCAGATACCATAAAGGCCGGCATGCGCCCGGACAGCGGATCCTATGCGCAGTATACAGAACAGGGCTATACGGACCGCCGTGAGGAAGAGGCCAGACAGGTTCCGCGCACCAGGAGGAAACGGGTAGGGCTGACAAAGGCCAGAGCGATACTGATACTGATCCTGCTGGTATTTCTGTCGCCCTTTCTGAAAGGAATCTTCGGGGGTGCGCTGGGTATCCTTATTACCATTCTTCTTTTGCCGTTTCTGCTGATTTTTGCAGTGGGTGCAGGAGTAGCGGGAATCTTTGTGGCAGTGGTGGCATGCATTGTGGCTGCAGTCGGGCTGTGTTTCAGTGTTCCGGCTGCCGGGATTCTGACCTTCGGAATCGGTCTGCTTCTGCTGGCAGTGGGTCTGGTTCTTCTGACTCTGATCATCTGGCTGATCGGAAAGGTGATTCCTGCTCTTCTGCGGGCGGTCACCGGATTTTTTGGAAATCTTCTCCATCGCAGAAAGGGGGATGAATCGATATGAAAAAAGTGACAAAGATTCTGCTGATCGTGGCAGCTGTCTGTGCGGTTCTCGGACTGGGACTTTTTGCAGCCGGAACAGCCATGGGGGGAGCACAGATCGGGATCGAAACGGTTCGGGAGGCTGCTTCGAGAATAAATCCCGGCCAGTCTCGTTTTTTCCGGAAAATGGTGTTTCTCGGAGACTGGGGTGACCGTACCGACTGGGATGAGCATCATCCGGATGGGGTCGCTCTGAGCACAACGTCTGACGATGGGCAGGGAGTCCGGGAATACGAGATAGACGCCGCGGTTCGGCAGATGGAATTAAATCTGGAATACGACCAGCTGGAGCTGGTTCCCTGGGATGCGGAGGGCATCCATGTAAAAGTGGAAAATGACAGGAACAGACAGGTCGAGGTGGCATTGGACGGGGACTGTCTGGAAATCGCGGCCAACGAAAAAGAAAAAAACCGGAAAATCACGGTCAGCTATCCGGAAGAGCAGGAATTTGACAGTGTGGAAATTTATATGGGTGCCGGAGAAGTAATCATAAACGGAGCATTGTCTGCACGGGAACTGGAGGCAGAAGTCGGTGCCGGAATTTTCGAAAGTCGGGGAAAAATAACGGTCCGGTCTGCCGGGCTGGAAGTTGGTGCCGGACAGATGAGCATTTCCTGCATGGATGCAGAGGAAATTGAAGGAGAATGCGGCCTGGGAGAAATTCAGCTGTGTCTGACAGGAACGGCAGAACAGTATAATTTCGATCTGGAGTGCGGACTTGGACAGATCAGCGTAGGAAACGACCGATACAGTTCCGTTGCGTCGGAGCATCACAGTGAGCATGAGGGTGCCGGGAAACGGGTATCTCTGGAATGCGGAATGGGTGAAATAGAGGTGTCCTTTCAGGGACAGTAAAAATAAGGAGGAAACATATTATGAATAAGAGACTTTACAAATCGACGGATCATGTTATGCTGTGCGGTGTGTGCGGCGGAATCGCAGAATATTTTGATATCGATCCCACGCTGGTGCGTCTGGCGTGGATCATCCTCACCTGCTTCGGCGGTGCGGGAATATGGGCGTACATCATTGCTGCGATTGTAATTCCGAAGCAGACCGTATAAAATCCGGAAAAACAGTCCATACTCCTTTAGAGAAAAAAGGAGTGTGGGAAAATGAATAAAGACAAAGAAGTACAGGCATACCTGGACGGAACACTGACATCGGACCAGAAAGTGAAATATGAAATAGCGCAGGAGCTTGGCGTTCTGGATCAGGTTCTGGAAAACGGATGGAAAAGCCTTTCGGCGAAAGAAACCGGCAGGATCGGAGGCCTTATGACACGGAGAAAAAAACAGATACCACCGGACCCGATTGCTGAAAAAAATGAAAATTGTATGAAAAAAGAAATCTGATTCGTCAGGTTTCTTTTTTTTGTATGCAAAGTATGATAAAATGAAGATACCAGGGTCAAAAGGTCTGAAACCACATCGTGCTTGCACGATCGTGGATGAAAGAGCTTGGGACCCGCCAAAACATGAGGAAGAAGTGGGGAAGGGATCATGAAAAGTACGAAATACAGATGGATGACAGAGGTCCTGCTGATACTGCTGATGGTTGCAGCGGCAGGCGTTCTTCTGGTTCATGTAGCTGACGGAGATGATCACAAAACCATGAAGGCAGCCCGGGAACTGGAGGAAGGATGGTATTATCTGGAGGAAGGTCAGCGGATCGATGTGGAGCTTCCGGCAGATATCCGGTATGACAGTCAGGAGGGACTGGTGCTCTATAACGACAGTCTGGACAGGACAGACGAGGGAATGACGGTCAGCATTTCTGCGGCGAGATACCGGGTAACGGTATCCATGCATGGAACGGTCCTGTATGAATATGACGATTCCGGCTTCCCGCGAAACGATCAGATGGCTTCCAAGCTGTGGTGTGATTTTACTCTGCCGGTGATGGAAGAACCGTCGGAGCTGATGCTGGAGCTGGAGAATACGGAAAATGGAATGTATCATATTGGCAGAGCATATATTGGTAATTCCCGGGAAATCTTTTTCCGTTATCTTTTGAAAGATTCTGTAAACATCGTAATTATTATTCTTATGCTGTTTCTGGGGATGCTGAGTCTTGGGATTGCCGTCTGCCTTTATGCCGCAAAAATCCGGGATCAGAGATTTGTGGATATTGCAGTATTTGAGATACTGTGTGCGGTCTGGTGCCTGACCGACAGTGCTCTGGGACAGGCCTTTACAGGTAATTCCTCGATGCTTTGCTATATTTCATTTTATGCGTTTATGCTTCTGGCGGTACCTATGGTACATTTTATCAAAGATGCCGGAATTATGAAGAGACACAGGATTCTTGATGTATGCATTTATCTGTTTCTGATCAATGCAATCGTTCAGAGTATACTGAATTACCTGGGAATATTTACTTTCATACAGATGCTTTTTGTAACGCACATTCTGCTGGTGGGAAGTGTTGCGGCAGCCACATGGATCCTTATGAGGGGATATCATGAAAAGAAGGACCGTCATCTTTTCTGCATTCTGGTTGCCTTTGGCTGCCTGGCGGCTGGCGGTGTGGGAGCACTGCTTCTGTACTGGCTGTTTACCATTCCCTATTATCAGACGATTTTTGAGACGGGAATCGTCGTTTTCTCTGTGATTATTCTGGGTGATGTGATCGCTTCCATGGTGGCGAATGTGAAGTTCCGTGCGGAGATGGCAGTCTGTGAGAGACTGGCAAAGGAGGACCGTCTGACGGGAATGAAAAACCGTCGGGCTTACGAGGAACATATTGATGAGATTGAAGACCACATTGATGCGTATCATAATGTGGCGCTGGTTTATATGGATCTGAACGGCCTGAAAAGCGTGAATGATCAGTATGGCCATAATGTGGGAGATGATATGATCATTGCAGCGGCAAAATGCATTACCAATGTGTTTGAGGACTGCTGTACCGGGGGAGCCTGCTATCGGGTGGGGGGAGACGAGTTCTGCGCCATCCTGCCGGATTGTGAGGTATCCGAGAAAGAGTTCAGTCAGTGTCTCGATGAGGAAATCCGCAGATACAACCGGCAGGGAAAACGGTATCGACTCTCCATTGCCAGAGGTGTCAGCTATCTGAAGGATGCCGACGGAAAATGCAAGCGGATCAGCGACTGGAAATACGAAGCAGATCGGGCAATGTACAGAAATAAGAAAAAACAGAAAGCAGATATGGCCTATGAAAGAGTATAATGTTGATTTCCTGACAGCGGCATTTATTTTTCTTGTTTTGATCTTTTCTCATTTTATGCGTGAGAAAAAACTCTCTGACCGGAACAGCAGGCTGTTTACCAGATTTTTTCTGCTGGGGATCAGTGACATCGGCTTTGATATCCTCAGCACGGTGCTGGTAGCTGCGGAAAAAAGTTCGCTGATGATTCCGGCGAAGCTTACGCTGACAATCTTTTATATGATACAGGTGCTGATTCCCTATGCGCTTCTCTATTATACGGAATCGATCCGGGGCGGAGGAAAAACACGGAAAAGTCTGTATGTCCTTCTGGTTCCGGTACTGGCTATGGAATTTCTTGTTCTTATCAATATCTGGTCCGGAATGTTCTTTTTCTTTGACCGTCATGGAAGATATTTCAAGGGGCCGGGATATATGCTGACCTACTATTTTGCGGCGGTCTATATTCTGATTGTCGCGCTCAGCAGCATCCTGCATTTCCGGGAGCTTGGGAAAAAGAAATTTCTGGTTATCTGGGAGTTTCTGACGATCGCAGGAGTCTGTGTGTTCTGGCAGGCAATGTTCCCGCAGACTCTCACCATCGGATTTGGTATAGGTCTGGCGATCACGGTACTGTTTCTGACGATCAACAATCCGGGAAACTATATTGACCGTCTGACCGAATCCTATAACAGCAGTTATTTTCAGAACTGGATGCAGGAGCAGATGGACTGGGGAAAGCATTTTCACCTGGTGGTGGCAGAACTGTATCAGGTGAAACGGATTTATACCGTATATGGAAACAGCGGAGCAGAAAAACTGATCCGGCAGGTTGCGGCAGAGCTGAAAAAAATCAGTCCGTCCAATCAGGTGTTCCGGATTCGAGAGGACCGTTTCCTGATCATCACCTATTCCCTGGTGGAATATGAAGATGTGCGTCACAAGGTGTCGGAGCTGTTCGAACAGCGATTTGAAATCAATCATGAAAAGGTGCACTTTCCGGCACTGCTCTGCGGCATTATATCTGCAGAAGAATTGAAAAACTGTGACACACTGTTTTCTTATATTGAATATCTGATGGATCGATGTCCGGATGTCGGCGGGATGACACTGATTCAGGGAAATGATCAGACACTTCGGGGGTTCCGCTATGCGAAAGAGGTGGAGCATTTCCTGGAAACGGCAGTCCATGAGGATCTCTATGAAGTATATTATCAGCCGGTATATTCTGTCGCGTCTGGAAAGTACATCACACTGGAGGCTCTGAGCCGTCTGAGACATCCGCGTCTGGGTCCGCTCTCGCCGGATGTTTTTATTGCAGCAGCAGAGAGGACGGGGCAGATCTCCCAGATCGGTTACCTGCAGTTTCGCCGTGTCTGCAGATTTGTGAAGGACAATTTGTGGATCCTGGATCAGATCCGGGATATCAAATTTAACCTGTCTCCCTCAGAATTCCTGAAGGAAGGACAGATTCAGAAGCTGATTGAAACCATATATGAATTCGGACTGAGTCCGGCAGTTTTCCAGTTTGAGATCACCGAGACGGTTGCCACGGATTACGGGGAAAACATGATGCAGGCTGTGGAAGCCATTGTGTCTGCAGGCTGTGGACTGTGCATGGATGATTTTGGGTCCGGCTTTGCCAACCTGAATGCGGTGCTGCAGCTTCCCTTTTCCTGTATCAAGCTGGATCGCTCCATGCTGAACGGAATCTGTGAAAACCGAAAGCGGGCAGAATTTTTCAGAGATATCATTCAGGTTCTTAAGAAAATGGGCTATGCCGTGATTGCGGAAGGCGTGGAAAACCGGGAACAGCTGAAAATTGTCAGCGACTGCCGTGTGGATATGGTGCAGGGATATTATTTTTCAAAACCGTTGAGTGAGCAGGATATTCTTCAGCTGCTCAGAGAAGAAAAAGGAGAAAAATGAAAAAAGGCAGAGAAGATTATGTAAAACTGGATAAGGTTTCGAAAATATACGGCTCCGGGGAAGTAAAAATCGTTGCTGTGGATGAGATCAGTTTTCAGATTGCGGAAGGAGAATTTGTGGTCATTGTCGGTCCCAGCGGTGCCGGGAAAACAACGGTCCTGAATATTCTGGGCGGAATGGACCAGGCAACCAGCGGACATGTCTGGGTGGACGGACATGATATTTCCGGATACAGCGGCCGAAGGCTTACCGGGTATCGCAGGGAAGACATCGGATTTGTGTTCCAGTTTTATAATCTGGTTCCGAATCTGACCGCACTGGAAAATGTGGAGCTGGCACTGCAGATCTGTAAAAATCCTCTGGATGCCAGAACCGTATTGGAAGAAGTGGGGCTGAAGGAACGTCTGACCAATTTTCCGGCACAGCTTTCCGGAGGAGAGCAGCAGAGGGTGTCCATTGCCAGGGCACTTGCCAAAAATCCAAAGCTCCTGCTGTGTGATGAGCCTACCGGAGCGCTGGACTATCAGACCGGAAAATCCATTTTAAAGCTTCTTCAGGATATGTGCACAGAGAAAGGGATGACTGTGATCGTAATTACCCATAATTCCGCTCTGACACCGATGGCGGACCGGGTGATCCGGATCAAAAACGGGAAAGTGGCAGATATGATGCTGAATGAAAATCCTGTGCCCGTTGAGAAAATTGAGTGGTAGGTGAAGGTTATTGAAGGCACTGCGAAAAGATTTTTGGATGGAAATTAGAAAGAGCAGGGCGCGATTTATTTCGATTTTTTTTATTGTTGCTCTGGGCGTTGCCTTTTTTTCGGGAATTCAGGCATCGTCACCGGATATGAGACTTTCCGGGGATGCTTACTATGATACCTCCGTTCTGATGGATCTGAAAATTATGGGAACCATGGGACTGACCGAAAAAGATGTGCAGGCGCTTGCAGAAATGGATGGCGTGGAAATTGCGGAAGGCGCATGGGGGACAGATGTGCTTTGCCAGGAGGAGAGCGCACAGACGGTTATTCATGTGGAATCTGTCAATGAGAGTATGAATCAGCTGAAAGCATCCGATGGGGAACTCCCGAAAAAAAGCGGGGAGATTTTTCTGGATTCCGCTTATGCCGAAAAGTATGGCTACAAGGTGGGAGATACGATTTCTCTGATTCAGGATCAGGACAGTGAACTGCTTTTACGGCAGGATTTTACAGTGACCGGTATCGGCAGTTCTCCGCTCTACATTTCCTTTAACAGAGGGAACACCACGCTGGGTTCCGGCGAAATCAATGGCTTTGCCTATGTGCTTCCGGAGGATTTCGACCAGGAAACCTACACGCAGATATATGTGAGAGCTCATGGAGCAGAGGACCTGATCAGCTATACGGATGCCTATGACAGTCTCATCGAGCGTATGGAGGAGAAAATCGAAGGAATTCAGGAAGAACGCTGTCAGATCCGTTATGATGATGTGGTTGCGGAGGCACAGAAGGAACTGGAGGATGGTGAAAAGGAGCTGGAGGATGCCCGCAAAGAAGCGGAAGAAGAACTGACCGATGCCCGGAAGGAGCTGGAGGACGCAGAGAAAGAACTGGCTGACGCAGAGAAGGAATATAAGGATGGTGTGAAGCAGCTGAGTGATGCCCGCAAAGAACTCCGTGAGGGAAAAACAAAGCTGGAAGATGCCGGGAAGGAGCTGGAAGACGGAAAGGCACAGCTGGCCGATGCCAAAGCGCAGCTGGAAGATGGCTGGGCACAGTACCAGGATGGATGGGCACAGCTGGAGGCCGGACAGGCGCAGCTGGATGAGGCACAGAGCAAACTGCAGGCCGGCTGGGATCAGCTGCGTCCGAAGGAGCAGGAGCTGGAAAACGGCTGGGCACAGTATCAGAGCGGACAGGCACAGCTGAATGAGGCAAAGGCCAGTCTGGAAGACGGACGGAAACAGCTGCAGCAGGGGCTGGATGTGATTGCACAGGGAAAACAGGAGATCGCAGGCGGGAAACAGACGATTGCCAGTACACGGGAAGATCTGAGTGCAAAGCAGGAAGAGTGTCAGCAGGGACTGGAACGGGTGATACAGCTTCAGGAGAGTCTGAACGGAACCTGGGAGGAGCTGGAGACCGGGCGTCAGCAGGCACAGGCCGGGGTGTCAGAACTGCAGGCTCAGATGGCGGTTCTTCAGGAGACACTGGAGCAGCTGCAGGCGCAGGAAACTCCTGACGAGGAAGAAATTCAGAACATACAGGGACAGATTGCGGCGCTGGAGGAAAGCATCGAGCAGGCGCAGGGGACGCTGGATGGAATCGTCGGTCAGATGACGGAGGTGGAAGCACAGCAGGAAGCGCTGGCAGGACAGCGATTGTCACTGGAGGACAGCAGGGCGTCTCTGGAAGCGGGGATGAATGAACTGAACGAGCAGGAAGCCGGGCTTGAAAAGAAAGAACAGCAGCTCCTGCAGCAGGAGAAAACACTTCAGCAGGAAGAGGAGAATCTGACCGGGAAGGAGCAGGAATATCAGAAAGCACTTCAGGAAAGTGAAAAAGCCGGAGCTCAGCTGGAAGCCGGTCAGGCGGAAATCGAGAAGGCCAGACAGGAACTGAATGCTGCGCAGGAACAGCTGAACGCGAAGCAGAATGAGCTGAATGCCGGATGGGGTGAGCTGGCGCAAAGCCGGGTATCTCTGGAGGAAGGCGCCCGGCAGATTGCACAAAATGAGCAGGCCATTCTGGACGGAGAGGAAGATATCCGACAGGGAAAGGAAGAGCTGGCTGACGGCGAAAAGGAAATCGAGGAAAATGAGAAGAAGCTGAAGGACGCCAGAAAAGAACTGGAGGATGGAAAAAAGGAACTGGAAGACGGAAAAAAAGAGTACGAAGACGGAAAGAAAGAAGCAGAAGAGAAAATAAGCGACGGAGAAAAGGAACTGGAGGATGCAAGAGAAGAAATTTCTAGCCTGGAGATGCCGGAGTGGATTGTTTCCAACCGGAACGCTCTGCCGGAATATTCTGATTTTGGAGATAATGCAGATCGTATGCGAAGCCTCGGACAGGCATTTCCGGTTATCTTTTTCCTGGTGGCGGCGCTGATCAGTCTGACGACCATGACCCGTATGGTGGAGGAGCAGAGAACGCAGATCGGTACAATGAAGGCCCTGGGGTACGGAAAGGGAGCGATTGCAGGAAAATATCTGTTCTATGCTCTGCTGGCAACCGTGGGCGGCAGCGTGATGGGAATTCTGATCGGAGAAAAAGTCCTGCCATACATTATCATCACATCATACGGGATCATGTACCACAATATTCCATCCTGTATTCAGATCGACTATGAGCTGAAATTTGCGCTGATTGCGTCGGGTGCCTCCGTGGTATGTACGCTGGGAGCAACCATTTTCTCCTGTTACAAAGCGCTTGCGGAGACGCCTGCGTCCCTGATGCGGCCGCCGGCTCCAAAGGAAGGAAAGCGTGTCCTGATCGAACGGGTCGGATTTATCTGGAAACATCTGAGTTTCAGCTGGAAGTCCACACTCCGGAATCTGTTTCGCTATAAAAAGAGACTGTTTATGACAATTTTTGGAATTGCCGGAAGCATGGGCCTTCTTCTGGTAGGTTTTGGACTGCAGGATTCCATTATGGATGTGTCAGACCGTCAGTATGAGGAGCTGCAGCATTACGACGGAATTATTATTGCCGACGAGGATGCCACCGTTCAGGAGAAAGAGGAGCTTGCCGGATATCTGGAGAAGGAAAACCGGCTGGAACGGTTTACCCATGTACAGATGACGAAAATGACGGTACCGAGAGACAAATCCAGTATCAGCGCATACGTTTACGTACCGCAGAATCTGGACAATTTTCACGAGGATATCACCCTTCGGAACCGCATTTCGAAGGAACCGTATCAGCTGACCGATGAGGGGGCTGTGATCAGTGAAAAAACGGCTTCGCTGACAGGCTGCGGTGTGGGGGATATGCTGACACTGGAATGGGATAACCATTCCTATCAGGTCCGGATCGCGGCAGTGACGGAGAATTATATGAGTCATTATGTGTACATGACACCAACGGTATACCGGGAAACCTTTGGGAAAGAGCCGGACTACGCCAGCACGGTGTTTACTCTGAAGGAGGAATTCAAAGAGAATCCGGAGGAGCTGGGAAATGAAATCCTGAAATATCCGGCTGCACTGAGCATCAGTTATACCAGCAGCCTGAGTGAGCAGCTGGAGCGGATGCTGAGTACCCTGGGGCTGGTTGTGGTTGTTCTGATCATATCTGCGGGAATGCTGGCCTTTGTCGTGCTGTATAATCTGAATAATATCAACATCACGGAGCGGAAGAGGGAACTGGCCACGCTGAAGGTTCTGGGATTTTATGACGGGGAGGTATCCGGTTATGTGTTCCGGGAAAACATTATCCTCACGCTGGTCGGTGTGCTGGCAGGAGCTTTGTTCGGAATTCTCCTTCACCGGTTTGTCATCACGACGGTGGAGGTGGATGCCGTAATGTTCGGCAGAAACATTAAGACGATCAGTTTTATCTACAGCGCTCTGATCACCTGTAGCTTTTCTGTGATCGTAAACCTTGTCATGCATTTTAAGCTGAAAAAGATTGATATGATCGAATCGCTGAAAAGTGTGGAATAAGATATGCCGGAATCTGTCTTGACAAAACCGGTCTGCTTGGTTATGATATCAGATATAAAAAATAAGCCATATTTAGAAAGCGATGAGAAAGAGGAGTACGTGCTGTGCGCCGAAAGAGAGGATTGCCCGTGGGCTGAAAGGCAGTCCGGGAGAGCAGGTACGGAAGGTAGCTTTTGAGCAGAAGAACTGAAGCCGTTTGTCCGGAAGCTTTTCCGGGGATATGCGGTGAGTAGGGACTTCCGGGACTTCCCGATACAGAAGAAACAAGATACAGGCACCCTGCCTGTAAGACAAGGTGGTACCGCGAGACATTCGCCCTTTGCATAGAAAAAATATGCAGAGGGCGTTTCTGTTTCTTAGGAAATTTCTCCGCTTTGTTCTTTTTCCAAAAAAGGAGGATATTATGAGTAAGGAACTTGCAAAAACCTATGATCCCAAAGGGATCGAAGAACGTCTTTATCAGAAATGGATGGATAACGGTTACTTTCATGCGAAAGTGAATCCCGATAAAAAGCCTTTTACGATCGTGATGCCGCCGCCCAACGTAACCGGTCAGCTGCACATGGGACATGCACTGGACAATACCATGCAGGATATTCTCATCCGCTTTAAGAGAATGCAGGGCTATGAGGCACTGTGGCAGCCGGGAACAGACCATGCGGCCATTGCCACAGAGGTAAAGGTCACCAACATGCTGAAGGAGCAGGGAATTGACAAGCATGAGATTGGCCGCGAAGAATTTATGAAGCATGCCTGGGCATGGAAAGAGGAGTACGGCAGCCGTATTATCAATCAGCTGAAAAAACTGGGTGCTTCCGCAGACTGGGAAAGAGAACGCTTTACCATGGACGAAGGCTGCTCCGAGGCGGTGGAAGAAGTATTTGTACGTCTCTATGAAAAAGGATGGATCTATAAGGGCAGCCGAATCATCAACTGGTGTCCGAAATGTCAGACCTCTCTGTCTGACGCGGAAGTAGAGCATGAGGATCAGGACGGATTTTTCTGGCACATCAATTATCCGGTAGTGGGAGAGCCCGGAAGATTCGTGGAAATTGCCACGACGCGTCCGGAGACACTTCTGGGTGATACGGCAGTGGCTGTCAATCCGGAAGATGAGAGATATAAGGATCTTGTGGGCAAGATGCTGGAGCTTCCGCTGACGGACCGTCAGATTCCGGTGATTGCCGATGAATATGTGGACAGAGAATTCGGAACCGGATGTGTAAAAATCACACCGGCACATGACCCCAATGACTTTGAAGTGGGAAAACGTCATGATCTGGAAGAAATCTGTATCATGAACGATGATGCAACCATCAACGAGCTGGGCGGGAAATATGCCGGAATGGACCGATACGAAGCCAGAAAAGAGATGGTGAAGGATCTGGAAGAGCTTGGCCTTCTGGTGAAGGTTGTTCCCCATTCCCATGCGGTGGGAACGCATGACCGCTGTCACACCACGGTAGAGCCGATGGTGAAACCGCAGTGGTTTGTAAAGATGGGAGATATGGCAAAGGAAGCGATCAAAGCACTGGAAACAGGCGAGCTTACCTTTGTGCCGGAGCGGTTTGACAAGATTTATCTCCACTGGCTGGAAAATATCCGTGACTGGTGTATTTCCCGTCAGCTGTGGTGGGGACATCGCATTCCGGCATATTACTGTGAAGAATGCAAAGAGATGGTGGTACACAAGGGCGGCGCACCGGAAAAATGTCCGAAATGCGGCTGTACGCATTTTCACCAGGACGAGGATTCTCTGGATACCTGGTTTTCATCGGCACTCTGGCCCTTCTCCACACTGGGATGGCCGAACAATACTCCGGAGATGGAATATTTTTATCCGACCGATGTGCTGGTTACCGGATATGACATTATTTTCTTCTGGGTTATCCGCATGGTATTTTCCGGATGTGAACAGACCGGACAGGCACCGTTCCATCATGTGCTGATTCACGGCCTGGTGAGAGATTCCCAGGGAAGAAAAATGAGCAAGTCGCTGGGCAATGGAATCGATCCGCTGGAAGTGATCGACAAGTATGGTGCCGATGCGCTTCGTCTGACACTGATGACCGGAAATGCACCGGGAAATGATATGCGTTTCTACTGGGAGAGAGTGGAAGCCAGCCGTAACTTTGCGAACAAGATCTGGAATGCTTCCCGCTTCATTCAGATGAACCTGGAGGGAAAAACCATTCGGGAGCCGGAGAATGTGTCTGCGCTTTGTGCGGAGGATCAGTGGATCCTTTCTCACCTGAATACGGTTATCCGGGAAGTCACCGAAAACATGGATAAATACGAACTGGGAATTGCGGTGCAGAAGGTATATGATTTCCTGTGGGATGAGCTCTGCGACTGGTATATTGAGCTGGCAAAGACCCGTCTGTGGAATGCGCAGGAAAATCCGGAGGCGGCAGGCGAGGCACTCTGGACACTTCGTACGGTGCTGACACAGGGGCTGAAGCTGCTGCACCCGTTCATGCCGTTTATTACGGAAGAAATTTACTGTACACTGCTCCCGGAGGAGCCATCGATTATGATTTCAGACTGGCCGGTTTATCGTGAGGATTATTCCTTCCCTCAGGCTGAGCTTGCTGTGGAGAGCTTCAAGGAAGTGGTTCGGGGAATCCGTAACATCCGCGCGGAAATGAATGTCCCGCAGAACCGCAGAACCAGCATTTATATTGTTGCAAAAGATGAGACCAGCTGTGAAATGTACCGAAAATGCGGCAGATCTTTCTCCAACCTGGCCTTTGCAAAGGAAATCCACGTACAGCAGGATAAGGCCGGAATTGGTGAGGATGCGGTATCTGTCGTTGTAGGAAATGCAGTTGTGTATCTTCCGCTGGAAGACCTGGTGGACAGAGAAAAAGAACTGGAACGTCTGGAGAAGGAGAAGGAGCGTCTGAAAAAGGAAATTGCCCGCTGCGAAGGGATGCTGAACAATCCGAATTTTGTAAACAAGGCACCGCAGGCAAAGGTGGACGCAGAGAAGGAAAAACTTGCAAAATACAGGGAGATGAAAGAGAAGGTATCCATGCAGCTTGAACAGATGAAGAAGTAATAAGGAGCGGCAAAATGAGAAAATGGAACTTTATCAATCGGATATCACTGATCCTGCAGGCAGCAGGGTGTGCGGTTTTGTATTTTTTCATCGAGGCGATCAGTCGCCATTCTCTTCTGGAGGCATGGACCTACATGACGGAGCGTCCCTTGGTGTATGCATATAATGCAGGACTGATTTTTACGACCATGCTGATTGCCTATCTGTTTCGGAGACGCTGTTTCTGGAGAGTGTTTATCGGGGCTTTCTGGCTGTTCCTGGGAATTGTAAATGGTGTCATCTTGTCGGCGCGGGTGACACCGTTTACGGGACCGGATCTGTATATGCTCGCAGATGCCATGAGTATTGCCGAAAAGTATCTTCCGCCGGCGCTTGCGACGGTGGCAGTGGTGCTGACGGTGATCGCAATGCTGGCACTTCTGGTACTGTTTGTGAAAGGACCGCGGTATAGAGGAAAACTCAGATACCGGTACAATATCCCCCTGGTTCTGGCGGGTGTTCTGCTGTTCGGTGCAGTGACGCAGCTGGCACTGGAAAAGAGGGTGCTGTCCAATTATTTTGGGAATATTGCGTTTGCGTATGAGGATTACGGATATCCCTACTGTCTTGCAACCACAATATTTAATACCGGGATCAGCTGCCCCAGAGATTATTCGGAAGAAGAGATCCGCCGGATTGAAAACACGGAGAAGAATCTTCCTGAGACGAAGGATAAGGAATATCCGAATATCATCTTTGTCCAGCTGGAATCCTTTTTTGATCCGAAGCTGGTAAACTATCTGCAGCTGTCGGAAGATCCGATCCCGTATTTCCGGAAGCTGATGAAAGAGTATTCCTCCGGCTATTATAAGGTTCCATCGGTGGGAGCCGGAACAGCAAATACGGAATTTGAATCGATCACCGGGATGAGCATGCACTACTTCGGGCCGGGAGAATACCCCTATAAGAGTATTTTGAAGGAGACTACCTGTGAGAGCGCCCCGTATGTGCTGGAGGGGCTGGGATATTCCACCCATGCCATACACAACAATGAGGCAAATTTCTATGGAAGAAAGTCCATTTTCCCAAATCTTGGGTTTGATACATTTACATCTGAGGAGTATATGCCGGAAGAGGATCAGCAGAACCCCCTTGGCTGGGTGAAGGATTCGGTTCTTACCGACGAGATTCTGAAATGTCTGGATTCTACGGAAGAAAAGGATTATATCTATACGATTTCCGTACAGGGACATGGCGATTATCCGGAGGAGCCGGTTCTGGAGGAACCTGAAATTACAGTAAAAGGCTGCCCCACCGAAGAGGAAAACTATCAGTGGGAATATTATGTGAATCAGCTTCATGAGATGGATGATTTTGTCAGGGAACTGACAGAAGCACTGGAGGATTATCCGGAAGATGTGGTTCTGGTCATGTATGGAGACCATCTGCCGACCATGGGGTTAACCGTGGAAGATGTGGAGAATCGATATCTTTTCCAGACAGAATATGTGATCTGGGATAATTTCGGACTGGAGAAGAAGGATGAAAATCTGGCGGCATATCAGATTGCTGCGGAGGTGATGGACCGGGTTGGAATCCATGAAGGAAATATTTTCCGGTACCATCAGGCCCGTCGGAATACGAGAAACTACCAGGTGGATCTGGAAACTCTTCAGTACGATATTCTGTATGGAAACCGTTATGTCTACGAGGACGGTGTAAATCCGTTTGAGCGGACGAAGATGAAACTGGGACTTTACGATGTGACACTGGATTCGGTACAGCAGATTTCCGCTGCGGAGAATACATATGTCATCAAAGGAACAAATTTCACCCCGTCCAGTGAGGTGAAGCTGAATGGAGAATGGTATGAAACCATTTATGTGAACACCACTACACTGATGATCACGGGAACGGAGCTTTCCGATTTCGACAGGCTTTCTGTGAATCAGAGAAGCAACAGCTCCACGAGAAAGGCTCTGAGCAAGAGCTTTGACCGGTCCTATTATGCACTGAATCCGGACAGCAAATGGAAACTGGAGAATGCCGTGGAGGAACCTTCCGAAAATCAGAATCCGGACGATACAAAAAATGTCGGATAAAATGTTACGATTGGGACTGGACATCTTATCCTGCTCATATATAATAATATCAACAGAGGATGACTATGAAAATGACATACGAACAGGCAGTTGCCTATATAGATGAGACACCGAAATTCACAACGAAAAATTCTTTGGAGCATACGAGAGAATGTCTGAGAAGACTGGGAAATCCTCAGGAGCATTTTCGTGTGATTCATGTGGCAGGAACAAACGGGAAAGGCAGTACCTGTGCCTTTCTCACCTCTGTTTTGCGGGAGGCCGGATACTCCTGCGGCCTGTTTACTTCTCCGCATCTGGTGGAGATCAATGAGCGTTTTCAGATCAATGAAGTGAATATTGACAATGAGACATTTCTGGCTGCATTTGAAAAGGTAAAGGCACTTGCAGAGGAACTGACGGCAGAGGGAAATTATCACCCTACCTATTTTGAGATGCTGTTCCTCATGGGAATGGTGATCTTTGCGGAAAAAGGTGTGGATTTTGTGACGCTTGAGACAGGGCTGGGCGGAAGGCTGGATGCCACTACAGCCATCGAAAATCCGGTGGCGTGTGTCATCACGTCCATCAGTCTGGATCACATGCAGTACCTTGGAAATACAGTGGAAGAGATTGCCGCGGAAAAGGCGGGAATCATCGTGCCGGATGTTCCGGTGATCTATGACGCAAACGATGAACGGGCAGCGGCGGTCATCCGGAAATATGCAGAAGAAAAAAACAGTCCGGCATATCCCGTTCGGGCACAGCAGGCGGAAATTACCGGGAATGACAGGCAGGGAATTGACTTCTGTCTGACCGGAGAAACCTATGGAAAAATGGTTTTTCATATTCCGTTTATTGCCAGATACCAGGTGATGAACGCATCTCTTGCACTGAAGACCATAGAGGTTCTGGGAGACCGGATTCCTGTCTCCACGGAAGCGGTCCGTCTTGGACTGGCGAAAACCAGATGGCAGGGGAGAATGGAAAGTGTTCTTCCGGGTGTCATTGTCGACGGAGCGCACAATGAAGACGGTGTTGCCAGGTTTGTGGAGACGGCGGCACATTTCCAGAAGGACTGCCCTGTGAGTATCCTGTTTTCTGCGGTGGATGATAAAGACTATCGGGATATGATCGGGGATATCTGCCGGGGACTGAAGCTGGAACATGTGATTGTGACACAGGTGGGAGGCTACCGCAAGGTTTCATCGGAAACACTTGCAGAAATCTTTCGCGGACAGGGATGTGCGGATGTGGAGGAATATCCGGATGTACCATCGGCATTTGCAAGGGCGCTTCAGGTGAAGGGTGATGACGGCATGCTGTTCTGTGTGGGATCTCTCTATCTTGTGGGAGAGATCAAGGCTGTGATTAGGAGAATGCATCATGATTGATTATGAAGAAGAACTGAAAAAGTTTGAACCATGTCAGGAAATGGCAGATGTGGAAGGCGCCATTCATGACAGAGAACTTACGGATATTCTGGATATCCTTCAGGAGATGCTGAAAGAGACGAAGGGGAACCGGGGAATTAGATAAGGAGAAATGAATGAACTGCATAAACTGTGGCGCTTATTTGCCAAATGCAGGTCTTGAATACTGTCCCAGATGCGGCTGTAACGTGATGATTCAGAAGAAGCTGGATTATCTGTCTAAACTGTACTACAATCAGGGATTGGAAAAAGCCAGTATTCGTGATCTGTCAGGTGCAATCAGCTGTCTGAGACAAAGTCTTTCATATAATAAAGCCAATATCCGTGCGAGAAACCTTCTGGGACTGGTATATTTTGAGACCGGTGAGGTGGTTGCGGCACTGGGGGAATGGGTCATCAGTGAAAATCTGATGCCGAATAATAATCTGGCATCGGAATATATCAATAAACTGCGGGCAAATTCCAACAAGCTGGAAGCAATCAATGAAACCATCCGGAAATATAATCATTCGCTGATTATGTGCCGGCAGGGACATGAGGATATGGCAGCGATACAGCTTCGAAAAATACTCTCTCAGAATTCCAAGCTGATCAAAGGATATCATCTGCTGGCTTTGATTCAGATGAAGAACCATGAATGGAGCAAGGCCAGAAGGACTCTGAAAAAGGCTGCGCGCATAGACAAGACCAATACGACTACGCTGCGTTTCCTGAGAGAGGTGGACGAGCAGACGGGTGTTGCTACCCGCCTGGAAAAGCAGAACAAAGGATTTTTCCGAAACGAAGAAGAGGAAGGTCCGGACAGGGAAATGGTTGTGAATCCTGTCACCTACAAAGAACAGTCCCGTTTTCCGATATTTTTTACGCTGCTCATCGGAATTGCAGTGGGCGCGCTTGGACTGTGGCTCCTTGTTGTGCCGTCCATCCGTCAGGGAATTTACCGGGAGGCGAATGAGCAGATTGTCCGGTACAGTGAATCCCTGGCCAGCCGGGACGGGGAGACACAGAAGGCGGAGAGCGAGGCAAAACAGTCAGACAACACACTGCAGGAACAGGCAGAACAGCTGCAGGAGGAGCAGGCCAGAAGAGTCTGCTACGAGGCGATGCTGAACGCCTATATTGCGGTACAGAAGAATGAGATGGAAAATGCTGTGGTAGAATTCCAGAAGATCAATCCGGAACTGCTCACGGATAATATGCAGAGCACATATGAGACACTGAACAAGGATGTGAATGAGTACATACTGAAAAAGCAGGGAGATGCGGCAGCACAGAACAATGCCGGAAACTCCGGAGAAAATGACGATTCGGATGAGTATGACAGCTACGGCGGCTATGAGAATTCGTATAACAGCTACAGCAGTTACGACAGCTATGACAGTTACGGCAGCTATAACGATTATTATTAAAGTACAGAAGAGAAACCTCAGATCAGGGGATGCACGATGGTGCATCTCCTTTTTTGTCCGTGTAAACTACCCGGAATCACGCGCCAGGTCTCACATGCGTTCGACTTGAATCTGGCGATAAGAAGCTTTTGTGAGAAAAAACAGTATAAAATGTCAAATAAGGGGGAAACATAGCAGTAATGGGAACAGAAATCAGGCTGGAGGGATCCAGATTGATTGTGAAGCTTCCAAAAGAAGTGGATCATCCGGTTTCGGATCATATCCGACATGAAACCGATCGTATTATGGAAAAAACGTATGTCCGTGTGATTGAATTTGATTTTTCGGATACGGAGTTTATGGACAGCTCCGGGATAGGAATGGTCATGGGGCGGTATCGGGCACTGGGGATGAAGATGCATACGATCCTTGCCACTCATGTGAGCCGGTATATCGAAAAGCTATTGCGATTGTCCGGCGTACATCGGTATGTTGAGATTGAGAGAGACACCGAAATCATTGAGAACGGAAAGGGTGAGAAGTATGGAAAATACGAATGAAATGAAACTGATTTTTGACGGCCGGCCCGTAAATGAAGGATTGGCCAGAGTAGCGGTTGCGGCTTTCTGTACGCAGCTGAATCCCACATTGGAAGAGGTGTCCGATGTGAAAACTGCCGTATCGGAAGCGGTGACGAACAGCATCATTCACGGTTATGAAGGAGAAATACATAAGATCGAAATGAACTGCCGGCTTCAGGAGAATGTGCTGCTGGTGGAAATCCGTGACCACGGAAAAGGAATTCCGGATGTGGAAAAGGCAATGGAACCCATGTATACAACGAAACCGGAGGCGGATCGAAGCGGGATGGGATTTACTTTTATGGAGGCCTTTATGGATGAGCTGGATGTGGAGTCGGCGGTGGGAAAAGGAACCGTTGTACGCATGAAAAAAATCATCAGGAGGTAACTGCTTTTTTTATGGATCACACTCTGGCCCTGATCGGGCGTGCACACCAGGGGGATAAAGCGGCAAGGGATACCTTGTTTGAGGAGAATACAGGCCTTGTGTACAGTGTGGCAAAGCGGTTTCTTGGGCGTGGGATTCCTATGGAAGATCTGTTTCAGATCGGAAGCATCGGTCTTATCAAGGCAGTGGATCATTTTGATATACGGTATGACGTGAAATTTTCCACATATGCGGTACCGATGATTGCCGGAGAAATCAAACGGTTTCTGCGGGATGACGGTCTGGTAAAGGTAAGCCGGTCCATGAAAGAAATCTGCACAAAGGCCTATGCTGCCCGCGAATGTCTGGAAAAGAGCCTGGATCATGAGCCGACCATTGAAGAAATCGCGGACAAAATAGGGGTGGTTCCGGAGGAACTGGTGATGGCTCTGGACTCGGCGGTCGAAGTGGAATCGCTTCACAAAACGATTTATCAGGGGGACGGGAACGCCATATCTCTGATGGACCGGCTGTGTGAGAAGAAAAACGGGCAGGAGGAGGCGCTGGACCGGCTGTTTCTTGGAGAAATGCTGGACAGTCTGGAGACGGAGGAACGAAAGCTTCTGGTCATGCGCTATTTTCAGGATTGTACGCAGAGCCAGATTGCCAGGAAGCTTGGAGTTTCCCAGGTACAGGTGTCCCGCATGGAAAAGAGGATCCTGAAGAAACTGAGAGGAAATTTTGACTGCTGAAAAAGATTGAGAAAAAAGAACAGGAAAAGACAGAAAAAAGGAGTGTCGCAAGGCAGGATGTGAAAAGAAGGTATCACATCACTGTTCGCGCACTCCTTTTGGAGTTTTGGGAAAATACTGATTTTCCCGTGCGTTCAATTTGAATGTTTATCAGACAGCCTGCCTGTTTCCGAAGATGTGGCTTCCGTATTTGGAAAGTGCACCGAGAAGAATCATGCCAAGCACACCGCAGGAGAGGATTTCTCCGATGCCTATTGTGAGCATCATCAGCGGAATGGGAAGTGTGATTCCATATCCGTAGTACAGCACGAAAGGTACGATGACCGTGTTGGCGAGGATCGGAGGCACCGGTGCAAGAAATTTACTGCTGTTCCGAAGACGGTAGGTAAAATATGCACCAATCAAAGTGGCAATGCTTCCGAACAGGATATCGATCGGGATGGCGCCGCCGAAAAAGTTGGCGATGATACATCCCACAAACAGTCCTGGGATTGCTGCCGGTGTAAAGAAGGGCAGAATCGTCAGTGCTTCCGAAAAGCGAATCTGAACCTCGCCGAAGCTTAAGGGTGCAAAGACAAGTGTCAGGACGACATAAACAGCGCCGATGGCAGCCGCCTGCACAAGAAACAGGGTACTTTTGTTTTTCATATTCAGTTCTCTCCTTTAGTTTTGTTTTACGTGTGGAAGGTCTCGAACACACGTGCCTATATTTTTATGGGCCTTGCAACGGTTCATAGTGTACCATAGTTCTGTGAGAAATGCAAGTCCGGGCTATAGATCGGCCAAAATTCCACCTTCCGGTTCATTTGTAAAACTTACTTCCACCCTTATCTAACTCAATGTGGAACTTACTACCTCCAAACATCAGGTGTGGAAGTTACTTATTCTTAATGCTATCTTATTCTTATTCATCCATCTCTAAGCTCCGGCCGGAACTGGA
>JALEJS010000048.1 GCA_022769545.1 Blautia sp. | reverse complement strand
AGCTTCTCTTGAATCTGCGAAGAGCGCTATCTAAAGTCTCGTTTTCTTTTACGATAACGTTTGACATAGACTCACACCTAACCTCCCTCCAGTTGTAGATTGTGCTAAAATACAACTGTCTGGGTATTTTTCTTGCACGAGATTTATTATATATCATAGACCGAAGATTCGTCAACAGATTTTACCTATTTTTTCAAAATATTCTGCAGATTACCTGATCTGACCTTCCAGAATGCCCGGTACCGCTGCAATTGCTTCCGGAACCTTCGCCGGATTCTTTCCGCCTGCCTGTGCCATGTTCGGACGGCCGCCGCCGCCTCCTCCGACAATCGCTGCCGCTGCCTTGACCAGATTTCCTGCATGTGCACCGGCTTTCTGTGCCTGTTCTGTCACCATGGCAAGAAGATTTACCTTGTCCCCGTTCACTGCCGCGAGGACAACAACACCTTCTCCCAGCTTATCTTTCAGCTGATCGCCCAGATCACGCAGACCGTTCATATCCACATCTTCCACACTGGTGGCAAGAAGCTTTACACCCTTTACTTCCACAACGTTGTCCATGACATTTCCGAGAGACCCCTGGGCAAGCTTGCTTCTGAGGGATTCATTCTCGCTCTGAAGTGCTTTCAGTTCCGCCTGGAGATGCGCAATCTTCTCAGTAATCTCCGATGGAGTGGTTTTTAACTGTTTCGCCGTCTCATGAAGCAGCGCTTCCTGTTTTCTGTAATATTCCAGAACGCCTTTTCCGGTAAGCGCCTCAATTCGTCTCACGCCGGCAGCAATTCCGGACTCGCTGATGATCTTAAACAGCTGAATATTTCCCGTATTGGACACATGGGTTCCGCCGCAGAGCTCTCTGGAAAAATCTCCCATGGATACCACACGGACCTCATCTCCGTATTTTTCACCAAACAGAGCCATTGCGCCGGATTTCTTTGCCGACTCGATATCCATGATATCTGTCACAACGTCGATTCCCTTTTCAATCTGCTCGTTCACCATTTTTTCCACCTGCTCCAGTTCCCCGGCAGTCATTGCCTGGAAATGCGCAAAGTCAAAACGGAGTCTGTCCGGTGTAACCAGTGATCCCTTCTGCTCAACATGTGATCCGAGAACCGTTTTCAGAGCCTTCTGAAGAAGATGGGTAGCACTGTGATTCTTCTCTGTATCTTTACGGCCTTCCGTATTTACCTTCAGCATCACACGATCCCCGACAGAGATCATTCCGGATTTCATATATCCCACATGACCGTATTTGCCGCCGCGAAGCTTGATGGTGCTTTCTACCTCGAAGGATCCGTTTTTGGTCTCAACGACACCGGTATCTCCTTCCTGACCGCCCATGGTCGCATAGAACGGTGTCTCGTTCACAAAGATGGTTCCCTTCTGCCCTTCCATCAGAGAGCTCACAATTTCCGTCTCTGTGGTAAGAACTGTCACATCTGATTCATATTCCAGATGCTCATATCCCACAAACTCTGTGGTAACCGCAGCATCAATTTCATCGTAAACAGTGGCATCCGCACCCATGTAGTTCGTAACCTCACGGGCTTCACGTGCCTTCCTTCTCTGCTCGTCCATCGCTGCCTGGAAGCCGGCCTCGTCAATCTCATAGCCTTTTTCCTCCAGAATTTCCTTTGTCAGATCCATGGGGAATCCGTAAGTATCATACAGCTTGAACGCGTTATCACCGGAAAGCACCTTCACACCTTCATTCTTCATTTCCTCTTCCATATCTGCGAGGATACGAAGACCCTGGTCGATGGTCTTATTAAACTGATTTTCCTCATTGGTAAGAACGTTGTAAATAAATTCCTTCTTTTCCTCCAGCTCCGGATATCCGTCCCTGGAACCGTTGATCACTTCCTCACTGAGTTTTGCCAGGAAGGTTCCGCTGATGCCAAGAAGGCGTCCGTGGCGTGCCGCACGGCGAATCAGACGGCGAAGAACATATCCTCTGCCTTCATTGGTGGGCATAACTCCGTCGGAAATCATAAATGTGGCAGAACGGATATGGTCTGTGATCAGGCGGATGGATACGTCATCACTGTATACCTTTCCATATTCCTTCCCTGCAATCTCACATACCAGATTCCGCAGCGCACAGATGGTATCCACATCGAAAATGGAATCCACATCCTGTACAACGACTGCGAGACGCTCCAGTCCCATACCGGTATCGATGTTCTTCTGGCTGAGCACGGTATAATTTCCGTTTCCGTCGTTTTCAAACTGGGTAAATACGTTATTCCAAACCTCAATATACCGGTCACAGTCGCAGCCAACCGTGCATCCCGGTTTTTTGCAGCCATACTTTTCACCGCGGTCGTAATAGATCTCGGAACATGGTCCGCAGGGGCCTGCACCGTGCTCCCAGAAGTTATCCTCTTTGCCGAAACGGAAGATACGGTCTGCAGCCACACCGACTTCCTTGTTCCAGATATCAAATGCCTCATCATCGTCCAGATATACAGACGGATACAGTCTTTCCGGATCCAGACCAACAACTTCTGTGAGGAATTCCCATGACCAGGTAATGGCTTCCCGTTTGAAATAATCACCAAATGAGAAGTTGCCCAGCATCTCGAAAAAGGTACCGTGACGTGCCGTCTTTCCCACATTTTCAATATCGCCGGTACGGATACATTTCTGGCAGGTAGCCACTCTTCTGCGAGGCGGGATCTCTGCCCCGGTAAAATAGGGTTTCAGAGGAGCCATACCTGCATTGATCAGAAGAAGGCTCTTATCTCCCTGCGGCACCAGCGAAAAGCTTTTCATTACAAGATGGCCTTTGCTGGCCATAAAGTCCAGAAACATCTGGCGAAGTTCATTCACTCCATATTTTTTCATTGCTTTATCCCTCCTCAGCGTATTACTTCACACATACTTTATTAAATTTCTTTTTTCCACGTTTCAGGATCACGCCCTCCCCCTGCAGTGCTTCACGGGAAACTGCATGATAAATATCTTCTTTGTCCAGAACTTCTCCATCCAGAGACACACCGCCTCCCTGAATGGCACGCCGTCCCTCAGAGCGGGAAGGCACCATGCCGGTCTTTACCAGCATCGTGATCACATCCACGGTACCGTCATCGGCAAAATCAGAATCCTCCAGAACCGTCGTCGGCATATCTGCCGTGTTCACTCCGCCGCCGAACAGCGCACGGGCACTTTCCTGTGCCTTCTTCGCCTCTTCCTCGCCATGCACCAGCTTTGTCAGATCGTAAGCCAGAATTTCTTTTGCCTTATTTAACTGGCTTCCTTCCCAGGTCTCCATTTCCTGAATCTCTTCCAGCGGAATAAAAGTAAGAAGCTTCATGCATTTGATGACGTCCGCATCATCCACATTTCTCCAGTACTGATAGAAATCGTAGGGAGAGGTTTTTTCCGGATCCAGCCACACAGCCCCGGACTGTGTTTTTCCCATTTTCTTTCCTTCGGAATTCAGAAGCAGGGTGATCGTCATGGCATAGGCATCCTTACCCAGCTTACTGTGGATCAGCTGTGTGCCGCCCAGCATATTACTCCACTGATCGTCACCGCCAAACTGCATATTGCAGCCGTATTTCTGATAAAGCATATAGAAATCATAGCTCTGCATGATCATGTAATTGAATTCCAGGAATGTCAGACCGCCTTCTCTGTCCATTCTCTGCTGGTAGCAGCGGGCATTCAGCATCTGATTTACCTTGAAGCAGGCTCCCACTTCACGAAGCATTTCCACATAATTCAGATTCATCAGCCAGTCCGCATTATTTACCATCAGGGCCTTCCCGTCTGAAAAATCGATAAATCGCTCCATCTGCTTTTTAAAGCAGTCAATATTATGCTGAATCGTCTCCGGCGTCATCATCTTGCGCATATCTGTTCTGCCGGACGGATCACCGATCATACCGGTACCTCCTCCCAGAAGAGCAATCGGCTTATTTCCTGCCATCTGCAGACGTTTCATCAGGCACAGCGCCATAAAGTGTCCCACATGCAGACTGTCTGCCGTGGGGTCAAAGCCTATATAAAATGTTGCCTTCCCGGCATTCACCATCTCGCTGATTTTTTCTTCGTCTGTCACCTGCGCGATCAGACCACGGGCCTTTAATTCCTCCCAAACTGTCATCCTCTTTTCCTCCTGTATGATAATGTCGCTTCCTAAGAAAGAACAAAGCGGCGTAATTTCCTAAGAAACAAAAACGACCCGGTTCCATGTCCCTTTAGGACGAGAACCGGGTCCCGTGTTACCACCTAAATTTACAGAAAACTCACATTTTCTGTCTCTGTAAGTCGGCCATCCGGCCACTCTGGCATGTTAACGGATGCCGGCCCGCTGCAGCCTACTGTCAGTTCGGTGCAGTGCTCCGGGATGTATTCACACAGCGTCCGCATACGCCTCTCACCAGCCGGCTGCTCTCTGTCTGCTTTCCCGTCTGTGCTACTTGTTCCCTTCCTCGCATTTTCATATACAACTGGTCGATCTCAGAGCTTTTTTGTCCTGACATAATATTAATGAGTTGCCCGACAAATGAACCTGACGTCGGTTTTTCCCTTGGATCATACTAATAGCAAGTATACAAATGCATATTTTATTTGTCAAGAAATTTTTGTTTTCCATTCGATACAGCCGTTTAAATTCCCGGATCCACAATCAGATCCTGTCCGTCCGCCGCCGTTGTAGCCAGCATATCGCACCTCTCATTCATCTCATGCCCGTCATGGCCTTTCACCCAGATAAACTGTATCTGATGAGGTCCGGCTGCTTTCAGAAGCCTTTTCCACAGATCCGTATTCTTCACCGGCTCATTCTGGGCACGCTTCCAGCCCTTCTTTATCCAGCTGTCGATCCAGTGCTGATTAAATGCATCCACCAGATATTTGGAGTCCGAATACAATTCCACCTGACAGGGACGGTTCAGCGCCTCCAGGCCGGCAATTGCCGCCATCAGCTCCATACGGTTATTTGTCGTACGCTTATATCCCTGACTGATTTCCTTTTCATGAAGTATTCCCCTGGAATCCGTATATTGCAGAACCGTACCGAATCCTCCGGGCCCGTCCGGGTTTCCTCTGGCTGCCCCGTCTGTAAATATTTTCACAAGCATATCTGCTACCTGCTTTCCTATTGTGTTCCCAGAAGAAATACTTCCGCACTGTTAAAGCCCTGCCTGTAAATGTCCGAATGCTGGCTGACGTAGATATCAATATGCTTTCCGGATACACCGCCGCCCCGGTCCTCGGCCACATAGATCTTTCCGTTAATCACAACTGCCGTTCCGAAGGGAATGACCGAGGGATCCACCGCAATGGTGTGATTTACCACAGCTCCGCTGTTTCCGGGAAGCTTGTGAATACTGCTGCTGCACGGGTTCGAAACAGCGCTGCCCCAGCCCTCCGAACAGCTGTAGCAGGGACAGTAAAACGTAATTTTGAAATTACCCAGACTTTTCAGTTTACCCGTATCGATCTTCGTTCCGGTCTTATAATAGGATGCCACTCCTTTTTTGTCAAACACATAAATTGTTCCGCCAATCATGGCAATGGTATCCACACACATCTCTCCGTCAGAAGCAAAACCATAATATTTGGAATCGATTTTCGCAACCCGGTTCACGTAAATGCTTCCGCCGCTGCCGGCATAGTATTTCCTGCTTCCCAGTGTAAGCCAGCCTTTGTGAAGCTTTCCTCCTGTTTTGGGATCCATGTAGTACAGCTTGCCTTTATATTTCACAAACCCGGTCCGGAGGAGCCCACTGGAAGGGTCAAAGTAATATCTTGCATCACCGATTTTCACCGCACCGGTACACATATAGCCGGATGTTTTGCTGAAGTATCGCTTTTTATCTCCCGCCGTAATCCAGCCGGCTGCCATCTTTCCTGTGGTGGAAGAGAAATACCGAAGCTTCCCTTCGCTTCCCTTTACCCAGCCTTTGAGGAGAATGCCGTTTTTCCCGGAGTAGTAATAAGCGCCATTGAGTTTCAGCCATCCATAATTCAAAAGACCGGTATCCGGATGAAAATACCAGATATTCCCGGAGGCGGATTTCAAAAATCCGGTGGCCATAATTCCTTTACTCAGAGAAAAATAACGTATGTATTTTCCTGTACTGTCCCGCTGCCAGCCCTTCAGCTGCACACCGGTCTTCGTGTCAAAATAATATTTCTTTCCGTTCAGCGTCAGCCAGCCCTTCAGAATCGTTCCGTTCCTGTAATAATAGGTTTTCCCGCTAATTGTATGGAAGCCGTCAGAAACCCTGCTGCCTTCTGCTGCCGATACACGCACTCCGAAACACATCATCAGCACGATCATACCCATAATAAGAATCCGGCATTTTTTTGTCCATTTTTGCATTTTTTTCTCAACTCCATTTCACAAAAATTTCGAAATATGTCGATTAATGTATCATCCATTAAATTTTTATTAAATTGAATTAATTATATATAAAATCCCTCACTATGTCAACCTTTTTACAGTTCCAGCCCTTTGACCTTTGACTCCTCTAAAATCGTCTGCCATACATACAATGTAATTTCCAGCCTTCCGGCCCCGGCATCAGGAAATGCAGTCACCATTTACCAAAAGCGGCATATCCTGAAATTGTAAAGATTTTTTGGAGGAATCAATATGAGTGATTTAGCTGCTACAAACTGTGGTTGTATGGATGAAAGAAGCAGTTGCGGTTGTGACAACAGCTGCGGATGTGACTGCTGCAACAACGGACTTCGTTTTGGCGGTTTCGGAAACGGTTCCTGTTCCTGCAATATCCTCTGGATCATCATTCTTCTTTCCGTTTTCGGCAATGGATGCAGAAGCGGCTGTGATCATGGATGCGGCGACAATGACAACTGCTGTCTGATCATTATCTTACTTCTTCTGTGCGGCGGCTTCGGCAACGGATGCGGATGCTGACACACGAAGGGGCAGAGGTTTCATCCTCTGCCCCATTTTATTTCATCTTTTGTGATTCCCTTGAGATTTGTTTTTCGTTTCGCCTGTCATCTGTCTGCTCTGCGTTTTTTGGTCTGTATCAGCAAAACAGAAAGTATCGCTGCACTGAGCATCATCACTGCAATGGTCACTCCAAGAGGTGTTTCATCGCCTGTATCCGGAGTGCTCTTTCCCGTATCAGCCGATTTATTCGCCGCCCACCCCTGCTTATCTGTCCCGGCAGAAACGGTTTCCTTCTCTGTCTTCTTTGCCGGCTCCTTCTCCGGATTCTTCTCCGGTTCCTTCTCCGGCTCCTTTTCAGGATTCTTCTCCGATTCCTTCTCCGGTTCCTTCTCTGTCATCGTAAATGAAGTGGATGCCGTACCGCTTTCGGATACGATTCCCATCATGTGTTCACCAACGGAAAGCGTTGCCACATAATCCGCATCCAGGGTTACGATCGTACTTCCTTCCCGGACGGTATAATTCTTTTCATCAAGGGTATTTCCGTCAACTTCAACCCGAATAAAATCGCTGAACGCTGCATTGGAGCGGAAAGCAAGCGCTTTCTCTTTCCCTTGTTTCACGCTCTGTCCCATTCCTTCAATGATTTCAGGCGGCAGTTTCGCAATGACGGTATCGTCAGGGGAAATCTGGCTCTGGCCTTCCTGATCAGAGAAGCTGTTCTCACAGCCTTTACATTTCCAATATTCAATATTCCCGGTTTCGGTAACCGTGGCATCCACTGCAGGCACATTCTTCAGATCATGATTCGTGCTGTCCGTCTCACCATAAGACGCACCGCAGACTTCACAGATTGCTTTTTCTGTACAGGTAGCCGTTCCGCCGCTGTGTTCTTTCTGAAGTGCAACATCCTTGTCTGCAGAAATCTCAAAACCGTCATCTGTTTTTGCAGTTACGGTTATTTTGAAGCTGTCTTCATCCGCTGCATAGCAATCAGCAGGCAAAACGCCGTACCGTTTGCTGTTTTCCACTGTCGGTACAAGATTTCCTTCGCTTTTGCTCTCAAACGCATAAGCGTAAACGACATCGACGGCACCCTCCGGCAGCGTAATACTGAATTTGTAATCCTGCGTGATACAAACCGTATCCGCTCCGTTTATTGTAATGGCAGGAATGTCTTTTTTCTCAGTTTCATCGCTACAGATTGAGCATTTCTTCCAGTACTTTCCGGATTCCTCCTGCCAATCAAAGGTGTGAACGCAGCGATAATCGCATTCTGTACACATCCCGTTCTCCCATTCATGCTCTTCCAGAGGAACGACAACGACTGCTTCACAGCAGCTCCATCTCTGCTCATGCTGTTTTACCGTTTTTGTCCAGACTTTTTCACCGGCATGGTTGGTTTCGTCCAATTCGCCATATGGTTCACCGCATGCATCGCAGTTTGCCTTCTTCTGACAGGTAGCCGTTCCACCCATATGCCGACACACATACTTACATTTCGTACATACCCCGTTCTCCCACTTGTGCTTTTCCACAGGAACGACCTCGGCACCACAGCAGCTCCATCCCTGTCCATGCCTTGTCATCGTTATTGACCAGAATGTTTCACCGACATGATTGGTTTCGTCCAGCTCGCCATACGGATCACCGCATGTACTGCAGACTGCCTTCTTCAGACAGGTGGCCGTTCCGCCCAGATGCTCCGCTTCGTCAACCTTCACGTTCGGGCAGCAGGAATAATATTTCCAGTGCTTCTTATCATCCCTCTGCCAGTCACTCAGGGTACCGCTGTGATGATCGGCATCCAGCTCGCCGTATTCCTCTTCGCAGATTTCACAGACCGCTTTCTTTTGGCAGGTAGCTGTTCCCCCCGTATGCTGACACACATATTTACATTCCGTACATACCCCGTTCTCCCACTCATGATCTTCCAGAGGAACGACAGAGACGCCACAGCAGCTCCATTTCTGTTCGTGCTGCATTTCTGTTTTTGTCCAGACTGCTTCTCCGGTATGGTTTTCTTCGACCGTTCCCCCGTAACCCTGACCGCAATGATCACAGATTGCTTCCGTCGTGCAGGTAGCCTTTCCGCCGGTATGCGAAGAAAGCGTTTTGGCACAAACATCACACATATGATCTTTCGGATTCTCATCCGAACATTCCGAAAGCGTTTCGCCGCAGACATCACACATATGATCCTTCGGATTCTCATCTGAACATTCCGAAAGCGTTTGCTGACAGCTGCTGCGGTCACAGACATGATCCTTGTTCGCATCCACATGTCCAAGCGCAGGGACCGTCCATGTGACCAGATTTCCCGGGGAAGAGCTGCATGGACATGCCATGACGATCATGCCTTGTCCTTCACAGGTCGGGTTTGTCGTGATCTGATAAACTTCCGGTACTTTGTTACAGGAAGGGCAAATCTGTTTTCCGCAGGTTCTGCATATCCTGTAGTTATCAATATCACTGTGTATGCACTCCAGTTCTTTGCCGCAAATGTCACAAATATTATTCAGCGGGTCTGTATCCTGACATTGGGAAACCGTTGCATCACAGATATCGCACTGATGGTCTGCCGGGTTTTCATCAACACATTCAGAAAGCTTATTCCCGCAGATATCACACATGTGATCCACCGGGTTTTCATCCAGACATTGCGAAAGCTCTTTCCCGCAGATATCACACTTATGATCTGCCGGGTTTTCATCCAGACATTGTGAAAGCTCTTCACCACAGACATCACACTTATGATCTGCCGGATTTTTATCCAGACACGATGAAATACCGCACCTGTCACAGTAATGGTCATTGTTTGCATCCACATGTCCAAGGGCAGGGACCGTCCATGTGATCAGATTTCCCGGAGCGGTGCTGCATGGACATGCCATGATGATCAGGCCCTGTTCCGTACAAGTCGGATTATTCCTGAGCTCATAAGTTTCCGGTACTCTGTTGCAGGAAGGACAAACCTGCTTCCCGCAATCGCTGCATATCCTGTAGTTATCCACGGCAGGATGTGTGCACCCGGTTACTTTGCCGCAGATATCACAGTAATTGTACGGTGCTGCCATATCCCGACATTCCGAAATCTTTTCGTTACAGATGTCACAATAATGATCTTCCGGATCTGAATCATCGTGTTCGGATAATTCTGCCTCACAAATATCACATTTATGATCGACCGGGTTTACATCCTGACATTCGGAAATTATTTTCCTACAGTAATCACACTCATGATCCCGCGGGGATATATCCTGATGCAGCGTATCATGATTCCCGCACCTGTCACAAAGAAGGTCATTGTTCTCATCGATATGTCCGAATGAAGCAACCGAACCCGTTTGTGAGCCATGCGTACTGCATTTCAAATACCATATTCCACCATTTGTACAGGACGGCTCCATACTAAAATAGTTTGAACCTGCCTGTCTGCATATCGGGCAAATTCCGCTGCCGCAGTCCTTACATTTCATCAATTGATTCACATTCGCGTGAGCGCACCCAGTCTCAGACGCAAATGCGGTCGGTGACATTGCCAGCAGCATTGCCAATGCCGTCAGCATTGCAATCAGTTTACCTTTCATATTAAATGATCTCATATAAAATGATCTCCTTTCCTGAATCATAACTTCTCGTAAGCCTGAATTATCTCTTTCGAAAAACAATTACATATACAGACAAAGTCTTTCTCTTTATATATAAGACAGGAAACGGAAAATCCTTTCACCAGAATTGCTTTTTTGACACTTTTTTTCATAACTTATTTGACACTGCCTTGTCTGACTGGCTTTTTCCTGTTTTTTTTCTCCTTTTTCCGTCTCAGACACTCCGTATCAATCTCATAAAATGCATTTCCGTCCACAATGAGCTTCTTCTTTTCTTCTTTCATCTCATTCACCTCTTTCCTGTTGATTTATCATATGTTTTTTTACGAAAGATGTCATTTCTTTCTCATGTCTTACATAAACTAATTGAAAAAAGGTGTTGTTATGAATTCCAATCCAAAGACCTATCTGGATCAGATGGTGGAATCCGAGCAGGGACAGCTTCTGAAGGCTGCCCTTCCCTATCTTCCCCATGCAGTTCGTCAGAGCGTTTCCATATATGCAAAAGCAAATGAACTGCTCAACACCATCGCTCTTTTTTCTTCTGATGCCGGAAATCAGCAGATGCAGGCTGCCTCTGTCTGTCATACCGATCCTCTTGACATGCTGAATGACATCCGCCGGTACTGCAGTGGAAACAGCAGGAAACAACTGGATCGGATCAACGATATCATGGCGATGGCCGAAATGATTTCCCTCATGAACATGGATATGCCAAAGGAGGAATAGGTATGGCAGATGACTGGAAAGACCAGCCGGTACTTGGAAATATTGACAGAGAAAAGCTTCAGATGCTACAGAATCTTGCTGAACAGGGAGCCGGAAAATCCCCATCCGATCTCCTCCCCTATCTTTTACAGGCAGCCTCCGACGGGCAGAAAAAAGGAATGCATTTCAATTCACAGGAAATATCTGCTGTGATACAGGCAATGAAAATCGGGAAGAGTGAAGCACAGGCTGCAAGAATCGACCGCATTGTTCAGCTCATGAAAATGATGAACCGGTAGCTGTGTACTCTGTCCATAAATCAGGCATTTTTCCGCAAAAAACCGCACAGTCATACTGCGCGGTTTTTTGTGTACGGATTCTGCAATCCAATCAGTTCTTTTTATTTACGCCTTCCATAATGCACTCCCGAAGCATCGCCAATGCATGTGCGGCCGCCTGTTCCCGTATCTTGGATCTGTTTCCTGTGAAATGGAATTCACGTACCACCGTTTTTTCATTGAAACAGCATGCCATGAAAACAGTGCCAACCGGTATTTTTTCAGTTCCGCCTTCCGGACCGGCCAACCCGGTTATCGCAAGGCAAAGATCGGTCTTTGAGAAGAAGCAGCCGCCGCGCGCCATCTCTTTTGCACATTTCTCCGATACGGCACCCTCCATTTTCAGAGTGGCTTTCTTCACACCGAGACATTTCCTCTTTGCCCGGTTGCTGTAAGTCACATACCCGTGGGTAAAAGCATCCGATGCTCCCGGAACATTCACGATCCTGGATGCCACCATCCCACCGGTACAGGACTCTGCCAGCGAGAGGGTGAGATTCTGATCCTTCAGCATATCCACCACAGCCTCCTCAAGCGTTTTGCTCTCCTCTGTGGCAAAGATATTCTTTCCGAAACGGCTTTGCAGTTCTCTGACCACCGGCTTGATCAGCTTCTTGCATTCCTTCTCGCTCTGTGCTTTGGCCGTGATACGAAGATGCACTTCTCCCACTTTTGCATATGGTGCGATGGTCGGATTAGACTGCTGATCAATCAGGTCCTTAATCTCGTCAGCCACCTGACTCTCCCCGATTCCACAGATCTTCACCATCTGAGAATAGATGATCTCCGGCTGCTTGCTGCGCAGATACGGATAAACCGATTCTTCAAACATGGGCTTCATCTCATTGGGCGGTCCCGGAAGCAGAATCGCTGTTTTTCCATTTTTCTCCATAATGAGCCCCGGCGCCGTTCCGTTGTGATTATCCAGCACGATTCCTCCTTTTGGAACCATGGCCTGCTTGTAATTGTTGCTGGTAATTCTTCTCTGTGCCTGATTATTTTTCTGATACTGTTTCAGATATTTCTCCAGAATTTCCTTCCAGTGGGCATCCTCCACCAGTTCAAAGCCCATCAGCTCTGCAGTCACTTCTTTCGTGATATCATCCTCTGTCGGTCCGAGACCTCCGGTCAGGATCACAACATCGGAACGGTCAAGGGCCGTCCGGATCACATCTCTCATCCGCTCCGGATTGTCCCCCACCACCGTCTGATAATATACGGAAAGTCCCAGAAGCGCACACTGCTCCGCAAGATATGCACTGTTTGTATTCACAATATTTCCCAGCAGGATTTCTGTACCCACTGCCACAAGTTCTGTCGTCATCTTTTTCCTCCTTACTTCTGCATGGAAAGAACCGATTTATTCTGCATTATATATGTAAGCAGAGAAATAACGGTAAGTATTACGGAAAGCCACACAAATACCTGCGTGATCACATCAAAAATTCCGCCCGGATCTGCAATCAGAAGGATGATCATGATCATCTGGGAAACCGTTTTAAATTTTCCCCAGTAATTTGCCGCGATCACAACACCGTTTTCCGCCGCGATCAGCCGGAAGCCACTGATAATGAATTCCCGCGCAATAATGATGATCACGATCCATGCCGGAAGCTTTCCAAGCTCTATAAAACAGATCAGTGCCGAGCAGACCAGAAGCTTGTCTGCCAGCGGATCCATGAATTTTCCGAAATTCGTCACAAGATTGTTTTTCCGGGCAAGGTATCCGTCAAACCAGTCTGTGATACTTGCAGCTGCAAAAAGGACAAGACAGATCCATCGATTTGCCTGTCCGCCCCAACCGGTAAGCATGAAAACCACCAGAAAGGGAACCATTATCATTCTCATAACCGTCAGTTTATTCGGTGTATTCATCTGCCAACTCTCCTATCAAATCATACTCCAGCGCTCCGGTCACTCTCACTCTGGCAAAATCCCCGGTCATCATCTCTTCCCCCGTTTGCACAAAAATGTATCCGTCCACCTTCGGCGCGTCCGCATAAGTTCTGCCGATATAGGCACTCTCTCCGGATACTTTGCCCTCAATCATCACCAGCAGCTCCTGACCGATCCGCCCGGCCCCTTTCTCACAGGAAATTTCCTGCTGCAGTTCCATGATCTCATCTCTTCGCGCTTCCCTGACTTCTTCCGGAATCTGGTTTTCCATGGATGCTGCCGGGGTGTCCTCCTCCGGAGAATAGGTAAACACACCCAGACGGTCAAATTCCATTTCGTCCACAAATTCCATCAGCTCCCGGTGATCCTCCTCGGTCTCTCCGGGAAAACCGGAAATCAGCGTGGTGCGAAGCACAATATCCGGAATTTCCGCTCGGAGCCTGTTCACAATATCCTCCAGCTCCTGACGGGTCGTCCTTCTTCCCATCCGGCGCAGAACCGAGTCACTGGCATGCTGAACAGGAAGATCCAGATAATGACAGATCTTCTTTTCGTTTTTCATGGTCTGGATCAGCTCATCGTAAATCTCCTCCGGATAGCAGTACAGCACACGAATCCAGCGAATCCCTTTGATCCTGCACAATTCCTGAAGCAGCACATGCAGTGATTTTTTACCATAGAGATCCGTACCATATACCGTGGTTTCCTGCGCCACCAGAATCAGTTCCTTCACTCCCTGCTCCGCCATCTGCTGTGCCTGACGGATCAGGCGCTCCATGGGAACACTGCGGAACTTTCCTCTCAGCTTCGGAATGATACAGTACGTACAGTGCTTATCACAGCCCTCGGCGATTTTCAGATAGCCAAAATGACCGCCTGTGGTAATCACCCGTTCCCCCAGCTCCGGCGGAAGATCATCGATACTTTTAAATTCCTGAAAGTGATTCCCCTTCCGCCCCTCTTCCAGAGCCTTCAGGATATCACCATAGGAGGTGGTTCCCAGAACGGCATCCACTTCCGGTATCTCTTCTATGATCTCCTGCTGATACCGCTGCGCCATGCAGCCGGTAACAATCAGAACCTTACAGGAACCACTCTTTTTGTATTCTGCCATTTCAAGAATGGTCTGCACACTTTCTTCCTTCGCATCGTTGATAAAACAGCAGGTATTGATCACGATTGCCTCTGCCTGTGCCTCATCATCCACAATCTCATGGCCGTTTGCCGTGAGCAGTCCCAGCATTTCTTCCGAATCTGCCAGGTTCTTGTCACAGCCTAATGAAATAAATAAAAGCTTCATATATTCTCCCAATACTCAGAAAGGCTGCATTCAGCAGCCTCCCGGTTATTCCTCCGAAGGTTCCTCCGGATGATCGTTTTCCGGCTCCTCTGCGGAAACAGTCTCTGCATCCTCCTGAATCTCGTCAACAACCATTTCCTCTTCTTCCGGAACCTCTGCCAGTATTTTTACTTTTCCTTTGTACAGCTCGTCAATTGCTACCGAAAGCGGCTTCTTTCCCTCTGCATCCGGTACCAACGGCTTTGCACCTGCTATGATCTGACGTGCCCGCTTACTTGTGGCAAGCACAAGGCTGTAGCGGCTGTTCAGCATCATGGTATTGTCATCGTCTTCACTGTTTGTATTAATTGCGTCGATCAGTTCTGAATAAGATGGATGAATCATTTCACATACTCCTTTTACTGTTTATTTTCTATTTTTACTGTTTATTTTCTATCTTGAAGGTTTTAAACTCACTGCGGATCCGTCCGGTAAATTCCGCATTCCGCTCCACGCAGCGATGTTCGTTCAGAATGATCTGCTGAAGGCTGTCCACACATTCCTCCAGACTGTCATTGATCAGAAGGTAATCATATTCGTCCATATGCTCTGCCTCTTTTCCGGCAGTCTCCATACGGACAGCAATCTGTTCCGGAGTCTCTGTTCCTCTGCTGCTGAGCCTTCGATACAGTTCCTCCACACTGGGCGGAGTGACGAATACAAGCACTGCATCCGGAAACATTTTCTTTACCTTTCCGGCACCCTGTATCTCGATTTCCAGGATCACATCCTTTCCCTCGCCGAGACACTTCTCCACATAGGAGCGGGGCGTTCCGTAATAATTGCCGGAATACTGCGCGTATTCCAACAGCTCATTTTCCTCGATCAGCTTCTCAAATTCTTCCTTACTGCGGAAGAAATACTCTCTGCCTTCCTGTTCTTCGTTACGGGGTGAACGGGTTGTCACAGATATGGACAATGCATAATCTGTGTACTTTTTCAGAAACGCTTTCATGACGGTTCCCTTGCCGGCTCCGGAAAATCCTGAAACAATGGTCAAAATTCCTCTACTCATAGCTGTCTCCTCTGTCATCATATTCATTCGCCTCTGCAAACCGCCGCGCAATGGTCTCCGGCTGAAGAGCGGACAGCACCAGATGATCATCTGATGTCACAATCACCGCTTTCGTCTTACGGCCCTGTGTCGCATCGATCAGGGAACCGGTTCCCTTGACACTTTGTACCAGACGTTTGACAGGAGCTGCGTCCGGACTGACTACCGCCACGATTTTCTGCGAATTTACTACATTCCCAAATCCCACATTTATTAGTCTTGCCACAGATTTCTTCCTCAACTATTCAATATTCTGAATCTGTTCCCGGATTTTTTCAATCTCTGTCTTCAGATCAATGGCAATATCCGAAATTGTCAAATCACTGGATTTTGACAGAATGGTATTTGCTTCCCGGTTCATTTCCTGAGCCATAAAATCAAGCTTTCTGCCCACTCCTTCGCTTTCATTCAGGATCTTTTTCATGGCTTTGATATGGCTGTGCAGACGCACCGTCTCCTCATCATTGCAGATCTTGTCAGAGAACAGTACAACCTCCGCAGCGATACGTGTATCATCGATCTGCGTGTCCTCCAGAAGCTCATGCACCTTGGCCTCCAGCTTTTCGCGATAGGCATCCACCACTTCCGGCGAACGCTTCTGAACCAGCACAACCTTCTCTTCCAGCCCGTCCAGCTTCCGCAGAAGATCTTTTCTGAGATTTTCTCCCTCGTGCGCTCTGGCAGCAACAAATTTCTCACATGCCTGACGCAGAACCGGTTCCAGTTCATTCCAAAGCGCATCCTCATCTACGGACTGCTCTTCCATCGTAAAAATCTCCGGATACCTGGACAGACTGGATACACGGATGTCAAACTCCAGATTCAGCTCCTCGGACATCTCCTTCAGATATCCCAGATATTCCTTTGCCAGCTCCCGGTTATATTTCAGGGCCGTATTATTTAACATATAGTCTTCACAGCTGATATAGATATCAACCTTTCCCCGCTGCATATAGGTTTTCATCAGATTTCTCACTGCTGCTTCCAGAAAACTGAATTTGCGGGGCATTTTAATGCTCAGATCCAGATATCTGTGATTCACGGATTTCAGCTCCACCGTGATCTTACGCTCCGGGGTAACCGACTCCGCCCGACCGAAACCAGTCATACTTTTTATCATCGTTTTTCTCTTTTCATCTTTATTGTAGCAGCCAATTTTTCTGTAGCCTCATTGTCTACATACAGATTTATTATAGTTCATTCCCGAATCCGAGTCAAATATTTTTTCACCTTTCGCACCGACATGCCCTGTGCAACAGGAAAGCCTGCCGAAAATCTTCTGGTCAAATCCCTTTTTCCTGTGCTATACTACTTTACGAAACGTTTGTGAGCATTTATAAACCAGGAGAATAATTATGGCATTTGACGGTATTACCATAGCTGCTATGGTTCAGGAATTAAACACGGCTCTGTCCCAGGGCCGTTTCAATAAAATCGCTCAGCCGGAAAGTGATGAGCTGCTGATCACCTGCAAGGGACCTGCCGGACAGAAACGTCTGCTTCTGTCTGCCAGCCCGTCTCTTCCGCTGATTTACTTTACCGAAAAAAACAAGGTAAGCCCTCTCACTGCACCCAATTTCTGTATGCTTCTGCGCAAGCATATCGGAAACGCCAGAATTCTGTCCATCCGGCAGCCGGAAATGGAGCGCGTGGTGGAATTTGAGCTGGAGCACCTGAATGAACTGGGGGATCCCTGCCGGAAGATCCTGATCATGGAGCTGATGGGAAAACACAGCAACATTATTTTCTGCGATGATAAGGGAATGATCCTGGACAGCATCAAGCATATTTCCCTGAACGTAAGCTCTGTGCGGGAGGTTCTTCCGGGAAGGCCTTATTTCATACCGCAAACCAGCGAAAAACGAAATCCGCTCACTGTGGAACAGGAGACTTTTATTCAGACGATCTGCAAAAAACCCTGCTCCGCCGCAAAGGCGATCTATACCTCTCTCACCGGCATCAGTCCGGCTGTGGCCGAGGAGATCTGTTTCCGCGCTTCCATAGACGGAGGAGCTCCCGCACAGTCTCTGGATGAGACGGCATGCCTGCATCTTTATCACACATTCATGCGCTATATGGAGGATGTCAGAGAGGGAAACTTCCGTCCGTTTATCGTCTTCCGGGAAGACGAGCCGGTGGAATACGGCGTTCTCCCCTTCACCCAGTACAAAGAGGGATACACCGTCCAGACTTTTGACAGTGTTTCTGCCATGCTGGAAGCCTATTATGCAGCCAAAAATACCATCACGCGTATCCGGCAGAAATCGGCCGATCTTCGCAGGATCGTTCAGACTGCCCTGGACCGCAACCGGAAGAAGTTTCTTCTGCAGCAGAAGCAGATGAAGGACACGGAAAAAAAAGAAAAATACCGGATCTACGGCGAACTGATCAACACTTACGGTTACGGACTCGAGGAAGGCTGCAAATCCTTCCGCGCACTGAACTATTATACCAATGAGGAAATCACCATTCCACTGGACCCCACCCTGACGCCATCGGAAAATGCGAAGAAATATTTTGACCGTTACGGAAAGATGAAGCGTACCGAGGAAGCACTTACGGAGCAGCTGGCAGAAACCGGCAGTGAGGTGGAGCATCTGGAATCCATCTCCAATGCTCTGGATATTGCCATGGAAGAATCGGATCTGTCCCAGATCAAGGAAGAGCTGACCCAGTGCGGATATATCCGCAGACACCCTTCCGGTAAAAAGGGTCAGAAAGTACAGGCAAAATCAAAGCCCTTCCACTATCGCTCCACCGACGGATACGATATCTATGTGGGAAAGAATAATTTCCAGAATGACGAGCTGACCTTTAAATTTGCAACCGGGAACGACTGGTGGTTTCATGCAAAGAAAATGGCCGGATCTCATGTTGTGGTGAAATGCGCAGATGAGGAACTTCCGGACCGGGTATTTGAGGAGGCAGGAAGACTTGCCGCTTATTACTCCAAAGGGCGTACTGCACCAAAGGTGGAAATTGATTATATTCAGAAAAAACATGTGAAGAAGCCGGGCGGGGCCAAACCGGGATTTGTGGTCTACTACACCAACTACTCCCTCATGGCCGCTCCCGACATCACTGGACTGAAGCTGGTCTCCGACTAGCTTCTCCACCCGGGGCGGGTGTGAAAACGAGCGGGAGTCCCATCGTAAGGACGGACTCCCGCTCGTTTTCACATGGTTATTTATTTTTCGCTTTACCCAGGTACGCAGCTTTTACTTCCTCGTTATTTGCAAGCTCCATACCGGTTCCTTTCAGTGTGATCGTACCGGTCTCCATGACGTAGCCGTGGTGCGCCGCATGAAGTGCCATATTTGCATTCTGCTCTACCAGAAGGATAGTCACACCCTGACGGTTGATCTCTTTGATGATATCAAACACACCTTTTACAACGATCGGTGCAAGTCCCAGAGACGGCTCATCCATCATAATGATCTGCGGCTTACTCATCAGTGCTCTTGCAATGGCAAGCATCTGCTGCTCACCTCCGGACAGAGTACCGGCCAGCTGCCAGTGACGTTCCTTCAGTCTTGGAAAGAGATCATAACACCAGTTCAGATCGTTTTCCAGATTGTCCTTTCGCATATATGCACCCAGTTTAAGATTCTCCAGAACCGTCAGATCTGCAAACACACGTCTTCCTTCCGGAACCAGCGTGATTCCTTTGGATACAATCTGTTCCGGAGTCTTTCCGGCGATCTCCTGACCATTCAGCAGAACGCTTCCTCCGGCAGGCCTTACCAGTCCGACGATGGAACGCAGCGTAGAGCTCTTCCCTGCACCGTTTGCTCCGATCAGCGTGACCACTTCTCCCTTCGGAACTTCAAAGCTGATATTTTTCACTGCTCTGATACCGCCGTAGGAGACATTTAATCCCTTTACTTCCAGAATATTACTCATCTGCGGCACCTCCCAGATATGCTTCAATTACTCTCGGATTATTCTGAATCTCTTCCGGAATTCCTTCTGCGATCGGTTTTCCGAAATCCAGCACATAGATCCGGTCTGAAATTTCCATAACAAGATCCATATGATGCTCGATCATGAAAATCGTCAGTCCGAACTCATCACGGATTCTACCGATGAATGCAGTGAGTTCATCTGTCTCCTGCGGATTCATGCCGGCAGCCGGTTCATCCAGAAGAAGCAGACTCGGATTGGTGGCAAGGGCACGGGCAATTTCCAGACGGCGCTGCTTTCCATAGGGAAGTGATGTCGCCAGCTCATCCCGCACATCGTCCAGCTCCAGAATATGAAGCAGCTGTTCTGCTTCCTTTCTCATACGGGCCTCTTCCTTGCCATTCAGATGAAACGTTGCCGTAAAGAGATTGCTGGTTCTCCTCAGATGCTTGGCAATCAGGATATTGTCAAAAACGGTCTGGCTCTTAAACAGACGAATATTCTGAAAGGTTCTGGCAATTCCCATCTTTGTGATCTTATCCGGTGTCGGAGCAATGGAATGTGTGTACTTTCCATTGTTTTCTCCGGCATAAAGCTTTTTCATCTTTCCCTGGGGATAGTTCTCTATAATCTTGTCCCCATTGAAATAGACGGCACCGTTGCTGGGCGCATAGACACCGGTGATCACATTGAATGCCGTTGTCTTTCCCGCACCGTTGGGTCCGATCAGCGAGACGATCTCTCCCCGGTTTACTTCAATATTCATATTATCCACGGCGATGACGCCACCGAACTGCATCGTGACATTTTCCACTTTTAATACGCAATCACTCATTTGGTGTCACCTCCCGCATTTTTCCCGTTTTTCGATTTCCGGTGGAAGAAATTATAGATTCCTCTCACGGAAAACTCCTTGTCTCCCATTATTCCCTTTCGGAAAAACAGTACAATGATCATGATGATGACCGAGAATACAACCATTCGAAAGCCTGCTCGCAGGAAAGGCACATGGAAATTACCAATATAGGTATCGTTGTCCAGGAACCGGAGCAGCCATTCGGAAAGAGCGATAAACAGGAACGAACTGATGCAGCTTCCCGTGATGGAGCCGATTCCGCCGATCACAACGATCAGAAGGATCTCATAGGTCATTGCCGATTTAAACATCGATGCCTGCACCGTCGTCTGATACATGGCGAGCAGTGCACCGGAAATGCCTGCAAAGAAGGAGCTGACCACAAAAGCAATTCTCTTGTGATGGGCAAGGTTGATACCCATGGCTTCCGCTGCAATCTCATCGTCGCGGATTGCCTTAAACGCCCGTCCATATGTGGAATTGATCAGCATCACAATGATGGCAATGCAGACGCCGGAAACAATAAACGGAAACAGCACGCTTTTAAATGTAGGATAACTCCTTAACAGATTGGATCCGTTTGTAAGAGGTCCCAGCTTATCCCACTGGAAAAAGGCACGGATAATTTCCGCAAATCCCAGTGTGGCAATCGCCAGATAATCACTTTTCAGCCGGAGCACCGGAAGTCCGATCAGATAGGCAAAAATCGCTGCCACAATTCCGGCTGCCACAATCGCCACCATCACAGGTACGACAAACTGTATGATTCCACCGTCATAGTACATATATACGTTCGCACGGTCCTCCACCGGAATGGTGAGAATTCCATATGTATATGCCCCCAGAAGCATAAAGCCCGCCTGGCCGAGTGAAAACAGACCGGTAAAACCGTTCAGCAGGTTCATGGATACTGCAACCAGTGCATATATGGCTCCTTTTTTCAAAACCGTAAAAATCATGTTTGTAGGCGGAAGCACCTGCTCCATCACAAACAGCACAGCCAGAAGCGCCGCAATACAGGCAACGTTAATGATCGTCTCTTTTCTCTTCGTCATAAAACATCGCCTCCTTATACTTTGTCTGTCGCTTTCTCACCGAACAGGCCGGTCGGCTTCACGATGAGAATGATGATCAGAAGAACAAAGGTGAACGCATCCGAAAACGTGGTCCATCCCATTCCTTTGATGATGTTTTCACAGATACCGATAATAAATGCACCGATCACCGCACCCGGTATCGAACCGATTCCGCCGAATACCGCTGCAACAAAGGCCTTCAGACCGGGCATGGCTCCGGACGTGGGAACGACACCCGTATAGTTTGTAAAATAGAGAAGGCTTCCGACAGCTGCCAGGAAAGAACCGATGATAAATGTCATACTGATGACCGAATTGATTTTGATTCCCATCAGCTGAGAAGTCTCAAAATCCTTGGATGCGGCACGCATGGCCATTCCGATCTTGGTGTATTTCAGAAGAGCCACAAGTACCAGAACGAGAATCAGTGTCAGAACCGGCGTGATCACCGTAACACGCTTGGTGCTTGCACCAAAAATGGTAATGCTGTCACTGATCCAGGGAATAGGCGGATACTGCTGTGCAAGACCGCCGGTGATGTACAGAGCAAGATTCTGCAGAAGATAAGACACACCGATTGCAGAAATCATGACAGACATACGCGGTGCCTGACGCAGGGGTTTATATGCCACCCGCTCAATCAAAAATCCGATGATTACCGTCGCGATCAGAACGATCGGTATCGCAATATAAATGGGCATGGCCGTACATGCATATACCATGATCAGACCAGCCACCATGAAAATATCGCCGTGGGCAAAATTGATCAGACGCAGTATGCCATAAACCATTGTGTAGCCTATGGCAATCAGTGCATACTGACCGCCTACGGAGATACCTGCCAGCAAATAAGGCAGATTTCTGCTGATAAAGTCCATGGAAATCCTCCCTCACACTTAAAATACGGACAACTCTGAAACAGAATTGCCCTTCTTTCACAGAACATAACGAAAAAAGCATTTCGAGGCGGGATATTTCGCCCGCCCCGATTCACTTAATGATCATTCATCCAATTTCAAAGCAGCTCAGTTTACACCCTGCTCAGCAACGAAATCCCAGCTGCCGTTCTCTGTATTTGCGGATTTCACATAAGCGGTATCGCGGATTGCATCGCCATTCTCCTGATCAAATGCGATCTTTCCGGTAACGCCATCGTATTCCACACCCCAGAGTGCTTCATTCACAGCCACAGGATCTGTGGAGCCTGCTGCCTTCAGAGCTTCCAGAGCAACGAAGTATGCGTCATACCCCATTGCGGTAACTGCTGCAACGGTGTCATCGCCGCCGTTGTTTGCAAGATTTGTGGAGTCAGAATTGATAAATTCCTTCATACCTTCATCAAATTCCGGATTTCCGCCTTCCTGATAGAAGGTTGTAACGTAAATCTGAACATCCTTGCCTTCTGCCGCATTCAGGATAACGTTGGAATCCCATGTATCGCTTCCCATAAGCGGAACTTCCAGACCCTGAGAGGAAACCTGCTCAATGATCAGAGCTGCTGCTTCTGTGGATACCGGTGCAAAGAATACTTCTGCTCCGGCATTTTTTGCGGATGTGATATAGGATGTAAAATCACTGTTTCCTTCCGGGAAGTCTTCCTTCACAACTTCTCCGCCCATTCCTTCAAACGCCTGTGTGAAGTAGTGCGCAAGACCCTGTGAATAGTCATCTCCCAGTTTTGCGAGAACATATGCTTTTGTCGCATCAAAGTTCTCTTTCGCAAAGTTTGCAAGAACCGTTCCCTGGAACGGATCCAGGAAGCAAATACGGAAATAATGTGTATTTCCAAGCGTTACCTGCGGATTTGTACAGGTCACACCAAGTGCCGGAACACCTGCATCCTTAAAAATATCGGAAGCTGCGATGGATACACCGGAGCCATAGGAACCAAGTACAATGGATACACCGTCACTTACCAGCTTGGATGCTGCAGACGGTCCTTTGTCGTTGGAGGACTGGTTGTCAACGATATCCAGCTCCACTTCGTATTCTGTTCCGCCGATTTCCACGGTAGGCTGTACACTTTTCGCATACTGCATGCCGAGAACTTCCTGCTTTCCGCCTGCACCGTTATCTCCGGAAGCCGGCTCATAAACACCAATTTTAACTGTGTCTGCTGCCAGAACACTTGCAGAACATCCAAATACCATGGCTGCTGCCAATAATACAGATAACACTTTTCTTTTCATAGTCGTACTCCTTTGCGTGTTTTTCTGGTAAGAACAACTGTCTGTCATTCTCAAACAATGATAGAATTATACCACGCTTCGCTGCTTTATTCAAGCAAATTGTAAAATATTTATAAAATTCTATCTCATCACAATATTAATAATCTTCTTCGGCACATAGATCTCTTTGACTATGGTTCCGGTCAGCTTGTCAGCGACAACCTCTTTGGCCTTTGCCAGAGCAGCTTCCTTCTCTTCATCCAGTGCAAGTGTCACAACGCCCCTTGTTTTTCCGTTGATCTGTACCGCCATCTCGATGGTGTTCTCAATGGTTTTCGCCTCATCGTATTCCGGCCAGGTCTGCTCGAAAATATAACCTTCGTATCCGCAAAGGCTCCAGATTTCTTCCGTGATGTGCGGTGCAACCGGATTTAACAGAACAAGCATGGTCCGGTATTCCGCATCATTGATTGCTCCTTTTTTCGCAAAGTCATTGAGCAGAGACATCAGTGCCGCGATTGCGGTATTGTATTTCAGATTCTCAAAATCCTGGCTGACCTTTTTGATGGTCTGATGCATTTTCGTCTCAAAGTCTTTGGAATATACATCACCTCTGGTCAGGATATCCTGCAGCTTCCAGATACGCTCCAGGAATCTTCGGCATCCTTTTACGCCATTCTCCGACCAGGATGCACTCAGATCAAACGCGCCGATGAACATCTCATAGGTACGCAGCGTGTCTGCACCGTAATCCATCACAATGTCGTCCGGGTTCACCACATTTCCTCTGGACTTGCTCATCTTTTCTCCGTTCTCGCCAAGGATCATTCCGTGGGAGGTACGCTTCTGATACGGTTCCGGACAGGGAACGACCTTCTGGTCGTAGAGGAATCTGTGCCAGAAACGGGAATACAGAAGATGCAGTGTGGTATGCTCCATACCGCCGTTGTACCAGTCTACCGGGAGCCAGTATTTCAGCGCTTCCGGACTTGCCAGTGCCTCTTTGTTGTGCGGATCTGTATAGCGCAGGAAATACCAGGAGGATCCGGCCCACTGCGGCATAGTATCTGTCTCTCTGACGGCCGGACCACCACAGCACGGACAGGTCGTATTTACCCAGTCTGTCATAGCAGCCAGAGGAGATTCTCCGTTGTCGGTCGGCATATAGCTTTCCACATCCGGAAGCTCCAGAGGAAGCTGATCCTCCGGAAGTGCCACATAACCGCATTTTTCACAGTGAACAATCGGAATCGGTTCTCCCCAGTAACGCTGACGGGAGAATACCCAGTCTCTCAGCTTATAATTTGTCTTTCCGGTGCCGATTCCTTTTTCTTCCAGAAAGGCAATGATCTTTTTCTTTGCTTCTGCCACTTCCAGTCCGTCAAGAAAATCGGAGTTCACCAGTTTACCGGTGGCAACATCGGTGAAGGCTTCTTCCTGAACATTTTCTCCGCCTGCCACTACTTCGATAATCGGAAGATTAAATTTCTTCGCAAACTCCCAGTCACGGGTGTCATGTGCCGGCACAGCCATGATCGCACCGGTACCGTAGCTCATCAGGACATAATCGGATACCCAGATGGGGATTTCCTTGTCATTGACCGGATTCACCGCACAGAGACCTTTGATCTCCACACCGGTCTTTTCCTTTGCCAGCTCAGAACGCTCGAAATCAGACTTTCTGGCAGCCTGCTCCTGATATTCACGGATGGCATCCATGTTTTCAATCTCATCTTTATATTTTTCCAGCATGGGATGCTCCGGAGAAACGACCATGTAGGTTGCTCCGAACAGGGTATCCGGTCTGGTCGTATAAACAGTCAGCTTATCCTCTTTTCCGCTGATTTTAAAGTCTACCTCTGCACCCTGGCTCTTTCCGATCCAGTTTTTCTGAGAAACCTTTACACGCTCGATATAGTCCACATCGTCCAGGCCCTCCAGCAGCTTCTCGGCATATTCTGTGATTTTCAGCATCCACTGGCTCTTTACTTTGCGGACAACCGGTGCGCCGCAGCGCTCACAGACACCATTCACCACTTCCTCATTTGCAAGTCCTACCTTACAGGAGGTACACCAGTTGATGGGCATTTCTGTTTTGTACGCCAGACCTGCGTGAAACAGTTTCAGGAAAATCCACTGTGTCCATTTGTAATAATCCACATCGGTAGTATTGATCTCGCGATCCCAGTCAAAGGAATATCCCAGGGATCTCAGCTGCTCCTTAAAACGCTTTACATTGTTTTCCGTAACAATACGGGGATGAATTTTGTTTTTGATTGCATAGTTCTCTGTGGGAAGTCCAAACGCATCCCATCCCATCGGATAAAGGACGTTGTAACCCTGCATTCTTCTTTTACGTGCCACGATATCCAGCGCCGTATAAGGTCTTGGATGACCTACATGAAGTCCCTGTCCGGACGGATACGGAAACTCAACCAGTGCGTAATATTTCGGTTTTGTGTAATCATCGGATGCGGCAAAGGCTTTCTTCTCGTCCCAGATTTTCTGCCATTTCTGCTCAACTGCCTTATGATTATAAGGTACTGCCATTTTTCTTTCCTCCTGTAATAATAATAAAAAAGCCTTTCATCTCTTTTAAGAGACGAAAGGCATTCTTCCGTGGTACCACTCTTATTCACCTGCGATACGGCAGGTGCACTCTGCGATCGATAACGGGATCATCCGTCCGAAACTATGCCGTACAGAAGTCCCCGTCTGTTCATACATCCGGAAACCCTCATACACATTCGCTCCGAAAACTCAAAGGCGAGTTCAAAAAGCCGGCAACTCTGTCTCACACCAGCCGACAGATCTCTGCGCATGCAGACCTTTTTACTACTCCTCATCATCGTTTTTCTCTGTTTTACCAGAAATATTCTATCGGTTTCACCCATATTTGTCAAGGTTTTTTCCATTTTTAGCACCTTTTGCCCGCACCCTGTGCACAGTCAGTCATTCGTTCCCGGTTTCGCCCAGAGCAATCACCGTATTAGCCGGACTGGAAGGATTATAGGCAATGGTAATGGTATCCCCCACATCGTATTTGACGATTTCAAGGAAATCTGTGATCGGCACATCGAAAATCATATCTTTATGATTTTTCAGGACAAGATAATAATGGGTATTGCCTTCTATGACTCCCTGTGCCATCCGGTAGATCTCTCCGGTGACCTTTTTCGTGTTTTCATCGGCAACCGCTGTACTGGTACCTTTGATCATTTTCACATACGTCTTTTCACATTCCGAAACCGTATCGCCGATGGCCACATTCTGATATTTCTGAATATTCAGCATGGCATATTTTTTCACCAGACCGGCATTGTCCTTCAAAGCGATAAAATAGGTGGGCTCCCCTGCAATATTCAAAAGAAGCGGGAAGGTTGCACGGTATCCCAGGTTCTGAACCTGGCCTTCCGCAGAATCCATGGCTGAATACTCCTCTGCCCCTGGGATCTCATAAAATTTCGTTTCTTTCGTGCGCTGATTCATCAGTACAAAGCCTACATTGGAGCGGTCTCCGCTGACAGATGTCACGCCCGTATAAACCCAGACATCATCGTCGATGGCAAGGTAATTGTATCCGTCTGTGGTCTGCAGACAGCCCTTCTGACCCAGAATGCTGTTCAGAAAACCGTTCTTCAGCGTGCCGTGATAATCATACAGCTGAATCAGAAGATCCGCCGGATAAACCCGGTCCACCCATTTCGGACAGTCTTCCACTTTATAATCTTCACATTCTCCAGTCACTGCATTGCACAGAACCACTCTTCCGATCACCTGCCCGCCAAAAAGACCGATGGTATATTTTTTCACCGGACAGATCCAGTACGGTGTACCTTCCTCGTCGATCTCAAAGCTGAGCTGATCAAAGATATAAGTGGGATATTTAAATCGAAGATGCCGGTAGATATAACGGTTAAAATACTCCGATTCCGAATAACGGATGCCCTCGGAAAGCTTCACCAGCTCCGTATTCTGTGTTGCCATATCGATCATGATATACGCCGGAATTCCCTCACGCATATTGGTAAACCATTTTATGGCACTGGCATATACCAGAGGTGTCACACGCACCGGGCGCCCTTTGTAATTGATCTGGGAATAGAGACTGCTCACCTCGAACTGAGAAACCATATCCACCATGCTTCCCATCTTCCGGTTTCCCAAAAGCTCCGCCGAATCCTTGTCCAGAAGCGGAATCTGGTCATAGCTGATCTGCTGAATATCCTCTGTGAAATCTCCCGTCTGCGGTTCCACCAGTTTTGTGTACTTTTTTGCATTGATGATCGGTGAGGAAAGCACCGATCCTGCCAGATACACCACTGCCAGAAGCAGAATGGCACCAATCCCCAGTTTCATAATCTTATTCTGCCGGATTTCCTGTACCGAATGCACACGGCGCAGTCCATAAGCCCCCACCAGAACCGCCAGCAGCACGAAAATAAATGCCCAGAATCCCGAAGCATGGATGTTGATTGCCGGAATGGTCACATAATAATAGGCCGCCGCGACAATGAGCACAATGACAGCAAGAAATATTTTTCCTTTCTTACGGAACACGATGATTCACTCCCTCCTGCGAGATAAAAGAAACAGGGCATCCGCTTCTGAGATGACCCCGTCTCTTTCCTAAGTTGTATTACAATATGATATTGTGATCTTTATGTGTCTGCAGATTATTCTTCTGCCCCATCCAGTTTGCTTGCTCTTGCTTCAATTTCCTTCGCCTGAATGTCATTCGGAGCCTGCTCATAACGTGCAAATTCATATGCAAATTCGCCGGTACCGCCGGTCATGGAACGAAGATCTGTGGAATATCCGTAGATCTCAAGCAGCGGAACATCTGCCTCAATAATGGTATTTCCTTCGTGATCCGGATTCATTCCGAGAACACGGCCACGTCTCTTATTCAGATCGCCCATTACGTCACCGGTATATTTGTCCGGAACCGTCACCTTCATGGAAACGATCGGCTCAAGGAGAACCGGAGATGCATCCATGAAGCCCTTCTTGAAGGCAAGGATGGTCGCCATCTTGAATGCCATTTCGGAGGAATCCACCGGATGGTAGGATCCGTCATACAGAGTCGCTTTCACACCAACGACCGGATATGCTGCCAGAGGTCCTTTCAGAACGCATTCCTGAAGTCCCTTCTCCACTGCCGGGAAGTAGTTCTTCGGAACGGCACCGCCTACGACAACCTGCTCGAAAATATATGGTGTTTCCATCTCTCCGGATGGCTCAAAACGCATTTTTACATGACCGTACTGTCCATGTCCGCCGGACTGCTTTTTGTGCTTTCCTTCCACGTCAGAATTCTTGCGGATTGTCTCACGGAACGGAACCTTCGGCTTGCTCAGTTCAATATCCACTTTATAGCGGTCTTTCAGTTTGTTGACAACGATATCCAGATGCTGATCGCCGATACCGTAGAGCAGGCTCTGACGGTTTGCGCCGTCATTCACGATACGAAGTGTCTTATCCTCGCTTGCCATTCTTGCAAGTGCCTGGGAGATCTTATCTTCGTCGCCCTTCTTCACGGCCTTATATCTCTTATAGGTATACGGAACCGAAATAAGCGTCTTCGGATACAGGATCGGATTTGCCTTTGTTGCAAGGCTGTCGCCTGTCTGAACAGAATTCAGCTTCGCGATGGCACCGATATCTCCTGCATGAAGCTCCGGAACCTCGACCGGCTTGGATCCTTCCAGAATATACAGCTTGTTCAGTCTTTCCTCTGTGCCCTTTTCCACATTGTACAGAGTGTCATCGGATTTGATTACACCGGAACAAACCTTGATCAGGGAGTATTTGCCCAGGAACGGATCCACGATGGTCTTCCATACATATGCGGATTTTGCTTTCGCAAAGTCATAATTTGCCTCGAAGATCTCATTTGTCTTCTGAGAGATACCATTGCAGGAACGTTTGTCCGGGCTCGGGAAATAACCGCAGATATCATCCAGCAAATTGGATACGCCGCGCAGATTGATCGGAGATCCCATGCATACCGGAACAATGCTTGCATCCTGCACATTGGTTGCAAGTGCCGCAGACACCTCTGCCACTGAGAACTCATCACCCTCAAAATAACGATCCATGAATTCCTCGCTGGTCTCAGCTACGGATTCCATCAGGATATCGTGATATTTTTCCAGATATTCATTTAAGTATTCCGGAATGTCACAGGGCTCTTTTCCTGCTTTGTCAATGTATCTTCTTCCGGCCTGCTTCACAACATTTACATAACCTACGAATTTTCCGTCCTCACGAATCGGGAAATGCAGCGGAGCAATTCTCTTGCCATAGGCCTCTGTCAGTTCTTCCACAACCTTGCGGTAGCTGACTTCATCCACGTCCATATCTGTAACAAAAATCATGCGGGGCAGTTTGTATTTTTCGCACATCTTCCATGCCTTATGCGTGCCGACCTGCACACCGGCTTTTCCGGATACCACGATGATTGCCGCATCTGCCGCACCCACTGCCTCTTCCACTTCACCGACAAAATCAAAATATCCGGGAGTATCCAGGATATTCACTTTTACTTTATTCCACGGAACCGGAATCAATGAGGTGGAAATTGAGAATTTTCTCTTAATCTCTTCTTTATCATAATCGCTGAGCGTGTTGCCATCCTCAACTCTGCCGAGACGGTTTGTCATACCTGCAAGATATGCCATAGCCTCAGCCAAAGTTGTTTTACCGGATCCGCCATGTCCCAGCAGGACTACATTTCTGATTCGGTCAGTTCTAAAAACGTCCATATGTAATACCTCCCTGTATGTCTAATATGTTAACATTCTACTAAAATATCATATGCTTTTCAAGCATTTTATATAAATTAACCAAGTTTTTTTCAAATTATTTTTCAAAAATATGGTTGTTTTTACCGGGAATTGACATTTTCTCCGTAATCTCTTACAATAATTTGGAAACTTTACTATAATAAAGACAGAATATCTGGTTGCTGTGGATAAGCTGCGCAGTGACACGATTGTTTTACGAGGGGAGCGGACAGAACTTATCATGAAAACCATCGGTTTTATCAGCCTTGGCCTGATCGGAGGATCCATCGCAAAAGCGATCCGGAAAGCACATCCGGATTACCGCATTATGGCATACAACCGGAACCGGGAGGTACTGGCGAAAGCCATTTCAGAAAACATCATCGATATCACATGTGAGGATCGGGACGAACGTTTCCTGTCCTGTGACTATATTTTTCTTTGTGCTCCGGTTGAAATCAACCTGAAGGCCCTTTCCTGGATCAAAGAGGCCCTTCCGGAGGGCTCCAGATGCATTGTGACAGATGTGGGAAGTGTGAAAGGTCCCATCCATGAGAAAGCAGAAGAGCTTGGCCTCGGCAGCCATTTTATCGGCGGACATCCCATGGCCGGATCAGAGAAAAGCGGATTTGAATATTCCAATGACCGTCTTCTGGAAAATGCCTACTACATCCTGACACCGGGAAGCAACACCGGTCTGGATCAGATCGGAGATTTTACCGAGCTCGTTTCCTCACTGGGTGCCATTCCCATGGTTCTCACTCCGGAGGAGCACGATTTCATCACTGCCGGGGTAAGTCATCTCCCGCACATCATCGCCTCAACGCTGGTAAATCTGATACAGATGCTTGATAACAATGCGGAGTATATGAAAACCATTGCAGCAGGCGGCTTCCGGGATATTACCAGAATCGCATCCTCCTCTCCGGAAATGTGGCAGCAGATCTGTCTGGAAAACACGGATAATATCTCCAATGTTCTGGACGATTACATCCGTCTTCTGATTCAGGTTCGCTGCAGCATCGACAACAAAGAAGGCGAAGCACTGTATCAGATGTTTCAGAATTCCAGGGATTACCGCGATTCCATTGATGTCGTTGACAACGGACTGATCCGGAAATCCTATGTACTGTATCTGGACATCGCCGACGAAGCGGGCGGAATTGCCACGATTGCCACAATTCTTGCCATGGATAACATCAGTATCAAAAACATCGGCATCATTCACAACCGCGAGTTCGAGGAAGGTGTGCTGAAGCTGGAGCTTTACGACGAGGACTCTTTCCAGCGGAGTGTGGCACTTCTGAAAAAACGGAATTATAATATTTATGAACGGTAGGTATCAAATATGGAAATAAAGAAACAGAAAAATCTTTGCGGAGAGCTGACTGTTCCCGGTGACAAATCCATTTCTCACCGCGCAGTCATGTTTGGAGCTCTGGCAAAGGGCACCACACGCATCACCCATTTTCTGGAAGGGGCAGACTGTCTTTCCACCATATCCTGTTTTCGGAAAATGGGGATCGACATCCTCCGGGATCAGGATGATGTTCTGGTAAGCGGCAAGGGACTGCACGGACTTCAGGCTCCCCGGGAAATACTGGATGTGGGAAACAGCGGAACCACGACCCGTCTCATTTCCGGAATCCTCGCAGGACAGAATTTTTCCTGTGAACTCACCGGAGACGCTTCCATTCAGACACGTCCCATGAAGCGGATCATGACACCGCTTGGTATGATGGGAGCGGACATCACCAGCCTGAAGGGCAACGGCTGCGCTCCGCTTCGCATTCAGGGAAAAAATCTGAAGGCAATCCACTATTCTTCTCCTGTTGCATCCGCACAGGTAAAATCCTGTGTCCTTCTGGCCGGCATGTATGCAGACGGAATCACTTCTGTCACAGAACCGGTTCTTTCCAGAAACCATACAGAACTCATGCTGAATTATTTCGGTGCCAATGTAACTTCCGCCGGAACCACCGCCTCGATCCTTCCCGGGCCGGTCCTGGAAGCAAGGGAAGTCGCGGTTCCGGGTGACATTTCCTCTGCTGCCTATTTTATCGCCGCAGGACTTCTGACTCCAGGCAGTGAGATTCTTCTGAAAAATGTGGGAATCAATCCCACCAGAGACGGTATGCTTAAAGTCTGCCGCAGCATGGGGGCACAGATCACCCTTCTGAACGAAAAACAGGACGGAGAACCGACCGCAGACCTTCTGATCCGGTCCAGTGAGCTGCATGGCACGACCATAGAGGGAGAGATCATCCCTTCACTGATCGACGAGCTCCCCATGATCGCAGTCATGGCCTCCTTTGCTCAGGGAACCACTGTGATCCGGGATGCCCGGGAACTGCGTGTCAAGGAATCCGACCGTATCACCGTGATGGTGGACAATCTGAAACGTATGGGCGCCGACATTGAGGGAACCGAAGACGGAATGATCATCCGCGGCGGAAATCCGCTTCACGGTGCGCAGATCGATTCTCATATGGACCACAGAGTCGCCATGTCTTTTGCCGTAGCCGGAACCATCTGCGACGGACCTCTCACCATCCAAAACGGAGAATGTGTCAACATCTCCTACCCTGCATTTTACGACGATCTGTACCGTCTGGGAGGTACCGTCAAAAGCTGATCTGCCCAAAGATCATCCGGTCAGAGCCGGACAACTTCCTGACATTAAGAAAAAAAGATTCTCTTTAAGCAGCTGTGGCTGTCAAAAGAGAATCTTTTTTTCTATATTATATCCGTTTTATCACTACGCCTCAATCAGTTCCAGTTCCAGATAATCACTCTCATCCACCGCATCGGAAATAACCTCCGCCATTCTCTGAAGATAATCAATCATATCATCATCCTCCGTCTCGGAAATGTCCAGAATGATCCGCGTGTCATCCGACAATTCTGTCAGGCAATCGTATAAAGCCGAAAGATTTTTCCCATAATAAGAGGGGAATCCCAGTTCCTCAGACAGATAATCATGCACTTCCCCTTCTGTATCAAAATCCCCGCCGTTAATTCGCACAATTTTCATTTTCTTTCACTCCTTATACATAATTTACTGATATACGGATAGTTTAATTGTATGAGCAAGAATATCATTACCAGAAAAAGTATAGCACAACTGCCTGAAAATGAACAGAGAGGAGAAGTATATTTTATGAAAATTCTGTTTTACGGAACCAAAAAATACGATGAACAGTTTTTTACCGCCCTTCTGCCGCAGTATCCAGGAATCGAAATCCGTTTTACGGATACAAACATCCACGAAGAGACAGCGCCTCTGGCCAGAGGCTATGAAGCAATCTGTGCCTTTGTCAACTCGGATCTTCGCACAGAAGTCATCCGGTGCCTCGCAGAGAACGGAGTACGTCTGATTCTCATGCGCTGTGCGGGATACAACAATGTAGATCTGAAAACTGCCGAAAAACAAAACATCACGGTTCTCAGAGTTCCCGGCTACTCTCCACAGGCCGTCGCCGAGCATGCCATGGCACTCGCCCTTACAGCCAACCGCCACACACACAAAGCCTACATCAAGTGCCGGGAAAACAACTTTGCCCTGAATGGGCTGATGGGAATCAATTTCTATAAAAAAACAGCCGGAATCATCGGAACCGGAAAAATCGGTCAGGCCATGGCAAAAATCTGCCGGGGATTCGGCATGAAGGTTCTGGCTTACGATCTTTTCCCATGCAGGGACCTGGATTTCGTAACCTATGTACCACTGGAAGAGCTTCTCTCCTCTTCCGACCTGATCAGCCTGCATTGTCCTCTGACCGCAGAAACCCATCACCTGATCTGCAAAAAGACCATTTCCAAAATGAAAGACGGTGTGGTTCTGGTAAACACCTCCCGCGGAGCTCTGATCAAAACAGACGATCTCATCAACGGCATCCGTGAGCACAAGTTTTTTGCCGTCGGTCTGGATGTCTACGAGGAAGAAACCGACTTTGTATATGAAGATATGTCCGAACAGATCCTTCAGCGCTCCACCATCCAGCGACTGTTATCCTTTCCCAATGTGACCATGACCTCCCACCAGGGATTTTTCACACAGGAAGCCCTCTCCAACATTGCTTTCACAACACTGGAAAATGCCAAGGCATATATGAACGGCGGCGATCTGCCAAACAGGATATCCTGCTGACAGAACAGCCTGACGCACAAAAAAAGAGGAGAATCCGCTGCAGATTCTCCTTTTATTTGTCGGGCAACTCTTAATACAGTCTTGTAAATGTTTCATAATGATCATCCGAATAGAAGATCAGTCCGTCATTGGAATAGACGATTCGCTCACTTCCCCGGTATCCACCTTCATAATTCACATCACACTCCCGGTACGTCCGACCGTCTTCCACAGGAAGCATCTTGTCATAGTTTCCGAAGATATCTCCTCCGATGCTTTTTCCCGGCGCCACCTCATCCAGATCTCCTTCCTTGCTGTCCCATCCCAGCTCCTGTGCCTCTTTTTTTGTGATAAAGTTAGACGGAAGATGCCCATACGCATAAAGATATGCCGCCACATCTTCTTTCGAAGTATAGGAACCGTCTTCATCCAGAGAAGCCGTCTCTGTGGACCCCTCTTTGATCACATCGGCTTCCATCTCGTCATCGCCGGCGATGCCCTCTTCCAGTTTCTCCAGCTCCGCTTCATCCAGCGGCTCCATATCCTCCTCAAGGTCAACATCTATGGTTTCCTGCGATTCCTCTACGGTACTTTTTTCATTTCCGCACGCCCCAAAGAAGCATACAAACAGTACAAGTACCGCAAGAAGCCAGGGCAGTATTTTCTTATTTTTCATTCTCCATATTCCTTTCTTAACAGACTGATTTCCTGTTTCCATCCTTCATCATCATTGGGTGTCTCCAGAATAAAAGGAATTCCGCAAAGAGCCGGATGACGAATCAGACGCACCAGAGCCTCCAGACCGATTTTCCCTTCTCCGATCTTTGCATGGCGGTCCTTATGGCTGCCTCGTTCATTCATGCTGTCGTTCAGGTGAACCGCTTTCAGACATTTCAGACCGATCACCTGATCGAACTCCTCCAGCACTTCATCCGGATGCGCCGCGATATCGTAGCCTGCATCCCACACATGGCAGGTATCCAGACAGACACCGATCTTATCCTTCTGTTCCACCAGATCCATGATTGCTCGAAGTTCCCGAAAGCTTCTTCCCATCTCGGAGCCCTTCCCTGCCATGGTTTCCAGCAGAACCACCGTCGACTGTTCTTCGGTGAGAACCTCGTTAAGCAGCTGTGCAATGAGCCGGATTCCGTTCTCTGCTCCCTGTCCCACATGACTGCCGGGGTGGAAATTATAATAATTCCCCGGTATCAGTTCCATGCGTTTCAGATCATCTGCCATGGTCTCTCTGGCAAAGGTACGCAGCTCCTCGCTGGCCGCACATGCATTCAGGGTATATGGTGCATGGGCAACGATCTTCCCGAAATGATTTTCCTGCGCAATCTCAAGATACTTCCGAATATCCTCCGGATCTGTCTTTTTCGCCTTTCCTCCTCTGGGATTTCTGGTAAAAAAAGCGAAGGTATTTCCTCCGTTCTTTATCATCTGACGCCCCATAGCCGCGTACCCTCTGGAGGAGGTGGTATGATTCCCAATGTAAAACATATTATATCTCCGTTTCCTTCTTTTTCTGTAAACCTCACAATTCTGCCGGTACTGTAAAACAGCGGCCTGTGAGCAGTATCATTCTAGCATATTTTTTTTCTTCTGAAAAGCGCGTCTTCTTGACGGCAAGGCAAAACCATTTTATACTGATAAGACAGCAAATGAGAGGATGAAAAATATCATGCACATACAAAAGAAAAACAGCAGTCTTTATAAAAAATCAAAGTTTTATCAGGAAGAGCGCAGGTCCCGTATGCTGCTTGCCGCAGGTCTGGCAGGTGCGCTGCTCCTTGTGATCGTTTTGCTGGCCGGCATCCGCTCCTGTACTTCTTCCGCAGCCACAGCTCCGGACAAGACAGACGTGGGCAGCGAGGCCCGGACAGAAGCCTCACAGGAAGATACCGAAACCGACACCGAAGAAGCTTCCGGCGAATGGCCTGCCGAACCTGTCTCTCTGACCGTTTCCGTCGTGGGCGACTGCACGCTTGGTACAGACGAAGCATTTGATTACAGCACCAGCCTGAATGCATTTTATGAAGAAAACGGACCGTCTTATTTTCTTCAGAATGTGAAAACGATCTTTGCCGAAGATGATCTGACCATCGCCAATTTCGAAGGAACACTCACAGATTCCGACGAAAGGGAAGAAAAAGAGTTCGCCTTCAAGGCTCCCGCCGAATTCGCCCGGATTCTCTCGGAAGGCTCGGTAGAAGCTGTCACAACTGCCAACAACCACAGCCATGATTATGGCGATCAGGGATTTTCCGATACCATGAGCGCACTGGACAGCCAGGGAATCACCCATTTCGGTTATGACGAGACAGCCGTCATCGATGTAAAGGGTATTAAGGTAGGTCTTGTGGGTATCTATGAACTGAAAGACCATCTGGAACGGACTCAGCAGCTGAAAGACAATATTGCGAAAGTAAAAGAAGAAGGTGCCAATCTGGTGATTGTCATCTTCCACTGGGGAAATGAAAAAGAAGATATCCCGGATGACAATCAGATCACCCTCGGACATCTGGCGATCGACGAAGGTGCCGACCTGGTCTGCGGACACCATCCTCACGTCGTACAGGGAATCGAGAAATATAATGGAAAATATATTGTATACAGTCTGGGTAATTTCTGTTTTGGCGGAAATGCCTACCCCAGCGATATGGATACCATGATCTACCAGCAAACCTTTACCGTCACTCCGGAGGGCGTACAGGAGGACGATGATTTCAACATCATTCCGTGTTCCATCTCTTCCTGGGATTACGGTAACAATTATCAACCCACCCCATCTGAGGGCAGTGAGGCCCAGCGTATTCTGGACAAGATCAACGAACGCAGCTCGTGGATATCCACAGAGGGCGGATCTCCCGCCCTCTTTACCGAGACTATTCAATAAACATCGCATCCCCGAAGGAGAAAAACCGGTATCGTTCTTTCACCGCCTCCGCATATGCCGCCATGATATGCTCCTTTCCCGCCAGAGCAGACACCAGCATCAGAAGCGTGGATTCGGGCAGATGAAAATTGGTAATCAGACCATCGATCATTTTAAAGGAATAGCCCGGATAAATGAAAATATCGGTCCAGCCGCTTCCCGCTTTCAGCACACCGTCCTCGCCAGCCGCGGATTCCAGGGTTCTGCAGCTGGTGGTTCCCACGGAAATCACACGGCCTCCCTGCCGCTTCGTCTCATTGATCAGAGCAGCCTGGTCCTCTTCCACCACATAAAATTCCGAATGCATATGATGATCCTTCACATCGTCCACCTTTACCGGACGGAAGGTTCCAAGGCCCACGTGCAGCGTCACATGGGCTATTTTCACGCCCATCTCTTCCACCTGCTGCAGCAGATCTCTGGTAAAATGCAGTCCGGCCGTCGGGGCTGCCGCAGAGCCCTCGTTTTTTGCATATACCGTCTGGTAACGGTTTTTATCCTTCAGCTTGTGAGTAATGTACGGCGGCAGAGGCATCTCGCCCAGCTGATCCAGAATTTCTTCCCAGATTCCGTCATAGCGGAACTGAATCAGACGGTTTCCCTCTTCCACCACATCCACGATCTCACCTTCGAGAATTCCGTTTCCGAACGTGATCTGTGCACCGGGACGTGCCTTCTTTCCCGGCTTGACGAGACACTCCCAGACATTGTCCGCCTTCCGCTTCAGAAGAAGGATCTCGATCAGTGCACCGGTATCTTTTTTATGGCCATACAGCCGGGCAGGAATCACCTTTGTATCATTGATTACCAGACAGTCCCCTTTTCTCAGATATCTGAGAATATCCCGGAAATATCCGTGTTCTATGGCTCCATCCGTTTTTGACAGATGCATCAGTCTGGAAGCACTGCGGTCCTCCAACGGATCCTGTGCAATCAGTTCCTGCGGAAGATCATAATAAAAATCAGCTGTTCTCATCTTTTTCTCCTTTATCTGAAGCGTCAGACTCCTCTTTCCATTTCTTTTTCCACTGGCGCACCATATTCCATTCCTTATTTGTCAGATTTGCTTTTTTCAGCAGCTCCGGTCTTCTCACAGCCGTTCGAAGAATCGACTGTTCCCGGCGCCATGCCTCAATATTTGCATGATGACCGGACATGAGTACCTCCGGGACACGCCTGCCGTGCCATACCTCCGGCCGGCTGTACTGCGGATACTCCAGAAGATTTTCGGAAAAGGATTCTGTCTGAGCAGACTCCTGATTGCTCAGCACTCCGGGAACCATTCTGGAAATAGAATCCATCATCACCATTGCCGGAAGCTCTCCTCCGGTGAGCACATAATCCCCGATGGAGACGTAATCTGTCACAATCTCCTCCAGAACCCGCTCATCGATTCCCTCATAATGCCCGCACAGAAAAACGATATCCTCTTCTTTTGCCATCTCTCTGGCCATTTCCTGACGGAATACCTGCCCCTGCGGCGTAAGATATACCACTCTGGGTCTGTGTCCGATTTTTTCCACGACAGATTCATATGCCAGATATACCGGTTCTGCCTGCATCAGCATACCGGCACCTCCGCCATAAGTGTAATCATCCACTTTCTGATGCCTGTTATATGCATAGTCCCTGATATTGACCGCCTCCACCGAGAGAATTCCCGCCTGAATGGCCCGGCCGGTAATACTGGTATACATTCCGCTTTCAATCATTTCCGGAAATAAAGTCAGTACATGAAAATTCATTCCAAAAGTCCTTTCATGATATGCACAGTCATCCGGTTCTTCTCCACATCCACATCCAGGATACAGTCATAGATTGCCGGAAGGAGAACCTCCTGCCCATCATCCTTTGTCACAATATAAACATCATTGGCACCGGTCTCCATCACATCCTTCAGGATTCCGAAATGACTTTCATCCTCCAGAAAAACATCCATGCCAATGAGGTCCCCGATATAGTATTCGTCTTCCCCGAGCTCCTGTGCATCCTCCCTCAGAACCCAGAGATCTTTCCCTTTATATTTTTCAATATCATTGATATTGTCAATTCCCTTAAATTTCAGAATTGCAAGATTCTTATAAAATTTCACACCGGAAATTTCCAGTCTGCGAAGCTCCCGTCCCGTGTCCAGAAGTACATACTCCAGATCGAGAAACCGTTCCGGACCTTCTGTCGTAGGATATACTTTCACTTCTCCACGAACGCCGTGCGTCGTCGTGATCACACCAACCTTTAACTTATCTTCCATAGCTGCACCTGTTCTGTCTTATTCTGTGAACCTGATCTGTGATACAAAACAAAAGAGCTGACGCATGTAAGATTGCTCCAGCTCTTCGTATCCAATTAACTTTTACTGCAGAATATCCACAATTACCTTTTTGCTGCTCTTCGACGAAGCTGCCTTTACAACCGTACGAATTGCTTTTGCGATCCTTCCCTGGCGACCGATCACCTTACCCATGTCAGACTGACCGACCTTCAGCTCAATGATAACCGCATCCTCTTTTTCCGTCTCTGTCACAACAACTTCATCCGGATTTTCAACAAGAGATTTTGCAATTACTTCTACCAGATCCTTCATCACTTACCTCCCTGGCCCGTTTTTTACGGATTATCCAAGAAATACTGTCGGTATTTCTTATTTTTCAATGCCAGCAATCTTGAACAGTTTGGCAACAACTTCTGTAGGCTGAGCACCTGCTGCAAGCCATTTTTTCGCTGCTTCTTCATTTACCTGGTATACGCTCGGATCACGGTTCGGATCGTATGTTCCGATCTCTTCGATACATCTTCCGTCACGTCTGGAACGGGAATCTGCAACAACGATTCTATAGTAAGGTGCCTTTTTCTGTCCCATTCTTCTTAATCTGATTTTTACTGCCATTTTTGTTTTCCTCCATTTATTGTGTTTTCTTAATTTGTTTTATTTAAAAGGGAAGCCGGAAGCCGCCTCTTTTACCACCTTTTCCGCCCATCAGACCGGGCATCTGTTTCATCATCTTTTTACTCTGTTCAAACTGCTTCACCAGACGGTTTACCTCTGATACATCCACACCGGCGCCCCGTGCAATACGGTTCTTCCGGGAAATATTCAGGATGGACGGATTGCTTCTCTCATCCGGTGTCATGGAAAGAATGATGGATTTTGTTCTTTCCATAGCCTTTTCATCAATCATTCCTTCGAGATCCTTCATTTTTCCTCCCACGCCGGGAAGCATATTCAGGATACTGCTGATACCGCCCATATTGTTCATCTGTTCCAGGCTGGTCAGATAATCATTGAAGTCGAAGTCCATTTTCTTCAGCTTCTTCTGCATCTCCTGTGCCTTTTCCTGATCCACAGCCGCTTCTGCCTTCTCGATCAGGCTCATCACATCGCCCATACCGAGAATTCTGGAAGCCATGCGGTCCGGATAAAACTGCTCCAGGTCGGAAAGCTTCTCTCCCATACCCACATACAGCAGCGGTTTTCCGGTGACCGCCTTGATGGAAAGCGCCGCTCCGCCTCTGGTATCACCATCCAGCTTTGTCAGGATCACACCGTCAATGCCAACCTTCTCTGTAAAGGTTTTTGCCACATTCACTGCATCCTGTCCGGTCATGGCATCCACGACCAGAACGGTGGCATCTACCTGAATACTAGACTTGATATCAGCCAGCTCCTGCATCATATTTTCATCTATGTGAAGTCGTCCGGCCGTGTCGATGATCACCACATTCTGCTGATTGTTCTTCGCATGCTCCAGCGCAGCCCGTGCAATATCCACCGGTTTCTGCCGGTCTCCCATGGAAAAGACCTCCACACCCTGCTTCTGGCCATTTACCTGAAGCTGTGTGATCGCTGCCGGACGATAAACGTCACAGGCAACCAGCAGCGGTCTTCTTCCTTTGGATTTAAGCTTTCCTGCCAGTTTGGCCGCCGTCGTGGTCTTACCGGCACCCTGAAGACCCGCCATCATGATCACAGTGATCTCATTCCCGTTCCGAAGAGGAAGTTCTGTGGTCTCACTCCCCATCAGACTGACCAGCTCTTCATTGACGATCTTAATCACCATCTGTCCCGGATTCAGTCCGTTCATGACATCCTGTCCAACGGCACGCTCCTGCACTGCTTTTGTGAACTGCTTCACTACCTTGAAGTTCACATCTGCTTCCAGAAGTGCCATTTTGACTTCCTTCAGGGCAATCTTCACATCCTCTTCCGTCAGTCTGCCCTTCCCGCGAAGCTTCTTAAACACATTCTGCAATTTATCTGTCAAGCTTTCAAATGCCATCTGCTATAATTCCTCCAGAATTTCATTGGAAATTCTTCCAATCTCTTCGATTCCCTTCTCATCAGCCAGTGCATGAATCTTCTGCACCTGTTTCCGGATATTCAGGAATTTCTCTACAAGATGAAGTTTTGCTTCATACTCCTCCAGAATATGATTGCACCTGCGGATCATATCATGAACTCCCTGCCGGCTGATTCCCAGCTCCTCGGCCACTTCACTCAGAGAATAATCCTCCAGAACGACCGTCTCATATACCTGACGCTGACGTGCCGTCAGAAGCTCGCCATAAAAATCATATAACAATGCCTGTTCCACAAACTTCTCCATCTGTAATCACCTCGCCTATCATATCGCAAAAGAAAAGGACTGTCAAGTGTTTTTTCTTGACAGTCCATATTTTCTAACTTTACTCATTTTCTGATGAAAAAAGGAATCACAAAATTGTCCGGATCACCTTCGGCCTGCATCCGCCCTCATCCAGGGCACGCACAATCTGGTTCTTGTGTTCGGTTCCGAACGCCTCCATCGTAATCTTCAGCTCCACAGCCGCATTTCGGTTTGTGCTGACAAACTGATTATGATCCAGCTTGATCACATTTCCCTGATTCTGTGCGATGATGGTGGCCACACGAACCAGCTCACCGGCCTTGTCCGGAATCAGGACAGACACCGTAAAGATCCGGTCTCTCTGAATCAGACCATGCTGTACGACAGACGACAAAGTGATCACATCCATATTTCCGCCGCTCAGGATCGAAACCACCTTTTTGTTTTTGAAATCCAGATGGCGGAGTGCCGCCACGGTAAGAAGTCCGGAATTTTCCACAACCATCTTGTGATTCTCCACCATATCCAGAAAGGCAACAATCAGCTCGTCATCCTCGATCGTAATGATGCTGTCCAGATTCTCCTGGAGATACGGGAATATCTTTTCTCCCGGTGTTTTTACAGCGGTACCATCCGCAATGGTATTTACCTCGGAAAGTGTCGATACTTCTCCCTTCATCATGGAGTATTTCAGGCAGGCTGCTCCTGCAGGTTCCACGCCGATCACTTTAATATGCGGATTCAGCATCTTTGCCAGAGTTGCCACTCCGGTTGCCAGTCCGCCGCCGCCCACCGGAACCAGAATATAATCCACCAGCGGAAGCTCCTGAATGATTTCCATGGCAATGGTTCCCTGACCTGTGGCAACCGCCAGATCGTCAAAGGGATGGATAAAGGTATAACCCTTCTTTTGTGCCAGCTCCATGGCATAAGCACATGCCTCATCGTACACATCGCCTTTGAGGATCACTTCTGCGCCATAGTTTTTTGTTCGTTCCACCTTAATCAGCGGCGTGGTCGTCGGCATCACGATGATCGCTTTCACACCGTATTTGTATGCTGCATAGGCAACCCCCTGGGCATGATTTCCCGCAGATGCGGCGATCAGTCCCCGCTCCCGCTCCTCATCGGTAAGTGTGCTGATTTTATAATAGGCACCGCGGATCTTATATGCTCCGGTGCGCTGCATGTTTTCCGGTTTGAAATACACTTTATTTCCGGTCAGATCCGAGAAATAGCCGCTCTTGATCAGCTTTGTCTCCTGTGTGATTTTCTTTACAATCTCTGATGCTTCTTCAAAGCTTTCCAATGTTAACATATTCTTCTGCTCCTATCCATTCTTTTGTGATTTTCGGATTACATCTCCGCCTTGTCCGGCTGAACATCAAACAGAGCATTTACAAATGCATCGGAATCAAACTTCTGAAGATCATCAATGCTCTCACCGACACCGATATATTTTACCGGAATGTCCAGTTCAGAATGAATCGCCACGGCAATTCCGCCTTTTGCAGTTCCATCCAGCTTCGTGAGAATAATCCCGTTCACATCTGCCACCTCAGAGAACTGTCTTGCCTGAACAAGCGCATTCTGTCCGGTCGTGCCGTCCAGTACCACAAGCGTCTCCAGATACGCCTCCGGATATTCTCTTTCCAGGATACGGTAAATCTTTCTCAGCTCCTCCATCAGGTTTTTCTTATTATGAAGACGCCCTGCTGTGTCACAGATCAGAACATCTGCATTTCTGGCCTTGGCAGCAGCTACCGCATCATATACCACCGACGCAGGGTCCGCTCCGGACTGTCCTCCGATGATCTCCACACCGGCTCTGTTTGCCCACTGGGTCAGCTGCTCTCCGGCTGCTGCGCGGAACGTATCCGCTGCCGCCAGTATGACTTTCTTTCCCTGATCCTTCAGCTTTCCTGCAAGTTTTCCCACGGAAGTGGTTTTTCCCACTCCGTTTACACCGATCACCAGGATGACCGATTTCCTGTTTTCAAATTCATACTCTGTACTGTCCACATGCATCTGATCCTTGATCCCCTGAATCAGAAGCTTCTTGCATTCCATGGGATCCTTAATGTGCTGCGAAGAAACCTGATTTTTCAGATTTTCGATAATGGATGTGGTCGCATTGATTCCAATATCACCCATTATCAGGATTTCTTCCAGCTCCTCATAAAAATCATCATCGATACTGGAGTACCCGCTGAAAATGGAATCAAATCCGGCAACAATATTATCCCTGGTTTTTGCCAGTCCGCTGACCAGCCGTTTAAAAAATCCTTTTTTTTCCTCTGCCATATCTGTTCTCCCTCCCTATTGTGTCAGCTGATTTTCCACAAGGTCTACCGATACCAGAGTGGAAACACCCTTTTCCTGCATGGTAATACCATACAGACGATCCGCTGCATTCATCGTCCCGCGGCGGTGCGTTATGATAATAAACTGCGTATTCTTTGTCAGTTTTTTCAGATAGCCTGCAAAGCGGCCTACATTGGAATCATCCAGTGCCGCTTCGATCTCATCCAGAAGACAAAACGGAGACGGCTTCAGATTCTGAATGGCAAACAACAGGGCAATCGCCGTCAGTGCCTTCTCCCCTCCGGAAAGCTGCATCATATTCTGAAGCTTTTTCCCCGGAGGCTGAGAGATAATGCGGATTCCCGCTTCCAGAATGTCCTCGTTTTCATCCAGCTCCAGCGTTCCTTTTCCTCCGCCGAACAGTTCCTTAAAGGCTTTGTCAAATTCTCTCTGGATATCCTGAAACTTTTCTGCAAACTGACGCCGCATTCCTTCATCCAGCTCTGCAATGATTCCCTCCAGCGTCTCTTCTGCCTTTTTGAGATCCTCATACTGCCCGGAAAGGAAGGTATGCCGTTCCTTCAGTTCTTTGTACTCTTCGATAGCATTTACGTTCACCGGCCCCAGCTTTCGGATCTCATCCCGGATCTGGGCAATCTGCTTTTTCATGGATGCCCGGTCATTCAGCTCTTCCTTTCGATAAGACTGCGCATTGTTCGGAGTCACTTCATATTCTTCCCACATATAGGAAATCCTTGCCTCCTGGTTTTCCTCCAGCTTTTCGGACTGGCTTCTCAACCGGAAGCATTCCTTATCCAACAGACCGATCGTCTCCGACAGCTCTTCCCGTTTCTGGAAAAACTCTTTCTGCCCGGCATTTTTCTCATCCTTTTCCAGCTGCCATTTTTCAAGCATTTCCCGGTTTTTCTGATCCTCTTCCCGATAATTCTCAATGGCAGCCTTCAGATTTTCAATATCCTCTGTTTTTTGCCGGATCTCCTGAACACCCTGCGCAAGAATTTCTCCGATATTCTCCTTTTCCGTGCATAGGCTGTCCAGTTCCTGCCGGATTCGGTTCAGATTCTCAGCTGCAAAGTGATCCTTCTGCTCCAGAGACTGTTCCTCCAGGTGGATGTCCTCCAGCGCTTTGATCACTGCATCCTCTTCTGTTTCCCACTCATCCAGTTCTTTCTGTCTCGTCTCAATGAAGGTCTCCAGTTCCTTCTCGTCCTGCTTGGAGGCTTCCAGTTCCTCCTCAATCCGGTTGTGATCTGCCTTTGCTTCCTGGATCTGACGGCGGATTTCTTCCTGTTCCCGGTTGATTCTGGAATAATTTCCGTTGATTTCTTCCAGCTTTGCCTCCAGCTGAGACACATTCATCTTTGCTGTATTCTGTTCCACATACTGTACGCGGAGCTTTTCCTGAAAATCTGCCACGGTATCTCTGAGCAGATTTCTTCTGCCGCGGTTATCTTCGATTGCCTTCTGCGTTTCCAGGAGCTTCTCTTTGGTCTTTGCCACAGCTGCCTCAAGCTCTTCCATCTCCCGTCTTCTGCCCAGAAGGTTACTGTTATTTTTAAAGGCACCGCCGGTCATGGAACCGCCCGGGCTGAGCAGTTCTCCCTCGACCGTAACCATTCTCAGGGAATGGCGGTACTTCTTCGCAATGACAATGGCATGGTCCATATTGTCAACGACCAGTACCTTGCCCAGAAGGTAGACACAGAGCTCCCGGTACTGTGGCTGAGATGTCACAAGATCGCTGGCCAGGCCGATGACTCCCGGCTCATGCAGCGCTTCCTTCTGCGCAAATCCGCCTCTGGAGCTGATACTGGATAGCGGAAGAAAGGTGGCTCTTCCGTATCGGTTCCGCTTGAGAAACTCAATCATTTTTTTTGCAGTCTGCTCTGAATCGGTGACAATATTCTGAATGCTTCCGCCCAGTGCCGTCTCGATGGCTACCTCATAATTTTTATCCACCTGAATCAGATCTGCAACAACCCCTTTGATTCCCGGCACTTTTTCTTTCTGTTCCATACAGCGGCGGATACTGTTCCCGTACCCGTCGTAGCGCTCTGTCAGATTTCTCAGCGACTCCAGTCTGGACGCCTCCCGATGATACTCCGCCTGCGTTTTTTCCAGCATCGCATTCTGGCTTTTCATCTTTTCCTGAAGCTGAACGATGGATTTTTCCAGTCTGCCGCATTCCTCATTCATGGAATCAATGGAACCGGTCAGCGATTCATAGGTCTTTTGTGCCTTCTCAAGGAGCTTTTTCTGCTCCTCCTCCTCGCTTTTGAGATGAAGAAGTCTCTGACTGATCTGTGCTTTGCGGATATCGATCTGCTCCATCATCGTGTCAAAACGCTGGGCTTTTCCCTTGGTGGTCGCACGGGAATTCAGAATCTCAATGATTTCATTTTTGCCGTTTTCCACGGCCATGCTGCATTCCTCTATATTTGCCCGGATTCTCTCCAGATGTTCTTCTTCATCCTTTTTCTTTGCGCGAACCACGAGAAGCTGCTGACGAAGCTGATCCTTTTCTTCCTGAATTTCCCTGTTCTGTTCCTCTCTGGAAGCGACATCACTTTCAATACTCCGGAGACGGTCCTGATAAAGGATCTCATTCTGCTGCCCGGAAGAAATCTGTTCCTTCAGGACATCCACCTGTCCCTCCAGCTGCTGCCGGCGCAGAGCTTTATCCTGTGTCTGTTCCCGAAGCGCTTCCATACGGGCATTCAGTTCCTCCAGCTCCTGCTCCAGTTTCTCATATACTTCTTTCGTCTTATCGTATTCCTGCCGGTTTTCTTCCAGCTGCTGACAGGCCGTCTGTGTTTTCCGGTACAATTCCTCCAGAGCCACTTTATTCTGTTCATGCTCCAGGAGAAACAGATTGACATCCAGTTCCCGCAGAGCATCCCGCTTTGCCAGGTAAACTCTCGCCGTTTCCGACTGACGCTCCATTGGTCCAAGACGTCTGGTCAGTTCTGAGAGAATGTCGGTAACGCGAACCAGATTCTGCCGCTCATCCTCCAGCTTTTTCAGTGTGGTATGCTTTCGGCGTTTCAGCTTCACAATACCGGCAGCCTCGTCGAACAGTTCCCTTCTTTCCTCCGGTTTTCCGCTCAGAATCTTATCGATCTGTCCCTGTCCGATGATGGAATAGCCTTCTTTTCCAATACCGGTATCATAAAACATTTCGTTGATATCCTTCAGGCGGCACGCACTTCCATTCAGAAGATATTCACTTTCCCCGGACCGGTAAAGCCTTCTGGTCACGGTTACTTCATTATAGTCAACCGGAAGGACATGATCCGAATTGTCCAGTGTAATCGCCACAGAAGCAAAGCTCAGCGGCTTCCGGTTTTCTGTCCCGGAGAAAATGACATCCTGCATATTGCCGCCGCGAAGCTGCTTTGCACTCTGCTCCCCCAGAACCCACCGTACCGCATCGCTGACATTGCTCTTTCCGCTTCCGTTCGGCCCCACAATTCCGGTAATTCCATTATGAAATTCAAAATTCAGTTTCTGCGCAAAGGATTTAAATCCCTGCACTTCAATGTTTTTCAGATACATGACTCACCTGCTGTTTTTTGATCCGGCAGATTGCCTCGTAGGCTGCTGCCTGTTCTGCCGCTTTTTTTGTATGGCCGGTTCCGGTTCCGGATACCGCACCGTTGATCAGCACATCCACCGTAAACTGTTTATCGTGATCCGGTCCTTCCTCTGATTTCAGGATATACTGGACAGCCTGCCCTTTATTCTCCTGAACAATCTCCTGAAGGATGGTCTTGCTATCATAAAAGAGACGTTTACTGTCGATATCATTCAGTATGAATTTCAAAACAAACTCCTTTGCACTAGCAAAACCACCGTCAAGATAGATTGCCCCCAAAAGAGCCTCTGTGGCATCCGAGATAATGGAATCCCTTTTTCTTCCCCCGGTTATTTCCTCCCCTTTCCCCAGAAGGAGATAGTCCGGAAGCCCGAACGCTCTGGCACAGAAAGCCAGGCTGGGCTCACACACAAGGCTTGCCCGCTTTTTTGTCAGCTCTCCCTCCGGTACCTTCGGGAACTCTTTATAAAGGAAATCACTGCTGATCAGCTCCAGCACCGCATCTCCGAGAAACTCCAGACGCTCATTGCATCCAAGCTTTCCCAGTTTTTTTTCATTTGCATAAGAACTATGTGTCAACGCCTGCTGCAGCAGGTGCAGATCCTGAAACTGATAACCGATCACCTGCTGCAGTTTTTTTAAATTTGTCATTTTACAGCCTCCTGAATTGCCTTCACCAGATCTTCTATGGTTTCCATTCGTTCCAGTGTCTCTGCGGCAAATTCTATGTCGTATTTTTCTTCCACTTCCATCACGATTGCATACAGATCCAGCGAATCCAGTCCCAGGTCATCGGTAATGGTACTGTTCATGGTTATCTGTCCGGAAAATGAATCATTCGTCTCGATAATCTCTTTAATAAACTGAAATTCCAAAGCCGATACCTCCCGCTTCCTATGACGGCTGTTCCTGCTTTTCTGTATCCTCATTCAGCCGCTGTGCAATTTTTTCATTAATTCCGTTCTGCTTGAACTGAACACACTGGAAAATGGCATTCCTGATCTCAACCGCCACGGCACTTCCATGCGTCTTCACCACAAGCCCTTTCAGTCCCAGAAGAGGTGCTCCGCCGTGTTCGCTTGCATCAAAGGTTTTCAGTGTATCCTTCAATGCCGGTTTCACAAGGAGCGCTCCGATTTTGCTGCGAAGGCTGGTCATCATTCCTGCCTTGATTTTGGAGATCAGGGTTGCCCCGACTCCTTCATACAGTTTCAGGATCACATTTCCCACAAACGCCTCACAGACGATGACGTCCGCATATCCGGAAGGAATCTCTCTGGCTTCAATACTTCCGATAAAATTGATATCCGTACATGCTTTCAGAAGCGGGAAGGTTTCCTTTACCAGTGCATTTCCCTTCTCCTCCTCTGCCCCGTTATTTACAATGGCAACACGCGGATTTTTGATTCCCACCACATGCTCCATATAGATGGAACCCATCTTTGCAAACTGTACCAGGTGAGAAGGACGAGCATCCACATTTGCGCCACAGTCAATCAAAAGAGAAACGCCCTTCGCTGTGGGGATCAGCGGTGCCAGAGGCGGACGCTCCACCCCCTTGCTTCTTCCCACCAGGACCTGTCCGCCGACAAGTACGGCACCGGTGCTTCCGGAGGATACAAAAGCATCTGCCTGTCCGCCGCGTACCATCATCAGTCCCCTGACGATGGAGGAGTCCTTTTTCTTACGCACTGCAAACACCGGAGGCTCCGCCGTCTCGATCACTTCCGACGCATTCACAATTTCAATCTGTTCCTTCGGATAATCCGGATATTTCTTCAGTTCTTCTTCAATCAGCTCCTGCTTTCCCACAAGAACCACCTGGATGTCCTTTCTCTCACGGACAGCCTCCACCGCCCCTTTGATCGGCTCTGCAGGAGCATTATCTCCTCCCATCGCATCCACAACAACCTTAACTGTCTTATCCATCTTTTATTCCTCCTGCCATAAGGCAAAATCATTCACATTTTTTTCGTACACAACAGCAGAAAGCTGTACGCCAAAAAGGGCACAAGTGCCCTGTACTTCATCATACTAAAGAAAGAAAAGAAAATCAATAGTCAGTCTGCCCAAACTATTCCGCAAGCGTCTTCTGTTTTTCGATTTTTTCCGCAAGATCATTCAGATAAACCCATCGGTCCATCTTCTCCTCCAGAAGCGTCTCTGCCTGTTCCTTTTCTTCCATAATTTCCCGCAGCTTCCCGGAATTTGTGGCATTGGCCATCATATCTGCCTCCAGCCTGGCAATCTTCTCCTCCAGGTCTGCAATTTCCTCATCAATTGTCTCAAACTCTTTCTGTTCTTTGTAGGAAAACCTCAGCTTTTCACTGTGCACCTGTTTCCAGCCTTTTGAGGATGCTTTTTTCTTTTCCGGAGACGGCTCTGTCTTTTGCGCAGATCCGGCTGCACTCCACCCGTTTTTTTTCCGGAAGGCCTCCAGATAATCGGTATATCCTCCTTCATACTGGGCCAGTATGCCCTCTCCCTCAAAAGCAAAAATACGGTCCGCCATGTCATCCAGAAAATAACGGTCATGGGATACCGCAACCACAATTCCGGCGAAGGAGCTCAGATAATCCTCCAGAATGGTCAGCGTGGGAATATCCAGATCATTGCTGGGTTCGTCCAGCAAAAGAACATTTGGTGACCCCATCAGAACACGGCACAGATACAGTCTTCTCTTTTCTCCGCCGGAAAGCTTTGCCACCGGCGTATACTGCATGGAGGAATCAAACAGAAATCGCTCCAGCATCATGGATGCACTGATTTTTCCGTCCCTGGTCGGAATATATTCCGCTATTTCACGGATGTAATCAATCACCCGCTCCCTTCCTTCCATATCCGGGACCTCCTGGGCAAAGTAACCGACACGGATCGTTTCTCCCGTTTCAACGCATCCTGCGTCCGGCTGCTCCAGTCCTGCCATCAGCTTCATCAAAGTCGACTTACCGCATCCGTTCGGGCCAATGATCCCGATCCGGTCTCCCTTCAGTAAGATATACTCGAAATCCCGGATCAAAACCCGATCCCGGTACCCTTTTGTCACTGCATGAAGCTCGATTGTTTTTCTGCCCATTCTGGTTTCCACAGAATCCAGCTCCACATTTCGATCCTGCACAGGCGCCACTCCGTTTTTCAGCGCCTCCAGCCGCTCCAGCCTGGCTTTCTGCTTGGTCGTGCGGGCACGGCAGCCACGCTTCGCCCATTCCAGCTCCATGCGCAGGATACTCTGACGCTTCCTCTGCGTGGCAAGCTCCATTTCTTCTCTGCGTGCCTTCGCTTCCAGGAATCCGGTATAGTCCGTATCATAGCTGTACAGGCTTCCGTGACTGATTTCCAGAATTTTATTGGTTACCCGGTCCAGGAAATAGCGGTCATGTGTTACCATGATCACGATTCCCCGGAACCGGATCAGGTATTCTTCCAGCCACTCCGTCATTTCATTGTCCAGGTGGTTGGTCGGCTCATCCAGTATCAGAACATCCGCGGGATTCACCAGCGTCCTTGCCAGAGCCACTCTCTTTTTCTGTCCGCCGGAAAGATGCTCTGTCATTTCTTCATGGTCCTCGATTCCAAGACGGTTCAGCACGCTTCGTGCTTCACTTTCGGTACTCCAGTCCCGTCCAGCCTTCCCGGATGCCACATATTCCAATACGGCAGTATTTTCCGGAAATTCCGGATTCTGAGGCAGATAAGTGATCCGAAGACCATTCTGCATGATGATCTGTCCCTGATCCGGCTCCTCCAGTCCTGCGATCATTTTCAAAAGGGTTGTCTTACCGGTCCCGTTGATACCAATGATTCCGATCTTCTCTCCCCGGTGGATTCCACAGGAAACATCATCAAAGATGACTTTATCTCCATATATTTTACTCACATGTTCGATATTCAAAACATTCATCTGACCAGCTCCTTCTGCCGTAGTTCTCTCTCATTTTTCATTCCTAGATTGTAACAGAGAGCCTTTTCTTTGTCCACCGGTTCCTTCAAAAATGAATTTGTAAAAAAAGGGGCTGTTTTTAACAGAGAAGAAATAGTATAATGTACCCACAGGGTATCATGTCATCAAAGACTGTATACCAAAAAACGATAAAGGAGATGATTCCAATGGAAATTACAAAAGACATTAAATACGTTGGTGTGAATGACCATGATGTAGATCTGTTCGAGGGACAGTACGTCGTAGAAAACGGCATGGCATACAATTCCTATGTGATCATGGATACAAAGACCGCTGTCATGGATACGGTAGATGCCCGCTTTACACACGAATGGCTGGACAACATTCAGGCGGTTCTCGGCGACCGTGCACCGGATTATCTGATCATTCAGCATATGGAGCCGGACCATTCCGCCAACATCGCGAATTTCATGCAGACCTATCCTGGCACCACAATTGTTTCTTCTGTAAAGGCTTTTGCCATGATGAAACAGTTCTTTGGCACAGACTATGAAGACAGACGTGTCATTGTGAAGGAAGGCGACACGCTTTCCCTGGGAACCCATACACTGGCATTTGTTGCCGCTCCCATGGTACACTGGCCGGAAGTTATCGTTACTTATGACGCGCATGACAAGGTTCTCTTCTCTGCTGACGGTTTCGGAAAATTCGGAGCACTGGATGTGGAAGAAGACTGGGCATGTGAAGCACGCCGTTATTACATCGGCATCGTCGGAAAATACGGTGCACAGGTTCAGAACCTTCTGAAAAAAGCTGCCGGTCTGGACATCCAGATCATCTGCCCGCTGCATGGACCTGTTCTCACAGAGAATCTGGGATACTACATCGGTCTGTATGATACCTGGTCTTCTTATGCAGTGGAAAGCGAAGGCATTGTCATCGCCTACACCTCTGTGTACGGACATACCAGACAGGCTGTGGAACTGCTTGCAGACAAGCTTCGTGCAAAAGGCTGCCCGAAGGTCAGCGTATTTGATCTTGCCCGCGATGATATGGCAGAAGCTGTCGAAGATGCGTTCCGCTACGGCAAGCTGGTTCTTGCAACCACGACATACAATGCAGACATCTTCCCGTTCATGAAGGAATACATCCACCATCTGACAGAAAGAAACTTCCAGAACCGCACGGTTGCTTTCATTGAAAACGGAAGCTGGGCTCCTCTGGCTGCAAAGACTATGAAAGGCATGCTGGAAGGCTGCAAAAAGCTTACCTTCACAGACACAACCGTTCATATCATGTCCGCACTGAACGACGAAAGCAAGGTACAGCTGGATGCTCTGGCAGATGAGCTCTGCCGTGATTATGTGGCTCAGAGCGACAAGGCAGACAAAAATGACCTGAATGCTCTTTTCAACATCGGCTATGGTCTCTATGTGGTAACCTCCAATGACGGAAAGAAAGACAATGGTCTGATCGTCAATACTGTTACACAGCTTACCAACACACCAAACCGTGTGGCAGTCGGTATCAACAAGGCAAACTATTCTCACCATGTCATCAAGCAGACCGGCATCATGAATGTAAACTGCCTGTCTACCGATGCACCGTTCAGTGTATTCCAGAACTTTGGTTTCCAGAGCGGAAGAACTGCAGACAAATTTGCTGATATGACCCCGCTGCGTTCAGACAACGGACTGGCATTCCTGCCAAGATATATCAATTCCTTCATGTCTCTGAAGGTGGAACAGTATATCGATTTTGACACCCATGGACTGTTTATCTGTACCATTGAGGAGGCACGTGTGATTTCCAATGTGGACACCATGACCTACACCTACTATCAGAACAACGTAAAACCAAAGCCTCAGACAGAAGGCAAAAAAGGTTACGTATGCAAGGTATGCGGATATATCTACGAAGGCGAAGAACTTCCGGACGATTTCATCTGCCCGCTGTGCAAGCATGGAGTTGCCGATTTCGAGCCGATTGCATAAACGTCCGCCTGTAAGGCTGTACACAACAAAGAGGCTGTAAAATGCCTGTTTCATAAGAAGGGAGTCCCGCAAATAACTGCTCAGACAGTTATATTAGCGAGACTCCCTTTTTTCGCACAAAAACAGCAGCGATTCCATAGCTTGCATGGAATCACTGCCATATAGGGAGAGGTCTGTCATTTTAATCCAGCTGTGAAGTACAATGCGGACAGCGCGTTGCATCAATAGCGATCGTACTCTTGCAGTACGGACATTCTTTTGTGGTGGGCGCTGCAGGCTCCTCCTTCTTCTTTCCAAGGCTTGTCATCTTGTTAATAGCTTTTAACAGACAAAACAGGATAAAAGCAAGAATGATGAAATTAATGACTGCAGAAACAAAAGATGAAGCAAATCCTGCCACATCATTCAATGTGTAGGTTTCGTGCCCGGTAAGTACATTGATGATCGGATTGATGAAATTATCGGTGAGAGATGTTACAATTCCGGTAAACGCACCTCCGATGATGACACCGACAGCCATATCCATTACGTTTCCCCGCAGCGCAAAGGCCTTAAATTCCTCAAAAAATTTTTTCATTTTTTTCCTCCCTTTCCTTTTTCATTTTTATATCACTGCAGCTGAAGTCCCCAGATTCTGGAATCTCTGGTTCCCACAACCACATGATTTTCATATACCGCCGGAGAAGCCTCAATCGCCGTTTCTCCCAGCACAAAGGTATCCAATACCTGACCGTTTTCTCCATCCAGAAGATACATTTTTCCCGCACAGCTGCAGTACAGCACCGCACCGCTTCCGTCCGAATTGTAGACACAGACGGGTGAGGACCATGCGTAATATGCCTTGTGCTCCCATTTCACCTGACCGGTTTTCTTATCCAGGCAGGCCAGAACTCCGTCGTATTCCGCCCCGGTTTTCGCCACTGTGACATAAATATTATCCGAAAACTGATTCTTGCCCAGAGCAATCGTAGACTGTACCCCGCCGGAAACGCCGTCCTCCGTGTAGCACTGGTAAGGTGTCTTCCAGACAATTTCTCCCGTTTCCGCATCAATCTTCCAGATGGGGACCTCCGCCGTATCGTAGCTTCTCCATCCAAGCCGAAAGGATGTACTTACATACAGATAAAGATGTCCTTCCTCCACCGACAGCACCGGTGTGGAATTGGAATCATCCAGAACATCCTGAACCCAGACCAGCTGCAGGGTATTCAGATCAAGGCACATGAGATTTCCGCCGTTGTCTGCCACAAAAAGATATCCCCTGTAAACTGCAGCGCTGTCTTCCATGCCCAGCCAGTAAGAGCTGTAGTCGCTCCGAACCCCATTATACCGCCACTTTACGATGCGATCCGGCGAAACAGAAAGTGTCCCTGCTCCGGCATTATAGCGGGTATTCAGCTTCATAAGATACAAAATCCCGTTCTCTCCCGGATAGATCAGCGTATCTGTCTGCGCATCCACCAGCGCGGAAGAGTCGAAATAACTCAGAGAACCTCTCAGAGAAAACTCATCTTCATTTCCAAATGTGTACATGACACTGCAGTCCAGAAGATTGACAATGAATACTCTGGCAGTCCCCTCATAGCTGTCGTATCCTGCCCCTACATACAAGATGGGATAACCTCTGGGATCCAGAGCACCGGCGCCTTTGAAGGTATACCCGAGATACAGAGAATCTCTTGTCTGTTTTCCTGTTTTCAGATCCAGAAAATAGACATAGCCATCCATACAGGCATAGATCACTTCCACCAGTTCATCGTCCTCTTTTGCCCAGTCGTACATATTCATGGCTGCCTTTGTTTCCCGTGGCCATCTGGCCATAAGGGGCTGCCCCGTCCAGCCGCTTCCTGTCCAGCATGCTTCTCCGTAGGATAGCGCACCTGTCTCGACAGACCACGACTCCTTCAGCTTATATTCCTGCATTTCTGCAAATCCAAAGGAAGCGCTGTCTCTGAAATTATTCCCGCGGAAGCCTACAATTCCGTCAACTTCCGTATATTTTGATCCTGCACCGAAATCAATCGTCTCCTGTGAATGATAATCCGAAACACTGTCCAGGGTAATTCCGTCTACATTGACATCCGTATACTCAATAAGATTGGACGGCGCCGTTGCATCTGTGCAGTGTGGTACAAAGAACGGCTCTTCCACCTTATCCGTTTCCACCATCTGTACCACTTCCACCGTTTCCTGTTCGTCTTTCGTTTCCTGTACTTCTTTTTCCGATCTTTTTCCCAGAATCTTCACTCCGGCGACGATTCCGATCACCAGAAGAAGCAAAACCAGCGCTATCAGAAGTATTGCAAAAATGAATTCCCTGGAAATCTTCCGCTTTTTCCTGGAAAGCCGCGATTTTCTCACATTCTTTTTGTGTGTCCTGTACATGCCGGAATATCTGGCATTCCGTTTTCCTTTTTTCTTTCTTTCCTGTCCGCTCACAAACAGTCTCCTCCCTGATTTCCCCATATGTAGGAAAAAAGTGTCTGCCCTGACGGACAGACACTCTGCTTTTGCATCGTCTTAGTCTTCTACTTTAACGATTTCTTTTTTATTGTAGCTTCCGCAGGCTTTGCAGACTCTGTGCGGCATCATAAGAGCACCACATTTGCTGCATTTTACAAGATTCGGAGCGCTCATTTTCCAGTTTGCTCTTCTCTTGTCGCGTCTCGCTTTAGATGTTTTATTCTTTGGACAGATGGACATACGTTACACCTCCTTAAACTTACTGAATATATCACTGATTGCTGCCATGCGGGGATCTTTCGGCTCCTCCCTGCATTCGCAGAGACCGTCATTGAGGTTCTTCCCGCACCGGCTGCAGATTCCTTTGCAGTCTTCTTTGCATAAAATCTTCAAAGGCCAGTTCATTATCACCTCAAGATAGACCAGCTGGTCTACATCCAGGTCTGTACCTGTGAGATAGCTGTTCTCATCCAGATCATTGATTCTCTCTTCCTCTGTAAGCTTCATGTCCAGCTTCCGCTGAATCTGCAACGGAATTTTCACAGGAACTTCTGTCAGACAACGGTCACAGGGAATCCCAACGGTAACACTTCCCGTTCCCACTAACTCCAGAATTTTATTTCCTGTATTTGTAATCACAAGATCCACAGGCTCCTTATCAAGGACGGGATACTCACCAAGCTGAAAAGAAATACTTTTCTTTTCAAACTCCGGTGTAACGTGAATACTCTTTCCCTCCGTAGAGGTTAAATCAAATAAATGTATCTGCATAGATGTCTCCTATCCACACTCATCCAATTATACATATCGATTGCATTTTTGTCAATGATATTTTTCCAGTTTTCTTCTATTTTACCGTCACCTTGCAGGTAAGTGTAATCGGAGAACGATTTCCCGCTTTGATCTTGCAGGTAATCGTGGCGGTAGCATTTTTCTTTCGTCCGACGATATATCCGTTTTTGCTCACTCTCACCACATTTTCATTGCTGCTGGTCCAGGTTTTTGTCATGGTCAGAGACTCTCCTCCTACGATGGTAATCGGATAAGCCTTGCCCCACTGAACCGTCATAGAGGAATACTTGAATTTCACACTTTTGAGCACGTCGATTCGTGTCGTGTATTTCCGCGCAATATAACCGGTCTGCGTCACACCGTTCACGGTCTTGGTAACCTTATACCAGTTCTGGGAATAGGCTGTGATCGGAACCGTCTCACCATAGGCAAGCAATGTGATGATCTGGGATGTTGTGCTGGCACTCTTTCTCATGTACAGCCCGCCCGAAGCTGTTACCTTTGCCTTATACGCATACACATTCTGGAAGGTTTCCTTCTTTGCGGGATCCGTGGTGGAAGACGATGAACTCTTCGAGGAGACCGTCACATACGGAGAATACACATAACCGGTAACCGTAGTGGATCCGGATTTGTAAGTCACGCGGATCCAGCCGTTTGTGGTATAACCTGTGGCGGTCACTACCGTATTCCTGCTGAGATATCCCAACACATTTCCGCTTGCAATGACAGGCTTGGAACGTACCGTAAGAGATGCCACATTCACCTTAGCCTGCATGTTGGTATAAGCATACACCCGCACCGTAGAGGAAGCTGCGACCGGCTTAAACCAGCCTTCTGCCGCAAGGACATATCCGTAGACACTTCCTACCTTTGCGTAAACCCATCCTCTGTCAGCGCTGTCATACACAATGTTCATGATCCGAATGCGGTCTCCCTGGGAAAGACTTCCCACCGTTGCGCTGGAAGTGCTCGGTGCCTTACGTACACGAAGACCTGCTGAAATATTCACCTGAATCGTCTGTCCGATGTAAAAATCATTGTAGGAAGCGGCAGATACTTTCGTCTCGAACACTCCGCAGAAGAGCATCATCATAAGCATCAGAGCTGCTGCTGTTTTCAAAAAATTCTTCTTCATAATAATCTCCTTTTTATGAAACAGTCGTCCCTTGGGTTCATAGCACGTTGCCCTGCAGAATCCTTCCGTGGCTGCAGGGCAATCAAGAATCAGAATACTTATTTTACAAGAGCAACCGTATCACGGCAGATTGCAAGCTCTTCGTTTGTCGGAATAACCGCAACCTTCACTTTGGAATCCGGTGTGGAAATCACAATTTCCTCACCACGTTTGCTGTTTGCTTCTTTGTCAACAGTGACGCCGAGATATCCCAGATATGAGCAGACGGTTTCACGTACTGCGCCGTCATTCTCACCGATTCCAGCTGTGAAAACGATCGCATCCACTCCGTTCATGGCTGCCACATAGCCGCCCACAAATTTTGCGATGCCGTAGCAGAGAACATCTACCGCGTTCTTTGCATCCACGTTTCCGTCAGCAGCTGCAGCTTCCAGGTCACGCATGTCACTGGATACACCGGAAAGTCCCTGAAGACCTGATTTCTTATTCAGAACATTGGTGATTCCTGCCAGATCAAGATTTTCTTTCTTTGCAACATATTCCATGATTGCCGGGTCGATATTTCCGGAACGTGTTCCCATTACCACACCTTCCAGCGGAGTCAGACCCATCGTGGTATCCACGCATTTTCCGTTCACAACGGCACTGATGGAAGAACCGTTTCCGAGGTGACATACGATCACTTTGGAGTTGTCCTTATCCAGTCCGAGGAATTCCACTGCACGTTTGGATACGAAGCTGTGGGAGGTTCCGTGGAATCCGTATCTTCTTACTTTGTAGTTCTTGTAATATTCGATCGGAAGTCCGTACAGATAAGCCTTTGCCGGCATTGTCTGATGGAAAGCGGTATCGAATACACCAACCTGCGGTACGCCCGGCATCAGATCCGCACATACACGGATACCGATCAGGTTTGCAGGATTGTGAAGAGGTGCCAGCTCGTTGCATTCTTCCACTGCTGCGATCATCTCATCTGTGATCACTGCAGAAGATGCAAATTTCTCGCCGCCATGTACGACACGGTGTCCGATGGCATCTACTTCCTTCAGGCTTGCAATCGCGCCTGTCTTTTCATTTGTAAGAGCATCCAGTACCATCTGAATGGCTTCCTTGTGTGTCGGCATGGGAGCTTCTGTGATTTCCTTGTCGCAGCCCGCCTTCTGGTAAACAAGACGTCCGTCAATACCGATTCTCTCGCAGAGACCTTTTGCCAGCACTGCTTCTGTGTCGGAGTTGATCAGCTGATATTTCAGAGAAGAACTTCCGCAGTTGATAACCAATACATTCATGTCTTTACTCTCCTTATGTATATTGAAATAAAAATATATATGTGCGAATTAATCCTGTGCCTGGCACTGTACTGCAGTGATTGCAACAACACCTACGATGTCATCTGCAGAGCATCCGCGGGAAAGGTCATTTACCGGTTTTGCGATACCCTGGGTAACAGGTCCGTAAGCTTCTGCTTTTGCAAGACGCTGTGCCAGTTTGTAACCGATATTTCCCGCATCCAGATTCGGGAAAATAAGTACGTTTGCTTTTCCTGCAACATCACTGTTCGGTGCTTTGGAGGATCCAACGCTCGGAACGATTGCAGCGTCAAGCTGAAGCTCGCCGTCCAGTTTCAGTCCCGGATTCTGCTCTTTTGCGATCTTTGTTGCTTCCACAACCTTGTCAACCAGAGCATGCTTTGCACTTCCCATGGTAGAATGAGAAAGCATTGCAACGATCGGCTCTTCCTGTACCAGAAGCTGGAAGGATTCTGCAGAGGATGCTGCGATTGCTGCCAGTTCTTCCGGATTCGGATCCTGCACCAGACCGGAATCACCAAATACAAACGCACCGTTTGCACCGTATTCACAATCCGGAACAACGATCAGGAAAAATGCGGAAACAAGTTTTGTGCCCGGTTTTGTCTTCAGGATCTGAAGGCAGGGACGAAGTGTATCTGCTGTAGAGTGGCATGCGCCGGATACCATACCGTCTGCATCACCCATTTTTACCATCATGACACCATAGTAAAGATACTGGTTCAGAAGAATTTCCTTTGCCTGTTCAGGAGTCATTCCTTTTTTGCTTCTCAGTTCCACTAATTTGTCGATATATGCGGCTGTCTTTTCGTTTGTAGCCGGGTCCACGATCTGTGCTCCGGAAATGTCAAATCCGCCTTCTGCTGCGCTTTTCTTTACTGTTTCTTCATTACCAACGAGAACAACTTTTGCAATACCTTCTTTTAAAATTTTCTCTGTTGCTTCCAGTGTTCTTACATCTTCTGTCTCCGGCAGAACAATTGTTTTTACGTTTGATCTTGCTCTGTCTTT
>JALEJS010000031.1 GCA_022769545.1 Blautia sp. | reverse complement strand
AGTGACATCCCTGTGCGATCACCCAGTCAACATAACGAAGTGTTTCTTTTTCATTGTATGACTCATCTGCATTCCAGAAGGTCATTACTGCCGGCATTACGCCTTTTCCTTTACAAGCCATTTTCTTTGCCTCCCATACATATTATTTTTCAGCACAAACTTGCTCTTTACAAAATAAAATCTATGTCCGGCCAGCCTGTTTCAGAAAAAGCATCTTTTATTTTCCATTTTCAGAAGTTTCCAGTCTGAACTGAATCGCACCGAGATGCTTTCGGATGATCTGGCGTACATCCTTCTTGGATCGTTTTCCCAGAGCCTCCACGATACTGCCGTGCTCCCTGCACGCCTCTTCACTGTGCCTGAGGCAAATTCCGCCGGTCGCCCGGATTACCATATACCGGTTCATCAGCGTTTCAAACAGTACATTGAGCACCTCATTTCCCGCAAACTCAACAATTTTGCGATGAAACTTCAGATCATCCAGAAAATAATCATCGAAGCTTTCCTCCTGGAAATCCTGCGAACATTTGCCCGCCATATACTGCAGAATGATCAGCTGATCTTCTGTAATGACATCGCACAATGTGCACAATGCATTTTCCTCAAAAAGCAATCTGGCTTCACATATCTGCGTCACCGTCTCTTTTGTAGCAACCGGAATGATGTATTTGCCGCCCTTTGTCACTTCTGTAATGTGCTCATTACTCATTCGCTTCAAAGCCTGAACCACAGGAGTGCGGCTGACCTGAAATTCTGCAGCCAGTACTGCCGGATCCAGCCGCATGCCGGCCACATAAGCTCCCCCTACAAATCCTTGACAGATATTATCATATACAATATCATCCAAGTTTTTCTTAATTGACATTTTTTTACAACCTTTCCTGTTTTTCCTAAAGTTTTACATTCAGTATATCATAGAAAGTTGTAGAATATCAATCTCTTTACGGTAACCGGTGTCAGTTTTATTTTGTATTATTAAATTTAAAATTTTAAATTTTAAATTTTATGAGCATATTATATTGCTTTTCTCAAATGATTTCAAGAACTATAATTAACAATAATTCAAATAAATTTTTGTTAATTATAGACAATTTTATGCCGTAAATTGCCAAAATGAATAAATAATTGTTAGAGTCCGCTTGAAACATAATTCTGTGAAGTGTTTTTTGTACGATAAAAACAGGGTTGTCAAGCAGGCTGCCCAATGCAGCTAACTTCACAACCCTGTCTGAAATTCTTAATATAATTGTTTTCCCTGTATCTGTTCCAGCTTCTCCATCACCGTCGGAAAACGTCCGAAATCCGTATGCGGCAGTGCCTGTGCCGCCTGCATCATATGCAGGAAATCATCCACTGCACCAAACTGAATATACACCATCTTTTCCAGAATTTCCTCAATGTCCTTCACAATGTCACGCTGAAGAAGCAGCAGTACAGCACCCTCCAGGGAAGCATTGCCCGCATTGATTATTCTGTCTTCGTCCATATCCGGATACATACCGATGGCGATCGCAGACTCTTTGGATACATGCTTTCCGAAAGCACCTGCCACATAGAAATTCTCAATTTCATCCATGGAGATACCGGATTCCCGCATCATAATTTCCACCATCGTATACGCCGCAGCCTTCGTACGCACAAATTCACGAATATCCTCCTGACAGAAGTACAGTCCCGGAGCATATTCCACTGCATACCCGCCTTCCATCTTCTGTATCCGCGAACTCTTCTCCGGTACAAATTCTGCCCGGATATTCAGCCAGCCATTCAAAAAAAGCTCCGCGATCAGATCAATAATTCCGGATCCGCAGATCCCCACAGGTTTCCCCTCTCCGATCACATGGATAAAAAACTGCCCGTCTTTCAGTTTTACTGCATCCACAGCACCGTTTGCTGCACGCATGCCGGTTTTTACCACACCGCCCTCCAGCGCAGGTCCGGCTGCTCCGGCACCACACAGCAAAAACTCTCTGTTTCCGATAACCAGCTCACCATTTGTTCCGATATCAAAAAAGACACTGATCTGCTCCTTCTGATACAGCTTTGTCGCAACCATCCCACTGATAATATCTCCGCCCAGATAATTGGATTTGGACGGATAACAGTATACATAGCCATTGACCGGCAGATCCAGATCCGCTCCCCGGTGAAATCCCGGGCGGTCGGCACGAACCGCATAAGGTGTATAGAAGACACAGAATGCATCCATTCCCAAAAGAAAATGAACCATGGTTGTGTTTCCGGATACCACCATGGAAATGCAGGCTTGGGGCGGAATTCCCGTTTCTTTTTCCAGCATTTCCATGCACTCCAGAAAGGATTCCACGGAAGCTTTTCGCATTTCTTCCAGTTTCTCCTTATCGTCTTTGCAGTAAAAAATGCGTGTCAGAATATCGGTTCCGAATGCGATCTGATGGTTGTAGCAGCTCACTTCCCGGATACATTCCCCTGTATGACAGTTTATCATTCTGGCCACCAGCGTGGTGCTGCCCAGATCTACGGCAATACCATAATGCCTTTCAGAGGTATCACCTTTTTCCAGATCTGTGATTTCCCAAAAATCTCCGTTCCAGGCCAGAGACACGGTAATTCTCCACTGAGCCTCTTCACACAGCGGATACAGCATACGCATGACACGGACACTCATCCTGGCATCCAATTCCTTTTCCTTCAGTCCGTCCAGGATCCGCATCTCACTGGAGCGGCAGTCCTCCTCTGTCGGAAACGGCAGCTCCAGATAAATTTTTTTACTGATTCCTTCCATGCGCCCTACCTGCTTTATTTCCCGTCATATCCGATCACTTCCAGAATCCTGTCCAGCGTTCTGGCATTTTTCATTGTAAACTCATTGGTAACCCAGGGTGTTTCTCCATCCGTAATGCAGCGTCCGAGCTGTTCTACCTCGAGTCGGTAATTGTGAGGTACCTCCACCTTTTTCACTGCCTCCCCGTTCTTCGTGCAGATCACATACTCCAGTGTTCCCTTCTGGTTAAACTCTGCGTCTGAGCGAATGCTTCCACCGGTTCCATGGATCTGGAAACGGTCAATACGCTTATCCGCATCCGTCTTCAGCACCATTCCACACTGGAAGGAAGCCCGTTTCCCGCCGGAAAATGTCAGCAGCCCTGTTGTAAATACATCGATTCCCTGCTCAGAGAAATCACTGACTGCCTGTACCTTCTCCGGTTCCTCACCGAGCATCCAGAGGATCTGACTGGTATTATAACAGCCCAGATCATACGTACATCCTCCCAGTGTCTCTTTTCGCATACGGATATTTTTCATATTGTAATCCGATGTAATAAACGCAGACTCCATATACAGGATCTCCCCGATGGTTCCGCGCTCCAGTTCCTCTTTTACTGCTTTTGTGAGAGGACTGTGAAGATAGGCAAACGCCTCCATAAGGAAGACTCCGTTTTTCTGTGCTGCGGCAATCAGCTCTTCCGCCTGCTGTGCAGACGGAGCCAATGGTTTTTCGCATAACACATGCTTTCCGGCTTCCATTGCTTTCATGACCCACTCATAATGCAGCGTGTTTGGAAGCGGAATATACACTGCCTGTACCAGCGGATCTGCAAGCAGTTCTTCGTAGCTTCCATAAGCTTTTTCAAATCCGAATTTATCCTGAAAGGCCTGTACCTTCTCCGGATTACGTCCTGCGATGGCGTACAATTCACAGTTCCCGGCCTCCATCATGCCAGGGATCGTGCATCCCTCTGCGATTCCTGCCGTACCTAACACGCCCCATTTCACTTTACTCATATCTTCTCCTCCTGTCCACTTCCGGATTATTATAAAATTTTGCTTTAGCAGCATACATCATCTGATCTGCCACATTTACCAGCTTTTCGATGGAAAGCTCCGGATGCTCCCGGGCAATGGCATATCCGCAGGAAACACTGAGCTGCTCTACTTTTTCCCCTTTCCAGCGGGACGTCTCCGCCTTCAGGTTCTTCTGAATCCCGGAAATCTGTTCTTTTTCCATATTCAGTATGGCCACAAATTCATCTCCGCCTGTGCGGAAGCATTTCCCATAGGATCCCAACGTCCTCTGTATGCATTCCGCTGCACCACAGATCAGGTTATCCCCGGCCTCATGTCCCATTGTATCGTTTACATTTTTCAGACCGTTGATATCGATTACAAATACAACCAGATTTTCCGGCAGAGCCGTTTTCTGCTGATACTCATTTAACGTCTCTGAATATGCATACCGGCTGAGCATTCCTGTCAGTGCATCTGTCTCAATCAGTATTTTCTGCTGAGACATGTCATCATCCTTTTTCTGCTGCTGAAATTCACTGAAATGAATAAAAAGCAGCAGGGAACCCAGTGCAAGGGAAAAGCTGGCCGTCCGTATTTCTCCTCCAATTACTTCCTGCATACCGATTCCCACACAGGTCAGAAGAATGATGGCATAGAGCGAACTGCTGTTTTTCTTCTTGAATCCCTTCCCGTAAACAAGGAACCCATACAGCGCATACAGAATCGCCAGACAGAATACCAGCACATACACAAAATACAGAGGGCCATGGTGATAATAATTGTTTTCATCCACGTAAACCATCCACCCTGTAAATGCAGAAATGATCTGAAAAACAGTATTGGCACCGAGAAGCCAGAGCATATACTTCTGCCATCGGTTCTGATCCAGAACCTGACGGGCGAAAAACACTCCCGCAATAGGCGTAAATATATAATCCATGGTCTTCACCACGACATGGATGCCCTTTGTCCATCCGGGGGCACCATTCAGAGCCACTCCTGCCCATTCCGCAATGATCGCCAGTATGATCAATATATATGTTTCATAAAAGCATCTCTTTTTTTTTCTGTCAATGTGACCGTTTTCACAGACAAGGATACTCAGGACACACAATGACAGACAGGAAAGCGCTACAACAGCAGTATAATATCTATTCATTCCTCTTTTCTCCATTATTCTCCGGATCTTACCCCGCCATTCATATTCTGTAAAAGTCCCGGACGGCAGCCATGTGACGGAGCATGCCTGCATGCGCAGACACATGGATATCGGACGGGCTGACCCGTATGCGCAGGCAGACATTTCTGTTTCAGTTCTTTTATTTTATCACAGAACCTTCAAATAGAATAGAAGAAAATTATTATTTACATTTGTTTTACATTTACAGACTGCATTGGCCTATTTACGAAACTGTACAGCTCGTTCCGTTTTTTATAAAGTCTGTCTTGCCATTTCAAACCAAAACTCGCAGCCTTCTTCGCACGTAACTCCAAATTGTGCCTTATGAGCGCTCAATATTTCTTTTGCAATAGAAAGTCCGAGCCCTGAAACAGCATCTTTATTCTTTCGGTTTCTTGCTGTATAATATTTTTCCCAAATATAAGGAATTTCCGCTTCTGGGATTCCTGAGCCAAAATCCTTAACAGAAAACCGGATGCTGTTATTCTTCGCACACACTTTAATAATAATATGTTTCTGACCACCGGCGTGATCGACCGCATTATCAATAAAATTATAGATTACCCGTTCAAGCTGTCTCCAATCCCCTCTCACATATATCCCCGGCTCGATTATTTTATCAATCACATAGCCCTGTACTTTCCATAACGCATCAAACTGATTTGCCACACAATCAGCCATTTCACTGAAATCAAACTCTTCCATTTGTAATTTTAGGCCATTTGACTGCATGGAGGAATATTCCAGTATTTCGTTCACCAAAGCCGTAAGTCGATCCGCCTCCCGTTGAATGACAGCTAAATCATGATTCCGCGTCTGCTCATCCTTCCAGGAAAACTCCTGAAGCATTTCCGCATACCCTTTCATCATAGTCAGCGGCGTCCTCAAATCATGAGAGACACCGGCCAACAGCTTACGCCGAGAATCTTCCAGTCGCTCTAAAGAATGGGCAGTCTCATTTAAGGTCTCTGCCAGATCATCAAGCTCCGTACAAAATCCTGCTCTTTCCACTATGTTAAACTTTCCCTGTGAGATTCTCCTTGCCTGATAAGCCAGTTCCTGAATAGGTTTTTCAAATCTCCGTGCCAAAAAGAAAGCAAGTACAAAAGCAAGCACAAATGACAGGATAGACATCCACATCAGCTGTATCTGCAAAATTCCTGTTGCGACATCAACGGTTCCCAAAGGCATACTGATACACAGGATTACGTCTTTCTCCGGAAAAACGTTACAGGTACTAAGTCTTGTGGCAGAAACATAGGCGCTGCCATCAGAAGTTATATATCCTATACTGGTGTTGCCGGACACCAAAAGCTGTGCAATCAGTTCCATATGACTGTAGGGGAGATTCCGAATTGCTCCCTGCTCCCAACTCATGGAGCCTATATCCGAACGATAGGGATTTTTGCTGCTGTTATGTTCATCTTCTACAGCACTATACAGTGTACTGTATTCGTCCACGCTGTATAAAACCTCACCGTTTTCATCCGTCAAAAAGATTAACAGCGAATTTTTCATGGCTGTTTCATCAATTCTTGCAAGGATATCCGCCCCATCCTGATGGCTGATAATTTCCTGAGCCGCCTTATTCAGATTTGCAATAGCCATCCTGGAATAAAAGCTTTGCAGAAAAACAGTTTGAATTAGCCACAAAATCACAAATATAATTGCAGCAAATAAAATAAAGTATGACCACAATTTGATTCCGAAAGATTTACGCCTGATCTTCAAATTTGTACCCCATTCCACGCAACGTAACAATATTGCTGCGATATTTCCCGAGTTTATTCCGAAGCAGCTTGATCTGCCAATCTACTGTCCTGTCCTCTCCCAGATAATCATATCCCCATATATCGTTCAGAATTTGTTCTCTGGACAGGGCAATTCCCTTGTTCTTTACAAGGTAGAGCAGTAGCTCATACTCTTTGGTAGTCAGCTCTGTTTTCCTGCCGTCTATAAAGACGCTTCTGCCCAATGTGTCTATTACGATACCGTTCAGGTGAATTTCTCTTTGCGGCTTCCTTTCCTGTTTCTGATGACGTTTTACCACAACATTTACTCTTGCCAAAAGTTCCTTTGGGGAAAAGGGCTTTACCACATAATCATCGATTCCAAGCTCAAAACCCATCAGTTTATCATATTCCTGACCAAGTGCAGGCAGTATAATGACAGGGATATCCTTCCGTTCCCGTATCTCTTTACAGGCTTCAAAGCCGTCCTTCTCTGGCATCATGATGTCAAGGATTGCAACATCAATGTCGTTATTGCAGCATACTGCCACTGCCTCAAAACCGTTTGAAGCAGTCCACACCTGATGCCCTTCGTATTCCGCAAACCGTCTCACAAGCTGTACAATATCCTCTTCATCATCTGCAATACAAATATTAGCCATGATACACCTCACTGATTTAAGGAAAATGGCAGACTGACGCAAATTGAGTCGGTCTGCCATTCCACCTGTTGTTGAGCCTTTTACTTGTGATAGCTGGAGCCTCTCTGCTGACCAGTCACATAGCTGTATGAACTCATATTCGAATTTTCATTGTCAGTCGAGTCATCGCTTCTGTAGGATGCGCCCCTCTGCCAACCAGCAACATAACTGAAATTCGCTGCTGCCTCCTCAGACCACTCTGTGTCATTGATACCATTCTCGGCCAGGAAAGCATCCCGTTCTTCCTCAGACTCGACCTCTGATGCCTGCGCATAAAGATCATTGCGGCTCTGGCTTCTCTGCTGACCTGCCAGGTAGCTGTAAGAAGTCGCCGGTTCCTCGCTGGTTGTCTCTGCTGCAAAAGCGGTGACAGTTCTCAGAGAAAGCATTACCGCCAACGCACAAGTAAGCATTGCCACTCTTTTTTTCATGATATATCACCATCCTGTATTTATTCTGGCTTTCACCAGTAAGGATAGTATACATCGCAAAAATGGAATAGCCGTGGAGCTTAATAGGAATTTATGTGGAATTTCACACACCAATGGCAGAAATGTGTGATTCTTACGCTCAATGATACCACACTTTTGTTTCACCTGAGCAATATACAGGCTGCTGACCTTCAAGCCGCTATAATTCAGAATATCCGTTCACCACACCGGAAGGTAAGCGGTCTATATATCTATTGTGAACACGGAACCACCATTTTTCAAACTGAACTGCGCGCTCAGAATTCACCTTAAAGCCAACTGCAATAATCATTTGGCGATTATAATGCTTCGTATCACGACTCACCTGACGAAAGCCTTCTGAGAGTCTGCAGCGTTGTCGTCAATCGATGCAGCCCTTGACAGCAAACAGATTGTCTCAACGTGAACGGTCTCGCAGAACTGGTCTACGCAGCAGGCGCGTTCCACCTGATATCCGGCTGCGTAAAAGCCTTCCAGATCCCGGGCCAGACTGGTCGCCTTACAGGAGATATACACAATGTGATCCACGCCATAAGACAGAATTTTCGGCAGCGCCTTCGGATGAATGCCGTCACGGGGCGGATCCAGAATGATCACATCCGGTTTTTTCTCCACTTCGTCCAGAACCTTCAGCACATCCCCTGCAATAAACCGACAGTTGGACAGCCCGTTTCTCTGCGCATTTTCTCTGGCCGCGCGCACCGCCTCTTCCACAATCTCGACCCCGATCACTTCTGCTGCCACAGGAGCTGCCAGCTGGGCAATGGTTCCGGTCCCGCTGTAAAGGTCAAACACCTCCAGATCCTTCGTATCGCCCAGATATTCCCGGACGATGGAATACAGCACCTCTGCGGCAAGGGAGTTCGGCTGAAAGAAAGAAAAGGTACTGACTTTAAACTGCAGACCCAAAAGCGTTTCATAGAAATAATCCCTTCCATACAGAACGCGTGTCTCATCGCTCTGCACCACATCTGACAGAGAATCGTTTATGATATGCATGATTCCCACAATCTCGCCTTCCAGCTCCAGTTTCAGAAGTGCTTCCTTCAACGGCTGCAGATCATGTTCCTCCTGAGAGGTGGTCACAAGGTGTACCAGAATTTCCGAGCTGGTGACACTTCTTCGCAGAAGAAGGTGCCGCAGATAACCGGTGTGCTGCATTTTTTTGTAATATGGAACCTCCCGTTCCTGAAAATATGCCAGAACACATTTCAGGATTTCTGTCATGTCCCTGTGTACCAGCCTGCAGTCCGCTGCCGTCAGTACATCGTAGGTGCTGCCCTTCTTGTGAAGTCCCAGAGACAGCGGTCCATCCTTACAGGCATCTCCAAAAGAAAACTCCATTTTGTTCCGGTATCCGAATTCGATGGGACTTCTGTGGATTCCCTCCCATCGGTATTCCTTCTGTCCGCCCGCCTTCACCGCAGCATCCAGGATATTCCGGATCTGCTCTTCCTTCATTTTCAGTTGCTCCTCATAGGACATCGTCTGATACATGCAGCCTCCGCATGCCGGAAAAATGCTGCACTGCGGCTCTCTCGTTTCCAGAGGAGAGCTCTCCAATACTTCCAGAATTCTTCCCTCTGCCCGGCCGGATCGCTTCTTATGAATCAGAAACCGGATTTTCTGGCCGGGAATCCCGTTTTTCACCGTTACCTTTTGCTCTCCCACATACACAATTCCCTTATTGGGATACTCCACCTTCTCAATCAGGCCTTCGTAAATCTCACCTTTTTTCATAATTCCCTCCGAAAAAATAGCTCCGGCATAAACCGGAGCTATACATAAAAATCTGTATTTTTCAGGTCATCGCCTGACAAAGCCGCACAGACAATTCGCCGCGATTATTCCTCTTCATCCTCAAAATAATCGTCAAAATCATCATCGAAATCTTCTTCAAAGTCCTCCAGATAATCCGGAGCGAAGAAACGATACACTGCAAATGCAATTCCTGCCACTGCTGCCACTGCACCTATGATTGCCAGTACCCAGAGGACCGTATTTTTCTGCTTCTCTTCTTCTTTTTTTGTCAATGCTGCTATCAATTCATCAATTTTTACATTCATTGTTTTCAACCATCCTCTCATTTATTCGCCGGATTTCTCCGCTATTAAATGTATTATACCACCGTTTCTTTCATTTTACCATAGAAAAGTATATTTTTATGTATTTTCAGTTCAGCCGTTTCAGATTTTCTTCAGTTTTGCAAAACTGGCGAACATCTTTTTCACACCGACTTTATCAAAGTCCACCGTCACCTCATAATCACGGCCGCCCTCCACAATCGCCTTCACAATGCCGACACCGAACTTCACATGACGAACCGTATCACCCACGCCATAGTCCAGAGAGGATGCCTTGGTGACCTTAAATTCCCGCGGCTGAAATTTTTTTGCCTGAAACGCAAGTTTCATCTGACCGTAAACACTGTCCGGTGCAATCCCGCCGCGCTCCGGCTGAATTTTCTTTTCACGGATCTCATTCCCCAGATCCACCAGCTCTCTGGGTACCTCTCTCACAAATCTGGAAACCTTGTTGTACTGTGTCTCTCCCCGGATCATTCTCTGCTGCGCCGCAGTCATGGTCAGCTCTTTCATGGCACGAGTGATTCCCACGTAGCACAGGCGGCGCTCCTCCTCCAGCTCGGAAATATCATCTGCCGTAATGGTCATATAGCTGGGGAAAATCCCATCCTCCATTCCGGCGAGAAACACCACCGGAAATTCCAGACCCTTTGCACTGTGCAGCGTCATCAGCAGCACATAATCCTGATCCGGATCCACGGTATCAATATCTGCCACGAGCGCAATCTCTTCCAGAAATCCAGAAAGTGTTGCCGGCAGATTCTGCTCCTCCATGGCTTCCTGATAAGAAACGGTTTTGGAGATCAGCTCATTGATGTTTTCAATACGTGCTCTGGATTCCTCTGTGTCCTCTGCCTCCAGTTCTTCCACATATCCGGTCATCCCGATAACCTCTTCCAGCAGTTCTTTCACGGTACAGGCCTGCGCCTTGCTCTTCAGAGTCTGGATAAAGGTCACAAAGCCGTCGATCTTATTCAGGCTTCTTCCGATGGCAGGAACTTCCTCCGCCACACGCAGCGCGTCATAAAAACTGATCTCCATCTTCTGCGCATAGTCCTGCACCCGCCCGATGGTCGTCGCACCGATTCCCCGCTTCGGGACATTGATGATTCTGCGGACTGCCAGATCGTCTCTGGCGTTGTCAATAGTCTTCAGATAGCTGAGCAGATCCTTGATCTCCTTGCGGGCATAGAAATTCACACCGCCCACGATCTTGTAAGGAATGTTTGCCAGAAGAAATTTTTCTTCAAACAGACGGGACTGGGCATTGGTCCGGTACAGGATGGCACAGTCGCTGTACCTGCACCGTCCCTCCCTGTGTGCTTTCGCAATCTCACCGGTCACATATTCCGCCTCCTCGTAGGCATTCAGGAACTGCCGGAAATGAATCTTCTGCCCCTCTTCATTCTGTGTCCAGAGAGTTTTGGGCTTTCTCTGCACATTGTTTGCAATCACATGATTTGCCGCATTCAGGATGTTCTGTGTGGAACGGTAATTCTGTTCCAGACGGATCACCCTTGCATTCGGGAATACTCTCTCAAAGCCCAGTATGTTTCCGATGTTGGCGCCGCGGAATTTATAGATCGACTGATCGTCATCTCCCACCACACACAGATTTTCATATCTGGCCGCCAGCAGGCTGATCAGCCGGAACTGCGCCGTGTTGGTGTCCTGGTACTCATCTACCATAATATAGCGAAAACGCTCCTGATAGGACTGCAGAACATCATCGCAATGCTGAAACAGCTCCACGGTTTTGCAGATCAGATCATCAAAATCCAGCGCATTGTTTTTGCGCAGCGCAGCCTGATATTCCCGGTAAATAGCCGCAACCTTCTTTTTATTGTAATCACCGGCCGCATTCATCTCCATTTCATCCGGAGAAATCAGTTCATCCTTTGCATGGGAAATCTGTGCCAGAAGGGAACGCTCTTTGTAAATTTTTGTATCCACATTCATCTGTCTGCAGATGTCCTTCATCAGAGTCTTCTGGTCATCTGCGTCATAAATGGCAAAATTGTGGTCATAGCCCAGACGGTCAATATATCTGCGCAAGATCCGCACACAGGCAGAATGGAACGTGGATACCCAGACACTTTCCGAACCGAAGCCTGCAATTTTGTCCACCCGCTCCCGCATCTCCTGCGCCGCTTTATTGGTAAAGGTAATCGCCAGAATGTTCCATGGATTCACACCCTTTTCCTCCATGAGATAGGCAATCCGGTGTGTCAGCACCCGCGTTTTTCCGGACCCGGCTCCCGCCAGGATCAGAAGCGGACCTTCTGTATGTAAGACAGCCTCCTGCTGCTGCGGATTCAGTGTATCATAAATATTCATTCCAATTCCTCCAGAATTCTTTTTCCTGTGGCTATCATATCATAAGAACATACATTCCCACAAGACGAAGAGAAACCAAAAATTTTATTTTAAAAATCATTTACAAGTAGTATCAAAAACTATATAATAAGGCGTAGAGGTGAAAAACATGACAAGCGATTCGAAAGAATTTCTGAAAAAAATCCTGGAAAGCATTGCCCGGCTTGATTATATCAAACCGGAAGACCTTCCAAACATTGACCTGTATATGGATCAGGTCACGACCTTCATGGAAGAACAGCTTGCGTCCACCAAACGCTATCCGGACGATAAGATCCTGACTAAGACCATGATCAATAACTATGCCAAGAACAAGCTGCTTCCCCCTCCGGAAAAAAAGCGCTATTCCAAAGAGCATCTTCTGATGATGCTGTTCATCTATTACTTTAAAAATATTCTGTCGATCAATGACATTAAAACCCTGATGGGTCCCATCACCGAAAAGTATTTCAACGCCTCCCCTGACAAGGATCTGACGTACATCTACAATGAGGTGTTCAGTATGGAAAAGACCCGGATCGTGACGCTTCAGAAGGATCTTCTTCGCTCCTGGCAGATCTCCGAGAAAACATTTGACGATGCAGATGCCCAGGATCAGGAATTTCTCCATAATTTTTCCTTTATCTGTCAGCTCAGTTTTGATGTCTATCTGAAAAAAATGATCATCGAACAGATGATCGATGAGATTTCCCCTCCTGCAGAGGAAAAAAAGAGCAAAAAAGAAAAGCCAAAAAAAGCTTCTGCCAAAGAAAACGGCCAGTCCTGATCCGGACCGGCCGTTTTCTTCATGGCAGTCGTCTTCATTTTTCTTTCATCCGCGATAAAACCATCTCATACCCGTCATTTCCATAATTCAGAGAGCGGTTCACACGACTGATCGTTGCGGTAGATGCCCCCGTCTTTTCCGAAATATCCAGATATGTACGCTTATCCATCAACATCTTTGCAACTTCAAAGCGCTGGGAAATGGATAGCAGCTCATTGATCGTGCACACATCTTCAAAAAAGGTATAGCACTCTTCCTTATTCTGCAGGCTGAGGATCGCCTCAAAAAGGTCATCCACTGCCTCTGTCCTGATCTTCTTGCTCATGACTCTACTCCTTATAAAAATAGAATATGCTTTTTTCCACTGTTATCATTTTAACACTTTAAAATATGAAGAGCAAGCTCTTTTTCTTCTCTTTTCCCGCCGAATCCATTTGCTTTTTTCATACAGATTCGTTATACTATTCTGTAATCAGTTGATACCAGATTTGGGGAGCATGAAGTGCGAAGCCGTCTGTCCGGCATCCTTTGCCCCGGTATCATCCGTTACAGGTATACATAACATTTTGTTCAGGAGGAATTACATATATGGGACGTATTTTTAACATGGACAATAAATTTTTTATATTTATGGGACGTGTGGGGGATCTGATCATTCTGAATATTCTGTGTCTGGTCTGCTGTATCCCGGTGATTACCATCGGAGCTTCTCTGACCTCTCTTTTTTATGTCACACTGAAAATGGTCCGCAATGAAGAATCGTATATTGTCAGAAGCTTTTTCAAAGCATTTCGCCAGAATTTCCGTCAGGCAACCATCATGAATATCATCTTTCTGGTGATGAGTGTCATTTTATATATGGATATCACCATCATCGGCCAGATGGGCGGAATCACCTCAAAGGTATTCGTCTGCTTGTTTGCACTGATCGGAACACTGTTCGCAATGACTTACCTGTACGCCTATCCGATCCTGTCAAAATTTTACAACACCATCCGCGGGACACTGCAGAATGCCATTCTGATGGCAATCCGTCATCTTCCTTATACGATCATCATGCTCGTGATTGCCGCACTGCCCTTCGCCGGATTTTTCATGGCCCCCTCTGCCCGGTTTCAGGCCACGGTTCTGATGCTGATGTTTTTCGTGGGAGGTGCCGTTGTCGCATATCTGAATTCCATCTTCCTGGTAAAAATTTTTGACAAATATATTCCGGAGGAAACTGCCGCACCGGCAGATGAGACAATCAGCAATGAATAAATGGTCCGACAAGCCCTACCACTCCCTGGATTATATGCTGCGGGAGCGATTCGGCGAAAAAGTATATAAGGTTACCCTAAACGGCGGCATGTCCTGCCCGAATCGTGACGGAAAGCTGGATCACAGAGGATGTATTTTCTGCAGTGCCGGCGGAAGCGGCGATTTTGCGGCGGATGCCGCTTTATCCATTACCGGACAGATCAACGCCCAGATTTCACTGCTCAGTGCCAAACGCCCGATCAGAAAATACATCGCCTATTTCCAGGCCTATACCAATACCTATGCACCGGTCACCCATCTCCGGCATATTTTTGAAGAGGCCATCGCACATCCGGATGTCGCTGCGCTTTCCATCGGAACCCGTCCGGACTGTCTGCCGGAGGATGTCCTTGCGCTCCTCTTCGAACTGAATCAGATCAAACCGGTCTGGATCGAGCTGGGACTGCAGACCATCCACGAAGAGACCGCTGCATACATCCGGAGAGGTTACCCGCTTTCCTGTTTTGAACAGGCCGTGCAGAGGCTTCGCGCACGCGGTATTGAAGTGATCGTCCATACGATTCTGGGCCTTCCCGGTGAAGACCCGGATAAAATCCTGCAGACAATGGAATATTTAAACCATATGGACATTCAGGGAATCAAGCTGCAGCTTCTTCACGTTCTGGAGGGCACCGACCTGGCAGCGGATTACCGGAGCCAGCGGTTTGCGGTACTTGAACGGGATGCCTACATCGACCTGGTCATCCGCTGTCTGGAGCATCTGGATCCCCGGATCGTGATCCACCGTGTCACAGGGGACGGACCAAAAGAACTCCTCATCGCCCCGGAATGGGCCAGCCGCAAGCGGGAAGTACTGAATCTTCTCCATCATCGCATGAAAGAAGAAGACGCTTATCAGGGAAAATATTTCAGGAGGTAGTTTATGGCAGCACCTTTTACAACTTATAAACTGATCGTACTGTTTATGCTGAAGCATTCCAGCGAGGCATTAACCAACTCACAGATTTCCGAATTTATTCTGGATCGCGAGTACACCAACTATTTTAACCTGCAGCAGGCCATATCGGAGCTTGTAGAAGCAGAGCTCGCAGAGAAACAGACCATCGGTAACACCTCTTATTATCGTCTCACCGAAGACGGAAACAGCACTCTGTCCTTTTTTGAGGAGGAGCTGTCCGCCCAGATCCGGGAGGATGTTCTGGAATATCTCCGCAACATGAATTACGCGGTGGAAGACCGGATCCTCACTCCGGCCGAATACTATCAGACACCCCAGGGGAGCTGTGCCATTCACTGTCAGATCGTAGAGAAAAATGTGGCTCTGGTGGATCTTACCATGACTGTACCGGGACTGGAAGCCGCAAAGGCCATGTGCCGCAGCTGGCCCCAGAAAAGTCAGACCATATACGAAAAAATTATGGAGGAGCTTCTGTAGCTCCTCCATTTCCGGTTCTCAGTTTTCTTCCCGAATCTGACGCATCCGCTTCTTAAGTTCTTTTTCATATCCCATATCACTGAGCTCATAAAAATGCTCTCCCAGAATCTCTGACGGAAGGTACTGCTGTTCCACATAGTGATTCGGATAATTATGGGCATATTTATATCCCACGCCATGCCCCAGCTTTTCATGGCCTCCGTAATGTGCATCCTGCAGATGCGCCGGGACTGTGGTTCTGGTCCGTTTTACGCTCTCCATGGCAGCGGAAATCGCATTTACGGCAGCGTTACTCTTCGGCGCACATGCCATATAGGTCACAGCCTGAGACAGGATGATCTGCGATTCCGGCATTCCCACACGCTCCACTGCCTGCGCCGCCGCTGCAGCCACACAGATTGCCTGCGGATCCGCATTTCCGATATCCTCAGATGCCAGAATCATGATCCTTCTGGCAATAAATTTCACGTCCTCACCGGCATAAAGCATTTTTGCAAGATAATAGACTGCCGCATCCGGATCGGATCCACGCATGCTCTTGATAAATGCAGAAATAATATCGTAGTGGTTGTCTCCTTTTTTATCATAGCGGACCACCCGCTTCTGAATACATTCACCGGCCACCTCAAGCGTCAGATGAATCTTTCCATCCTCCGCTCTCGGAGTGGTGAGCACACCCAGTTCCAGCGCATTCAGCGCATTCCGCGCATCTCCCCCTGCCATATCTGCCAGAAAATCCAGCGCGTCCTCGTCGATCACCGCCCGATAGCTTCCCATCCCTTTTTCCGTATCATTTACCGCCCGCAAAAGAAGCTCCCGGATTTCCTCTTTTTCCAGAGGATGCAGTTCAAAAATCACTGACCGGGAAAGAAGCGCACCGTTCACTTCAAAATACGGGTTTTCTGTCGTGGCACCGATCAGAATCACCGTTCCGTCCTCCACAAACGGAAGAAGGTAATCCTGCTGACTTTTATTAAAACGGTGAATCTCATCGATAAACAGAATTGTTTTTTTTCCATACATTCCGAGATTGTTCTGTGCCTGCTTCACAACCTCTTCCATATCTTTTTTTCCGGCTACGGTCGCATTGATCTGCGTAAAATCCGCACTGGTGGTATTTGCGATCACCCTGGCAAGCGTCGTCTTTCCCGTACCCGGCGGTCCGTAAAATATTACGGATGTGAGCTTATCTGCCTTTATGGCACGATAGAGCAGCTTATCCTTTCCCACAATGTGCTGCTGTCCTACCACCTCATCCAGTGTGGAAGGCCGCAGTCTGGATGCCAGAGGCGATTCTCTGTCCAGTGTTTTTGATTTAGCATATTCAAATAAATCCATTTTTCTTTGTCCCTTCACAATCCGCACATTTGTTCTGATGCATTAAGTATACTCTGAAGTACCGCGTTTTTCAACCGTAATTTCCAGGACACGCCGCATCATACCTTTCGCCGCAGCCAGCTTGCTGCGGCAGGAAATACGGCCTGCTGTGTCACACCACCAGCATCTCATCCACGGTAACAAACCGGAATCCCTGTTCTCTGAGAATATCAACAATTTTCAGCGCCGCTTCCACAGATGTGGCATACTCATCGTGCATCAGTATAATGGATCCGTCTTTCACTTCCGTTTCCACAATCTGAACAATGGACGAAATACTTTTGCTTTTCCAGTCCAGTGTGTCTATATCCCACATCACCAGAAACATTGTCACTGCCAGATCCAGCTGCTTCGGCCATGCCCCAAAGGGCGGCCGGATATACGAAGGATATACCCCGGTCACTTCAAATATTTCATTGCTGGTCTTCTCCACTTCTTCTCTGGCTTTCTCCGATGAAATTTTATTAAGCTGCACATGACTGTAGGTATGGTTTCCAATGAGGTGCCCCTCCTCTTTCATCCGCACCAGAAGTTCCTCATTTCCGGAAATGTTTTTCCCAATCACAAAAAAGCTTGCCTTTACCCCGCGTTCCTTCAGTCCGTCCAGGAGCTGCGGTGTATACTTTCTGTCAGGACCATCATCAAAGGTGAGTGCCACGCAGGGTGCCTGCCGGATATCTGCTGTAACTGCCGGAAGACCTTCTATCCGGCCCGCGGCAACACATCCGGCTGCATACAACAGAATCCAGAATATCCGGCGAAATATTACAGAACTCTTTCTTTTCTCCATTCTTCCTCCGGAAAAATGTTCTTCCTTACCAGTATATGTGCACAACAAAAAATAGAATCCCGAAGGATTCTATTTTTGGGATACACATCTGACCGCCTATTTCTGAATCAGATTGATATAATCTTCGATGGCCTCCACACACTTTTCAAAACCAAGCTTTCCGCTGTTCAGACACAAATCATAGTTTGTGGCATCCATCCAGTCTCCGCCGGCAAAGCGACGATAATACTCCATCTTGCGTTTATCATCTTTCTGAAGGAATTTCTCAATATCGCTTCTGGAGCCTGCAATCTTGCCTTCGGACTGGCGCACACGGAATTCCCACGGCGCATGTATGAACACGCGAACCGTATTCGGTCTGTCCTTGAGGACATGGTTGACACAGCGGCCAACGACTACGAAGGATTCCTTCTCTGCCAGGTCCTCAATCACTTTCGCCTGATAATTGAAAATATTTTCATCAGAAATAAAGCCTTTTTCATTGGGAGCAATCAGATCCCCCTTGTAAAGTCCTGTTTTGTTGAACAGAGAAGATTTCACCGTATCTCCTCCCTCCACCTTTCCAAACAGTCCCACATCGATTCCGCTCATATCAGAAGCCATGTGAATGATCTGTTTGTCATAGAAGCCGATTCCCAGCTTTTTCGCCAGCATTTCTCCTACGGTACGTCCGCCGCTTCCATATTCTCTTGCAATCGTAACAACCAGATTACTCATGTAAGCACCTCCCGTTTTTATTCACCCAGATAAGCCTTCTGTACTGCCTCATCATGAAGCAGATCATTCGCATTACCGCCCATGGTGATATTTCCGGTTTCCAGAACATACGCACGATCCGCAATGGAAAGCGCTTTCTTTGCATTCTGCTCAACCAGAAGAACCGTTGTGCCGCTCTCGCTGACATCTTTGATAATATTAAAAATCTCATTTACAAAAATCGGCGACAGACCCATCGACGGTTCATCCATGAGAATAATGCTCGGCTTGCTCATCAACGCCCGGCCCATGGCCAGCATCTGCTGCTCACCACCGGAAAGTGTGCCTGCACGCTGGCTTTTCCGCTCCTCCAGACGGGGGAAACGTCTGTAAACCATGCTCAGACTTTCCTGTATTTCATTTTTGTCTTTTCTGGTATAGGCACCCATCAGAAGGTTCTCATATACGGTCATATCCGAAAATACACGACGTCCCTCCGGCACATGTGCCATACCCATTTGCACAATCTTATGTGCAGGGACCTTTGTGATCTCTTTTCCCTCAAACAGAATGCTTCCGGATTTCGGGGAAAGAATGCCGGTCAGAGTCTGCAGGGTCGTCGTCTTTCCCGCTCCGTTTGCACCGATCAGGGCAATGACCTCCCCTTTGTTTACCTCAAAGGAAATCCCCTTCAGAGCCTGTATCACTCCGTAGTATACCTGTAAATCCTTAACTTCCAACATTGCCATAAGTACATTCCTCCTATTCGCCCAGATATGCCGTGATAACTGCCGGATCATTCAGGACTTTGGATGTCTCACCCTGAGTAAGCACCTGGCCAAAGTTCAGAACTGTCAGTTCCTCGCAGATACCGCCCACCAGCTTCATATCATGCTCAATCAGAAGAATGGTCATATCAAAATGGTCCCGGACAAAGCGGATGGTATCCATCAGTTCCTGTGTTTCATTGGGGTTCATACCGGCAGCCGGCTCATCCAGAAGAAGGAGCTTCGGCTCTGTGGCAAGTGCACGGGCAATCTCCAGCTTACGCTGTTTGCCGTATGGCAGATTTCCGGCAAGATAGTCTGCCTCACGATCCAGGTCAAACACCTTCAGAATTTCCATCGCGCGTTCATTCATTGCCTTTTCTGTCTTAAAATACTTCGGCAGCTTCAGAATGCCGGTCAGCGCGGAATATGTATATTCCCTGTCATTGTGAAGTCCCGTCTTGACATTGTCCAGCACAGGCATGTTCTTGAACAGACGGATGTTCTGAAACGTTCTCGCGATACCGGCCTTGTTGATATCGATGGTGTTCTTACCGGTGATATCCTTACCGTCCAGTTTTATAATTCCTTCGGTCGGCTTATATACACCTGTGAGCAGGTTGAAAACCGTCGTCTTCCCGGCGCCGTTCGGACCGATGAGGCCGTACAGCTGTCCTTTTTCAATTTTCAGATTAAAATTATCTACAGCACGAAGGCCGCCAAACTGAATAGACAAATGATTCACTTCAAGCATTGCCATGATCAAGCCGCCTCCTTTTTATGTTTTCCGCCTGTGATTTTTTCCAGTACACGGCTTCTCCAGTCCCTGGCTGCCGGTGCCCAGTTAAACAGCATCATCACAATCAGGACGATCGCATAAATCAGCATACGGTAGTTTGCAAATCCACGAAGAAGTTCCGGAAGTGCATACAGGATAATGGTCGCAATAATGGAACCCCAGATGTTTCCGATACCGCCCAGTACCACATATACCAGAACCAGAATGGACATGTTATAGTCAAAAACAGAAACCTTCAGCATGGAAAGATTGTGGGAATAAAGCACACCGGCTACTCCTGCCAGCGCTGCGGAAATCGAAAAAGCCAGCAGCTTGTACTTCGTCACATTGATTCCGATGGACTCTGCGGCGATCCGGTTGTCACGTGTGGACATGATCGCGCGGCCGCTTCTGGAATTCACCAGATTCTGTACGATAAACAACGTGATCAGAATCAAAATCACACCGATCGGGAAAAAGTAATCCTTGATATCCTTATAAAGCGTCGCTGTACCGGAAATACCAAGCGCACCCTTCAGAATCTGTTTTCCGCCCGGGGCAAGCTTGATTCCTGCCGAGCTGGTTGCAACATGCAGTCCGTTTTCATCTACACCAACATAGAGAATGTTGATCAGATTTTTGATGATCTCTCCAAATGCCAGTGTTACGATTGCCAGATAGTCTCCACGCAGTCTCAGAACCGGAATTCCGATCAGAATACCGCAGACACCTGCCACAGCAGCGCCTACCAGAATCGTAAGGATAAATCTCGGAACCGACGGAATGGCATCTGCCATCACATGGGAAAACAGTGCGCTGGAGTATGCTCCCACACACATGAACCCTGCATGGCCCAGACTCAGTTCTCCGGAAAAGCCAACCACCAGATTCAGAGAAACCGCTGCAATAATATAAACACACAGCGGAACCAGAAGTCCCGTCAGAAGCCTGGACAGATTTCCGGTTGCGGAAAGTGTCTGTACAACTACAAATAAAATCAGTACGGTCAGATATGTTGTCGCATTCTTTTTTGTTGTCTTATTCATCTTTTTCATATCGTCCACCTTACACTTTCTCCTGAATGTTCTTTCCGAACAGTCCGGTGGGTTTTACAAGAAGTACGATAATTAATACGGCAAATACAATGGCATCCGCTACCTGTGAAGAGATGTATGCCCTTCCGAAAATCTCAATCACACCAAGAAGAATCCCTCCGACCATGGCTCCCGGAATCGATCCGATCCCGCCGAATACAGCTGCCACAAACGCCTTGATACCCGGCATGGCACCGGTATAGGCTGTCAGCGTCGGATAAGCCGAGCACAGAAGCAGACCCGCAATTGCTGCCAAGCCGGAACCGATGGCAAAGGTAAGGGAAATTGTTGCATTTACATTCACTCCCATCAGCTGAGCCGCATCACGGTCCTCCGATACCGCCTGCATGGCACGGCCCGGTTTTGTTTTCTTAACAAACAGAGTAAGCACTGTCATAATGATAATGCAGGCAACAATGGTCACAATGGTAATTCCCTTGATCATCAGTTTTCCGTCAAATAATGTCACAGCCGGAACGTTGATCACTGTAACAAAGCTTTTTGCATCTGCCCCGAAAATCAGCAGAGCCAGATTCTGCAGCAAATAGCTGACACCGATTGCCGTAATCAGAACAGCCAGATTCGAGGACGCCTTACGAAGGGGACGATATGCAATCTTCTCGATCGTAATGCCCAGAACCGTACAGAAAGCAACGGCGATCAGTATGGATACCAGCGGGGACATTCCTGCTTTGGTAATTGCGGTCAGAATTACAAACGCACCTACCATGATAACATCTCCATGGGCAAAATTCAGCATTTTCGCAATTCCATACACCATCGTATAGCCCAGCGCGATAATTGCATATATACTGCCCAAGCTTATACCATCTTTTAAATAAGATATAAAACTCATAGTGCACCTCATCGATTCTTTTATCACTACTGTTATCGAAAAATAAAAGTGGAGGACGGTTCCGTATATTCACAGGTAACCGTCCTCCGTTTCTTAAAACGGCAATCCCCTGCGTACTCAGGGAAGTGTCATAACCTATCACACTGTCGATGGATTACTCCATTTCTGCGTATACGCCGTCTTTGATCACAAATGCCTTCGGAGCTTTATCGCATTCTCCGTCCTCTGTCCATTTTGCAGCACCTGTCAGACCGTTTACTTCGATTGTCAGCATAGCTTCTGTCATTGCTGCACTGATGTCTTCATTGGACATATCCGGTGTAATTCCGGCAACTTCTGCAGCTGCCTGCATAGCATAGATAACATCATAAGCATCTGCTGCGAACTGGTTTGGTGTCTCACCGTTGTATTTCTCATTGTATGCTTTTACAAAGTTTACAGTCGCTTCATCTTCAGCGGTTGCTGCAAACGGTGTCAGAAGCATAACGCCTTCTGCAAGAGAGGTATCAAAGTTTTCTACACTCAGGATACCATCCATACCGTCAACACCGAAGAACAGGATATCCATACCGGCTTCGTTTGCCTGCTGAAGAATCAGAGCATTGTCAGAGTAGTAGTTCGGAAGGAACAGAAGCTCAGCTCCGCTCTCTGCGATCTTGGAAAGCTGTACAGAATAGTCTGTGTTGCTGTCTGTTGTGTATGCTTCGTCCGCTACAACTTCCAGACCGTTGTCCGGTGCTGCTGCAACGAATGCATCATGAACACCTACATTGTAGTCTGCCATGGAATCATAAAGAACTGCAACCTTTGTTGCAAGACCTTTTTCTGCAATGTATTCTGCGGATTTTGTTCCCTGAGCCGGGTCTGTGAAGCACATACGGAACTCATTGGAACCAGCTGTGATACAGTCTACTGCTGTTGCAGACGGTGTGAGCAGGAATGTGCTCTCTGCAGCTTCTGCGCCAACTGCGATACATGCACCGGAAGTAACGGTACCGCAAAGCATCTGCATACCTTTGTCAAGAAGGTCATTGTATGCGTTTACCGATTTCTCCGGATCACCCTGGTCATCGCCTGCATCCAGGATCTCTACCTGATATCCGTTGAATCCGCCGTTTGCATTTACTTCTTCTGCTGCGATCACTGCTGCATTGTATACGTTTGTACCGTACTGTGCATAGTCACCTGTCATCGGTCCGATTACACCAATTTTGAACGTTTCTGCATCTTCTGCAAATACAGCTGTCGGAAGCATAGCTGCTACCATTGCTGCTGCCGCTGTCACACTAAGAACTTTTTTCAAATTTCTCATAATAATTATCCTCCTTCTGATTTCAGCAGAATACCATCCCGGAATCTGTTCTGTTCTACGGTAAAAAGCCCACTGGTCCCTACCAGCCGGCTTTGGCTTCCCAGCGATATATTCTCCTGTTTGTCAATGGTAAAATTATAGCATTGCGCTTTAGCGATTGCAAGTGCTAATTAATAGAATTTTTATAATTCCGCCCTTTTTTATGGTTTTTGAGTCCCAAAAATGGCCCCGGACGATGGTCCGGGGCCGATAAGCACGATTATGCAATTGCTTTCTTTGCGATTTCAGCCAGAGCTGCAAATCCTTCTGCATCATTAACTGCCATTTCTGCCAGCATTTTTCTGTTGATATCGATGTTTGCAACCTTCAGGCCATGCATCATTTTGCTGTAGGAAAGTCCGTTCATTCTTGCTGCTGCGTTGATACGTGCGATCCACAGCTGTCTGAACTGGCGTTTTTTCTGTTTGCGTCCTGCATAAGAGCTGGTAAGTGCTCTCATTACAGACTGTTTTGCAACTCTGTACTGTTTGGAGCGGGCTCCTCTGTAACCTTTTGCCAGTTTTAATACACGATTATGTTTTTTCTTTGCGTTTAATCCGCCTTTAATTCTTGCCATTTCTCATTTTCCTCCTGTTCGTCGTCTCTGTCTTCTTACTTTTTATAAATATGGTAATACTTTCTTCATGCTCTTAACGTTTGTAGAATCAACAACGGTGGATTTTCTGAGATTTCTTTTTCTCTTCTGAGATTTCTTTGTCAGAATATGGCTTTTATAAGCTTTATTTCTTACTAATTTTCCTGTTCCTGTCTTTTTGAAACGTTTTGCTGCTGCTCTACAAGTTTTCATTTTTGGCATTGCTGTTTCCTCCTTGAACTGTATCTTTTATTTATATATAGCCAAAGTCTTATCGACTTTCCTAACACCTAGCGTTTTTCGGACAGGAACATTGTCATGCTTCTGCCTTCCACCTTCGGCGCTTTTTCCACATTTGCCACATCTGACAGCATCTGCGCAAAGTCATCCAGGACATGCTTGCTGCTTGCCATATGTGCCATCTCTCTTCCACGAAACCGGAGTGTAACCTTTACCCGGTCTCCCTTGGAAAGGAATTTTCTCGCTGCACTGACCTTTGTTTTCAGGTCGTTGGTATCAATGTTCGGAGAAAGGCGCACTTCTTTTACTTCAATGACTTTCTGTTTCTTCTTTGCTTCTTTTTCTTTTCTCGCCAGCTCATAGCGATATTTTCCATAGTCAATGATCTTACATACGGGCGGTTTTGCCTGCGGGGCAATTTTTACCAGATCCAGCCCTGCTTCCTGTGCTTTTGCCATCGCTTCCTTAGCGGATACGATTCCCATCTGGGAACCATCCGGTCCAATCAGACGTACTTCCTTATCTCTGATCTGTTCGTTAATCATTAAATTGCTAATTGTCGTGCACCTCCATACATGATAAACCTTTTTTTCAACCTCTGCAGCAAGAGACTCTCTCGCTCACCCCCGGAACAAAAATGTGTACTGCACATGCTGCCCCTGTCTCAAACATACCTGAATACATCTGCTGTACAGAATAAGCAGACAGATCTCAAACCCTGTCCCGCAGCCCCGCGCAAAATACTTCTGCTATCCGGGGAATCATTTCCTGTGCAACAAAAAAAGTGCGGACAGACTCCACACTTCTACTACACAGATCCGCACATACGAACCTAACACACCTGCTGCGGTGCCGTGCAATATAAACCTGAGTCGCATGTCGATCGCGCTGAGGTGAGAGTGGAACTCTGCTTTCTTTTCTTCACGTACTCACGTACTGTATAAAGATAACATTGTTTTTTTAAGAAGTCAAGTATATTTTTCATGTTTTTATCCATACTATTCCTGTACACGGAGAAGTATCCCACTTTTCCGAAAAAACAGGTACAGGAGGATGAATCATGACCCTTTTAAGATGTTCTGCAATGACATGCGTCTACAACAAAAACGAACTGTGCTCCCGGGGTGAGATCGATGTCATCGGAGAAAATGCTTCCCGGCCGGATGAGACAAGCTGCGGAAGCTTCCGGGAGAGAACCGATGCATCTGCCAAAAACAGCAGTGCCGACGGCAGCGGCTGTGAAAAGATCCAGATTCTCTGTCAGGCAGAAAAATGCATCTATAACGATGCCCGCAAATGCACGGCTTCTGCCATTGACGTATCCGGCTGTCATGCATGTGACTGCCGCGAGACAAAATGTGATACCTTCCGCTGCGGTTAATCCGGGGAAGGGCACCGGCTGAACCGCCGGGCACACTCCGCAAAAGAAGTGGAAAGGAATCTGTGATTCTTTTCCACTTCTTTATTTTTATCCTGTCTGAAATTTCTTCTCCGGAGCTTATCTGTTTTTCAGGAAATCCGGAATCTGAATATCTTTTTTCTGTACGGTACTGGTAGGTACCTTCGTGGTAAACGGTGTGGCATTCATGCTGGGAAGGCTGAAGCTGGGCATTCCCATACCGGATGTGCCGCCTGCCGTCGTTCTCTTCTGTGTGAAGGAAGATCCTGTGTTTCTTCCAAACGGTGTGTTCTGAGAAACATCTGCAATACCGGTAGCAATAACGGTAATTCTTGCATAATCTGCAACCGTATCATCATACATTGCACCAAAGATAATATTTGCTTCCTCTCCTGTAAGCTCCTGTACGTAGCTTGCAGCATCGTTTGCATCCATAAGAGAGATATCTCCGGAAATATTGATGATAACGTGGGTCGCACCCTTGATGGTGGTCTCCAGAAGCGGGGAAGATACTGCCTGCTGAACAGCTTCCATCGCCTTGTCATCACCTCTCGCCTCACCGATGCCGATATGTGCAATTCCCTTGTCTGTCATAACGGTCTGAACATCCGCAAAGTCAAGGTTGATCAGTGCCGGCAGGTTGATCAGGTCTGTGATGCCCTGTACTGCCTGCTGCAGAACCTCATCTGCCTTTCTCAGTGCTTCCGGCATGGTTGTACGACGGTCAACTACCTCAAGAAGCTTGTCATTCGGGATGACAATCAATGTATCTACTGCCTTCTTCAGATTTTCGATTCCGGCAAGAGCATTATTCATGCGGGTCTTTGCCTCAAAGCGGAACGGCTTTGTGACAACACCGACTGTGAGGATTCCCATTTCCTTCGCTGCAGCTGCAATAACAGGAGCCGCACCGGTTCCGGTTCCGCCGCCCATACCACAGGTAACAAATACCATATCCGCATCCTGAATCAGGTCTTTCACTTCTTCAATACTCTCCTCTGCTGCCTTTGCGCCAACCTCCGGCTGTGCTCCGGCACCAAGTCCTTTTGTGATTTTCTCACCAATCTGAAGTACAGTTGGAGCTTTGCAAAGAGTCAAAGCCTGCTTATCTGTGTTTACGCCTACAAACTCAACTCCGCCGATGGCTTCTTCCACCATTCTGTTTACTGCATTATTTCCGGCTCCACCCACACCAATCACTATGATCTTTGCAGATGACTCAGCCTCATTTGTCATAATCTCTAACAAAGTACTTCCTCCTTTATTTCTTCCTGATATCCATAATCAGTGTATTATATCAGACTATACATATTTATATCATATATTTTTTTTTTGAATTAATCAACTGTTAATTTTGTTTTTTTATACTTTTTTCACTATTTTTCGCATGGCTGTCCTGCCGCCGCTGCCGGTCTTTCAATACGAATAGGAATCGTAATAATAGCCATAATCGTAGCCGGAATCGTAGCCGTAGCTGTCGTATCCGGAATTGTAGCCGCCATAATCATAGCCGGAATCATAGCCATAAAGATAGTCATAATCATATGGATCCTCATAGCCGCTGTCATCTGTGCTGTCTCCGTCTCCATCCTCTCCGGCATTCTCACCGTCCGAATCTTCCGGTTTGGGTCCGACGTGATTTCCCTCCTCATCATATTCCCCGGTTCCGGTATATTCTCCGTCTTCCTCGTAGCCGCCTGTCCAGTTTTCTGCCGTCACAGGCTCCACGTATTCCTCAAAAGTGATGTTCTTCATGCTGTCTGTGATATTTTCCGCATGGAGTGTCCCTTTTTTCCCCTGGATTTTCGGAAGAATGGATATCACTCTGGCCATCTTGTCTTCCAGAAAGCTGTCCTTCCCGAGCATAACCGTAATATCTCCATACAGCAGACTGATCTGATAATTGTCATCAAACTGAATATGATCCGGCACCATCTCATTTTTCTGGAAAATCGTAGAAAGCGCAACGGCTGTGTTCAGAATCGTCGTTCCCTTGATCGGAAGCTTTTCGTTCATAACCACATGATCCACCTGAATTCCGTCAAAATAAGGAACGCTCTCATCCCGGATCCGGGAACCCTCGATAAAGATTCCGTTCCGGTCAAAATAAATGTAGCTGTCCAGATAGGGGATGCATCCCACCGGATGCTTCTCCTTCACACTCACCGCAATGGTATTCCGGTTGATCTGCTTCACGGAGAAACCCTCCACAAACGGAATATCCTCTGTGGCGTCCTTGGTATAGAGTTTCGGCGCAAGCACAGAATTGGAGGCCAGCGGCCCGCGAAGCACCATCTCCTTGATTTCTTCCTCCGAATAATGACTGCTTCCCATCACTTCAATATTCTCCACTCTGTAATACGTAAAGAAAAAAATGATCAGGCCCAACAGAACCGCTGCTCCAACACCTGCCGCAATATACCATATTTTTTTATCTATCTGAATTCCTTTTCGGTAATTGGATTCTCTCATATTTTATATTAATATTCCTGTGTTTTTTTAATCATACCACCAACACTGCTCAGATCTTCGCAGATATGTTCATACCCCCGCTGAATAAAGGAATCGCCTTCCAGCCACGTTTCCCCCTCGGCTGCCAGAGCCATCAGGATCAATGCCGCGCCTCCTCTCAGCTCCTGCGCCTGTACCCGGCTGCCCCTGAGAGGTCTCCCTCCGTAAATGACCGCTGTATGATCTTCCACCCGGATATCGGCTCCCATTTTGTTCATCTGCCGTACCACCTGAAAACGGTTCTCGAAAATCTGCTCTGTAATTTCGCTGACTCCGTCAATCGTCGTCAGCACTGCCATCAGCGGAGCCTGCAGATCTGTGGGAAATCCGGGATAGGTTTCTGTCACGATCCGCCCGGGAGAAAACCTCACGCCATTTCCGTTAGCTAATAGTTTACCACTCTTCCCTTCATATTGTCCACCCATTTTCCGGTATACTTGCAGGAAGGCATCCAGTTCCCCATCCGGAAATCGTTCCAGCGTGATGCAGCCCCTGCTGATCGCCGCCGCACAGATATAAGTTCCGGCCACGATCCGGTCCGGCGGAACCCGAAAGTCTCCTGCTTCCAGCTGCGAAACTCCCTGAATACGGATACAGTCACTTCCCTCTCCGGCGATCCTGGCCCCCATCGACTGAAGATACCGACACAGCCAGCAGATTTCCGGCTCTCTGGCACAGTTTTCCAGAACCGTCTCCCCGTCAGCCAGCACAGCCGCCAGAATTCCCTGCTGCGTGGCTCCTACACTTCTTTTCGGAAAACAGATTCCCGTTCCTTTCAGACGACCGCATTCTGCCTCTATCACTTCCGGTGATTCCCGTATCTGTACTCCCAGTTTCTCAAGGGCTGCCAGATGCATATCAATCGGCCGCTTTCCGATCACGCATCCTCCGGGATATCCAAGACTTCCCCGCCCTTTTCGCGCCAGCATAACACTCAAAAGAATCACCGAAGAGCGCATACGCTCTGTGTACGTGCCGGGAATGACCATGTTTTCCAATATGCTGCAGTCGAGATACAGATCCTTTCCCTCCCACCGAACATCAGCTCCCATCCGGCGTAAAATCCGGATCATGGAATCGACATCCGCAATCCTGGGACAATCCCGGAGCACGCTGGTACCCTTATGCAGACAGGAAGCCGCCATCATGGGAAGCGCCGCGTTTTTCGAGCTCTGTACAGATATGGTACCGCCAAGCGGCCCTCCTCCTGTAATACATATATCTCCCAATGCCTCCACTCCCACAGGGTCTCTCATCTTCTATTATATGCATCGGGGTTCACATTGTGACTGCTCACACTCAGGGCCAGCCCCATTTCCCCCAGCAAAAACACAACCGATGTCCCTCCGTAACTGACAAACGGAAGCGTGATCCCGGTATTGGGAATGGTGTTGGTTACCACCGCTACATTCAGAATTACCTGAATTGCCATATGGGCCATCACACCGGTGCAGATCAGAGCGCCTTCCAGATCCATGCTGTGCATGGCGAGCACACAGAGTCTCCACAGCAGAAGCGCAAACAGGACCAGTACCAGAATCGCTCCGCAAAGCCCCAGTTCTTCACAGACAATGGAAAAAATCATATCATTCTGCGCTTCCGGCACAAACCCGAGCTTCTGAATGCTGCTCCCCAGCCCCCGCCCGAACAGCCCTCCGCTTCCAATGGCGTACAGCCCCTGAATCGTCTGAAATCCCTTTTCATATTTCTCCGGATTTCTCCAGATAGCCAGGCGCTCCAGCCGATAGCTCTCTGCCGCCAGAAACACCGTCATAAAACAGATACCCGCCGCCCCGATTCCCAGAAACGGAAGATATCTGGGATTGGAAACAAAGATCAGCATCACGCCGATCCCCAGAATAATGATTGCCGTACTCAGATTATTGGTACCCACCAGCCCCACGATGGGCAGAAGCGTCAGCATAGTCCGGCACATAAACCATATGCCCCGTGTCTTTTGGCCTGCCCGCTCTATCTGCCATACCAGAAACAGAATCACTGCCATCTTCGCAAATTCCGACGGCTGAAAAGAAAGAGGCCCAAGATTCAGCCACCGTCTGGAACCATTGATTTCCTGCCCCACCGCCAGTACCATGGCCGACAAAATCACAGAAAGCAGGTATGCCGCCGGTGCCATTCTCACCAGTACCCGGTAGTGACACCGGGACACCAGATACATCACCATCAGTCCGAGTGACGTGGCAAACAGCTGTTTCTTAAAATAATAGGCAGAGTCGCCAAAACGTACTCTGCCATTATATTCACTGGAGGATAAAAGCATCACCAGTCCAAACGCAGTCAACAGAAGCACCAGCACCCACAGTCCCGCGTCCGTCTTTCTATTCTGTTCTTCCTTTTTCTGTGCCATATGCTTCTCCGGAATGGAATCTTCTTTCTTCTATCATATGATGTTGGGGTCAAAAGATACCACACGGATTGTTTCGCACTTCATGCTTCCACAATCCTGCAAAACTTCTTTAAAGACGGAAGACCAGTTCCTTAAATTTATCCCCACGCTGTTCGTAATTGTCAAACTGTCCCCAGCTGGCACAGGCAGGTGAAAGGAGGACCGCGTCTCCCGGCTGTGCCTTCTGCGCACATACCTGCACCGCCTCCGTCAGATCCTCACAGAGGATCACGTCGTGGAAGCCAAGGCGCTCCGCTGCCTTCTGAATATCATATCTGGTTGCCCCGATCAGCACCAGACAGCGAACCTTTCCGTCAAACGACCGGATCCACTCATCATAGCAGGAACCTTTATCATAACCGCCCCCGATCAGCAGCGTCGGACGATTCATGGCACGGATTCCACGGATGGCCGCATCCGGATTGGTTCCCTTGGAATCATTATAGTACACGACTCCGTTTTTCTCTGTCACATACTCAATGCGATGGGCAACTGCGGTAAAAGAACACACACTTTCGCGGATGCTCTCCATGGGAACACCGGCATAATATGCCATTCCCACCGCAGCCATTACATTTTCATAATTGTGCTGGCCGAGAATCTTCAGATCCTTTGTATTTACCACCGGAATTTCTTCCGCATCTGCCGCCGGCTTCAGAAGGATCTGATCACCTTCCAGATACAATCCCTTTTCCAGCCGGCGCCGGCTGGAAAAATAAACCGCTTCCGGAATCAGATCTTCCCCGAATTTCCGCAGCACCTCGTCCTCGTAATTCAGCACACAGAAATCCCCGGCCTTCTGATTTTTTGTGATCAGTTCTTTTACCCGGATATATTCCTCCATGGTATGGTGGCGGTTCAGATGATCCTCTGTGATATTCAGAATAGCGCTTACCTTCGGCGCAAAGTCCTGAATCGTCTCCAGCTGAAAGCTGCTGATTTCCGCCACTGTCACAGAATCCTCTTTCATTTCCAGCGCCCTGGAGGTATAAGGTGTGCCAATGTTTCCCACCACAAAAGTATCCCTTCCGGCATCCTTCATAATTTTCCCCAGCAGTGCCGTGGTTGTGGTCTTTCCATTGGTTCCCGTGATTGCCAGCACCTCACCTTTTCCGGTCTGATATGCCAGTTCCACCTCTCCCCAGACAGTCAGCCCCTGCCGGTAAAGGCTCTTCACCAGCGGAAGATCTGTGGGAACCCCGGGACTGAGTACCACAAGATCCAGATTTTCCCGCACCTGCTGCGGCAGCTCCCCTGCATAAATTTCCGGTGTATACGTTCCGTCTGTCTTATGTAAGATTTCATCCTTATCTACATCTGCTTTTCCGTCATAAATTACCGGAACTGCGCCGACTGCGGCCAGCAGATCTGCTGCTCCGATCCCGCTCTTTCCGGAGCCGAAGACCAGAACCCTTTTTCCTGTCAATTCCATGTTGTTTCCTCCTACAAAGCCAGAAATGCGATCAGACACATGATTGCCGTCACTACGGAAAATACTGCAACCACTCTCGTCTCCGACCACCCGCAAAGCTCAAAATGATGATGTATCGGTGCCATTTTAAAAATTCTCTTGCCGTGACTGATCTTAAAATAAGACACCTGGATGATAACCGAAAGCACTTCAACCAGATAGATCAGTCCAACCAGCAGGATAAACAGCGGCATCTGCATCATATATGCAGCGCCAGCCACAAAGCCTCCCAGAGCCAGTGAACCGGTATCCCCCATAAACACCTTTGCCGGATAAACATTAAACAGAAGGAATCCCATGAGACTTCCCATCACCGCACAGGTAATCGGCTCGATGCCGGAATTGGTTCCGATCGACACCACCGTAAAGAATACCGCCACCATCAGCGTGACACTGGAAGCCAGACCATCCAGTCCATCTGTAAAATTCACACCGTTCACTGTCCCGATCACGGCAAAAAACAGAACCGGGATGGCAAGCCATCCGAGATTCAGGTAATGACCGCTCCAGAAGGGAATCCGCATCGCCAGCGACACATCCGTATAGTTCAGAATATAAAATACAAAAATCGCAGTAAAGATGATCTGGAGCAGAAATTTCTGCCATGCCAGAAGTCCGTCTGACCGCTTCAGAACAACCTTCAGGTAGTCATCCAGAAATCCGATCAGTCCAAAGCCCAGCGTCAGAAACAGTACCGGAATGATCTTCGGATAATCCCGCACATAAAGCAGTGATGTCACCACGGTGGCAATCAGAAAAATCACCCCGCCCATGGTAGGCGTTCCGGCCTTTTTCAGATGAGACTGCACGCCATCCACTCTCTCCGTCTGCCCCATTTTCAGTCTGCGCAGAAAAGGAATCACAATCGGTCCTAATATCACACTGATCACAAACGCAATCAAAACAGGAATTACTACTTTTGCATCCATGCTCGCACCTCATTCATTCTTTTGTTTTTTTAGCAGTTACTAGTATAATTCTTTTTTTCCCATTTCGCAACCCTCATTGATTTTCTGTTTTTTCTTTTTCCCCGGTCTGCGTTTTTTCGATTCCCATATATGGAAGAACATTGGCAAAAATACTGCGGATCACCGGTGCCGCGATGGTTCCCCCGTAATAAATCCCCTGCGGGTCGTGAATAATGCAAAGTCCCAGAATCTGCGGGTCCTCTGCCGGCGCAAACCCGAGAAAAGAAGATATATAACGGTTGGCACTTCGGGGCAGCGTCTGCGAGGTCGCCGTTTTTCCCCCGATGGAGTATCCTTCGATCCGGGCATTTCTTCCGGATCCCACAGAAACGACCTTCTCCAGAATGCTTCTCACAGTCCGGGATGTCTGCGCGGAAACCACGCCCGACTGAACCGGATACTGCAGTTTCTGTATGACATTTCCCTCCGGATTCTGGACCTGAACTCCAAAATGCGGTGTGACACGGTTGCCTCCGTTGATCAGAGAACTGACAGTGGTTGCCAGCTGGATGGGCGTGATCTGAAACGACTGCCCGAAAGCCACCGTCGCCAGCTCCACATTTCCCATGTTTTCCTCCGCATGCATGATCGTCCCTGCCTCTCCGGGAAGATCGATTCCCGTCTTTTTCATCAGCCCGAACTGCTGAAAATATCTGTAATAGCGTTCCACTCCCAGACGCAGCCCCACCTCGATGAAAACCGGATTACAGGAATTCTGTGCCCCCTCCACAAAGCTCTGACTTCCGTGTCCCCTCCTGTTTGCACAGTGGATCCGCCGGTCATCCACCAGCTTGTAGCCGGGACAGTAAAAACGGTCATCCGGCGACACCACCCCCTGCTCCAGTCCGGCTGCCATGGTGATGATCTTAAAGGTGGAGCCAGGCTCATACGTATCATTCAGACAGGGATTTCGCCACATCTGATTCAGAAGATCCTGTTTTTCCTTCTCACTGACTTCCCCGGTTTCTTCCGTATTCAGCGCAAAGGGATCATTCAGGTCAAATTCCGGGACATTCACGCAGGCATAAATTTCACCGTTCTGCGGATTCATCAGAAGAATGGAAACACGATCCGCCTGTTTCTCCTCCATCACCTTCAAGGCCGCCTGCTGTGCATACTTCTGAATATTTACATCCAGACTGATCCGCAGATCATTTCCTGACTCCGGCTCCTGACGCGACTCCCCCATTTCATCGATCTCGATTCCTCTGGCATCGGTCGTGGTCAGAATTTTCCCGGGGGTTCCGCTTAACACCTCCTCATATTTTACCTCCAGCCCCACGATTCCCTGATTGTCTCCTCCTGTAAACCCCAATACTTTGGAGGCCAGCGTTCCATAAGGATAATACCGTTTGTAATCCTCGTCCACCTTCACCCCGGCAAGACCGGCATTCCGGATCTCATCACCCAGACTTTTTTCCACGTTTGTGCGGATTCTCTCTATGGACGAGACCTTCTCCACACGTTTTCGCACCGACGCCTCCGACATCTGAAGCTTTTCGCAAAGAAGTGCAATCACCTTTTCCGGCTCACGAATCTGACTGTGGATCACCGAAATGGTACAGACGGTTTTATTGTCTGCCAGAACCTTTCCGTTGGCATCCAGGATTTTTCCCCTCTGCGCCTTGATGTCCCGCTCTCTTTCATGAAGCTGCTGTGCCTTCTCATAATAATAATCCGACCGGAAGCCCATGAGATACACCAGTCTTCCGGCCAGCCCCAGCAGAAGTATCACACAGCAGACAAAAATCAGCCATATCTTTTTCCTGTGATAAGTCATGTTTTTTTCCATACAAAAACCCCGCAGAACTCATCATTTTATTATATGACAAGTTTCTGCGGGGCTATTCACTTATTCCAGTCCGGCTTCTTCGTTCGTGATGCCTTCGCTTTCCATATCGTTACCCACAATCGGATCTGAATCATCCTCCAGCGGACCCGGAACACTGGTATCTGAGACCGCCTCCGGCAAATCGCCATCCTCGCCGCCCATTCCGTCCAGATTGGTGGATTTGATGTATTCTCCGTCATCGTTGTACCGGTAATTTCCCTCACTGTCCAGAAGATAACCGTTCTCATCAATGCGGTTTCCGTCCCAGTCGATGAGATTCCCCTCACCGTCGACCAGATTTCCGTTTTCATCCACCTCGCCGCCGGCAACGCTCTTCAGATGGCCGCTGAAGCCCTCCCAGATTTCTGTTTCCGGGATGTATCCGTCACTGGTCTCATCCGGAAGAATATTCAGATAAGGAAGCAGTTCCGAGAGAATTCCCTGTGCGATATACTGTGCAAATTTACTGTCCGCCTGATCCTCTGCATTGGGCTCATCCACAACCACGTAGATTACCACCTGAGGATCATCCACCGGTGCAAAACCGATAAAGGAAACCAGGTACTTTTTATTTCCGCGGGGAAGCTTCTCGGCAGTACCTGTTTTACCGCCGGAGCTGTAGCCCTGAACCTTGGAATACTTACTGGTACCCTGTTCCACACTGGCCTGCATATATGTGCGAATGTCCGCAGAAATTCCCGAGGAAATCGTCTGTTTCAGCAGCGTCGGCGAAAAACTCTTAATCACACCGCCGCTGGAATCCTTGATTTTTGTGACCAGATGCGGCTGATAATAATAACCGCCATTGATGACCGAACACATGGCATTGATCTCCTGAATCATAGTACAGGTAAAGCCCTGTCCGAATGCAGAGCAGGCAAGCTCTGTCTCTCCCATGGTATCCGTCGTATGAATGATGCCGGTTCCTTCGTTCGGAAGGTCAATTCCGGTTCTCGTTCCGAAATTGAACAGACTCTGTGACTTGATAAACTGCTCACTTCCCATTTTCGCAGCGATCTGCATCATACCGTCATTACAGGAATTGGCAATAACTTCCGCCAGCGTCTCGGTTCCGTGTGCATTCGGATATGCCGCACATTTAATGGTCGTAATACTGCCTTCCGCGCCAAAATTCTGGAAACCGTCACAGTCAAATGTGCTCGTGGAACTGATTTTTCCTTTTTCCAGAGCAGATGCCATCACTATGGGTTTTACAACAGAACCAGGCTCATAGGCATCGGTCACACAGTAATTGCTCCACATTCCATTCAGCGCATCTACAGTCTCTGCATCGTTCATTTCCTTAATCTGATTCTCTGTATATAAATTGGACAGATCGCGGGGTGTGTTCAGATCATAACGGTCACCGCCGTCCATGGCAAGGATTTCACCGGTATTCGGATCCTCCACAATGACTCCCACATGCTTTGCGCCCATCTTTTCATTGAAAGCATTGACATACTTTTCCACAATCTGCTGGGCACCGATGTCCAGCGTTGTCTCGATGCTTTTTCCGTTTGCCGGCTCAATAATCGTCTGTTCCACATCGGAATCACTGTTGAAATATCCATACTGTCTTCCGTCTGTTCCGGTAAGTGTACTGTTATAATATCCCTCCAGTCCCCAGTCCGCCACGTCCCGGGCGAAGGTAAAGCCGATGGTGTCACATGCCGTCTCATTGAACGGATAGATACGAAGGTAATCCTCCTCAAACCATACACCCTTGATGTTATTTCGCTCTCTGATCTGAGCCTCTGTGAGATCATCCCTTCCGGAAACGGAAGTGTATTCCTCAAATTTTTTCTTGTCATCCATGGAAAGCTGTTTCTTCAGGATCTGATACTGGCTGTCCCGTGTACTCTCTGCCGACAGCTTTGCCCGGATCTCTTCTTCATCCAGGCCCAGCACTTCTGTGAGTGCCCGAACCGTCGGTTCCACGTAATCCTCATTGGAATTGACTGCCTTGCAGTCCAGAATGACATTATATACTTTATTACTGGTGGCAAGGAGATTGCCGTTCCGGTCATAGATATCTCCCCGCTTCGCCGGAAGGATCCGGCTTTCATACTTCTGCTGGGCCTGACTGAGCACCTGCTTTTTGTATTTGTCACCGCTCACCGCATTGATGATGGTAAGTCTTCCCATCAAAATACCTAAAGCCAGTAATACCAGTGCAAACAGAATTACCAGCTTTTTCTTCATTTCATAATTTATTTTATTTTTCTTGGGTTTTCTTTTTTTATTCGCCGCCAAATTATCACCTGTCCGAATCCGGGATATCCTGATACTGTCTTACATAGCTGTTCATGGCCGTCTCATAATCCATCGTCTGATCTTCTGACGGATATTTCATCCCCAGACGTCCGATGGCTATCTTTTTGATCCGGCTCATATCCACATTAGAGGTTACCTGGCTGTAATATGCATCATTATCTTCCTTTAACTGTGTCAGTTCGGATTCCAGAGAAGCAATGTTCTTCATCCTGGAAGTAATCTCCGACTTCAGCTGGAGATACTGAATGCTGAAGAAAAGAATTGCAACAGAGATCAACGCGAGAAACAGAACGAATCCGGCGCTCATCCCTTTTGCTTTTTCCCTGTTTTTCTGTGCCGCCTTACTCAGCTGTCTGGGCTTTGCCGATTTCTTTCTCACCGGAGCCCCGGAAGGCTTCCGCCTTCTCACCGGCTGTGTCTCGGGATATGGATAATAGGACGGTACTTCCTGCAGCCTGCGTGCCGCACTTCCGTCCACATACGTTCCATTGACAGTATAGCGGTAGCCTGCGCTTCCGGAATGTCTGGCGTTATTCGGATATCTTCTTGCTGTAGCTGTTCTGTTCGCCATTCTTTGCATACTCTCCTGTCTGATGGTCCGTGAAACTGTTTCTTATCTTTGTCTGCGACGGTTTTATGCCATCTTACAGACCATTAGCTCCTCTCAAAAATTCGAAGCTTCGCGCTCTTGGAACGCGGATTCTCTTCCATTTCCTGCGCAGATGGAAGAATGGGTTTTCTGGTAATCACTTTACCCTTTGATTTGTTTCCGCACACGCATACCGGAAAATCCGGCGGACATGTACATGGGTTTTCATTTTTCCGGAAGATCGTCTTTACGATGCGGTCTTCCAGAGAGTGAAAGGTAATGATGCAGATTCTTCCGCCTTCATCCAGAATGTCGATCATTCCGTCCAGCGAATCCCGAAGCACATCCAGTTCCTTGTTCAGCTCGATCCGGATTGCCTGAAAGGTTCTTTTGGCCGGATGACCGCCGGATACCTGCATCTTCATGGGAATGGCTCTCCGGATAATCTCGGTCAGCTCCCCGGTCGTCCGGATGGGCGCCTGCTCCCTGGCCATCACAATGTGCTTCGCAATGTTTTTCGCAAATTTATCTTCACCGTAATCACGAATGATACGGTACAGTTCTCTTTCCTCATAGCCATTGACAATGTCCCCGGCCGTCTGGTCCTGTCGCTGATCCATACGCATGTCCAGCGGCGCATCTGCCCGATAGGTAAATCCACGTTCCTCGTTATCCAGCTGATAGGAGGACACTCCCAGATCAAGCACAATGCCGTCTACTTTTTGGATTCCGCGGTTTCTCAGTTCAGATACCATGTAACAATAATTGCTGCGAATGATCGTCGCCTGGTCATATTTCTCCAGTCTTGCACTCGCAGCAATTATTGCGTCTTGGTCTTGATCTATGCCAATAAATCTCCCCTTGGCAGAAAGTTTCTTACACACCTCCAGGGCGTGTCCCGCGCCTCCTAAAGTTCCATCCACGTAGATTCCGTCCGGCTTCACCCTCAAACCGTCAATGGTTTCTCCCAGTAATACAGACTGATGTTTAAATTCCATATCCGTCTCCTGTCTGGACTTCTCCCGGCGTAACGCTCAGATGACGATTCCCATTTCCTGCATGCCCTCTGCAATGCTGTCCATGTCGTCATAATCGCAGTTCTCGCTCCACTTTTCTTTGCTCCATACTTCAATTCTGTTCAGGTTTCCCGTCAATACCACATCTTTTTCCAGACCAGCGAATTCACGTAACGTCTGAGGCACGAGAATTCTCCCCTGCTTGTCCAGTTCACATGTGGTAGCACCTGCTACAAAGAAACGTGAGAAGGTTCTGGCATTTTTGTTTGTAAGTGGCAATGCTCTGAGTTTTTCTTCAAAGGCTTCCCATTCCTTCATAGGATAAATTGAAAGACAGCCATCCAGACCCTTGGTCAGGACAAACTCTTCCCCTAAGAGCTCTCTGAATTTGGACGGAATAATCAAACGCCCCTTCGCGTCGATTGTATGGCTGTATTCTCCCATGAACATGTTACTCACCTACTCTCTGAAATGCGATTCTCCCCTTCGCATTCCGGATCGCAAAGGTTTTTTCTACCACTTTGCCTCCCTTTGCAACCACCTTTCTCCACTTTCTACCACTTATGCTCACATTCTATCTCATTTTTCTGAAAAATACAAGGGCTAAACCATTATTTTTTCGTTCCCTTTTGTTAAATAAGTATTAATTACCGGATCAAAAAAACAGGAGGATTTCCGTTTTTCGGAAATCCTCCCACTTTCTGTCATCTCACAATTTTCTGTTTTTTTCAACTGTTTCCAGGCTCTCTGTCAGTTCCCGAAGCTCTTCCGGCGACAGAGGTTCCTCCTGCAGATTCTGCTGTTCCTGTATTTTCTCCCTGCGGAGCCTGCGCGCCGCGGCACGTTTTGCATTCATGGAGTGCCGTACCGCTGCTGTAATTCCACAGCCCGCAAAAAGCACTGCGGATATGAGCACCGTAAGCGAAACCGGTATTCCCGGTATCCGGATCTGCTCAGCCCTGAGATACTCTGTCACCATTTTTCCCAGACCATATCCGGAAAGGCACAAAAGAAATGTTTCTCCGGCAAACCTTTTTTTCCGGTCAAATGCCAGCAGCAGGAAAAGCAGCAGCAGGCACCATACACTTTCATACAGAAAAACAGGGTGGACACGGATAAAGGTCCCTTCCGATACTGTGACCAGATTTTCCCGGATCAGAGAAGATACCTCCCCCGAACGCACGGCGGATAACGGCAGCTGCATTGCAAAAAGGCTTTCCGTATATTCGCCAAAGCAGCCTCTGTCAAAAAAATTCCCCCACACACCGATGATGTCTGCCAGAAGAAATCCCATCCCCAGGACATCCGCCATCTCTGTGAACGCGCGCTTCACAAGCCGGCAGAACAGTGCCGCGAAAAGAATCCCGCCCAAAAGACTGCCGTAGAGAACCATTCCTCCGCTTCGGAAATTCGCAATCATCCCGGGAGCACTTTTATACAGGTCCCAGTGCAGTGCGGCATATGCCAGTCTTCCGCCCAGCAGTCCTCCGCACACTGCAGCCAGAAAAGCTGCCAGATACAGATCCTGATTCTGATTTCTCCGCTTGGCCTTCATCACAATAAACTCCATCCCGGCCAGCAGCCCCGCCGCGATCATGATTCCGAAAAGTGTGACCTCACAGTTCATGATATGAAACGCCTTCGGTACATAGCGCAGATTCAGATTTAAATTTGGAAACTGAATCGTCATAGTTTCATCACCCTATCCTGTTATACATTGAATCGAAACAGTATCACATCTCCGTCCTGGACCACATATTCCTTGCCTTCCATCCGGACAAGCCCTTTTTCTCTTGCCCCTGCATAGGAGCCGCAGTCCAGCAGATCCCGGTAATTCACCACCTCTGCCTTGATAAATCCGCGCTCAAAATCGGTGTGGATTTTTCCGGCTGCCTGCGGTGCCTTGGTACCGATTTTAATGGTCCAGGCTCTCGTCTCGTCCTCTCCGGCAGTCAGAAAGCTCATCAGTCCCAGCAGATGATAGCTTGCCTTTACCAGCTTCTCGAGACCGGATTCGGAAAGTCCCAGATCCTCAAGGAACATTTTCCGCTCTTCCTCATCCAGCTCTGCGATTTCCTGCTCGATCTGTGCACAGATCACAAAGATCTCACTGTTCTGCTCTGCCGCAAATTCACGAACTGCCTGAACGTGCGCATTGGATGCTCCGTCATCTGCCAGGTCATCCTCCAGAACATTTGCTGCATAGATAACCGGTTTCCAGGTCAGAAGATTATACGTTCCCATCCAGCCTTCTTCGTCCTCATTTTCCGGTTCCATGGTAATGGCCATCTTTCCGTCCTCCAGATGTGCCTTTACCTTTTCCAGGAATGCAAGCTCTTTCGCTGCCTCTTTGTCCATGCGGGCAGTTTTTGTCACCTTTGCAATCCTTCTTTCCAGAATCTCAAGGTCGGAGAAAATCAGCTCCAGATTGATTGTCTCAATATCTCTCATGGGGTCAATGCTTCCATCCACATGGATGACATTGGAATCCTCAAAACATCTTACCACATGAACAATCGCATCCACCTCACGTATGTTTGCCAGAAACTGATTTCCCAGTCCCTCCCCTTTGGAGGCGCCCTTTACCAGTCCGGCAATGTCCACAAATTCGATCACTGCCGGTGTCACCTTCCTGGAATGATAAAAATCTCCCAGAAGTCCCAGCCGCTCATCCGGCACCGTAACGATTCCCACATTCGGATCGATGGTGCAGAACGGATAATTCGCAGACTCCGCACCTGCTTTTGTCAGTGAATTAAATAATGTACTTTTGCCCACGTTTGGCAGGCCGACAATTCCCAGCTTCATTTTCTGTATATCCTCCTTAAAAATCCTCAGATTCCTCTGACTCTCAATGTCCGATATTCTATCATATCCTGACTTTTTTGTGAATCATTTGTTTTACTTGATTTTTTTGATGACTGCATCTGAAATTCCATATCTGCGATGACATGCGCAGATATTCAGGAACTGTTTCAGGATCTTCTGCCCGGACGCCCCCATACCTTCCGGATGGTACTGCACCCCATAGACCGGAAGTACCCGGTGCTGAATCGCTTCCACCGTGCCGCCCGCCGCAGTCTGAATGATTTCCAGATCTCTGCCCAGCCGCTTCACACTCTGGTGATGGAAGCTGAGGACACTGAGACTTTTTCCGCACACATCAAACAGAATGCTGCTATCCCTTCTGTAAGCAGTATGCCACACAGCCATGTGTCCCCGGATATCCTGATAGAGAGAACCTCCGAAATAAACATTGATGATCTGATGTCCCTTGCATACACCAAGAACCGGTTTTTTCGCCCTGACAAATTTGTCCAGCACGGCAAACTGCATATTATCCGTCGCATTGTCTATGTTTCTGCTGCCGTTGTTTTTTTCATTGTATCTTGCCGGACTGATATCTCCGCCGCCGGGAAGAATCAGACCATCATAATCCGAAATGTCCGATCTGGCATTTACAGCATATACCCCCGCACCAAGTGCCCGGAAAGAAGCGGCCAGCCCCTGTCCGTACGCCGGATCCCAGGCAATGGCAAGCTTGATTTTAGGCTCTACCATCACAAGACATTTGTAGCTCTGTTTATCGACTCTTGCGGTGACAGTGACATTGCCGGTTCTTATGCCGGTTATGACAGCCGACTGCCCCTTTGCTTTCACCAACGCAATGTTCGGATTGGAGCTGCTCCATGCAACCTTCTTGTTTTTCGAAAGCTTCTGCATGGAGATCGTGACACTGGAACCGGCTCTTACTTTTACGGCAGATCTGTTCAGACTGGCGGCATCCGCACTGACGGAAAGCACGACGATGAGTACCAGCATAAGCATGGTCATCCACAGACATCTGGCCGCTTTTTTCACGTTCCTCATAGGTTTCCTCCTTCCGGCTGTCCTTTTCCTCAATCCCGGGACATGATCATAATCAGATTTCCCGTTCGAAATGACACTTTCGCCTCTTCTTCCACAATTTCATTGCTCACAGTCAGCCCGCTTTCTTCCGGCTTCAGGCAGTGTGCCCGGAGCGGATACTTAAATCCCTCCAGGGTAAGTTCCTCCACATTTCCTCCATACGGAAAAAAGGAAACATATTTTCCGAACTGTTCTTTCTTTTTCAGTATTTTTCCGCTTTCCGCCAGACAGATATAATTGTTGGAGTCCACAATTTCCACCTGAATTCCGCTCGCTTGTCCCCACAGAAGAAGTCCCAGGTTGGCAAGCACATGATCCAGCCTGGTGCCGGTCGCTCCCAGAAGCGTCAGACGCTTCACACCGATGGCAGCCGCATATCCTGCCGCAGACTGTGTGTCCGTGTCATCCTTCTCCGGCCGCAGCCGAACCACCTTCAGCTGCGGATGCTCGTCCAGATATCGTTTTCCCTCTTCGGTCAGGCTGTCAAAATCCCCCACAACCAGATCCGGATAAATCCCCGTCCGGATAAAAAATTCCATTCCCCGGTCTGCCGCGATCAGGTAAAGCTCAGCAATCTTTTTCCGAAGTCCGTTCAAAAAATCAAGGGCAAAATCGATATCGATATTGCCCCCGCTTACAATCACTGCCTGCTCCATCTTCTGCCTCATTCAGCCTCCCTGCTCAGCTGATCGATCCGTTTCCGCAAATGCTTTACATTGGAGGCTAGATCCCCGTTGAACACACAGGAGCCTCCCACGATCAGATTGGCACCTGCCCGGATCACCGTCTCGATGGTCTCATCATTTATGCCGCCGTCCACCTGAATGTCGAAATCGAGATCTTCCTGTTCTGCAATTTCTCTCAGTTCCCGTATTTTTTCCGTACATTCTTCCATATATTTCTGTCCGCCGAATCCCGGCTGTACCGTCATCACCAGAACCAGATCCACCTCATCCAGAAGATGACTGATATCATTGACCGGCGTAGCAGGTTTCAGTGAAACCCCCACCTTCACATTTGCATCGCGGATCATCTCAATGGCGCGCTCCAGATCCTCACATGCCTCAACATGGACAGTGATGGAATCCGCTCCGCATTCCACAAAATCCCGGATATAACGCTCCGGCGCAGTAACCATCAGATGTACATCAAAAAACAGCTTTGATTCCTTACGAATCGATTTGATCACCGGCATACCAAATGAAATATTCGGAACAAAATCACCGTCCATCACATCGATGTGCAGGTATCTGATTCCCTCGTTTTCCAGTATCCGGAGCTGTTCACCCAGTCTGTTGAAATCTGCAGATAAAATTGATGGGCATAACTGGTAATCCATAGATCAATATCTCCTTTTTTCTTTTAATTCCTGATACAGCAGCTGATAATTTTCGTACCGCCCGCCATCCAGCAGGCCCTTCTCAAGAGCTGCCTTCACCTGACAGTCGGGTTCATGGATGTGGCAGCAGCCGGGAAATCTGCAGGTTCCTTCGTATTTCTCATACTCCGGGAAATAAAAACGCAAATCTTCCGCTTCCATATCCATAATATACAGAGAGGAAAAACCTGGGGTATCCACAAGGAATGTGACCGAATCAACCGGAATCACCTGTGAGTGGCGGGTCGTATGACGCCCCCGTTTCAGCTTCCGGCTGATCTCTCCCGTCTCCATCACAACTTCCGGCTGCATGGCATTGGTGACAGAAGATTTTCCCACGCCGGACGGTCCTGCCACCACGGTAGTTTTCCCTTGCAGAGCCTCCCGGATTTCTTCCAGCCCCTGCTTCTTTAATACGCTGGAAAGAATTACCTGATAGCCACATTCTGTATAAATCCGGGCGAGTTCTTCCAGCTCACTCCCCACAGCCAGATCTGCCTTGTTAAAGCAGATCACCACCGGAACCCCCTGTTGTTCCATCATGATCAGAAAGCGGTCCAGCAGCATCCGGTTCGGCTTCGGATCCTCTGCCGCAAATATCACAAATGCCTGATCCACATTTGCCACCGCCGGACGAATCAGGGAATTTGTTCTGGGAAGAAGCTCTGTAATCGTCCCCTCTTTCTCCGTCTCATCCAGGACACGGATCACCACATTGTCTCCCACAAGAGGCTTCTGATGATCCTTCCGGAAGATTCCCTTTGCCTTACATTCATATATTTCCTGGTTTTCTGCAAATATATAGTAAAACCCGGCAATTCCTTTTATGATTTTTCCCTTCATGAGTTATTCTTCTACCCTCTCAAAGGTAAGGGAATAAAGCCCAAGCTCATGATATGTGCCATTCACTTCCTCAGACACATACAGTGTTCCGGACGGTACTCCCTGCTGTCCGACAATGTCCAGCTTGTACGGGAAGGTAAGCACCTCGTCCTCTACAATCGTAGACGCTACCGGCTGTCCGTTCGCTTCCTGCAGAAGCTCCATGCGGATCTTTCCGCCCTGATATCCGTTTGGCGTATCCAGACTCTGGGTACATTTCCAGGTTCCGTCCGTCGGTCCTGTCACCACCGTCTGCGGAGTCGGCGCAGCTTCCTGCTGCACTTCTTCTGTCGGCGCTGTCTCCGGAGCTGCCTCCGCCTGACCGGAAGAGCTGATGGTTAAAGTGATGGGAAGATCCGGGTCTGCATAAGAATACGCTTCCGGATTCTGGTAAAGGACCTCTCCCGCCGCCACGTCACTGTTCGCTTCTTCCACAATATCAATATCCACAAATTTTCCGAGTATCGTAAGAGCGTCGTTTTTGCTCATACCAACCACATTCGGAACCTCCACGCTGTCTCCGAGATCCAGTCCGCGGCTGATCACAAGCGTCACTGCATCGCCGGCTCTCGCAGCTGTTCCTGCTTCCGGGGTCGTAGAGATGACATATCCGGGTTCCACCACCGGATAACCGTCTTCATCCGAGTAGCTGTATTCCTTCATGGGTTCCACAACAAAGCCCGCATTTTCCAGGATCTGCTGTGCCTCCACTCCGGTATAGCCGGAAACGTTCGGAACCGTCGTATCCTGCAGCCCCTTGCTGATATAATATTTCAGAGTGGAGTAAGCCTCCACCTTTGTTCCTGCCGGAATATCCTGGGAGGAAATCCGCCCTTTTTCCTGTGTGGACGACTCTTCACCCATCATCTGAATTCCGATGTGTGCCTCATTGGTCAGCTCGCGGGCTTCCGTCTCCGTCCGTCCCACGAGATCCGGAACAACCACATAATTGTCTTCCTCCGATGCCTGCTGCACCTGCTGCTCCGGCTCCTGACTTCCGCCGATCAGACCTGCGGAACGTGCCACCACATAGATCACGCCAAGCAGAATCACGGTACCTGCCAGAAGTGCACCTATGGTGACCAGTCTGCTCACTGCTCTGCGTTTTTTCTTTTTTCCCGATCCGTCGCCATTTCGTCTTCTTGCACTTTTTTCTCTTCCGGAGTCGTCCGGATTCTCTTCCTGATCGAGCTCCTGCATCAGTTCCAGTGCTTCCTGCCTGGCTGCCAGTTTCGGCTGCTGTTTGATCTCTCCCAGCTCCTTGTCCGAGATCACGACGGTCTTGGCATCGGTATCCAGGGTGTTCAGGGTAACAAAATCCCCCTGCGGGTCAATCAGTGAATGCTTCAGATCTGCAATCACATCCTCCATCCTGCTGTAGCGGCGGTCCACACTCTTCTGTGTGCACTTGTAGATAATCTGTTCCAGACTGTAAGGCAGTTCCGGTGCATATGCCGTCGGCGGAACCATTTCCTCCTGAAGATGTTTGATCGCAATGGCAACGGTAGTGTCTCCGTCAAAAGGCACTCTTCCCGTAACCATTTCATACAGCGTGATTCCCAGTGAATAAATATCACTCTTTTCGTCACTGTATCCTCCCCGGACCTGTTCCGGAGAGCTGTAATGCACAGATCCCATCACATTGGAACTGATGGTATTGGAAGAAGCCGCTCTGGCAATGCCAAAATCCGTCACCTTCACCTTTCCGTCCGTGGAAATAATAATATTCTGAGGTTTCACATCCCGGTGAACAATCCCATGGCTGTGCGCCGTCTCCAGCCCCATCGAAACCTGAATGGCAATACTGGTCGCTTCCTTGACCGAAAGCCTGCCCTTTTTGGAAATATATTCCTTCAGCGTGATTCCTTCAATCAGTTCCATAACAATATAGTGGACTCCGTCGTCATCCCCGACATCAAACACATTTACGATGTTTGGATGAGTCAGCCCTGCAGCCGCCTGAGCCTCACTTTTAAATTTCCGGATAAAGGTCGTATCCTCACGGAATTCTGCTTTCAGAATCTTCACTGCAACGAAACGGTTCAGCTTATGGTCCTTCGCCTTATAGACATCTGCCATTCCGCCGGTTCCGATTTTCTGTAGAATTTCATATCTCTCTGCTATAATCATACCTGTTTTTAACATTTTTCCACCTCATTCGTAAATGGTTCTACCAATACAATCGCAATATTATCTTTCCCGCCGTTATGGTTTGCCTCACGAATGAGAGACTGTCCCTTTGCGGTAAGATTTTCGCCGGAATCTGCAACAATTTCCTCCAGCTTCGCATCTTCCACCATATTGCTGAGACCATCCGAACACATCAGTATCGTACTTCCCGGTTCCAGTTTCAGATCGAAAAAGTCGATATCCACATTTTTTTCCGCACCAAGTGCTCTTGTAATGATGTTTTTGTCGGGATGGTTTCTTGCCTCTTCCGGTGTGATTTCTCCCATCCGCACCATTTCCTGTACCAATGAGTGGTCTCTTGTCACCTGACGTATCTGCCGGCCGCCTATCACATACAGACGACTGTCTCCTACATTCGCAATATATGCGTAATCCCCCACAATCGTCGCTGCCACCAGTGTCGTTCCCATGCCCCGAAGCTGCGCGTTCTCCCGGGCCTGTTCTATGATTTCTTCGTTGGCGGTCTCAATCGCATGCCGAAGGACCTTGATGGGATTATAATCCTTGTCTTCCCGAATTTCGCGAACCAGTACATGCACAGCATGGCTGGAAGCAAAATCTCCCGCATTATGTCCCCCCATTCCGTCTGCAACCACAAACAGATTCGGGAGATTTCCCACCGGTTCCAAAGAAGCGAATACATAGTCCTGATTCATCTGCCTCTTTCGGCCTACATCCGTGGCTGAAAAAATCCTCATTATTATTTCTCGCTTTCTGTTCTGTCTATATAACTTTTTCTCAGTTGTCCGCAGGCACCGTCTATATCGCTGCCCATTTCTCTTCTAATAGTAACATTTATTCCGCATTTTTCAAGTTTATTTTTAAAATTGTCCACTGCCGCCCTTGTAGAACGCACATAGGAGCGCTCCTTGATCGGGTTCACCGGAATCAGGTTCACATGACAGTTCATTCCCCTGATTTTTTCTGTCAGTTCCCGGGCATCTTCCTCCGAGTCATTCACTCCGGCCACCAGGCTGTACTCAAATGTGATTCTCCTTCCGGTTTTGTCAAAATAATTCCGGCAGGCATCCAGAATTTCCTGCATGCTGTAGCGTCTGGCCACAGGCATCAGTTCCCGGCGTTTCTCGTCATTTGGTGCATGCAGAGACAATGCCAGCGTGATCTGCAGCTGTTCTTCGGCCAGATCGTACATCCGCGGCACCAGACCGCAGGTGGAAACCGTCACGTTCCTCTGACTGATATTCAGTCCGCCCTCCCCGGTGAGAATATGTATAAACCGAAGAAGGTTTTCGTAATTATCCAGCGGCTCTCCGGTTCCCATAACCACCACATTGGAAACACGCTCCCCGGTGATGCTCTGGATCCGGTATATCTGGTCCAGCATCTCTGACGGCTTCAGATTTCTGGTGAGTCCGCCAAGAGTGGACGCACAGAACCGGCAGCCCATACGGCAGCCCACCTGGGAAGAAATGCAGACAGAGTTTCCATGCCTGTACCGCATGAGAACACTCTCGATCACATTTCCGTCCTCCAGACCAAACAGATATTTTCTGGTTCCGTCCAGTGCCGAAACCTGCTCATCCACCACCTTCAGTGCCGTAATGGGATAATCTCCGGTCTTTTCCTTGAGACTTTTGGGAATATTGGTCATCTCTTCCCAGGATGCTGCCAGATGCTCATGCATCCAGCTGTATACCTGCTTTGCCCGAAAAGGCTTTTCCCCGATCTGCACCATCCAGTCCTTCAATTCTTCGATTGTCATTGACTTAAGATCTGTCATACTCATGTCTTCCTTCTGAATTTGGCGATAAAAAATCCGTCTGTCTGATGTACCCCCGGAAGGAGCTGCAGATATCCAAGCGCAGTGCTTTCCGAACGCAGTTCTTTTGGAAGCTGCGGATCCATGCTTTCCAGCTTAAATGGAAAATGATTCATAAACCACATCATATTTTCTTCGTTTTCTTCCTTTGCAATCGTACAGGTACTGTAGATCAGAAGTCCCTTTGACTTCACATATTCCGCCGCCCGCTCCAGAATGGACCTCTGCAGGATCACAATCTCCTCCTGCTTCCGGGGCGTTGCACGATACTTGATCTCCGGCTTTTTGCCGATTACTCCATAACCGGAGCAGGGAACATCTGCAATCACGATATCCGCCTTACACTCGGATTCCACATCAAACACAGTGGCATCCATGACTCTGGCCTGCACATTTATGGAATTCAGGCGCTGGATGTTCTCTTCGATGAGATCCACCTTGTACTGGCTCACATCCCTGGCATCCACCGTTCCGTAGCTCTCCATTTTATCTCCCAGGTGAAGGCTCTTTCCCCCCGGCGCCGCACACAGATCAATGATATAATCTCCTTTTCGGGGATCTGCCACCTCCGCCACCAGCATGGAGCTGATGTCCTGCACCTGAATTTTCCCATCACGGAACGCATCCAGCATCAGGATATGATCAAATCCGGAAATCCGGCATGCATATGGCAGATACGGTGCGTCCTCCACCGTCACGCCCTGCCGGCGCATATTTTCCTTTACCAGCTCCGGCGTGCAGGGATACGTCCTGCAGCGGACTGTGACCGGCTTTTCCTTCAGAAAATCCGCCAGCATGATTTCCGTCGTCTTTTCTCCGTAATCTCCGATCCAGCGCTCTACCAGATTCGCCGGCATGGAATACCGTACCGAGAGGTATTCCACCGGATTTTCCTCTCTGGAAGGATACGTAAGATTTTCCAGTTCTCTGGCAATCGTTCTCAGAACTCCGTTCACAAACGGCTTCAGATTATAGAAGCCCTTTCTCTGTGTCAGCTTTACCGCCTCATTGCACACGGCACTGTCCGGCACACTGTCCATAAACTTCAGCTGATATACCGCACTTCTCAGAATTTCCCGAATCACAGGCTTCATCTTATCTACGGTCACCTTAGAATAAGTATTGATAATATAATCCAGAAGGATCTGATATTCCAGAGTCCCCTCGCATACTCTTGTGACAAACGCCCGCTCCTGCCTCGGCAGAAACTGATGCTTGGCAAGTGCATTTCCGATGGCGATATGACTGTGTTCACCGGCCTCCTCAATCTGAAGCAGAATTTCCAGAATCATTTCCCTGGTGTTAACTCCACTAATCATCCCGTCTTCCTCCTGCCAGTATGACAAGCCGCAGAAGCTGAAGTACGGAAGCTGCCATGGCAGCCACATACGTCATTGCAGCAGCCCGAAGCACCTTACGTGCGCCCACACTCTCATCTTCCTCCAGAATTCCCGTTTCATTCAGCATGGTCAGCGCTCTGGAGGAGGCATTAAACTCCACCGGAAGGGTCACCAGCTGAAACAGAACTGCCAGCGAAAACATGAGAATTCCCACTGTCAGAAGCGGCTTTGCCCCCATGATCAGTCCGACCAGAAAAATCGGCCAGGACAGGGAAGAGCCGATATTTGCCACCGGCACGATGGCAGAACGCAACGTCAGCGGCGCATAGTTTCTGGCATGCTGCACCGCATGTCCGCACTCATGAGCTGCCACTCCCACGGCAACCAGTGATGTTTTATGATATACATCTTCCGAAAGACATACCCTTCTTGTCCGGGGATCGTAATGATCTGTCAGACTTCCGCTTATGGGGACAATCTGCACATCGGTGATCCCGGCACAATAGAGGATCCGCTGTGCCGTCTGTGCACCCGTCAGTCCGCTGCGTCCGGGAACCCTCCGGTATTTCGCCACTGTACTTTTCAGGCTGGCGGAGGCCGCCAGCGAAAGAAGCATTCCGATAATCAGCAGCAGATAAGTGGGATCCATCCCGTAAAAACCATAACCGTATCTCATACAATCACTCCTTATTTATGATTTGTCAGCTTTACTCCCGGTTCTATTTTATATCCTCTCAGGAACGCAGCCGTATCCATCCGTTTTTTCCCCTCCAGCTGCACTTCCTCCAGAATCAGTTCCCGGTCACCACAGGCCACATGGATTCCCCCCGCATCCACAGCTGTGATCGTACCCGGTTCCTGCTGACCGCAGCATTCTCCCACGCGGCTTTTCCACACCTTCAGATTTTTCCCACCAAGGAACGTATAGGCACTTGGCCAGGGAGACATCCCACGCACCAGCCGTTCCAGCTCCTGTGCCGTCTTCGTAAAATCCAGAAGACCCATCTGCTTGGTGATCATTGCCGCATAGGGTGTCGGACTTTCCTGGGGCTGTTTCTCGTACTCTGCCGTTCCGTCAAAAATATCCGGCAGTGTTTCTGTCAGAAGCTCTGCTCCTGCCAGTGCAAGCTTGTCAAACAGGCTTCCTCCTGTCTCTTCCGGTGTTATGGGAACCACAACTCTGGAAATCATGTCTCCGGTATCCAATCCGGTTCCCATTTTCATGATTGTCACTCCGGATTCCTTTTCCCCGTCGATCACTGCCTGCTGAATCGGCGCCGCGCCGCGATATTTCGGCAGCAGCGAAGCATGAATATTGATGCATCCAAACCGCGGCAGATCCAGAACCGCTTTCGGTATCAGCTGTCCAAAGGCTGCCACCACAATGATGTCCGGTTCCAGCTGTTTCAGTGTTTCAAAAAATCCCGGTTCCTTCACTTTTTCCGGCTGATACACCGGAATCCCGTATTTCAGTGCCACTTCCTTGACCGGAGTCGGCTGCAGCGCCTTTCCTCTTCCTTTTGGCTTATCCGGCTGCGTCACAACCCCGGAAATCTCATACCCGGCACGAACCAGCGCCTCCAGCGGCGGCACTGCAAAGTCCGGTGTTCCCATATATACAAGTTTCATTTTTGTTTCACTCCCTTTCGGATCAGTTTTCCTCATCCTCTTCATAAGTCACTTTATGAAGATCTCCTTCTACCAGCTCCGTATACATATGGCCGTCCAGATGATCGATTTCATGACAGAACGCACGGGCCAGAAGTCCCTCTCCTTCATAAATGACCTCCTCCATATTTTCATCCATGGCTTTTACCCGGACAAACTCCGGTCTGGTCACGGTACCTGCCATTCCGGGGACGCTCAGGCAGCCTTCTTCCCCTGTCTGTTCTCCGGCGGACTCAATGATTTCCGGATTGATCAGCACAATGGGGCCGTCTCCCACATCGATCACCACAATCCTTCTCAGGATTCCCACCTGTGGTGCTGCCAGACCTACTCCCATCGCTTCATACATTGTGTCCAGCATATCATCTATTAATTCCTGAAGACGTGGTGTCATTTTATCCACCGGTCTGCTTTTCTTTGTAAGTACGGAATCTCCCTCTACCCGAATCGTTCTTAATGCCATTTTTGCGCTCTCCTTTTCTTGTCAGCTGAAATCATACTGAATATATATTTTCCGGAATCCGGAATTTACTTCAATGTACCGCTCCAGACGTTCCCGGACCGATACCAGAAGCGAATATTCTCTATGTTTCAAATACAGTACTCTTTTGTATACATCTTTCATTTTTCCGATGGATGCCGGTGCCGGCCCGATCACATGCAGATCCTCTCCCGGATATATTCTGCGGACAAAACGTTCCACATATTCCATGGCTTCTTTCAGGAGTGATTCCTCTGTACATGCTCCAAGCACAGCCAGCATATGGGATGACGGAGGATAATCCATCATTTCCCGGTATGCCATCTCCTCTTCATAAAAAGCTTCATAATCCTGACATGCCGCAGTCTGAATGCTGTAATGCTCCGGATGGTATGTCTGAATAACCGCCTTTCCCTCGCGCACTCCACGCCCGGCTCTTCCCACAGCCTGCGTCAGAAGCTGGAATGTGCGTTCTGCACTGTGATAATCACCCGCATTCAGAGACAGATCTGCCGCAAGAACTCCCACCAGTGTGACCATGGGAAAATCATGTCCTTTTACGATCATCTGTGTGCCCACGAGAATGTCTGCTTCCTGTCTGGCAAACGCAGACAGAATCTTTTCATAGCTGCCCTTTTTCCGCGTGGTGTCATAGTCCATACGGAGTACTCTGACGCCGGGGAAATTTTTCCGGATCACCTGTTCCACCTGCTGTGTGCCGGCTTTAAAGCCTCCGATGTACGGTGAACCGCACACCGGGCACACCTCCGGTTTTCTTACCTCATATCCGCAGTAATGGCAGATCAGCTTTCCGTTGTTATGCTCGGACAGTGACACATCACAGTGCGGACACTTGATCACCTCTCCGCAGGAACGACAGGACACAAATCCCGCATAGCCTCTGCGGTTCAGAAAAAGCATTACCTGTTCTTTTTTCTGCAGACGGCTCTCCATATCCCGTTTCAGTTCCCGGCTAAGGACCGAACGGTTTCCCGCCTTCAGTTCCTCCCGAAGATCCACAACGGACACCTCCGGCAGCCGGCTTTCTCCGTATCTTCCCGTGAGGCGCACCATCGCATACTCCCCGGAGCGCACCTTGAAAAAGGTTTCCACAGAAGGTGTCGCAGAGCCCAGAAGCACACCTGCGCCTTCCATCTCAGCCCGGCGGACTGCCGTCTCCACCGCATGAAACCGCGGACTGTTTTCACTTTTATAGGTTGGCTCATGTTCCTCATCCACAATGATCAGACCCAGTCTGGGAAACGGTGTAAACAGCGCAGATCTGGGGCCCACCATCACCTGAACAGCGCCCTTTTTCGCCATCTTGAACTGATCGTATCGCTCCCCCTGGGACATGCGGGAATTCAGAATGGAGACCCGATCACCGAAGCGTCCGTAAAAACGTCTCACCGTCTGATACGTCAGTGCTATTTCCGGAATCAGAACAATTGCCTGTTTCCCCTCCTGCAGCACCTGATCGATCAGTTCCATATAGACCTGCGTCTTTCCGCTTCCGGTCACTCCATACAGCAGTACCGGACGGGGCTTTTCCTTCTTCCACTCCCGCGCCGCGGCATCTGCAGCCTGTCTCTGCTCATCGGTAAGAGCACATCTGTCCCCGGGAGCCGTAAGTGCCTGTGTCACTGCTGTGCGGGTAATCTCTTCGTAACGGATGCGGATGATTTCTTCCTTTTCAAAAAAATCCAGGACCGCTTTTCCGGCCCCGTATTCTGCCGCTTCCGAATATTCCATGGTGCCCTTTTCCAGCAGTGCTTCCAGAAACCGGGCTCTTGCCTTCGCCCTGCCGCCGCGCAGCTTCTGAAGCAGCGCCTCCGCCGCCGTCCTGTCCGTATTCAGACAAATATATCTTTTCTCTTTTGATTTTACTTTTTCCCGGATCGGCAGCACGGTTTTCAGTGCCTGTATCATGGTGGATCCATATCGCTCCCGCATCCAGGCTGCCAGCTCGATCAGGCGGGATTCTGTCGTCTCCTCCCCGCTGGCCAGCCCCTGTATTTCCTTCAGCTTATGCGGATCGTAATCCGTCTGCGTTCCGAGGCCGATCACATAGCCTTTGCGCAGACAGTTTCCTTTTCCAAAAGGAACTGTCACCACCATACCCGGCCGGATCTGCTCCTGCATCCATTCCGGCACCAGGTACTGAAAGCTTTTGTCCAGATTTCCGTGAGAAATGTCAATTATAATATCTGCACAGACCATCTTTTCACTTTCTATTTTCCCGCAAGGATATCTGCGATCAGAACACGCTCATCCATGGGGTATTTTTTGCCCTTGATTTCCTGATAATCCTCATGGCCTTTCCCGGCCAGAACAATAATGTCTCCCGGCTCACCATGGTGAATGGCATAGGCAATCGCTTCCTTGCGGTCGATAATCTCCACATATTTTCCGTCGGTTTTTGCCATGCCGGTCTTAATGTCGTCAATAATTGCCTGCGGTTCCTCGTTTCTCGGATTATCCGAGGTGATGATAGTGAGATCTGCCAGCTTTCCGGAAACCTCACCCATCTCATATCTGCGCAGCCGGGAACGGTTTCCTCCGCATCCAAACAGACATACCAGTCTGTGCGGATGATATTCCCGCAGTGTGGTCAGAAGGCTCTCCAGTGCCATTGCGTTATGCGCATAGTCGATCATCAGTGTAAAGTCGTCGGAAACCTTTATCATCTCAATGCGCCCTTTTACCTTTGCCACCTTCAGTGCCCTGACGATATTATCTTCTGTCACGCCGAAATGACGGCAGATGGCAATGGCCGTAAGGGAATTGTAGATACTGAATTTCCCCGGGATATCGATTTCCACCGGAAAATCCATCAGCCCCCTTACATGATAGGCAATTCCCAGATATCCCTTGCCGCTCACCAGGCGGGCATCCTCTGCCCGCAGATCTGCTTCCGCTGAAAATCCATAGGTCTCCAGCTCACAGGTATGTCCCTCGACAATGCTGTCAAAATGCTCATCGTCCCGGTTCACAATGCCCACTCTGCACTGCTTCAGAAGCATGGCCTTACAGGAAAGGTAATGCTCGAAATCACGATGTTCGTTTGGTCCGATATGATCCGGCTCAATATTGGTAAAAATTCCATAATCAAAAACGAAGCCCTGGGTCCGGTGCAGCATCAGTCCCTGAGAGGAAACCTCCATAACCACGCTGTCACATCCCGCATCCACCATCTGGCGGAAATATTCCTGAATCACATAAGATTCCGGCGTTGTATTTGCAGCCGGGATGGTTTTTTCTCCTATGATTGCCTCGATGGTGCCGATCAGACCCACTTTGTGACCGGCATTTTCCAGAATGGATTTTACCATATAGGTGGTAGTGGTTTTTCCCTTTGTTCCCGTGATGCCGATGGTTTTCAGTTTCTCTGCCGGGTACCCGAAATAGGCGGCCGAGATAAAGGCCATCGCATACCGGCTGTCTTCCACCTGAATCACCGTGACATCCTCCGGCGCCTCCACCGCTTCCTCCACAATCAGTGCGCGGGCTCCTTTTGCGATTACATCCGGCACATATTTATGTCCGTCCGCCACTGCTCCGCGAATACAGATAAACAGAGAGTTCTGTTCCGCCTTCCGGGAATCATATACCACCGTGGAAATCTCCTGGTCGATATTTCCCTGAAGGAGTACATATTGAATCCGTTCCAGTAAAGATGATAATTTCATGTATTTTACCTCCAATGCATCTCCTGCTGCATAGCAGACGGGAGGCATATTAAACATTAATGATATTCTTTAATAGAATAGCATACCTCCCGGCTGTTTTCAATGTTTCCTTTTCCGTGATTCCTCCCGGGTCCGCCCGGGTCTCATCCCGGAACAGTTCATAAATGATTTAGAATTTTTCTGTTTCTTTTATAGTTATGACATATTTTGAACACAAATAAATCTTATAATGATTTTCGGATAGATGAAAAACCACTCTCTATCTCCCCCTCAAACAACAGCAGTCTTCGTTTCCGCGAAGGCTGTTTGTTATTTCCCCTCCTGTTTTCTATTGCATTTCTTTTTTCCTTCTCTTATAATAGGGAGTATCGTACTTTTTATTAATCATTATGAATCGAGGTATTTCCAATGAGTGAAAAAACCGTAGTTGTCGCACTGGGCCACAGAGCCCTCGGAACCACCCTTCCGGAGCAGAAGGTTGCCACAAAACACGCCGCTGCTGCCATTGCCGACCTGATTGAAAACGGCTGCCGGGTTGTGATCTCTCACAGCAACGGACCGCAGGTTGGAATGATCCATACCGCCATGAATGAATTCGGAAAGGCACACCCGGATTACACCTTTGCCCCCATGTCTGTATGTTCTGCCATGAGCCAGGGCTATATCGGATATGATCTGCAGAATGCAATCCGCACAGAGCTGATTTCCCGTGGAATCTATAAACCGGTAAGCACCATCCTCACCCAGGTTGTCATCGATCCCTATGATGACGCATTCGGAGAACCGGAAAAAATCATCGGCCGTGTATTGAATCAGGAAGAGGCCGAAACTGAAGAAAACAAGGGAAATTACGTCACTCAGGTGGGGGAAGGACAATACCGCAGAATTCTGGCCTCCCCGAAACCGCAGAAAATCGTGGAGCTGGAGACCATCCGTACCCTTGTGGAGGCAGATCAGATCGTCATCGCTGCCGGCGGCGGCGGAATCCCGGTCATGGAGCAGGGCATTGATCTGCACGGTGCCAGCGCGATCATCGAAAAGGATCTGGCCAGCGGTCTTCTGGCGGAAGAGCTGAACGCAGATACCCTTCTGATTCTCACCACCGTGGAAAAGGTCAGCCTGAATCTCGGAAAAGAGGACGAGGTGCAGCTGGATACCATCAATGCGGCACAGGCCAGAGAATATATGGCTGCCGGACAGTTCTCCCGCGGATCCATGCTCCCCAAGATCGAAGCCGGTGTATCTTTTATTGAAAAAGGAGAAGGACGCCGTGCCATCATCACGGATATCCCCCATGCCAAAGACGGATTCCGCGAAAAGACCGGTACCATCATAAAGTTATGAAAACAGAAAATTATTTCCGGGGAATGATCATGATCATCCTGTCCGCATTCTTCTTTGCCTGCATGGGCGTCTGTGTGCGGCTGGCCGGTGATATTCCCTCCATCCAAAAAAGTTTTTTCAGAAATCTGGTGGCTGCAGCTTTTGCAGCCTCCATCCTTTTTAAAAAACATATTCCGCTGACCATAAAAAAAGAATGCCGCATCCCGCTTCTGGCACGCTGTGCCTTCGGAACACTTGGCATTCTCTGTAACTTTTATGCAGTTGATCATCTGCTGGTGGCAGATGCTTCCATCCTGAATAAGCTTTCGCCCTTTTTCGCGATTCTTTTTTCCTTCCTTTTGCTGAAGGAAAAGCTGACCATCTGGCAGGGCGGCTTTGTGTCTCTCGCCTTTATCGGCTGTCTGTTCATCGTAAAGCCGGGGCTGGCAAACGCGAATCTTGTGCCTGCACTGATCGGCGTCTGCGGAGGCCTGGGGGCCGGCATCGCCTATACTATGGTGCGTAAATTAGGTTCTCTCGGAATGAAAGGACCGGTAATCGTATTTTACTTCTCCTTTTTTTCCTGCCTGTTTGTTGCTCCGTGGATTCTGTTCCGCTTTTCGCCCATGACGCTGAAACAGACGGTTATATTACTGATGGCAGGATTATTTGCAGCCGGGGGACAGTTTTCCGTCACCGCAGCGTACACCTATGCTCCGGCCCGGAAGATTTCCATTTACGACTATTCCCAGATCATTTTCTCGACCATCCTGGGCTTTTTGCTTTTCGGAGAAATCCCGGATCAATACAGTTTCCTCGGTTACGGTCTGATTATTTTTGCATCCTTCCTGATGTTTCTCTATAACCGCCGTCAGGATCGCATCCAGGAAGCCTCATAAAAAACAGTTCCAAAAAAGACAGGTGCCCGCACCGCAGTCTGCTTACCCATATGCAGTCTGCGGGCGGGCGTTTTTTTATTCCTCTCCGTTCCAGCAGTAGGTACAGAGCTTACACGGCTCAATTCCCACCGACTTAATCATGTCATCCAGTCTGTGATACCGCAGTGTGGTAAAATTCAGTTCCTTACGGATTTCCTCCACCATGTTTGCGTATTCTTCCGTATCCGGATCCACATATTTTTTCAGTGTTTCCTCAGATACCTCTCCGCCTTCCAGCTTTTCGATCACCCGTCTGGTGATCAGATCCATATCGGAAGCGGATCTGGAGAAGTTCAGATATTTGCAGCCATATACCAGCGGCGGACATGCCGGTCGGATATGTACCTCCCGAGCCCCGCTCTGGTACAGAAATTCTGTGGTCTCGCGCAGCTGCGTACCACGTACAATGGAATCGTCGATCAGAAGAAGACTCTGACCCTTGATCAGGTCATGCACCGGAATCAGTTTCATCTTCGCGATCAGATTTCGCTTCGTCTGTATCGTCGGCATAAACGAGCGCGGCCAGGTTGGTGTATATTTGATAAAGGGTCTGGAGAACGGAATCCTGGACTGATTCGCATATCCCACTGCATGCGCGGTACCGGAATCCGGAACTCCTGCCACGATATCCGGGTGTACATTATCTCTTTTCGCCAGCTCGGCGCCGCAGTTATAGCGCATCCGCTCCACGCTGATTCCCTCGTAGGAAGAAGACGGATAACCGTAATATACCCAGAGGAACGTACAGATCTTCATCTCTTTTCCCGGCTGTACCAGTGTCTGCAGGTGATCCGCATCAAACACAACAATTTCTCCCGGACCCAGCTCACGGCACTCGGTATAGCCCAGATTCAGATACGCAAAGCTCTCAAAGCAGGCGCAGTATGCACCGTCCTTCTTTCCGATCGCCACCGGCGTACGGCCCATTTTATCTCTTGCAGCGTAAATTCCTTTCGGTGTCATGAGCAGCAGCGTCATGGAACCGTCGATCAGTTCCTGTGCATACTGAATCCCTTCCACCAGATGTTCCTTCTGATTGATGATCGCGGCAACCAGCTCAGTAGGATTGATATCTCCACCGCTCATTTCCAGAAAGTGCGTATTGCCGTTCGCAAACAGCTGGTCACAGATTTCCTTCGCATTGTTGATCTTTCCCACCGTCGTAATAGCATAGGTTCCATGATGGGAACGGATGATCAGCGGCTGCGGCTCATAATCGGAAATGCAGCCGATCCCATAATATCCGCTCATCTCATGTACATCTTTTTCAAATTTTGTACGGAAAGGTGAATTCTCGATATTGTGAATGGAACGATCAAAGCCTTTCTCTCCGTAAACTGCCATTCCACCTCTTCGGGTTCCAAGATGTGAATGATAATCTGTGCCGAAGAACAGATCAAACACACAATCTTCATGTGAAGCAACTCCAAAAAAGCCACCCATAACAATTTTCTCCTCATCTCTACAATGTCTGATTTTTCCGGAAAATCCTCAGTTTCCCGGAAGGAACGCTGTTAGCATACCATAAAAACACAGAATTGCAAAGCTTTTGTCACGCATTTTCAATAAATCTGCGCAGACTTTCCTTTGGCTGGAAGCCAACCGTACGCCCTGCTTCCTTCCCGTTTTTAAAAAGAAGCAGTGCCGGAATACTCTGAATTCCGTACTTCATGGCCAGTTCCATATTTGCATCGGTATCCGCATTGAAAAATTCCACCTCCGGCATTTCCCCGGAAAGCTCTCTGAGTACCGGCTCCAGCATTTTACAGGGACCGCACCACTGTGCGGAAAAGTCGATAACTGCCGTCTTACTGTTCAAAACATCCTGCATATCGTTATTCTGAATTTTTCTGATCATAATCATTTCCTCCATATTCACGCAATCTGATTCACCGGCTGAGATAAGCCACAGCCGACAGCGCTGCCACATTCCCCTGTCCGGCCGCCTTGATATACTGGTAAGGCTTTCCGGTCAGATCCCCGCAGGCAAACAGACCGGGGATACCGGTACGCATCTGAAGATCCACATCCACGTGCGCGCCATGCCCGGAAAGCCCGGGCACCAGCTGCTCCGGTGCCACTGCATCCCGCAGGATAAAAACACCATCCACCGGATGCTCTCCTGTTTTTGTCCGCAGTCCTTCCACTCTGGTATCTCCCAGCACCGCAAGGGGGATTTCCCGGATGATCTCCACCTGACAGCTGACATGCGGTTCTTTTTTATACACAGGAAAATAATATACCTTTCCCACAATTTCCGCAAGATAATCCGCTTCCGCCTCTGCCTCCTCATGATATCCGACCACTGCCACCGTTTTATTCCGGTAAAACATGGCATCGCAGGTCGCACAGTAACTGACGCCTCTTCCGAGAAGCTCTTTCTCTCCCTCCAGCGGTTTCCCCATCACAACGCCGGTTGCCAGGATCACACTGGATGCCTCATACATTTCACCCGATGCCTGGATTCCAAAATAATCCCCCATCGCATACACTGCATTCACTTTTTTCTCCGTGATCGGAATATCCAGTTCCTTCAGATGTCTGTGAAAGCTTTCCGCCAGCTCCGGCCCGGTCAGTCCGGGCATTCCGGGATAATTCAGGATTTCCTGTGCCTTCCGGATCTTGTCGCTCAGATTCCGGCTTCCAAACAAAAGTATCTTTTTATTTCGCACCGTCGCCGTGATTGCCGCGGAGATTCCCGCCGGTCCGGTCCCGATGATCGCTATATCTGCCCGTTCCACACTGTCTGCCTCCTTTGCTTTTTTGTTTTCTTTTAATCATACCACAGATTCCCCTCTTCCTGAAACAGCTTTCCCTCTATTTTCTCCGTTTCCGCAATGGGGATTTTTCTCCCGTCCTCCATCACAAGCATCCTGGCTTGCGTGTCGATTTTTTTCAGTTTCCCCCGAACGGTCTCATATCTTCCGCCGTCCTTTTTCTCATCCGGAACAAAAAAAGTAACACACAGCTCCGGATGGGGATCTGCGCAGCTTCGGATAAGCTGCAGCCGATAGTCCAGCAGTTCTCTGCTGTTCTCATCCAGCTCTCTCTTTTGCTGTGTCAGCCTGGCCGTTTCCTGAATCGCCGCCCCATGTCCGGTCAGCGCAGCGAACGGTGCAAACTGTGCCGCCCGGGTGATACGGTCCATATGGGGGTGCGTCCGTGATGTGTGATGGGGAAGATGGAGCATGTCGTCATAAACACTGCTGTTTCGCATAATTCCTCCTTTTCCGGCCCGATGCCGTTCGCGCAGACCATTTCACGAACCGCCCGCATGTCCCGGTCAGGCCCTGTGACCTCCGATCTGCTGGTTCCGCATCCTGGCCGTGGCTCCCTCCTGCAGGCTCGAGCCTTTCAGGATCGCATTGTTCCCAAACTTTCTCCGGATATGAAGCATGGCTTCCTGCATCCGACGCTCCCGGTCCAGTGCTTCCTTTTGGCTTATCTTTTCCCGATCCGGCACATCATAATCATCGAACAGCCCCATCTGGCGGAATTCTTCCTTTTCTTTTGCCATACTCTCATCCACCACCTTATTGGCCGAGATCGTGATCCGCCGGATCAGAAGATTTCTGTCCACGATCCTGTCATACAGTCCCAGCACTGCATCCGCAATCTGTCCGGCAGAAGAAGTTCTGTCCGGCAGATTCACCGTGCCATGGGCATGTCCCGGCACTTTTCTTCCGTAGTGATCGGTCTTTATTTTTCCACGGTAGTGAATATTTTCTCTTTTCAGATTTTCAATGTCATATCCCACCGTCAGCACCATCTGATCCGTCACCTGATGTTTTTCCACCAGACTCAGAGCAAGCTGCTCTGCCATCTCCCGTGTGACCAGACGTGCCTTTTCAAATTCATAGGGACAATGCAGGACCTGTCCGGAACCCACACTGCTGTCCTGAGGGCGGTACGCCTTAATGTCTGCAATGGTACAGGGCTCCCAGCCCCACGCATGATCGATCAGAAGCTCCGCATTCACTCCGAACAGGCGGTACAGCAGTTCTTCATTATGATAGTTGTCCCACTTTCCAATGGAACAGCGCGCCACATCTCCCATGGTAAACATTCCGTGCTCCGCCAGCTTTTTCGCATACCCACTTCCGACTCTCCAGAAATCCGTCAGCGGCCGGTGGTCCCACAGCTGCTGCCGGTAGGATGCCTCATCCAGGCAGGCCATGCGCACCCCTGCCTCATCCGGCGGCGCATGCTTCGCCTGAATGTCCATGGCCACCTTGCACAGGTACAGATTGGTACCGATTCCGGCTGTGGCTGTGATCCCGGTCTCCCGGTAAATATCTCTGATGATCCTGCGCACCAGTTCTCTGGCATCCGTCCCGCAGGCCCTGAGATAATCGGTCACATCCATCATCACCTCATCAATGGAATATACATGGATATCTTCCGGCGCAATGTATTTCAGATATATTTCGTATATCCTGGTGCTGTATTCCATATATCGTGCCATCCGCGGAACTGCCGTGATATAGGCGAGTTCATATTCCGGATGTGCCTGCAGTTCATCCGCATCCGAAGATGCACCTGTAAATTTTCCTCCCGGGGCACGCAGCCTCCGCTGCGCATTGATCTGCGCGGTCTTCTGCACCACCTCAAACAGGCGCGGCCGGCCCGGAATTCCATATGCCTTCAGCGCAGGAGACACCGCAAGACAGATTGTCTTCTGCGTACGGCTGGCATCCGCCACCACCAGATTTGTCTTCAGCGGATCCAGACCTCTCTCCCGGCACTCCACGGAAGCATAAAACGATTTCAGATCAATCGCCGCATACACTCTTCTGTCTTTTACCATTGTCCATCGCCTCCTCCTGTTCTCATATTACCAAACATACGTTCGTTTTTCAAGAGGAGATTTCCGGAACTCAAATTTCCTGTTCTTCCCGGGTCAGCTTCCGGATCCAGTGTCCCTTATTCACCTTGATTGCGGAAGGAAGACATTTAAATACCTGGTCTGCATTCAGGCAGCAGAACACAACTACCGGCGATGCCTTCACCACAAAGGCCATAACAAACGACACCGGCAGCACAATCAGCCAGATACTGATGATATCCAGCTTGACACCAAACTGCGGGCTTCCGCCTCCCCGGATGATCCCGTTGTTCACAGGCATCTGATAAGACATTCCCACACAGACAATGCACTGCAGCATCAGGAACGTGTTCGCCAGCTGCCTGGTTTCCCCCGAGAGATCATACAGCCGAAGAACCGGTATCCGTACGAAAAACAGCAGAGTACCGGAAACGATTCCTATGAGCAGAAACAGCACCTGCATGGTCTTTGCATATTCTTTCACTTTTTCATATTTGCCGGAGCCCACCGTCTGCCCCACGATAATCGCTGCAGCGGAGGCTGCACCTACCGACATGGATTTCAAAAGCAGATAAAGTGTCGAAGAAATGCTGCCGGCTGCAATGGCACTGTCTGACAGATGTCCAAGGATCATTGTCTGCAGGGCATTGTTCAGCCCCCACAGTCCCTGCACCACCATCATGGATATGACCGTGGCAAAGTAATCTCTCCGAAGCTGCCTGCTTTCCCGGAACAGTTCCGCCGGTCGGAAATACAGCCCATGCGTACGCTTCCCGGCATACAGCAGCACCACAACGCACTCAAGGATCCTGGCCGTCAGCGTTCCGATGGCCGCCCCCTGAATTCCCAGCTCCGGAGCTCCGAATCTTCCGTAGATCAGCACGTAATTGATCCCGCAGTTCACAAAAAAGGTCATCACCGAAAGCCACAGAGAAATTTTTACCATCTCCGCACAGCGCAAAGCCGCCTCCACGATCATCGTCACGGCAAAAAACAGATAGGTGAACCGGATGATCTGCAGATACCGGACCCCTTCCCGGACGATCGCCTGATTTTCCGTGAACAGACCGATCACCTGAAACGGAAACAGACTGACCAGAAGAAACAGAATTCCTCCGAACGCCAGCCCCGTCCGAAGCGCCGTTGCCATGATCTTTTTCACGGCATCCGGCTGCCGTTTCCCCCAGTACTGACTTCCGATAATCACGACACCTTCTCCGGCAGCTGTCAGAAGCTGCTGAAAAACAAACTGAATCTGATTTACCGCCGCCGCTCCTGACAGCGCATTCTCACTGTATCCACCCAGCATGATGTTATCTGCCAGATTCACACTGATCACAATAATATTCTGAAGCATCAGCACGATGCATACCGAAAAAAATGAGCGGTAAAACTGTTTATCCTTTGTCCACATATTCTTTCCTTACCTCTTTTCCCGCTGACCGCTTTTGTTCCGTGGTCTTTCTGAAACAGCTCCCCTTATCTTAGCAGAAAAAAGAGCTGCTGTAAAACAAAAGCCTTTCACTTTTTTCTGCATCCAATGATGTCATCACATAATTTCTCATATTTTTGCATACCTTAATAGAACAGTCTCTTTACAGTATATGCAAAAAGCGGCCACATAGCCAATCACTGGCCATGCAGTCGCCTTTCTTATGCCGACGTACCACTACATCAGAACATTTTTCGCATTTTTCTTCGCATTTTTCAGAAATACCGTCACCTGACCCAGGGAATCACAGGTTGCAAGGAGTACATCGGAAACATCCCCGGCCCCCTGCCCTTTGATCTGACTCATCAGCCATTTCTCATCCCTCCCTGTATGCCGGAGATTTTCTCTCATGAGCTTTCCGTCCAGAATCACATTTGCCACCAAAAAATCCTGTTCCGGAGACAAATTCATATCGGAAGGCGTTGCCGGACGGTCAGATGCTCTGGGCAAAAAGCTGATCTTTCCGTTTCCCTCCAGAATTGCCGTCTCCAGCCTGGAAACATCAAAATAACCGTTCACCCTGCACTGAACCAGAAACTCTGTCACATCGATCTTGGCTTTTTTCAGGTTATCCCGGTAAAGCTCTCCGTTGTTCATGAGAATCAGCGGTGTTCCTTCGATGATTCTTCGGGCCTTTATGGATTTGGATCCAAGCCAGGATAAAAAAAGAGCCGCAGCTGCATAGACAATCATGGCAGTCAGCGGTTGAACGAAATTTTCTTCCAGTGAAGTGGCCATCTCCGCCGCAATGGAACCGATGGTAATGCCGTTTACGTAATCAAACATACTCATCTGTGACATCTGCCGGTACCCCATCAGTTTGGTGAGAATAAAAATAGAGAGAATCGATCCCAGTGAAAGCAATATAATATAAAATACTTCCCGCATAACACCCTCCTTGCACTTTTGCTTCGGAGTATGCCAGAAAAATCTTCTGTGCAAAGTGAATGGCATACTCCAAACTCCTTTTTAGTATGCCATTCTCTGCATCATTTATTCCGATTCGGCCGTTAAAATCCCGGTACGGAAGATATCCTTTCGGCATCCGGGTTTATTTTTTCCATCCTTTCGGCTGGCATAGGCGCAGAAATACTCTTTTGCCGGCTCGGGCACAATGCGTTTTCCTGTGGTTACCATATCGGCCCAAATCTGATATACGTCCACACTGTGGGCATAGTTCATCATGTCCGGCGTATAGCCTCCGGCCGGTCTCATATTCACCTCCAGCGCCACGAAATCGCCGACTTCTCCCAGCTCCTTCCTGGGTTTTGTCAGCCGGAAAAATTCCAGATGGACAAACCGGTTAAAAGCCCCAAAGGCTTTGATGGTTTTTCTTCCCAGCGTACGCAGGGACTCCGGAACCTCCCTGTGGGTATAATATGCCAGATCCAGATCCTGATTTACAATATCCGCAATGGAAGGCGGCCATACGGTCATGGACTCAAACAGCGGTTCCCCGGCTGCATCTGCAATGGCATCGTAGGAACAAATGTCTCCGGTAATAAACTCCTCACATACGTAAGCCTCCTCCGGTTTCGTCTCAAAAAAGTGTTTCAGATCATCCGCATTCTTTATCGTATATGTATCGGCAGCTCCCACCCCGTTCTCCGGTTTTGCAATTACCGGATAGCCAACTTTCGAAATAAACTCAGCCGTATCCGCATATCCTGTGATTTTATGTCCTCTGGCCGTGGGGATTCCCCCCTGCTCATATTTCGTTTTCATTGCCGCCTTGCTTTTGAAAAACAGAATATTGTCGCTTTTTATTCCTGTATTCACATTAAAATCTGTCCGAAGACGGGCATCCTGCTCCAGCCAGTATTCATTGTTTGATTCGATCCAGTCAATCCTTCCATATTTTGAGGCAAAAAACGCAACGGCACGGTACATGTCATCGTAATTTTCCATGTTTCTCACATAATAATATTCCGTCAGTGAAGCTTTGACTGACTCCTCCAGAGAATCATAGGGCGCATCGCCGATTCCCAGCACATTGACACCGTTTTTTTCTTCCTGTTTTGTCTTTTCCGCTACATGGATTTGCGCTCTGCGATCTCTGCCATCTTTGCCGCATTCAGGCGGGTATCACCGTGCACACGACTGTAGGAAAGATAACCGTTCATTCGGTCAATTTTTGTAAGATTTCGGGAACCGCACACCGGACACACATCCATCTCCAGCTCCTCATGACCGCAGTCGTCACAATAGGCCAGAGAAAGATTGACTCCCTCATAGTATCCAAGCTTCATGGCTCTGCGAATCAGCGTGCGGATTGCTTCCCGATTGTAGCTGATGGGATAACGTACGTACTGGATCTTCCCGCCGTTGCACAGCTCCCAGAAACGGCCCTCCAGATCCTGCTTCTCAATGGGCGTCACATCCTCTGTCACATGACAGTGGAAGCTGTTGCTCACATACGGCCGGTCAGATACCCCTTTTATGATTCCGTACTTTTTGCGGAACTGCTCCACCTGAAGACCGCACAGACTCTCAGCCGGGGTTCCGTAAATTGCATACAGATAACCGTCTTCTTTTTTAAACTGGTTCACCTTCTGATTGATATACTGCAGCACCTCCAGTGCAAACTGACCGTCCTCGGCAATGGATTTTCCATTATACAATTCCTGCAGCTCATTCAGGGCTGTAATCCCGAAGGAAGCGGTCATGGGTTTCAGGATCTTTTCAATTTTCTCTCCCGGCTGGAGATGACCGCCGTAAAAACCGCCTTCGCAGTATGCCAGCGGATTGGTGGATGCTTTCATTTGTCCCAGATATTCATAGGTACGGATGTGAAGACTGCGGATCATTTCCAGATAAAAATCCAGCACTTCATAAAAATCACGGCTTTCTGACCGGGCCTTTGCAAGAATCATGGGAAGATGCAGACTGACCGCACCCACATTAAAGCGGCCCACAAACACCGGTACGTCCTCCTCATCTGCCGGCTCCATACCGCCCCGCTCATACCAGGGGCTTAAGAATGCGCGGCATCCCATAGGGCTGATCACCTTTTTGTATTTTTTGTACATGCTGGAGATATAGCCCTCTCCTGTCATGGAGAGCCAGTCCGGATACATGGTTTTGGATGAGCACTCCACACCGGCATCAAAAACATCTTCACAGCATTTTCCCGGGCCGTGAAGCGCTTCGTCATACAGAAATACGATTTTCGGGAAAAGCACCGGCTTTTTATGCCCCGTCTTTCCCTGTCCGCCCTGATGCACCTGCAGCAGGGAGATACTGCACATTTTTTCGAAAAGCTCCGTCCCCAGGCCGAGCGTCACCGTCACAAACGGATAATCTCCTCTGGATGAACCGACCGTATTCAGCTTGTATTCAATTCCCTGCCAGCCCTGGTCATAATCTCTGCGCACTTTGTCCATCGCATACTGAACTGCCCGTTCCTGTCTTCCGTCCCAGCTTTCATCCGTGTATTTCATATATTCCCGAATGTATTTGTCATAGCTTTTCCGGGCATAGGGTGCCAGAATCTTATCCACCTCCGGTACGGTGAAGCCGCCATACTGCTGCGCAGCCGTACTGAGAATAATGTCCCCCATAACGTCAAAGGCCGTATCCAGCGTCTTCGGCTCGTTATACCACACATTTCCCATTTCAAAGCCGCCCTTCAGCACAGAGGCCACATCGAACAGACAGCAGTTCATGGTATCCAGTCTGGCAGACTGGTCATGAATATAAATATAGCCATCCTTACACGCCTGCAGCTCATTGCGGTTCATGAAGAATTTGCGGTACAGCTCTTTATTTAATTCATTAAAGATCAGACTGCGTTTCGTGGCGACCAGAGCACTGTCCGTATTGGCATTGCTCTTGTCTCCGATATAGCGGATCGCCTGACTTTTGGTATACACATCATCCATCATATGGATAAAATCCAGCTTATAGTTCCGGTAGTCCCGGTAGCTTTTGGCAACGGCAGGATTCACACGTTCCAGCGCACCTTCCACAATATTATGCATTTCCTGGATTTCGATGCATTCCTTCCCCAGCGAGCGGGCATGCTCTTCTGCAAACTGACAGATAAACGCCTCTTCCTCCGGAGAAAATTTATACAGGATTCTGGCTGCAGACTTATTGACCGCCGCCACAATTTTCTGTGTGTTAAACTCTTCTCTCGTTCCGTCCTTCTTAATTACGTAGATCATGCTTTCTCCTTTCCGTTCCATGCAGCCTTCTGGCCGATGGAGCGCTTTGGCGCCTGCTTATCTCCCAGCGGAATTTCACTGTCCTTCATGATCCGGCGTGCTGTTCTGGTGGCATGGCGGTAGTGATCATCCCTGTTTTCATTCAGATGATACAGCACCTCGTCTTTTTTATAAGGCATGCCGCACCATGTGCACCGGCCGTTCCGGATCAGTCCGTCACAGATCTGACATCGGATTTTGCTCATATTCTCTCACTCCTTCATATAAATATTGTAGCGATTCCCCCCATATCTTTCAAGCTATAATTTGCTATTTCACATATTTCGTGGTATGATGTCATAGTAATATTTCAAGAGCCAGGGGACAAATGGACATTAAATACAGGATTGTGGGAGCATGAAATGCGAAACAATCCGTGTGGTATCTTTTGACCCCAACATCATTTCAATAAACAAAAGGAGGTCTCTCATGGAGAAAATTCATATTCCGGAAGGCTACCAGGCAGATCTGAACCTGCACGACACACAGGTAGCCATCAAAACCGTAAAAGACTTTTTCCAGCAGACACTTTCCCAGAAGCTGAACCTGCTTCGTGTATCTGCTCCGATTTTTGTAGATCCTGCTTCCGGACTGAATGATAATTTAAATGGCGTGGAACGTCCGGTAAGCTTTGATATTAAAGATCAGATTGATAATGCGGAAATCGTTCACTCTCTCGCCAAATGGAAGCGTTACGCTCTGAAAAAATACGGCTTTTCCCACGGCGAGGGTCTTTATACCGATATGGTGGCCATCCGCCGGGATGAGGATGTCGACAACATCCATTCCGTGTATGTTGACCAGTGGGACTGGGAAAAAATCATCAGCCGGGAAGAACGTACCGAGGAAACACTGAAACAGACCGTTCGAAGCATCTACAGTGCGCTTCGGAAAACCGAAAAATATATGGCTGTACAATACGATTACATAGAGGAAATCCTTCCTAAGGAAATCGCCTTTGTCACCACACAGGAGCTGGAAGACATGTATCCGGGCTGCACTCCCAAGGAGCGGGAATACCGTTTTGTAAAGGAAAAGGGCGCTGCATTTATCATGCAGGTCGGCAAGATCTTACGAAGCGGCGAGCGCCATGACGGACGCGCCCCGGACTATGATGACTGGGAACTGAACGGAGATATCATGGTTTATTATCCGGTTCTCGATATCGCTCTGGAGCTTTCTTCCATGGGTATCCGTGTGGATGAGAATTCTCTGGACAGACAGCTGACAGCTGCCGGCTGTGATGACCGCAGAGAGCTCCCCTTCCAGAAGGCAATTCTGAATCAGGAGCTTCCCTACACCATCGGAGGAGGTATCGGCCAGTCCCGTATCTGTATGTTCTTCCTGAGAAAAGCTCATATTGGCGAAGTACATGTTTCACTGTGGCCGCAGGACGTACTGGATGCAGCAGCAGCCAAAGGTGTCCAGCTTCTGTAGCCCCTTGCAAAAACGGAGGGTTATTTTGAATATTTTATTCTTTCTGATACCGAAAAACGAAATCGCATATATTTACGAAAACGAGACCTTGCGCCAGACGCTGGAAAAAATGGAGCACAGAAAGTTTTCCTGTATTCCCATTCTGACTCTGGATGGCAAATATACCGGCACGATCTCAGAGGGAGATCTTCTCTGGGGAATGCGCCGCATGGAAATCGCAGATATCAAAACCACCGAAACCATTCCGATCATGGCGATCCCCAGGCGGGCCACCTACAAACCGGTATCTGTTAACGCCGCCATGGAGGATCTTCTGGATCGCGCCATCAACCAGAACTTTGTTCCGGTGGTCGATGATCAGGGCTCTTTCATCGGCATCATCACCCGCAAGGCCATTATCAAATACTGCTACGGAGAACTGAAAAAGCTTTCTGCGGAAGCAGAAGCTGCCGCGGAAAAAGACCGCGCATAAATGCATAAAAAAATATCCGATGGGAGCTTCCCACCGGATATTTTTTTACTGTTCTATGCCCGCTGCATTATGGTTCTTTCTTATTCAGCTTCACCGTCGGCTTCTGCATAAGTTGCTGCCAGTTCGGAAATCGTTCCGTCTTCCAGCATTTTTTCAATTGCCGTATTGATCTTGTCCAGAAGCTCTGTGTTGTCTTTCTGAACTGCGATTGCATATTCCTCAGATGCAAATGCTTCCGGATCCTCCACGATCTTCAGACCCTCATTGTCACTTACATACTGCTGTGCAGTCGCGGAGTCGATCACAACCACATCACATTTGCCGTTTACCAGCTCCATGATCGCTTCGGTTCCTTTTTTGAACGCTTCATAATCATAGCCCAGCTCATTCACGCAGGTCTCGCCTGTGTAGCCCTGGATGACACAGATTCTCTTGTCTGCCATATCCTCTGCTTTTGCGATGTCAGAATCTTCTTTTACGATCATTACCTGTGTTGCTGTGTAATATGGTGTGGAAAAATCAACGGCTTCCTTTCTCTCTTCTGTAACGGTCATACCTGCGATTACCGCATCGATCTGTCCATTCTGAAGAGCAACCAGAAGAGAGTCGAATTCCATGTTTTCAATTTTTGCTTCCATGTCATTTTCTTCTGCAATCTGTTTTGCAATCGCCATATCAATACCATCGAACGTATCGATCACGCCTTCTGCTGCAATAAATTCAAATGGCGGAAACTCCGCGTTTGTTCCGAAGGTAATGGTTTCTGCTGCGGAAACCGGTACACATGCCAGCATTGCTGCAGACATCGCAAGTGCCATAACTTTTGTAAACTTTTTCATAATGTTTTCTCCTTTTACATTTTTATTTTTATGTGAAAAACTCCGCAGAACAGTGATTCTCTGATCTGTTGTGCAGAATCCTTCATCATAATTTCACACACTAGAGAACCTTGCTCAGAAACAGCTTTGTTCTCTCATTTTTCGGATTTGAGAAAATCTCCTCCGGAGTTCCCTCCTCCATCACGATTCCCTGATCCATAAAGAGTACACGGGATGCAACCTCTCTGGCAAATCCCATCTCATGCGTGACAATCACCATGGTCATTCCGGATTTCGCCAGATCCTTCATAACCTCCAGAACCTCTCCGACCATCTCCGGATCCAGCGCGGAGGTCGGCTCATCGAAAAGCATGATTTCCGGGTCCATGGCAAGTGCCCTGGCAATGGCAACCCTCTGTTTCTGTCCGCCGGAGAGCTGTGCCGGATAAGCATTCGCCTTCTCCGAGAGCCCCACACGTGCCAGAAGCTCTTTTCCTCTTTTCTCCGCCTCTTCCTTCGTCATCTTTTTCAGAAGCACCGGAGCCAGCGTGATATTCCCCATAATTGTCAGGTGGGGAAACAGATTGAAATGCTGAAACACCATGCCCATTTTCTGGCGGACACGGTTCACATCTATTTTCGGGGCTGTGATCAGCTCGTCATCCACGTAAATTTCTCCGGCGGTAGATTCCTCCAGAAGGTTCAGGCATCTGAGAAAGGTACTCTTTCCGGAGCCGGACGGTCCGATGACAACCACCACTTCTCCCTTTTCAATATGTTCGTCAATCCCGTTCAAGACCTGGAGCTTCCCGAACTGCTTATGTAAATTTTTCACCTTGATCACGGTTCGTTCTCCTCCTATCTCATTTCCGACTTTCTCAGCCTCAGCTCCACACGGCTCAGAATCAGTGTCAGAATCTTAATCAGCACATAGTAGATCACTGCCGTGCCGATCAGCGGCATGAAGGCCTCAAAGGTGGCGCTTTTGATAAAGTCCCCGGCCTTCTGGATATCCATCAGTCCTACATAACCAACAATGGCGGTCTCCTTGATCAGCACGATAAATTCGTTGCACAGAGCCGGGAAAATATTCTTTATTGCCTGCGGAATGATGATTCGTGTCATCGTCTGATACCCGTTCAGACCCAGAGATCTTCCTGCCTCTGTCTGTCCCTTGTCGATCGAGAGAATTCCCGCACGGATAATCTCCGACACATAGGCGCCCGAATTGATTCCAAAGGCTATGGCTGCGATGATCCATTTATCCAGATTCACCGTAGCAAACACGACGAAATAAATAATCATCAGCTGCGTAACCGAAGGCGTTCCACGGATCACGTCCGTATACAGTCCGCCGATGAAACGCAGGAGCTTTTTCTTTGATAAATTACACAATGCAATCAGAAGACCGATCATGATACCAATGATCACCGCCAGAAGCGATACCTTAATGGTAACACCGATTCCTTCCAATAGCAGCTTATAGCGGTTCTCTTTCAGGAAGCATCTGGTGAATGTTTCCGCAAAATCCGCTGCCCACTCGTTAAACCAAGTCATCTGTTCTCTTCCTTTCCTCCAGCATGAGATTCATTATATCATAAACTGTCCTGCAAAAAAAGGTATAATATTCACTATTTTTTGCATGCTCTGCATAATGTTTACTGTTCACTTCGTTCACAGCAGTCCGTTGCTTCCCTCCGCCGCCCGGTATCTGCCGCCGCTCAGGCCGATCCCCACAGGAATCTCTTGCATATTACCCCTGATTTTTTTATAATGTCTATATGGAAATGGATCGGGAAATCCACACCCAACGTGGTGAGAAAGGAAGGCCTATATGGGAATGAATCAGACACCAGCCTCTGAGCGGGTACATATCAGCTTTTTCGGAAAACGCAATGCAGGAAAATCCAGTGTGATCAATGCCGTAACCGGACAGAATCTTTCCATCGTTTCCGAGGTGAAAGGAACCACCACGGACCCTGTATACAAGACCATGGAGCTTCTGCCTCTCGGACCGGTCATGGTCATCGACACCCCCGGTATTGACGATGAGGGCACACTTGGAAGCCTACGCGTCAAAAAAAGCTATCAGGTTCTGAACAAAACAGATATTGCTGTTCTTGTCATTGACGGCACCGCCGGTATGTCCGGGGAGGATGAAGCCCTGATTCTTCGTTTTCGTCAGAAAGAAATTCCGTACCTTCTTGTTTTTAACAAGGCAGATCTCGTCCCGGAAGAAAAACAGCTTCTCCCGGATTCCTTGCCGGAAAAATCCGACAGTATCTGGGTCAGTGCCACATCCGGTATGCATATTTATGAATTGAAAGAAAAAATCGCCTCTCTGAAGCCGGAGGATACACACAGGTTTCCCATTATCGGTGATCTGATCGACCCCCTCGACCCTGTCATTCTGGTGGTCCCCATCGACAAAGCAGCGCCCAAAGGCCGTCTGATCCTTCCGCAGCAGCAGACCATACGGGCGATTCTGGAAAAAGGCGCTTCCTCCATCGTCGTACGCGACACAGAACTGAAACCGGTTCTCGACCGGCTTATGAATGCGGGTATCCGCCCACGCATGGTTGTCACTGACAGTCAGGCTTTTGCCCGTGTGTCCAGGGATGTACCCCCGGAAGTCACACTGACTTCCTTCTCCATTCTTTTTGCCCGCTACAAGGGCAGTCTGGAGTCCTCCATCCGCGGAATCGCCGCACTGAGCCGCCTGAAAACAGGAGACAGAGTTCTGATTGCAGAGGGCTGTACCCATCACCGCCAGTGTGATGATATCGGCACCTTCAAAATCCCCGGATGGATCCGGGAATACACCGGCCAGGATCCGGTCTTTGAATTTACATCCGGAACAGAATTCCCGGAAGATATTACACCATACAAGCTGGTCGTACATTGCGGCGGCTGTATGCTGAATGAGCGGGAAATGCGTTACCGCATTGCCTGCTGCGATGACCAGAATGTTCCCGTCACCAACTACGGCATTCTCATCGCCCAGGTTACCGGAATCCTGAAACGCAGCCTGGAGCCGTTTCCGGATATTTTGAAATTACTGCCATAAATCCCCAGTGTGGTAACATGGTTCTCGAACGGGAGCGAAATAATGAAATAAGGAGATAGATAAGCAATGAAATTTACAAAAATGCACGGAATCGGCAACGATTATGTATATGTAAACTGTTTTGAGGAAACCGTCTGTAATCCCTCGGCTGTCGCAAGATTTGTCAGTGACCGTCATTTCGGTATCGGCGGTGACGGCCTGATCCTGATCCGCCCGTCTGACATTGCAGACTGCGAAATGGATATGTATAATCTCGACGGTTCCCAGGGTGCCATGTGTGGAAACGGAATCCGCTGCGTGGCCAAATATGTCTATGATTACGGCATCGTAAACAAGACCGATATTTCCATCGCAACCAAAAGCGGGGTCAAACATTTAAAGCTTACTGTCGAGAACGGAAAGGTAAGCACTGTCCGGGTCAATATGGGATCTCCCATCCTGACTGCCACACAGATTCCTGTAGTTGCCACAACCGAGGAAGTCATCAATGCTCCGATCCGGATCGAAGGGAATGAATATCGCTTTACCGCCGTTTCCATGGGAAATCCGCATGCGATCGTTTACATGGATGACGTAGATCATCTGGATATTGAAAAGATCGGGCCTGCCTTTGAAAATCATATTACCTTCCCGGATCGTGTCAATACAGAATTCGTGAAGGTTCTGGACGAGCATACCCTTCAGATGCGTGTATGGGAGCGGGGCTCCGGCGAAACGCTGGCCTGCGGTACGGGTGCCTGTGCCGTTACGGTAGCTTCCGTCCTGAACGGACTCGTGGATGAAACACAGCCGGTGACCGTGAAGCTTCTGGGCGGAGACCTGGAAATCTTCTGGGACCGCAGTGAAAATCTTGTCTACATGACAGGACCGGCCACCACCGTCTTCGACGGCGAGATCGACCTCTCCCATCTGGACTGCTGATATTTATGTAATTTCCTGTAACGGAACAAATTGGAGTAATTTCCTATGAAATAAAAAAGCTCATCCATACCGTCCGGTACGATGAGCTTTTTATCTTTCAATCACTTCTTCCGTTCTGTCACGCAACGGCGCACTGGAACTTCTCCAGCATTCTGTCAAACGTTGCATTCTCTCCGTCATAAACCACATCCAGCATACCTCCCGCGAAGATTGCAAGCATACCCATCAGCGATTTCCCATCAACCACGAAGTGATATTGATTTCTGCAGACATTAATGGTGAAATCACATTTCTCGGCAGCGGATACAAATTCTTCAACGTCATCGACAGAATCAAGCTTAATGTTTTTTCTGTTTGAATATTCTGACATTTTAAGATCCTCCTTATGAAATCGATTTCTTTATTTGTGTATTATACTAACACGTTACAAATGCTTTGTATATTGACAATTTTCCCATTTTTTGGCCTGTTTATTCACAATAATCACGAAAACTATATAATTCCGGCCGAACGCACGTGAGATTTGGCACACGATTCCGGTCCGCCTGCGCTGATGTCTTTCTTCCTAACCCCCGCCTGGCTCATATAAATTCCAATATTCGTTCCACAATAAAAACCGCCGCACAGGCAAACATCGCCACTGTGAGAAGACTTTTTTCCCGGTATGCCGCAAGCAGTGCCACGGCAAACCCCACGGCTGCCGAAATCACACTGGAGGTTGCTGTCAAAATGGCCGGAAAGGTCATCGCAGCCAGACAGGCATACGGAACGTAATACAGAAACGATTTGATAAACGGACTGGTAATTTCTTTTCTGGACAATGCCAGCGGCAGCATACGGATCAGATAGGTTACTCCGGCCATCACCAGAATGTATATGTATGGATTACGACTCAATGCCTTGTTCCTCCTCCTTTGGTACCGGGCAAAGAACAGCTGCGGTTCCGGCCACCAGCACTGTCGTGATGATGATCACAAACCCGGACGATACCTTCTTCAAAACCGGAAGACATGCAAACAGAGTGCTCACTGTCATGGCAGAAATCACCACGCCGAGAACGGCACGGTTTTTCTTTGCCGGAGGGATGATCACTGCCAGAAACATCCCGTAAATCGCTACGCTCAGTGCACTGATGATAAACGCCGGAAGAATATTTCCCGACACAGCACCCAGAAGTGTTCCCAGCGTCCATCCGGGTATCCCCATACACATGGCACCGTAATTATAGTACGGGTTCAGCCGTCCTTCCTGACTGGCACTGATCCCGAAAATTTCATCGGTCACACCAAAAGCAACCACCAGCCGGTGTCCCCATGGCGTATTTCTCTCCAGCTTCTGTGCCAGGGAAAAAGACATCAGACAATAGCGCAGATTGATTACCAGCTGCGTCAGCGCCATCTCCCAGTAGGTTCCCCCCATGATCATGATATCCAGCCCGGCAAACTGCCCGGCCGAGGTCAGGTTGGTCAGCGAAATCAACACGGCCTGCCATACCGTCAGACCGCCGGAAACCGCCATCATGCCAAACGCAAACGAAACGGCAAAATAGCCCAGCCCGATCGGAACACCATCCCGCAATCCTTTTTTGAAACTCTCCAGATTCATAGAGCTCCTCCTCATCCATTTTCGTCCGGTTACGGTCAGCGATCCAGTTCTTTCTGTTCTCCAAGTACACGGAATCCGTGATTTTCCAGAACACTTTCGGTTTCCCACACATCATCCGAGAAAATGATCACCACCGGAATGCAGTCTGCCCGGTGAAAGGATGTATAGATATAATTCAGATTGACATTGCTTCTGGACAGCACGTCCAGAAGACGATCCAGACTTCCCACCTCATCTTTCATGTCCACAGCGATGGCCTGTGTGATACGGTTCATATATCCCTTTTCGTTCAGAAGCTGTTCCGCCCTGTCCGGATCGCTGCACACCATACGGAATAAAGCAAATTCCGGGGCATCAAAGCATGCAAAACCATATATGTTAATTCCTGCCTCCGCAATAATCCCGGTAACCTTCTTCAGGCTTCCTGCTCTGTTCTCCACAAATACAATATTCTGTCTGATCATTTGATAACTCCTCCTCTTTAGGTTTTCCGACGGACCTGCATAAACGCTATACGACCCGGGTGTAATATTCCCTGGGAATTCTGGCTTTTACCATAATTCCCTCCCCGGTGTATTCCTCGGAAATCAGCTGTCCGTATTCCCGGATCAGCTGAATTTTCCCTGCTTCCTGATAAGGAAAGACACGTTCCACATATATCTGTCCGTCCAGCAGCAGTTCGGACAGCACTTCTTTCAGCTGATCCAGCCCCTGCCCTGTTTTTGCTGAAATTTTCAGCACATTATCTGCCCGGTGATCCCGGATCTGTTCTCCGGGCGCGATGTCCTGTTTGTTCAGAAGGGTAATGGTCTTTTTTCCCAGTGCCCCCAGCTCCCGCAGCGTCTCATACACGATATGCATCTGAAGTTCCGCCTGCGGACTGGATGCATCCACTACGTGAATGATATAATCCGCATATTTTGCTTCCTCCAGCGTACTCTTAAACGCCTCGATCAGATGATGTGGCAGCTTCCGGATAAATCCTACCGTGTCCGTCAGAAGAATCTGCTGCCCGTCGTCCAGATTCAGGACCCTTGTGGTCGGATCCAACGTGGCAAACAGCTTATCTTCCGAAAGAACTTCCGAACCGGTCAGCTTATTCAGCAAGGTCGACTTTCCCGCATTGGTATAACCTACGATCGCTGCCGTCTTCAGGCTCGTTCTGCTGCGGTTTCCCCGCAGAAGCTCCCGATGCTTCTCCACCTGGGCCAGTTCCTGCTTCAGTGCGGAAATCCGCTCGCGAATGAGACGCCTGTCCATTTCCAGTTTTTTCTCTCCCGGTCCTCTCGTGCCGATACCGCCGCCAAGTCTGGACAACGACTCCCGAAGACCCACAAGACGGGAGGAACGATATCTCAGCTGCGCAAGCTCCACCTGAATCTTTCCCTCGCTGGTGATGGCCCGGCCTGCAAAAATATCCAGAATCAGCAGGGTTCTGTCCATCACCTTACAGTCCAGCTCCCGTTCCAGGTTGTTCATCTGCGCCGGTGACAGTTCATCGTCACAGATCACACCCGTGGCATCCAGCGCCAGTATCAGGTTTCTCACTTCCTCTATTTTTCCTTTTCCAATATAGGTTCCCGGGTGTATGTTTTCCCTGTTTTGTATGACCTTCGCGAGTGTGACGGCACCTGCTGTGGATGCCAGCTCCTCCAGCTCCTCCAGGGATTCTTTTGTGTCCTCATTGTCATTCACCTGAACTCCGATGAGGATCACACGCTCTTCCAATTCTCTGATTTCTTCCATACTAACTCCTGGCGGGAATATCCGCATCACTGACTTTGTCTTCCTTCGGAGAATAATAATACTGATATGTCTGGTCAATGACGCCGGTTCCCTTATAATAACTTACATTGTTCCCGTTGATTGTGATTTCCCAGACAGCATCATCCTTCTCATTCCATGGATCCAGGGCCTGATAAACATGATCGGAGAGCTTTCCCACAAGCACGACATAATGTCCGGCCTGAGAATAATTCGGAAGGTGGATGATCACCGGACTGTATGTGCCGTTTCCCTGCAGGTAATTCTCCATACCGGTCTCTGCATCCGGCTTCAGAAACTCGGTTTCTCCCCAGCCGCCAAAAAAAGTCGTTCCATTATGTGCATTGAGAATATCTGCCGGTGTCTTATTGATTCCCACATAAGACAGGGCCATGGAAATACTGGAGGTTCCACATTCGTGCGGCGCGCTGCCGGCCCATCCGCCCCAGTAATCGCTGTAAAAATATTCTCCGGCATTTTGCTGAACATAGCGGACGGTTCCGCTCTGAATCTCCATGGAATCCGTGTAATCAATCTTTGGATTCTGTGTACTGTCTGCCTTCTGTGTGCCTTTTGTCTGACCTGCAGCTGCCGCATGCACCTGCAGTGTCAGAATCATCCACATGGCCGCGGCAAAAAAGGCAGTCTGCCGCAGTCTTTTTAACATTCTCTTTTGTTTCAGCTGCATTTATTCTCCTCTGCCCGACTTCACTGTTCTCCGTCTGCGTTCTCCAGTTCATCGAGCATCCTTCCCAGGCATCCGGTTCCGTAATTCAGCATCCGCTTCACACGGCTGATGGTGGCTGAACTCGCTTTGGTTTTCTGGACGATCTCCGTGTATACCTTATCCTTTTTCAGCATTTTTGCCACTTCAAATCTCTGCTCCATGACCTGCATTTCCTTCACCGTGCAAAGATCTTCAAAAAAATCATGACATTCCTCCATATTCTTCAGATTCAGAATTGCCTGATATAATGCTTCTTTTTTTTCTGTACCGCTGGTTTTTTCCATAGACGCCTCCGCTCTGTTTCCATAAATTTCCTGTCCTGTCACCTTCTGCAGAGAACCCGGAAGTTTTCCCTTATCACATGGTTCTGCTCTTCAGAAATTCCAGTTCTCTTTCGACTTCCTCATCCCCCGGAAACATTTCCAGATATTCCTCTGCCTTCTGCCGGGCAGTGGCAAAATCCAGTTTTTTCTCATAAACCACCATTTCGTTATACAGAAGATTCTGCAGTTCTTCCGTGCTTGCATTTTCCTTGCCGCTGGAGATATTCACCAGCGCCGCGTCGTAATTTCCGTCCGCAATGTCGCACAGTGCAAGTCCGTTATACCCTTTTGCGGATTCCCCTTCCTCGACACCATACTGCTGATACATTGCCCTCGCATTTGATGTATCACCTTTGGCCAGATACACCATTCCCAGAAGAATCAGTGCCTCTGTGTTTCCGTCATTGGACGCTGTGATCAGCTCCTGCTGTGCATTGTCAAAATCATCCATGTAGTAATAGACACGTCCCCGGTCACAGTGATCCCCGGCTGTTTTCGCCTCGGACTGAAGCGCTGCTTCCAGATAACGGGTACCGTCTGCTTCCATATCCATTTCCAGATAGGCCTGATAAATCTGAATCGCCTTATCATAGGTGGATTCTTCCGCATAAGCCTGCGCAAAATTGGATGCAGCCTCCTCATAGGAGTCCATCGCCAGCGCAACCTTTCCCGTCAGGAAATAGCTGTCCGCATCCATATCCCCCAGTCCGGCAATCGTCTGGCAGTCCGCCATTGCCTCATCCAGCCGTTCCGATGCCAGGCAGGCAGTCGCACGGTAAGAGAGAATGTCCTTTTTCAGTGAAGTACTGACACGCTCACATTGCAGTGCACTGCCGAAATACCGGATCGAATCCTCGTAATTTCCCATACGATAACAGGCAATGCCGGCGCCCCGGTATGACTGTGCCAGATTACACTCATTTTGTATGGACTGCTCATATCCCTGGAGCGCATACTCATAGCTTCCCTGCTCCAGATCCTTCTGTGCCTGCTGAAATATGCTTTTTTCCCCGTTCTCACACCCTCCCAGCAGCAATGCCCCAAAGCATACTGCCAGGATGATTCCTGTTTTCCTGTTTTTCATAGATTACTCTGTCATCAGCCCTTCTGCTTCGATTACATCAACCACACTGTCCACATATTTGTGGCAAAGCTCATCGGTTCCTGCCTCCACCATCACGCGGATCACCGGCTCCGTCCCGCTTTCCCGCACCAGAATTCTTCCGTCATCCCCAAGGGCATCTGCCGCAGCCTGCACTGCTGCTTTCACCTTCGGATGATTTTTCACTGCCGCCTTGTCTGCCACGCGCACATTGCGCAGCACCTGCGGATAAACCTTCATTTCCTTTGCCAGATCGCAGAGTGTTGCTTTCTTCTCCACACATGCCTCCATGATCATCAGAGAGGTGAGGATTCCGTCTCCCGTTGCGGCAAAACGGCTGAAAATGATATGCCCGGACTGCTCTCCGCCCAGACTGTAATGATTTTCCAGCATGTTTTCCGCAACATACTTATCTCCCACAGCCGTCTGTTCGTAGCGGATGCCTTCTCTTTCCAGGGCCTTATAAAGTCCCATATTGGACATGACGGTTGTCACTACCGTATTCCCGCTGAGCCGTCCCTGCTCCTTCAGATATTTTCCGCAGACATACATGATTTTGTCTCCGTCAATAATATTCCCGCGATGGTCCACTGCAATGCATCGGTCCGCATCGCCGTCATAGGCAAATCCGATATCCAGTCCGTTGTCCACCACGTATTTCTGCAGCACCTCGATATGTGTGGAACCACAGTTCGTGTTGATGTTGGTTCCGTCCGGATTATTATTGATCACATAGGTTTTTGCCTGAAGTGCTTCAAATACGCTCTTGGCAATTGCCGATGAGCTTCCGTTGGAACAGTCCAGACCCACCTTGATCTTCTTGAAATCTCTGCAGGGGATGGAGATGAGATATCCAATATACCGGTTTCTTCCGGACGCAAAGTCGATGGTTCTTCCCACATCCTCTCTGGTTGCCAGAGGAAGCTCCTCAATCTCTCCATCCAGATATGCCTCAATTCTCGCCTCGATGGATGCTTCGATCTTCTGTCCGTTTCCATTCAGAAGCTTGATTCCGTTATCATAGAAAGGATTGTGACTGGCCGATATCATAATCCCGCAGTCAAAGTCTTCGGTACGCACCGCGTACGATACGCTGGGTGTCGTCGTAACATGCAGAAGATAGGCGTCAGCACCGGATGCCGTCAGGCCTGCCACCAGCGCATACTCAAACATATAGCTGCTTCTGCGGGTATCCTTGCCGATCACGATTTTTGCCTTGTGGTCGCGGCCATAATACCATCCCACATAACGGCCCACCTTAAATGCATGATCCACCGTCAGTTTTACATTTGCCTCTCCCCGGAAACCATCTGTGCCAAAATATTTTCCCATGATATACTCCTCTTTTTCTTTTCAGTCTTCTCAGAATCGCTGCAAAGCCTCTCATCCCTCACTCTGCAGATTTGTCAGCTTCGCCGCCTGATCTGCTGCGATCAGGCTGTCCAGCAGTTCATCAATATCTCCATTCATAATGGAATCCAGCTTATACAGGGTAAGCTTGATTCTGTGGTCTGTCACCCGGCCCTGCGGGAAATTGTAAGTACGGATTTTTTCGGAACGGTCTCCCGTACCGATCTGGCTTCTGCGCAGCTCCGCCTCGGCATCATGTGCCTTCTGCTGCTCAATGTCATACAGCTTAGCGCGCAGCAGTGCGAATGCTTTCGCCTTGTTCTGAAGCTGCGATTTCTCTGTCTGGCTGTAGACAACGATCCCCGTCGGATAATGTGTCAGACGCACTGCGGAATCGGTCGTGTTGACACACTGTCCGCCGTTTCCGGATGCACGCATGACATCGATACGGATATCCTTCTCATCGATCACAACATCCACCTCTTCCGCCTCTGGCATCACTGCAACAGTAATGGTCGAGGTATGAATACGGCCGCCGGATTCCGTCTCCGGAACCCTCTGCACACGATGTACTCCGCTTTCGTACTTCAGTCTGGAATAAGCCCCTTTTCCGGTAATCATGAAGTTAACCTCCTTCATACCGCCGATTCCGATCTCATCCACACTGACCAGCTCCACTTTCCAGTGCTGCTTTTCCGCATATTTCACATACAGACGATACATCTCTGCGGCAAACAGTGCTGCCTCATCCCCGCCCGCACCGGCACGGATCTCCACAATTACATTCTTATCATCGTTGGGATCCTTCGGGAGAAGGAGAATCTTCAGCTTCTGTTCCAGCTCCTCTACGTTTTTCTTTCCCTCAGCCAGCTCTTCCTTCAGCATTTCACGCATCTCGTCATCTTTCTCTTCCTCAAGCATGGCCAGGCTGTCCTGAATGGTTTCCTTATTCTTTTTATACGCCTGATAGGCCTCCACGATCGGCTGCAGATCGCTCTGTTCCTTCATGATTTTCTGGAAATGTTCCGGATTGTCTGTCACGCCCGGCTCTGCCAGCTCATTCATGATTTCCTCATAGCGGATCAGCAGATCATCTAATTTATCAAACATGTATTTCCTCCTGTCTTTCACATAATATTCGCAGTCTCTGTGTTCACTGTCAGCCTGCCTCACATACGCTTCCTGCCGCATACAACTCTGTCACAGCCGGCCAGATCTTTCTGTTTCCGAACCTCCGCAAAACCGCTTTGTCTCATCAGTTCCGGCACCGTCTCTCCCTGATCATAACCGATCTCATAAAGCAGACAGCCGCCGGGCTTCAGAAAGCGCTCCGCCTGCGCCGTGATCGCACGGTAAAAATACAGACCGTCTTCCTTTCCGTCCAGAGCGATCCGTGGATCATGCCGCCGGACTTCTTCAGTCAGTCTGTCTATCTCGGCAGTGGCTATATACGGAGGATTTGAGATGATCATATCAAAAAGCTCTGTCGTACCATCTCTTCCCATGTCAAAAAAACAGTTTGCAAACAGGTCACTCTGCACCAGAACTGCCCGGTCTTCCAGTCCATATGTGTGCAGATTCCGGCGGGCCACCTCAAGCGCCTCACAGGAAATATCCGCACCGACACCGGTGCTTCCTGGAAGCTCCAGGAGAAGACTGGCCAGAATGCATCCGGACCCGGTACACATATCCAGAATGCGGGGATGCTCCATCCCTTTCAGACATCCCAGCGCTTCCTCCACCAGACATTCTGTATCCTGCCGCGGAATCAGCACATGCTCATTCACCCAGAATTCATATCCCATAAAAAACGCCTGATGTGTCAGCTGCTGCACCGGCACGTGCAGACTCCTCTGTCGGATCAGCTGCAGGTATTCCCCGGCCTGTTTTTCCCCAACTTCTTCCTCAGGATGTGCCAGGAAGAATGCCCGGTTTTTTCCTGTCTCATATTCCAGAAGGAGCCAGGCATCCAGCCCGGCTTCTTCAATCCCGGATTCCTCCAGTACACTCTTTCCCTTTTTCAACAATGATGCCAGTGTATTCTCACATTTCATCCGATACACCAAACTCTTCTTTCAGATAGGTTTTCCAGTCAAACACCGCTTCCACGGCACGGATGGCAACCTCCACCATATCTTCGGTAGGCTCTTTCGTCGTCAGCTTCTGCATTGCCAGACCCGGACGGCTCATGATATCCGCAAACCTGCTGTCGGTCCTTCCGGCCCACTGGATGATCTCAAAGGAAATTCCGGCTACCACCGGAACCATCAGAAGACGGCCGAATAAACGTACCCAGTAATTTGGCACCAGCACAAAACCAAAATGAAGCACAATGCTGACCAGCATTACCAGAAACAGGAAGCTGGTGCCGCACCTTCTGTGCTGCCGGGAACTCTTCATGACGTTTTCCACTGTCAGAGGCAGCCCGTGCTCCACACAGTTAATGCATTTATGCTCTGCTCCATGGTACATGAAGGTTCTCTGTATGTCCTTCATACGCGAGATCAGCAGCATGTACCCCATAAAAAGTGCCAGCTTCACAAACGCTTCCACCACCGTCACCAGAAACTCCGAAGCACCTACTTTTCTGCACAGGCTGGCAAGCGCATACGGAAGAAGCATAAACGCAGCAATCGAGACGATAATCGAGATAAAAACCGTCACATATAAGAGCACCTTAAACAGAAAGTCCTCTTTTTTCTTTTTCTTTTCCCGTTCTTCACTGGTGAGGGCGGCATTCTTTTTTGCCTCTTCCTCATCCTCCTCATCTCCTGCAATCTCGGCAGAATACATCAGACACTTCGTTCCTGTCACCAGGGAATCCACAAAGCTGACCACGCCCCTTATGATTGGCTTTTTTAATATACTGCTTTTCCCGAAAATGCATTTGTAATCTTCTACTTTTAATTCTATTTCCTGATCCGGTCTGCGGACGGCAATGGAATATTTATCCCCGCGGCGCATCATGATGCCTTCCATAACTGCCTGCCCGCCAATATTTGATGGTTTCATATTCTCTTTCTCCTATATCGCATCCTGCCCAAAGCTTTTCTCTGCGCAAAAAACAACCGTACTTTTTCCACAATACTTTTCCTGTGATACAAAGAAAGGCTGAGATTTCCCAACCTCAACCTTCTCATGCACAATATTCGGTACTGTTATTTGTTCAGACCATATTTTCTGTTAAACTTATCAATACGTCCGCGTGCCTGAGCAGCCTTCTGCTGTCCTGTGTAGAACGGATGGCATTTGGAACAGATTTCTACGTGGATATCCTTCTTTGTGGAGCCTGTTACAAATGTGTTTCCGCAGTTGCAGGTTACAGTTGCCTGATAGTAATTCGGATGGATTCCTTCTCTCATGATTTTCACCTCTCTGTATCTCATTCTATTTTTCTATTCGCATGAATCTGACGAATTTTCTATTAAACAGCTTATTGATTATATCATGTCCCTTTTACAATTGCAAGGAATTTATAAAAATTTCTGTTTTTTGACCATTTGCACAAATTCGGCATTGTCCCGGGTACGTGCAAACATGTTCAGAATCTGTTCCACCGCATCCTCCGGTTTCATTCCGTTCAGTGCCTTACGCATAATATATGTAGCTTCCTGTTCCTCCTTCGTCAGAAGAAGATCCTCTCTTCTGGTTCCGGACTTCTGGATATCAATGGCCGGAAAAATCCTTTTTTCCTGAAGCTTCCGGTCAAGCACCAGCTCCATATTTCCGGTTCCCTTGAATTCCTCATAGACAACGTCATCCATCTTGCTTCCGGTATCCACAAGTGCCGTGGCCAGAATGGTGAGACTTCCTCCCTCACGCATATTTCTGGCTGCACCGAAGAATCGCTTCGGCATGTGAAGCGCAGCCGGATCCAGACCGCCGGACAGTGTTCTGCCGCTGGGCGGAACCGTAAGGTTATACGCACGGGCAAGCCTGGTAATGGAATCCAGCAAAATGGTCACATCTTTTTTATGCTCCACCAGACGTCTCGCGCGTTCCACAACCATCTCGGACACCCGTTTGTGATGCTCCGGCAGTTCGTCAAACGTGGAATAAATAACTTCCACATTGGATCCGTGAATGGCTTCCTTGATATCGGTAACCTCTTCCGGGCGTTCATCAATCAGAAGAATGATCAGATGCATATCCGGATTGTTTTTCAGAACAGAGCGGGCCACATCCTTCAGCAGGGTCGTTTTACCGGCTTTCGGCGGCGAGACGATCATTCCTCTCTGTCCTTTTCCGATGGGGCTGATCAGATCCACCACACGCATGGCTGTGGTCCCTCCCGGTCGTTCCATCACAAGACGTTCATTTGGAAAAATCGGTGTCATATCCTCAAAATTATACCGTTTCTGCCCCTCACTGGGATGAAAACCGTTGATCGAGGTCACATACAGGAGTGCACTGAACTTCTCTCCCTGTGTCTTGATCCGTATATTTCCCTGGATAATATCTCCTGTTTTCAGATTAAACCGGCGGATCTGGGACGGAGAAACGTAAATATCATTATCCCCCGGCATATAATTTTCACATCGAATAAATCCATATCCGTCCGGAAGAACCTCCAGGATACCGTTTGCGCGCTCTCCGCTGTCCAGCTGAACCGTCTCTGCCGGAACATTATATGTTTTTACCACTTTTTCTTCTCTGTTGGGATTCTGATGTTTCTCTTCTCTGGGGCTTTTTTCTTCTTTTTCTGCTTCCTGGGCATCTGCCTCCAGCATACGTTCAATCAATTCGGGCTTCCTCAGTGCAGAAACACCCTTCAGTCCTCTGGCTTTCGCCAGATCTTTCAGTACCGCCAGGGATAAAGATTCGTATTTTTCTCTCATAAATATTAACATCCTCTGCTTTAAATTATTTCCCGTTTACCACTATGTAAATAAATAAATTGGATTTTTCTGTCAGACCAGACACGACTTCTCTTTTGAATTTGTAGTTTGTATTCTAACACATTCTTTTCTGAAAGTCCAGAGTCCTCTTTCCGGAACCTGAAACCTTCTGAAATAGAAAACATCCCCGATAAAACGTCTTTAAAATATCGTCTTATCGGGGATATCTGTTTTTGCTTTTTTAACTTTTATGCTTTCCAGATTACACCGTAAACGGTTTTCACTCTGGTAATCTGACTTTCTGTCACTTTGGAAAAGGCCGTCTGAATGGCTGCATAGGTTTTCGGGCAGGAGCTCTTCAGAGACGCATTGTGGAGAATGTATTCTCTCGTACATTCTGCGAAAAATTCCGAGCTGTTCTGCGTTGTATATGCCTTATAAGGACCATTGTATCTGGACTTTTCCTCATTGTAAATTGCTTTGAAGGCTGCGCTGGTATCCAGATTTCCTGCAACAAAGGCGAGGAAATGTCCCAGCTCGTGGTAAACGGTATCATCTGCCGTTTTCAATGTCAGCTGTCTGGTTCTGGCATCAAAGTATCCGGCATAGGTGGAATTCGAATCCACAATCACTTTAAATCCCAGTGTCTGGAATGCATTTAACACTCTGCTGTCCATTTTGGGCGCCAGGGCTGTCACTTTAGCCTCGTATTTTGTTGTCTTGGGAGCCTGCTGTGCAGATGTTGTGCTGGCCTTCACCGTGGTCGTGGTCTTCACAACTGCAGTTACCTTTGTTGTCACCAGTTTTTTCTTTGATTTCTTCGTATACTGCTCTGTGATATTCGAAACAACAGTCGTTTCCGTCTTTACCGTCGTACTGCTGTTTTTCTTAACGGTCTTCGTGGACGTTTTTTTCGTTGCCGGAAGCTGCTTCACATAAGACTTTGTCGCCGCCTGCTTGATTGCAACCACTTTTCTGCTGGTACTTGTTTTTCTTGTTGTTTTTGTCGTCACCTTCGGCGCTGCCGCCAGCGGTGTGTCTCCATCCTGCAGTGACGTCTCAAGAACCGGATCCTTAAAGGTCGGAAAAACCAGTTCCGGACTCTTCGCAGTATCATAAAAAGCGGCAGCCCCTCCTATGGCCAACGCACATACGACCGCAGCACACCCGGCCTTCACTCCTTTATTTCTGATCATTTTCAAAATCTTTTCCATCTTCATATACGTTACACATCCCTTCCCGATATGAGATTCCGCGATTTCCGAACAGCTCTTCTTCGTTCATCTACCGAAAAATCAATTTTCTGCTTCACACACCATGAACTCTTCTCTGCAAATTTTTATTTCACAGGTAAATTCCAAAGGAATTTCCTATGAAATAAAAAAGCCGCTTATATTTCTGAAATATAAACGGCTGCCTGATTCAAAACGGAACAAGTTCTGTGCTCTGAAATCACATCATCAAATCAAAATTTAATGCGGCAACCGGCTGTCATAGTATTCAAACCTTAGACCCTTGGCTTTGCGTCCCTGCTTTTCAACAGGTTTGCCTTTTGTATCATCTCAATTCTATATGATTCTGAACATTCTGTCAATTCTCTTTTTGATTCAATTTAAAATTTTTCTTTTCAATCGCTTTCTATTCTCCCTTTATGCCACAACATTTCCGACAATTCCGTAGGAGACCACATACATGATCACAGTCGCCATCACCAGCCCCAGAAGGATCGCAAGCGATGATTTTTTGATGTCCACCTCCAGAAGGGATGCAATCAGCGCGCCGGTCCATGCCCCGGTTCCGGGAAGCGGAATCCCCACAAACAGCACAAGACCAAGAAATTCATAGCGTCTGATATTGTCACTTTTTCTCATGGCTCTGGCTTCCAGCTTCTCAATCAGTCCCCGGAAAATCTTTATCTTCTTCATCCACTTGAAAATCTGCCGGATGAACAGCAGAATAAACGGGATGGGAATAATGTTTCCGATAATGCAGATCGGAATCGCACTGGCCGCCGGTATCTGCAGCAGAGACGCTGCCAGCAACCCTCCTCTGAGTTCCAGAATCGGAATCATGGAAATCACAAAAACGGCTCCTTCCGGAGAAATAAACTGTGCCAGATTATTCGAAAACCACTGTACGATTGCTTCCATATGTTTCCTCCCGCTTTCCCATATAGGTCTCTAAAAATGCAACAAATGTCTCCATTTCCTGTCTGGTCCCGATGGTGATTCGCAGATAATTATCGATCCGCGCCTTCGGAAAATAACGCACATAAATATGCTTTTCGCGAAGAGCCTCAAAAATCTCTTTTGCAGGATAATCCGGATGCGATGCGAAAATAAAATTGGATCTGGAATCCTGAAATTCAAATCCCAGCTTTCTCAGCTGACCTTTGGTCCATTCCCGGGTATCAATGATTTCTCTGCAGATTTTCCGGAAATACTCCTGATCCCGGACAGATGCCGTTCCTGCTGCCAGTGCGGTCCGGTTCATCGTATAGGAATTGAAGGAATATTTCACATCATTTAAAAAGCGGATCAGCTCCGGATTTCCAAAGGCATAGCCAATTCTCATCCCTGCCAGCGAGCGGGATTTGGAAAATGTCTGTACCACCAGAAGATTATCGTATTTTTCAATCAGCGGCAGCGCGCTATGTGCTCCAAAATCCACATACGCTTCATCTATGATTACGATCACATCCGGATTTTTGCGAAGAATCTCTTCGATCTCACCCAACGGCATTTCCACACCGGTGGGTGCATTCGGATTTGGAAAAATAATTCCTCCGTTTTCCCGGAAATAGTCTTCCTTCACAATGTGGAACCGATCATCCAGTGCAGGTCTCTCATACGGAATTCTCAGAAGCTCTGCCCAGACATCATAAAAAGAGTATGTAATGTCAGGGAAAAGGATGGGCTTTTCCGAATTAAAAAATGTCATAAAACACATCGCCAGAACATCGTCGGAGCCCACGCCGACAAACACCTGCTCTTCTTCCACTCCGTACACTTCCGCAATGGCACGGACAAGCTCTCCGGATGTGGGATCCGGATAAAGCCGGAGCGAAGATGTCTCCAGTTCTCTCAGTGCCTTCTCCACTCCCGGTGCCGGCGGATAAGGATTTTCGTTGGTATTCAGTTTGATCATATCCGGCTGATTTGGCTGCTCACCCGGCGTATATGGAATTACTTTCCGAATATTTTTTTCCCAGGTCTTCATTTTTTCTCTCCTGTTTATTTTAAGTGATTCTCAGACATAATATACCTGCTATTTTAAACACCCGGCATTGCTCCTGTCAAGCGTCTCATTCATGCTGCCGGTACGATATCCTCTCAGATCCAGTGCCACATAGGAAAATCCGATCTGACGGAAATAATTCTCCGTCTCTGTCCGCAGCCCCGGCTCCAGCATCCGGTCCATATCTTCCGGCAGCAGTTCAATTCGCGCCAGCTTCCCGTGCGCCCTCACCCGGAGCTGAGAAAATCCCCGTTCCATCAGGAACACTTCCGCTGCCTCCACCCGTGCAAGCCCCTCGTTTGTAATCGGTTCTCCGTACGGGAAACGGGAGGCAAGACACGCAAAAGAGGGCTTCTCCCAGGTCGGAAGCCCCATTTTCTTTGAAAGGATTCGTATGTCTTCTTTTGTCAATCCTGCCTGCTTCAGCGGACTTTGAATGCCCAGCTCTGTAATGGCGCGCATCCCGGGACGAAAATCTTTCATATCATCCACATTTGATCCCTCTGCCACCACCTGCATGTGATTTTCCCTGGCAATTCTGCAGATATTCCGGAAAATTTCCGTCTTACAGTAATAACAGCGATCCGGTGGATTTTCGGCAAATCCCGGTATCCTCATCGCATCCACGCTGCATATCAGCTGACGGATCTGCTCCTTCTGACAAAACGCAGCTGCCTCCTGCCGCTCCCTTTCCGGAACGGCAGCCATATGCACCGTCACTGCAAGCACCTGATCTTTCAGAGCTTCCCGGGCAGCGTACAGAAGAAAGGTGGAATCCACCCCTCCGGAAAAGGCAACTGCTGCACTTTTGTACGATTCCAGAAGCTTTTTCAGTTTTTCGTATTTCGTCTCTGCATTCATGGTATTTCCTCAGTCATCGTTCTCTTTTTTCATTGAGTATACCACACTGCAGCTTTTCATGGTATTTTTATTTTTTTCGCACCGCTCCCATTGCCAGCGCTCCCGGACCGGTATGGCATCCGATACTCATCATCAGGTGGCCTGTCAAAATCGTTTCACCCGGAAATTCCTTTGCCATTTCTTCCTTCCAGTGTGCAACCTCCTCCGGAGGCAGATGGGTATATGCCATTCCCAGATTCAGCTCCCCGCTGTCATGCAGCGTCTTCAGACGCGTTTCCAGATCATGGCGAAGCGCCTTACACATAGCACGAAAGGCAGCTTTTGTCCCGCGAACCTTGGTATAGGCATCCAGCTTTCCTCCCTGAATCGTCATGACCGGCTTAATGTGCAGAATGGTTCCCAGGGCCGCCGCTGCCGGTGTGACTCTTCCGCCCTTTTTCAGGTACTCCAGAGTGTCCACCGATATATAGATCGTCGCATCCAGTGCCTCTTTTTCAAGGATCCCGCGGATCGCCGCCGCAGACATTCCCTGGTCTGCCAGCTTTTTCGCGTCGTACACCGACTGAAGCTGTGTTATGGAAATCCGGCAGTTGTCCACCACCTGAACACGTCCGCCAAATTCCCCGGCAAATCCGGCCGCACTCTGGCAGGAGCCGCTCAGGCCGCTGGACATGGGAATATAAACAATCTCTTCATATTCCTCCAGAAGTTTTGTCCACATCTCAAGAAGCGCCTCCAGCGAAGGCTGCGAGGATGTCACCTCAAAGCCGGACGCCTGCTTTTCATAAAACTGCTCCTCCGTGATATCTACATTTTCATAATATGTCTTTCCATCAATTATCACAGGCATGGGAAGGATATATATCCCGGCTTGCTCTCCCTCCTCCGGTGTTATTCCACTGTTGCTGTCTGTCATAACCGCTGTTTTTTTCATAACTCGTTCTCTCCCTGAAATTCCAGTCGAACGCATCCTTGCAAAGCGTTCAGACCGAAAAAAATTCCCTGTTTTATTATTACATGTGTTATATTATATGATACCAGGATCAAAAGGTCTGAAACCACATCGTGCCTGCACGATTGTGGATGAATGACCTTGGGATCCGTGTGGTATCTTTTGACCCCAGCTCATTATATATCAGAAGATTCTGTCTTTACAATTTACAGATTTTACATTTTGACAGTTATTTATACAGATTGGAGTTTTTGTATAGAATGGAAGATAAACGCATAAAGAAAACAAAGAAAAATCTGAAACAAACCATGATCCGCCTTCTGAAGGACACTCCTTTTGAAAAAATCACCGTGACCCAGCTCTGCCGGGAATCGGATACCAGCAGGATTACCTTTTATACCCATTACAATGATAAATATGCACTGATTGATGACATTTTTGCAGATCTGCAGGCAGCCGGCGACAGACGCTACCGACTGCTGCAGAAAAAAAACAATCCAGAATACGTTCCTGCGATCAGCTACAGCAATATCCTGAACAGTATTCTGGATGTCTATTATGATAATATGGAATTTCTCCAGTACGCCTCCCCGGAAGTCAATCCCTATCTTGCCTTCCGCTTTTATGACATTGTACTGAAAACCGTGGAAGGTCACACCACAAAGGAAGGTTCCCTGCACAACCTGAAATACAGCCCCAGACAGATTTCCGGTTTTCTGTGCTACGGCTTCACCGGATTCATCAATGAGAGCACTCAGGAAAACCTCTCTCAGCAGGAGATCCGCCGCCAGGCCTCACGCCTTCTGGCACAGATTCTGCGTTCCGACATTCTGGTGGAATAAGCCTTTCGGTCCCTGCTCTTCTTCTGTGCGACTAAGCCTTCTTTGCAGGCACCGAACGGAACACCTCATACTGACGGCTGGGACCTCCGCACACCGGACATCTTTCCGGAATGGAATCCCCGGCCATCACATACCCGCAGATCGGGCACACATAGATGGTCTCCCTCTCGAACCGTTCCATATCCCCGGCTTCCTTCAGAAGCTTTGCATGAACCTTCTCTGCAGCCGCAGCGCCCCAGTAGGCCTGTTTCGTCAGCGGAGCTTCTTTCTCTTCGGCATAAGCTTCCATCATTCTGTAACTGTGCTGATATTCAAACTCCTCTCCCGGAACATAAGTTTTCACGGAATTTCCAAACGGTGCCGGATTTTCAATCACGGAATAAAAATTTCTGGCATGATGGTATTCCGAAGCAGCCAGCGCCTCAAAAAGATTGGCAATTTTCTCCATTCCTCTTCGCCTTGCCCGGTCTGCAAACATCAGGTATTTCAGATGTGCCATCAGCTCTCCTGCCACGGTTTTTTCCAGATTTTCTTTCAGTACAGACACTTTTCGTTCTCTGCTGTACCCGTCTTCCGACAGATTTTCGAAGCAGTGACGAAGTACCCCTTCCTCCATATAAAAATGAACCAGGTGATGTTCAATGTCACAGGCTCTGATTTCTTCAGAGACGTCCTCAATCAGGGCACCTCCGCCTCCGGTACAGATCATGGGAATCTCATCCACCACATCCTCAAATCTGGAATGCACGTGGCCGCACAAAAAATATCTGACCTTGTCCTTCCATGGACTGTACACCTCCTTCAGCCGCACAAATTCCGCTTCGGAAACCGAATTACGGATGAAATGGTTCGGCAGCGGAATATGGAACGCAATGATCACCTGGTGTACTTCCTCCATCGCAAGTACCTGCTGCAGCAGTCGGAGTCCTTCTTCCTCAAACGTACGCATGGCATTGTCCAGAACCACTACTGTAAAATCTGCCGCAAGCAGTGCATAATTCTTTCTTCCGAAATAGTCCACATATGCACCTGTATCATGGTTTCCGCGAAGCACATAGATATCATTATGCGCAATCACCTCTGTGATGCTGCTGATCTCCTCATAGTAATGCTCGTTTCCTATGGGGACAAGATCTCCGGCAATCAGTGTAATATCATCCCGGGCACTTTTTTCCAGTGCCCCGGCATATACCTTCATGTTATAAGTTCCCAGACCTTCGCATCCCGGGTCTCCGATCACGCCAACGGATCTTACTTCCGGCAGCCGGATAATCGGCTGTTCAATTTTCTGAATTCTGTTGTTTTCCATTTTACCACTACCTTTCCCAGTTCATTTCGTTTCCGAACCGCAATCTGCAGAGCCTTCCGAATAAAGAATGTCCAGACCGTGCATCACCGGATCGATCACTGCCATAATATTTTCTGCCGATGCCTTTTTGCTGCCCGGCAAATTGATGATCAGCGTTCTTTTCCGAATCCCTGCCACAGAGCGCGACAGACACCCTTTCGGAGTAATTTTCATACTTTCCGCCCGCATCGCCTCCGGAATCCCCGGCGTCTGACGCTCGATCACCTCCAGTGTCGCCTCCGGAGTGAGATCCCTTGGCGAAAATCCGGTTCCCCCGGTCGTCAGAACCAGCGCAATCTGCTTCTCATCTGCACAGTCAATCAGTTCCTTCCGAATCATTTCCGGCTCATCCGGAACGATGGAAGTGTATACGACCCGGAACCCTTTTCTCTTCAGAAGCTCTGCCAGAGCAGGTCCGCTGGTATCTTCTCTCTTTCCCTCATATCCTTTATCACTTACTGTAATAACAGCCGCTGTGTAACTCATAAACTCCTCCTTATTATCCGCCGATCTGATTCATACAGCGCCCGGCCCTGCTGGGATTCTTTGCAGAAAGCAGCCCATGCCATTCCGGCTTGTCCCGGATCGCTCTTTCCATCTGACTGCGCATCTCTTCCAGACTCAGCCCACGAATAGAATATTCATCCGGCGAATGCAGACATGGCTTCAGCTTCCCGTCTGCCGTAATACGGATCCGATTGCATGTTCCGCAGAAATGGGCATTGAGCGGGCTGATCAGCCCCACATCCCCCCTGGCTCCCGGCAGTCGATACAGTCTTGCCACACCGCCATCCTGAGGCGCCGGCACAAGCTGCGGCAGAGCCTGCAATACCTTTCTATATGAAAGGAATGCCTCTTTTCCAAACGCACCTTCGTCATTCATCGGCATCAGCTCAATAAACCGCACATCCACCGGATACTCCATGGTAAGCTCTGCCAGTCCCGGAATCTCATCTTCGTTAAACCCGCCGATCAGAACCGTATTGATCTTGATCTTATCATATCCTGCCTGCAGCGCCGTCTCCAGACCGGCCATTGCCCGCTCCAGCTTTCCGCCTCTTGTGATATAAGCATACTTTTCCCGATCCAGAGTGTCAAGACTGATATTCAGACGGTGCACACCTGCTTTTCGCAGATCTTTGGCCATTTTCGGGAGAAAAGTGCCGTTTGTCGTCAGACACAGCTCCTGGATTCCTTCCACCGCAGCACAGCGCTCGCAGATGGAAAGAATATTCTCTTTCATCAGCGGCTCTCCGCCAGTGATCCGCAGCTTCTGAATCCCCAGTGAAGCAGCGGCCCGCACCGCCGTCACGATTTCTTCCTCTGTAAGTATCTCACCGTTTTTTTTCGGACACACTCCTCTTTCCGGAATACAATACCGGCAGGACAGATTGCATGATTCCGTAACGGAAATACGTATATAATTGATATTGCGGCCAAATTTGTCAAACATAGCTACCTCTTAGATGAAATAACACCGGCAGGTTTCCTGCCGGTGCCGTATAAAATTCGTGTACTTTATCTGAACATGCTCATAATGAAATCCGCCAGATTATGCTCTGCAAAAACAGCCACTGCCACAAGTGACACGGTGGACATGATCTTGATGAAAATATCCAGACACGGTCCGACGGTATCTTTCAGCGGATCGCCAACCGTATCTCCGACAACTGCAGCGTCATGTGCCGGACTTCCTTTTCCGGAGCCGCTGATCTTACCGGATTCGATGTATTTCTTTCCGTTGTCCCACGCGCCTCCTGCATTTCCTGCAAAAATTGCAATCATGATAGAGCAGATCGTCGAGCCGATCAGTATGCCTCCTACAAATTCCGGTCCCAGGATAAAGCCACAGGCAACAGGAACGATAATCGCCAGCATGGACGGCACCTTCATCTCGCCGATCGCACCCTTGGAGGAAATCTCGATACAGGTCTTGTAATCCGGTTTCGCCTTTCCTTCCAGAATTCCCGGAATATCGCGGAACTGACGGCGAACCTCATCCACCATCTTTCTTGCAGCCTTTGCAACTGCTTCGATCAGCATTCCGGAGAACAGGAACGGCAGTGCACCGCCGATGATTGCACCGGCCAGCGTCATTGGCTCCATCAGGTTCAGGATCAGCTCCGTATTGAAGTCATTATAAGAATAAAGATAAGAAATCATCAGTGCAAGGGCTGCCAGTGCTCCTGAGCCTATGGCAAAACCTTTTCCGATGGCAGCGGTGGTATTTCCCACCGAATCCAGCGTATCTGTAATCTGCCTTACTTTCGGATCCAGCATGGACATTTCCGCGATTCCGCCGGCATTGTCAGAAATCGGTCCATAGGTATCCACCGACACGGTCGCGGTCACAAAGGAAAGCATGCCCATTGCCGCCATCGCCACGCCGTACATGCCGGCTGCCTGATAGGAAACGATAATACCGGTTCCAAGAACCAGACACGGCGCCATACACGATTTCATGCCCAGCGCCAGGCCCTGCGTAATGGTAAGCGCAGCACCCTCCAGAGACGCGTGTGCCAGATTCTGTGTCGGCTTATATTCCGCCGATGTGTAGAGCTCTGCCAGCATACCGATGATCACACCGGAAGCCACGCCTACGGCTGCAGCGATCCAGGTGGACAGCCATCCGCACCGGAAACCGAGAATCGTTTTCAGGGAAGAACTGTCAAACCCGCAGAACATCCTATAGGAAACAAGAAGGCCAAGAACAATCGTTGTCCCTGCCGAAAAATAGGTCGCCGCATTCAGATCTCTGTGCGGATTCTCTGACATTTTTTTCTTAAACAGCAGGCTGGCAACGCCAAGGCAGGAAGCAATCAGCCCGATCGCAACGAACAGAAGCGGAAACAGGATCAGTGCCTTCAGCAGTTCGTTACTCATTCCGGTACTCTCTGCCATGGATTTGGAAAACATATGATATGCCAGAATGATTCCGGAGGAAACAGCTCCCACATAGCTTTCCAGAAGGTCCGAACCAAGCCCTGCCACATCGCCCACATTGTCTCCCACGTTGTCTGCGATCGTAGCCGGATTTCTCGGATCATCCTCCGGAATATGGGCTTCCGTTTTACCCACAAGATCCGCACCCATGTCAGCAGCCTTTGTATAAATTCCGCCGCCCACACGGTTAAACATAGCCACCATGGAGCAGCCAAGCGCATAACCGGACAGCGTCATGGTAAACGGGCAGAAGCTCAGTCCCAGCATATTCGTGTAAGATGCTGTTGTGACGTCCAGCTGTCCCATCCCGATCCCAAACACCATATAGACGATAAAAATACCAAGAAGCGCAAAGCCGCCCACACAAAGTCCCATAACGGAACCGCCGCGGAATGCAACTTTCACGGTTTCTCCAATGTCCTGCGTCTCACGGGCTCGGTTTGCCACCCGGACATTGGCATATGTAGCGATTTTCATTCCCACAAAGCCTGCGCATCCGGACATTACAGAACCGATGATCAGTGCAATGGCCGCATGCCATGTGGTAATCACCGCAAGAAGCACCGCCACCACGGCCACCACCAGATACAGAATCCTGTACTCATAATGGATAAACGCATTCGCACCAATCCGAATGGCATCCGCAATCTCCTGCATCTTTTCCGTACCTTCCGGCATGTTCTTCACTGTGAGATAATTAAAGGCAGCGAAACTGAGCGCCAGTACCGCAGCAATCACAACCAGATAAATCATAAATGTCACCTCCAGATTCTTGTTGTCATTATATAGTTGTATTTGCCCCATTTGCGTTAATTATAACTCTTTTCTGCCTTTGATTCAATCCCATTTGTCATCGATCGAGGACAAAAGACGCTTCCCATTTCGATATTCTGTCAGTGCTCCCGTTCCAGTGCCTCTGCTTCGGAAATCACTTTCTCCAGTCCTCTTTCCTTTAGCTGTTCATATTTTTCATCAAATTCGTCGAGAGAGATTTCTCCCCGGATTACCTGATCTCTCAATACGCACACACCCGCTGTGATCAGATTTGAGCGGTATCTGACATATGCATCTGTCTCAAATGTCATCGGCTGTGTATAAAAGAATCCATCATTCACACCAAACAGTCCCTGATAGCTTTCTGCTGTAATTTCATCCAGCTCCTCTTCGGTTTTTCCGCTGAAAAGGCACTGCATAAACGCATCCTCCAGCCACAGACCGCCAAACGGTTCAAAGTTGCAGCCGACAGCCCGGTAATCTGTGAACGATTTTTCCAGCAGTTCTGTCTTTATGACCGGTTTTTCGTCTTTCATTTCATAGCTTATCCCTTCAATGCCATAATTATAGAGATATGCTCCCTCCTGCGTGAAGCACCAGTTGAAAAACCGTATGATATCCTCCACTTTTCCTGCCTTCTGCGCACCGGCGGTAATACACCAGGATGATCCCACAAGCTCCCGTTCCTGAATCATCTGATCTTTGTCGGGTCCCTGAATGGGGGCCACTGCCGTCCACAGCGCATCCTCATCTCCGTTTTCTCTCAGATATTCTGCATTGGATGCAGAAACGGCCCATGTCATCGTCGTACCCAGTACATTGTCTTTCATCAGTTCTTCAATCCTGCCGTAATCGCACTCATCAAAGCCTTCCTGCAGGATGCCGTCACGATAGAGCTCTGCGGCTGCCTGAAGAAATTTCCTGTAATTCGGATGCTCATATACCATCGTATATGTCCCGTCATCCAGAATACAGAACTGACAGTCCGCGGAAGCCCGGATTCCAAATGCATTCATCAGCATCGTCATACACTTTTCACCATCTTCTCCATAGGACAGTGCAAGCGGAATCTCATCGCCGCTGTCGCCGTTCCCGTTCAGATCATGGTCACGGATTGCCGTCCACAGCGTTACCCAGTCCTCCCAGGTTTCCGGTATATCCAGCTGCAACGCCTCCAGCCAGTCCTTACGTACCAGCATGGTCTGCGACCCCTGAACCGAAGATACGGTAGGTATATAATAGATATGACCGTCCGCCTGCCGCCAGGTATCCATGCGTTCTTCTCCTACCGCAGCCACAATATCCGGCATGTATTCCAGATAATCATCCAGAGGCACGATCAGCCCGTCATCTGCCAGATCCATGATTCCAAAGGAATACGGATTGATCAGATCCGGCATCTCATCAATATCCATGAGCAGCGTCGTTGCCACAGCAGAAGCATATCCATCCGCCTCATGCCAGTCGACGGCCACATGTGTGTTTGTCATTTTTTCGATTGCCGGCCAGTAGTAACAGCCGTCAAACTCCGTGGGACGGCCGTCGTATGTGACACCAAGTCCCGTAATCTCAAGTCTGTCCTCAAAATACAGCTCCTCACTTTTTTCCAGACTGTCCGCCGCATCCAACAGCTCCTGTTTCATCTGCTCCACGGAAAATTCTTCCGCCGCCTTCTCCGTCTGTGCCGACTCCTTCTCTGCACAGCCTGCAAGCACAGATACCGCACAGAAAATACCGGCATATATAAACTTCTTTTTCATTCCGTTTTCTCCTTACAAAGCTCCTCTATTTTTTTCAGCAGCACAGACACCCGAATCGGTTTTGCGATATGTCCGTTCATTCCCGCCTCCAGAGCCCGTTTTCTGTCTTCCTCAAACGCATTTGCCGTCACTGCCAGAATCAGAACCTCCGACAGCTGCGGATCTTCGAGTTTCCGGATTCTTCTGGCCGCCTCATAGCCATCCATCACCGGCATCTGAATATCCATCAGCACAAGCTCATACGGATGATTTTTGGAGTTTTTCACCATCTCCACCGCCTGTGCTCCATCTTCCGCGCAGTCTACCTCAAATCCGTTTTCCTCCAGAATGGTCTGGGCGATCTCTCTGTTCAGTTCCACATCCTCAACCAGAAGGACATGCTTTCCTTCTGCAGATATCCGGATTTTTTCCTCACGGTTTTCTCCGTCTTCCATGGAATACCCGGCCGATTTCAAAAGTACTTTCCGCAGTTCCGACAGGAAAATCGGTTTTTCGCAAAATGCCGTCACACCGGCTTCCCGTGCCTCCGCTTCAATGTCTGACCAGTCATAGGCCGTAAGGATAATGATGGGCGCCGTCTGTCCGATCACCTTACGGATCCTTCTCACCACCTCAATTCCATTCATATCCGGCATCAGCCAGTCAATGATATAAACATGGAAATCATCTCCGTTTTCCCTTGCAAATGTCGCGCGCAGAACGGCTTCCTTTCCGGAGGTCGTCCATTCTGCCCGAAGGCCGATACCGGACAGCATTTTGGAAACACTGGCACAGGTATTAAAATCATCATCCGCCACCAGCGCGTGCAGTCCCCGAAGCTCCGGTGCCGCCACATCTGCCGGCTTTTTCTGACATACCGGAAACTGCAGTGAAATGGTAAATTCTGTTCCTTTTCCAACCTCACTTTCCACAGAGATACTTCCGTTCATCATGTCTACAATATTCTTTGTGATGGCCATTCCCAGTCCCGTACCCTGGATTCCGCTGACCGTAGCCGTACGCTCCCGCTCAAAGGGTTCAAACAAATGCCCCATGAATTCCCGGCTCATGCCGATGCCGGTATCCCGGATCTTAAAATCATAGCTGGCAAATCCTGCCGGGGCGTCTGCTCTTTGCACGATCCGGATGCTGACGGTCCCGCCGGGCTTTGTAAATTTCATGGCATTGCTGACACAGTTCAGAAGGATCTGATTCAGTCTCAGCTTGTCACACACGATATTTTCATCCACCACATCTACGGTATCGATCAGAAGCACCAGCTGCTTGGAATGAATGTCCGCCTGAATGATATTCCGGATGTCATGAATGATATCCGGCAGATAACACTCGGATGCCTCAATCCGCACTTTTCCGCTTTCAATCCTGCTCATGTCCAGCACATCATTGATCAGAGACAGCAGATGATTGCTGGATGTCATGATCTTGCCAAGATAGTCTTTTACGAGCTCTTTCTGATCCAGATGTGTTGCCGCAAGAGACGTGAAACCAATGATCGCATTCATCGGCGTACGGATGTCGTGAGACATATTGTTCAGGAAGATCGTTTTCGCTTTATTTGCAGCCTCTGCCTGAGAAAGTGCATCCTCAAGAGCACGCTTCTTCTCCTGCTCCTCCCTGGTCTGTCTGTCTACATCTGCAAATGCCAGGATCATATACCGCACCGGCTCATCCTTCCCCAGATTTGCAAGACGCAGCTGCCTGTAACAGATCTGTCCGTCCCTTTCCACGCGAAACAGATGGGAAAAAGACGGCTGTTCTTTCAGCAGTTCCCGGATAACCTCTGTTTTTCCAAAGCGGAACATTTCCTCTTTTTCTTCTTCTACCACAGAATGCTCCACATAGCGATTATAGGTTCTGTCAAAAGGAACCTCTGTTCCCTCCTTCAGATGAAACACTTCCCGGATGCTTCCGAGAATCCGGTACGGTATTACCGTATTCCTCTCCAGATCCACATAATAAACCGAATGATACTCCTCACTCAGCACATGAAGCATGGCATCATATCGATGCTTTTCCTTTTCTTCCAGCAGCAGTTTTTCCTGAAGACGCAGCTTTTCTTCCGCCTCCTCCTGTTTTGCACGGTTCACCTCATCCGCCCGGAGCTTTTCGTAACGTATGATCTCATTGGCTCTCATGGCACGATAGATCACGTAGAAAATCACCAGCATCACCACAATGATCACAATGATCTGAATCATGCTTGCTTTTACAAGATTTTCCCCAATGCTTTCGATCCGTTTGTCAATAATATTTTCATTGATAAAGACGGAAAGATACCAGTCCGTTCCATCCACCGGCCTGTAGTACAGATAATCATGACGTCCGAGATTTACAAAAGACGCAAATCCGGACTCCCCGTTTTTCAGGTTCTGTTCAATCTCCTCCAGAGAATACCCCTCATCAAACTCTGCACCCTCATCCAGAAATGTCAGAAGATTATCCTGAACAGGCACCTCTCCCAGATTCGCCTCCACCAGAAATCTGCCGTCCCGGAAAAACAGATTGCAGAAGGTCTGATTGTTATCCGTCTGCATGGAGATACTGTTCTGTATATTTTCCATATCAATCCCGGAAAAACAGGCGGTAATTTTTTTGTCACAGAAAAACACGTTCTCCACCGGTGCGGCGATAATTACCATATTTTTGTTTCCGTAAGCCTGATTGACTGTGAGCACCATCTCCGTGATTTCCTCGGAGAGAAAACCAAATCTGGAAATTCCGGCATATGTGCTGGTTGCCGTGTACACCATTCCATCCTCATCCACGATGGCAAACATATCCAGGCTGTTGAGCGATTGAATAAACGAAAGATACTCTCTGAGCGTCTGCTCACTTTCCAGATTTTCTTCTGTGATTCCCGAAATCGCCGCCTCCATCTGAAGCTTCCTCTCGTTCAGATTTGCAGTCACCACATCGGTTCTTCTCTCTGCCAGCTCCTCCAGATAGAATTCCGTCAGCGAATACACGGTTTCATCTGTCTGCTCCTGTGCAAACCTGCTCACAGCCACAGAGCTCCCTACCAGTATGGCAGCGATGATCAGTGCGCCCAGTATCAGCGGGATGCGAAAGGTTTTTTTCTCTTCCGCCGTCTGCGTATGAAACTGTTTTCTCATTTTGACCCTCACCTCATTCCCTTTTTCCGGGTGTATCCAGAAGCTCTCCCAAAAGCTGCAGCAGCTGTTCCACGTCCACCGGCTTTCCGATGTGTCCGTTCATCCCTGCTTCCAGACATTTTTTGCGATCCTCCTCAAAAGCATTGGCCGTCATCGCCACAATCGGAATCCGGGAACGTACCGGATCTGTAAGTGCCCGTACCCGCCTTGTCGCTTCATAGCCATCCATCACCGGCATCTGAATATCCATCAGAATCAGATCATAATCGTCCGGATCGGCAGACATCAGCATTTCCAGCGCTTCTTCTCCATTTTTCGCCTGATCAACCACGAAGCCTTCTGCAGCCAGAATTTCACAGGCAATTTCCCGGTTCAGCTCGTTATCCTCCACCAGAAGAAGTCTTTTTCCCGAAAAATCAGGCACACTTTCTTTCTCGGCACTGCCTTCCGTTTTCTCCGCCATCACCATAAGTGTCAGCACGATTTCTACGCGGGTTCCGACCGACGGCTTGCTTTCCACATGTATCGTACCTTCCATCATGTCTACCAGATTCCTGACGATACTAAGGCCAAGACCGGTTCCCTGGATTCCCGTTACCGTGGATGATTTTTCCCGCTCAAACGCATCAAACATATGGCTCAGAAACTCCTCCTGCATACCGATGCCGTTATCTTCCACAACGATTTCATAATCTGCGGAGCCATTTTTCACAGCACTGAGCTGTCTGACATGCAAAAGCACTCTTCCGTCCTCTCCGGTAAACTTTTCCGCATTGCTCAGAAGATTCATGATGATCTGACTGATCCGCAGCCTGTCACTGTAAACAAAATTGTCCCGGACGTCCACCACTGTTTCAAAGCAGATTCCTGCATCCTGCATTCCGGTCAGGAACATATCACGGATTCCGCCGATCTCCTCCCGGATATCCGTAAATTCCGGCTCCAGCTTCATCTTACCGCTCTCAATCCTGGCCAGATTCAGAACATCATTGATGATCTTGAGCAGAACGTCGCTGGAACGTCTGATCTTGCTGTGATATCGCTTCACCGCTTCCACATCATCAATATGTTTTTCCGCCAGTTCCGTAAAACCAATAATCGCATTCATGGGAGTACGGATGTCATGGGACATATTAAACAGGAACGTACTCTTGGCCTCATTCGCCCGCTCTGCCATGACAAGTGCTTCCTTCAGAGCTTCTCTGCTCCTTCGGTCCTGCTCCACCATTTCAGTCACATCGCCCCGGACCACGCACACGGTGCTGTGACCGTCATCTCCCCACAATACACTGAACTGCTTGTATTCCGCTCTGTCTTTCCCCACATGCGGAAGAACAAAGTCATATCCCAGAGGATGCTTCCCGAGCCCCTCAAGCATCGAAGCCACCGAAAGCTTCTGCACCAGAGTTTCTCCGTTTTCTCCGGGGATGTATTCCCTTCCTCTCTGCTCCAGGTATTCCTCATACTTGTCCGACTCGAACGGAAGCATATTTTCACGAACCATCTGCACCGTGTACTCCATAAAATGCTGTGTGGAAGCGTCCACAAACATCAGCTTGTCAAAAGTATGGGCAATAACATTCAGCAGACGTTTCTGTTCCTGCACGGAATCGGTAATGTCCGATATGATCAGCCAGACCCTCCCCAGACTAAGATCCGCTGCCTGCACAGACATATTCATGGTCATCCCATTCCACTGCAATCCGCCAATTGAATAAGAAAAAGCATATGCTCCTTCTGTCTTAAGCCTTTGGAGTATATAGTCCGGATCTGTCATCTGTCTTACATACTCCTGATCTTTTTCCACAATCATGGGCAGGAAAAACTGTTTGCGAAAATCCCGATAGGAATCCATCCACTGCGCATCTCCCCACTGTTGTTTTCCATTTACCATGATCTGTCTGTCCCGGAACAGATCCAGATCAATGATCAGGGAAGGACCTTCTGTGATCTGTTTCTGCATCATACGCTCACGGATCACCTGCTCCGTCACATCTGTCATGGTCAGAATCTCTTCCACATCTCCGGTATCCGGCTCTTCCAGCAGGTTTACCTTAAGCTGGGCATAACATCCATGCTCCCGCCCGGGCAGGCAGAGAAAAATCTGCCGGATCCGTTCCGTACATCCCTCTGCATATGCACCGAGCACAGGCGCATTGAGAAATTGATCCAGAAGGAGCCCGCGCTGTGTCTCATCCTCCAGAAGCGAGGCAATTCCCCGATAAAAATCCTCCCGTTCACTGCCAAAGGCTTCCAGCGTTCCCCCTTCTGTATAATCTACAAGCTTCACGATCCGATTCCGGCTCACATTGCAGTGTCCCACTGCCAGCACATCCGGTCCTTCTGTACAGCAGTGCTGCACCATGCGCTCCCGATACTGCTTCCGGATCATTTCGCGGTCCTTCAGTTCCTGCGTCATATCCTGGTAAACAGCGTAGACCCGCTTGATTCCGTCCGGGCTTTGCATGGCTGTCACATTATTCCGAACGGAAACATACCCGTCGTTCCCATATCTCAAACGATAGACAAAGGATGCCGTCTCCTCATCACCTTCAAAAAATTTCCCCAGCTCTCCGGCCAGCCACTTTTTGTCATCCGGATGGACACCATGCATCGCATCCGCCCCGTACAGATCCCATGCATCCTCACGGGACATACCTGTGAGGTTCAGGAAACCATCCGAAAAGAATTCCGGCTCCATATGACCATCCGGATCATGGCGTATCACTGCAATACCTGCCGGTATCACATTTAATATGGTCTGGTTCATTTCATTTTCCCGCATCAGCTCCTGATCGATCCGGCTGATATCCTGGTGAATTCCCCGGATCCGGATTCCCTCCGGGTATGTATCATCCAGTCTTCCGCCGCAGCGCACCGTGATTTTTCCCTTCACCGGATGATTCCATGAATAACGCACCTCCGCATGAACGTTTCCCAGAATTTTTTTCACCGCCTCGTCTACTCTTTCCACATCCGACGGCTCAATCCGGTCATACCAGAAGGAATAGCTCTCTTCCGGAGAAAGAGACAGATCCATTCCCTGTATTTTACAAAATGTATCATCCGCATACAGTCTCGGCGGCCTTCCTTCCTCTATTTCAATACACCACAATCCGATTTCCGAATCGCGCAGCAGCGTCTGGATGGCTTCCATTTTGTCAAATCTGCTGATTCTCTGTATCCGCACAGAGCCGGGAATTCGACTCTCTTTTGTGCTCTGTGCTTTCAGCAGCATTTCATATTCCTTCCAGGGCATCGGCTTTGCAAGGTAATAACCCTGACCATAATCGCATCCCATGGATTTCAGCCGTGCCAGCTGCTCTCCGGTCTCGATTCCTTCCGCAGTCACCTGCAGGTTCATCGAATGCGCCAGTTCCACAATATATTTTATAATTCCCTGATTTTCAGGCTTGACGGTTTCACTTCGGACAAAATTCATATCCAGCTTTACCACATCAAGCTCCATCTGATTCAGCATATTCAGAGAAGAATAACCGCTTCCGAAATCATCCATCTCCAGGACAAACCCTTCTTTTCTGAGTTCGTCCACAATATTCAGAATCTGCCAGGGGTTCTCTGTATAGGCACTCTCAGTGATCTCCAGATGCAGATCCGCAGGATGAAGATCATACTTCCGGATCAGCGTCCTGAAAATGTCCGTCAGATCTGCCTGATAAAAATCCGCACGGGACACATTCACCGATACCGGCAGGCAAGGATAGCCCTTCTCCTTCCAGCTTTTCTGCAAAGCACACACCCGCTCCCACACAAACTGATCCAGCCGCGTGATAAAGCCGTTTTTTTCAAACAGCGGAATAAACTCCCCCGGAGAGATAAAACCATTCTCCGGATGAATCCAGCGCACAAGCGCCTCCGCGCCGGCCATCCCCTCGCCTCGCAGGTCGAATTTGGGCTGTAAATATACTTCAAACTGTCCCTCCTGAAGGGCCGTCTCCATCTCATCCGTCATCGCCTGCTCACGCAGAAGCTTATCCCGCAACGCGTCATCATATACCGCAAAATGCTCATGATACTGCCCCTTTATGGTATCTGCGGCAAGCAGCACGCGGTCACACATCTGTTCCACCGGAACCGAGCGGTCTGTGACTCTGTAAACGCCCCACTTGAACGACAGGTTCTTCGCGCTGGGCAGCGCGTTCAGTTCCCTTCCCATTTCCCGAAATGTTTCATCCCAATACTCCGGTTCCCGCTTTCGGAGACAGACAAAGCGATCCGCATGAAAACGGCTGAACACCACATCCTCTCCGCTCTTTTTCAGAAAATACCCGGCAATTTCCCGCAGAAGGCAATCTCCCCGCAAGACCCCAAACGTATCATTAAACAATTTGAAGTTCTCAATATTGGAGCACAGAATGTCATATTCCTGTTCCGGGTTCTGCTGCAGCTTTTCCCGCACCAGTTCACAGAAATAATCCTTGCTGTATGTTCCCGTGAGCCGGTCGTATTTAAACTGGTTTGCCATGGCAGCTGTTTCCCTGAAATTGATCAGGCTGGATACCCTGTGCAGAATGATTCTGGGGCGATAAGGTTTCGGCACGAAATCCGTAGCACCGTGTGACAGTGCATTTACCTCATCTGCCTCACTGTCTCCCTGCGTCATCACAATCACCGGTATCAGCGAAAGCTCCGGCACTGCCTTTATATTTTCCAGGAAAGCATAACCGTCCATAACCGGCATCTGCACATCCAGAAGAATCAGCGCAATTTCATTTTCCGAATGCTGCAGGATATCCAGCGCCGCCTTTCCGTTTTCTGCCTCCAGTACCTCATATTCATCCGATAGAATCTCAACCAGCATTTCCCGGTTGAGCAGATTGTCCTCTACCACCAGAATCTGTTTCTTCCTCATTTTTTCCACTCTTTCTGCTTCATTTGTTACTAAAAAAGCCATTTTAGCCCTCCGTGCAAAAGCAAAGTTTTCTGCCTGTTTCGTCAGCTAAAATGGCTTCCAGTCCGTCCTCTATATTCAATATAAATGTACCATATTTTTCCCCACTTATTCAACTGCATTTTCAATTTTGTCATCAAGAATTACGTTATTTCTTCTGTTTTTTCCTCTCTGACGAAAAGAAGACCGAAAGCCGTCTCACAGCTTTCGGTCTTTCTCATTCAGATCACATCTCGGCTGCATTTCGCAGCCCGGAATCAAAGTCCTGCCTCTTTCAGAAGAGCCGGCACCTTGGACTCCCAGCCCAATGCCATAATATGTACGCCCTGGCAATACGGCTTACATTCTTTGATAATACGCGCAGCAATCTCCACGCCGGTAATTCCTGCTTTTGTCTTCTCTTTATCTGCTTTCAGTTCGTCGATCATTTCCTCCGGAATATGGATACCGGCAACATTTGCATTCATGTATCTGCACATTCCGACAGATTTCGGAATAACGATTCCCAGCTGAACCGGTTTGCCGAACTGTTTTGCTTTCTCCATAAACTGGATGAATTTCTCCGGCTCATATACTGCCTGTGTCTGGAAATAGTCGCAGCCTGCCGCAACTTTTCTTTCCATCTTCGCAAGCTGTGCATCAATGGAATCGCTGCAGGGTGATACCACTGCACCTTTCGCAAATTTCGGCGGTTCGCCAACCAGCTCATTTCCGCCAAGGTCAAAGCCTTCTTCCAGTCTCTTCACGGTATGGATCAGAGAAACGGAATCCAGGTCAAAGACCGGTTTTGCCTGCGGATGATCGCCCAGTTTGGTATGGTCGCCCGTTAACAGCAGCAGGTTCTCAATTCCGAACATTGCCGCACTTAAAAGATCCGACTGCAGCGCGATACGGTTTCTGTCGCGGCAGGTCAGCTGGTAGATCGGGGTCAGCCCTTCATCCTTCAGAGCCTTACAGGTTGCCAGAGAACCAAGACGCATAACCGAAGACTGATTGTCTGTCACGTTAACTGCCGTTATATCACTCAGATAAGTCTTCGCTTCTTCCAGCATATGATCAATATGAAATCCTTTTGGCGGTCCTACTTCCGCAGTAACTACAAATTCCCCACGTTCAAATGCTTCTGTAATTCTCATAATACATTGCTCCTAATCATTATATATTTTAACAGTTTTCCTATTTCGACACTTCATCATCTGTTGCGAAATTACGCACCTGTGTCGGGCATTTTAATGCATCCAGACGTCCAAGCTGTGCAAGCCGTCTGTAGATGCGCTCCCAGCCACATTCCATATCACTGTCCACTTCGCATCTGCCGTTTTTAGAGCCGCCGCACTGTCCGTTGACAAGGCTCTTGGAGCAAGCAGTAATCGGGCAGATTCCCCCCGTCAGGTTCAGGTAACATTCTCCGCACTGATCACAGTCATATTCCAGCGGTGTCACTCCCTGATATCCCGGCAGCGGATAGGTGTCGCAGCCTGCACACACCATCTTATCCTCCAGATACTCGGCAACTGTCTGCACTCCCACGCCGCAGGAGAATACAAGTACCATATCTGCAGCTTCAATCTCACTCATATGCTTCTCGAGACGCAGCTTCATGTTATCCGGATTACATATGTAGTCAGTCGTAATCACTCCTGTCACCTTTCCGGCAGCAGCCCATTCCTTCTGCAGTTCTGCAGCTTCTTTTTCCGGAAAAGAGACTTCTTTACATCCGTGGCAGTTAATCACAAAAACTTTCTTTCCGTCCACCAGTGATGCAAGCGTTTCCTGTGCTTTTAATTGGGTAATTAACATATCACTTCATCCCCCTTACTGCATTTTTTCCGGCTTTGATCTTGGTGACTAACGGAATCTTGGAGGAACAGATATATTCACAGCATCTGCACTCAAGACAGTCCATAACATTTTTGTCTTTCATACCCTGCCAGTTTTCCTCATCCGCATATTTTGCGTAATACAGCGGAGAAAGTTCCATCGGACAGACATCCATACAGCGTCCGCATTTAATACAGGGCATTTCCTGCGTCTGATCGGTATCAATGGCGATGATTCCATTGGAGCCTTTCATAATCGGTACATTCACATCGGAGAGGACAAATCCCATCATCGGACCGCCGGCCTTGAACATTACGTCTTCGTCGGTCACACCGCCGCAGTAATCGATCAGCTCTTTTGTGTTCGTACCAATCTTCACAATGTAATTGCCCGGCTTCTTCAGTTTCTCACCAGTCACTGTCACAACACGTTCTACCAGAGGCATTCCCTTCTGAATTGCATCCGCGATTGCCTTTGTGGTACTGATGTTGCTGACTACGCAGCCAACATCTGCAGGCAGTCCGCCGCGCGGAACCTGTCTTCCCATAACACGTTTGATCAGCATCTTCTCTGCGCCCTGCGGATATTTTGTCTTCGCTACCACAACCTCAATGTTCTCACAGTCGGCAACCTTGGACTGCATCAATTCAATGGCATCCGGCTTATTATCTTCGATCACGATGATACCCTTCTGCGCGCCCACGGTCTTAATGATCGCCTTCAGTCCGTAAAGGACATCATCTGCAAACTCAAGAAGCACTCTGTGGTCTGCAGTCAGAAGTGGTTCACATTCGCATCCGTTCAGCAAGATCGTATCCACCGGTTTCGGAGGTTTCAGCTTCACGGATGTCGGGAATCCGGCACCGCCCATACCTACAATTCCTGCCTCACGGACGATCTCAACGATCTCATCCGGTGTCAGGCTGTCAAGATCTTTATTCGGTTTTACAGATTCGTGCAGAGTATTTTTTCCATCCGACTGAATCACTACGGACAGACATTCGCCTCGCGTCGCATGTTTATGCGTCTCGATGGCTGTTACCGTTCCGCTCACACTGGAATGGATCGGGCTGCTGATAAACCCGGCCGATTCGCCGATCTTCTGGCCGACTTTTACCGTATCACCCACCTGTACAACAGGATTTGCCGGTGCACCTGCATGCATGGACAGCGGAATCACAACGGTCTGTGGATCCGGGAATCTCTCCAGTGCAAGATGCTCCGTGAATTCCTTACGCTCTGAAGGATGGATTCCTCCGTAATATCCTTCCAGTCTGTTTTCACGGATCGATTTTACATAGTCATTTACAACCTTGAAATTAACTTTTGAGTAATCACGCACCTGAACCGGCTGTTTTAAAAATTCCTCAAGACGTCCCTGCTTTTCCAGTCTCCTGTAAATCTTCTCCCACGCACAGTCCTTGTTTCCGTCCACCTCACATTTACCGTTCTTCGCGCCGCCGCATTGTCCGTTGACAAGGCTTTTGGAACAGTCCACGATCGGGCAGATTCCTCCGGTAATATTCAGATAGCACTGTGCACATGCATCACAGCTCTTCTTCGTCAGAGCCATGCCGTGATGACCTCTGTAATTCAGAGAATTGCTGGCCGCAAATACAGGTTTTCCTGCCAGATCCGCAACGGTCTGAATTCCCAGTCCGCAGGAGATCACAAACACATTTTCCGTTCCTTCCGGAATGATGTCCTGTAATTTCTTCTCGGTCTGGATTTTATTGCACAAAAAGTCAACCTTTATGCTGCCTGTAATCGTCTTTCCCTGTTCTACGGCAATTTTTTCAAATTCACCGCAATCCGGTTCATCAACAGTTTCAAATTCCTTGAAGCATTTGTTACAGGCAACGACGAACAGGTTATCCTTACCGGCTAATAAGGATACCAGCTCATCGTTCCCTTTCAGCTTATACTTTGTATAATTTTCCAATTGATCACCTTCCTTATAGAATTGATCTGCGAACTTCATGATTACCTGCTTCTGTCATTTTCCCACCTCTGCACCTCTGGAAAAAATAATGATAAGCAGATAACTTAGTTCTGCACTTAATACACAGACAAGTATATCATAGATTAGCTATATTATCCAGTGCAAACACATTTTTTTGCAGAAAAATATGCATAATGTGCAAAAAAACATGCGGTTTCCTGTCATTAAAAATGACCTGAATCCGCATGTTTTCCTTTATAACACCTTGCTTCCATTTGCCGTGAGCTTAAATCTCGTTCCCAGCAGCTCTGCTGCCTTCCTGCACATCATCATTCTCCCTAATAATATTTCAAAATACCCATACATTGTGCAGATTTCCTCATCGATCTGCAGATTTAATGTAATCAGATGTTTTTGTGCGTTTACTTTTACTGCCGCATTTGTAACGGCATAATTCACACGGTCGTGCTTGTCAAAGCTTGCCTTGTCCTTGTTCCTCACCCGATTCCTCCGGACGTCTGTTTTATCTGCCAGAATAAGTGCGGCTGATACAGCGTTGACCGCCCCTCCTGTGGATTCATCATGATTTCCAATCGCAGAAGCAACAATCACTCTGTCCTGCAGCGGCATGCCCAGTTTTTCCAGAATCGAGTATGCCAGAACAGCCCCGTATTCCCCGTGGTTTTTTCGATTGACTGCATTTCCAATATCGTGGATCGCTCCGGCTATCTGCGCGAGTTTGATCTCATGTTCGGAATACCCAAGCTTTGACAAAATCAGTCCTGCCCGCTTTGAAACAATTGCACAGTGTTTTTCTGAATGATCCGTATACCCCAGTACTCCGAGATTTTCATTTCCCTTCCTCAGAAATTCCCTTACTTCTTCATTTTTCAATATCTCTTTATATTCCAATTCTGCCTGCCTTTTGATCATTCTTCCGGTTTTCTTTCTGCTTTTTCCGCATTGCGGTAAGCCACCTCATAAAGCAATTCCTGAGAATTCATTTTCCTGTCACTCAGACTTCGATCCGCATAATCACCTTCTGCCGTCAGTCTTTTTCCTTTTTCGTCATCGTTCATCATCGTTTCAAACATCCAGTCCAGGCGTTCCTTCAGCTTTTCGTCAAGAACCGGTGCAGCCACCTCCACCCGCCGGACCGTATTTCGTGTCATGAAATCGGCAGATGCAATATAAACTTTCTCCCGTTCCTTTGTCCCGAACCGGTAAATTCTGGAATGCTCCAGAAAGCGTCCCACAATGCTTATCACTTTTATATTCTCTGTATAGCCTTTTACTTCCGGAATCAGACAGCAGATTCCTCTGACAATCATTTCTATTTTTACTCCCGCCTGGGAGGCTTCTATGAGCTTATTGATAATCACTTTATCTGTCAGAGAATTGATTTTTATGCCGATATACCCTTCCTCACCGTTCTTTACATGAACCATCTCTTCTTCTATCATATCCAGCACCTTATTCTGCAGACATTTAGGTGCCACCAGAAGAAGACTGCTTTCTTCCACCGTTTCTCCCCGCAGAAGTGCCGCAAATACTTCCGCTGCTTCTTTTCCGATCTCCTGATTTGCTGTAATCAATGACAGATCCGTATACATGGCGGAGGTTTTTTCATTATAATTTCCGGTTCCTATCTGCGTGATATAAGAGACGCCGGCTTCGGTTTTTCTGGAGATCAGGCAGAGCTTGGAATGCGCCTTATATCCGTTTAGCCCATAAATCACTCTGCACCCCGCCTCTTCCAGCTTTCTGGAATATTCAATATTGCTTTCCTCATCAAACCTTGCCCGAAGCTCCACCAGAACGACCACTTCTTTTCCGTTTTCAGCCGCTTCAACCAGCGCGTCTACTATCTGACTTTTATTTGCAAGACGATACAGGGTCATCTTTATGGAAACAACCGTTTCATCTTTTGCAGCCTCATAGAGCAGACGGATAAATGGCCGGATGCTTTCAAATGGATAGGACAATAACACATCTTTTTCCAAAATCTGCGGAATCAGATGCCTCCTGTCATCCAGTTCCGGTGTCATTCTCGGAGTTCTCCGCTGATAGAAAAGTTCCTCCTGCTCCGTATCTTTCAGATAGCTCTGGATTCCAGACACAAAGGACAGATCCAGCGGAACTCCGGACAAAAATACATGCTCTTTTTTTACATGAATATCCTTACATAAAGAGCTGACCAGCTTTTTATCCAGTTCTCGGGAAAGCTCCATTCTCACCGGATTCATTCGTTTTCTCTGCCGGATCAGATTTTCCATAGTCTCCCGGTAATCCAGGTCTTCGTCATAAATTGTCTCTGTATCAATATCTGCATTTCTTGTGATGCGAAGCAGGGATTTTTCTTTTACCTCATAATTTTTAAACATTTTGGGAAGAAAATGGAGAATCAGTTCTTCCGATAACATAAATGTCCCTTTTCTGGTTGGGATATCGATGAGCCGCCGGAATACATTGTTGCTGCACGGAATAATGGCCGTTCTTGTCTTTCCGCCTTTCGTCTCCAGCAATGCCACCGCATAAATGTCCTTGTTTTTTAAAAATGGAAACGGCTGCTGTTTGCTTACAATATTCGCCGACAGATAAGGTGCAATCTCATGATCGAAATAAGCTTCCAGAAGTTTTCCTTCTTCCGCAGACAATTTATGAAAATTGATCAGCCGTACGCCCTTTGGTTCCAGTTCTCCCATCAGCTGCTCATAGATCACAGCCTTTTTCTGATCCAGCTCTGCGGTAGCTTTCAGGATTGCCTTCACCTGCTCTTCACTGGTCATGTTGGTCTTATTTTCACGTACCACTTCCGAGGATTCCATCTGGTCCATAAGAGTACCGACCCTTACCCGGTAAAACTCATCCAGATTTGACTGATATATCGCTGCAAATGTCAGACGTTCTGCCAGAGGCACCCGTGGATTTCCCGCTTCATTCAGCACCCGCTCATTAAATTTCAGCCATGACAACTCCCGGTTCATCATACAGGGAAGCTTTTCTGCTTTCTCTGCCTTCTTCTCTGCTGCTTTCTTCTCCGATTTTTTCATCTGTATATTTCCTTTCTCAAAAGCCTTTTCATTCTCATCACTCTGAGGGGCATGTCCTCTCATAATTATGAATGATCTTAATGCTTTCATATTGAATCTGAAATATAACTGTGTTAAATCTCTGTAAGATTTAAACCAAATCGTTACCTATGACAATTTGGTTCAAAAATAAATAAATTTAATAGCAGCATTTCTACTCACACGCCCCTTGCGGGACGCGACACTGCATACGCTGTTCCCAGCTGGCTGATAATGATTTCTACTCACACGCCCCTTGCGGGACGTGACGCAGTATTCATAGGAACGGCAATACCTCCAACAAATTTCTACTCACACGCCCCTTGCGGGACGTGACGGAAAAGGAATTTACCCTTGATGATTTCAGCACATTTCTACTCACACGCCCCTTGCGGGATGTGACAGAAACAGCTTGATGGAATTCTTGATACGCTGCAATTTCTACTCACACGCCCCTTGCGGGACGTGACCAATAAGGCCTTCCCCTATATTCGTAGCAAATGATTTCTACTCACACGCCCCTTGCGGGACGTGACTGTCTACGCTGCCCTTAATGGATTCCTCAATGGATTTCTACTCACACGCCCCTTGCGGGACGTGACGTCCACCACGATCAGCGGCGACGGAATCTACGCGATTTCTACTCACACGCCCCTTGCGGGACGTGACGACATACCACCAATTCGGTGGTATAATAAAACCATTTCTACTCACACGCCCCTTGCGGGACGTGACAACTGTATAACAGGATTAAGAAATTACCATTGAAGATTTCTACTCACACGCCCCTTGCGGGACGTGACGTCTTTGGACGCCTGCTGCGCGTTTTCCTGTGCCTATTTCTACTCACACGCCCCTTGCGGGACGTGACGGAGAAACCAAAAAAACAGAGATAAACGTAGCCGATTTCTACTCACACGCCCCTTGCGGGACGTGACTGATACAAAAACCGTACCGTCTTGGAATTACATTGATTTCTACTCACACGCCCCTTGCGGGACGTGACTGCCAGTTCTCTTATCTTTTCTTCACAATCCTTGGATTTCTACTCACACGCCCCTTGCGGGACGTGACTTTCTGCCCTGTTGGAATGTATTCAGCCTGCAATTTCTACTCACACGCCCCTTGCGGGACGTGACATTGAACTGGATTTGAACAATGTTGTTCCGGATGATTTCTACTCACACGCCCCTTGCGGGACGTGACAAAGCCGAAGGAAACCCAATGCAGCTTCCTTTGATTTCTACTCACACGCCCCTTGCGGGACGTGACAATTTCGATATGCGGTATTTCATCCTCAAAATGGATTTCTACTCACACGCCCCTTGCGGGACGTGACATAAAAACAGATAAGTACGGTACACGCCTGATTATTTCTACTCACACGCCCCTTGCGGGACGTGACGTTGCATTTCGTGTTGCATAGTTCAGAGAAATGTATTTCTACTCACACGCCCCTTGCGGGACGTGACTGGATGGAAAGCTGTAGAAGGGCGGGGCTCCAGGATTTCTACTCACACGCCCCTTGCGGGACGTGACGAGTTTACGAAATTACTGTTGATAATCTCTTAAATTTCTACTCACACGCCCCTTGCGGGACGTGACTCAAACTCTCCTGTCTCTCCATCC
>JALEJS010000029.1 GCA_022769545.1 Blautia sp. | reverse complement strand
AGGGAGCTTTTGCCGGAACCGGCTACGCCGGTTATCACCGTCAGCACATTCAGCGGAATGTCCACCGACACATTTTTCAGATTGTGGACGCAGGCGTTCCGCACGGGAAGAAAGTCCTTCGGTATGCGGGGTGCTGCTTTCAGTGGTGTGATCTGCTTCAAAGCGTTCCCGGTGCGGGTACCGGAACGCAGCAGACCTTCGTAGCTGCCCTGGAACAGAATCTCGCCGCCGTTCTTTCCCGCCAGCGGGCCAACATCAATGACCTCATCGGCAATGGAGATCACATCCTTGTCGTGCTCCACCACCAGCACGGTGTTGCCCTTATCCCGCAGGCTTTGCAGCAGACTTGTCATGCGGTACACATCCTGGGGATGCATACCGGTACTGGGTTCGTCAAAGATGTAGGTCATGCCGGTGAGGGAGCTTCCCATGTAACGCACCAGCTTCAAGCGCTGAGCCTCGCCTCCGGAGAGGGTGGAAGATTCCCGATCCATAGACAGATATGGCAGTCCAATATCGATCATGCGGGTCAGGGATGCCGTCAGGGCGTCCACAATAGTGGCTGCTCTGGGATCATCGATGGTTTGCATCACCTTTGCCAGCTCAGTAAACTCCATGGCACACATCTCGTCGATGCTGTAGCCCGCCACCTTGCAGGAAAGACTTTTTTCATTCAGCCGCCGCCCGTGGCACACCGGACATGTCTTTTCTTCCATGAACCGATTGAGCTTGCGCAGAGTGTAGTCATTCTGCTCCTCGGGACCTTTCATCAGGCACAGCCGCTGAAACTGCGTTTTGATACCCTCAACCCGCTTATGCGCCCGGGGGCCGCCTGGTTCCCGGCTGCCAAACAGAAGAAGATTCCGTTCTTCCGGGGTATAATCCCGATATTTTTTATTCAAGTCGAACAGCCCGGAGCCGGTGTATTGCTTCCAGTAATAGTTTCCTACACCGAAGGCAGGCAGTTCCAGCATTCCTTCATTCCAGCTCTTTTCCGGATTGATAGCTTGCTCGATGTCCAGATCCAGAATTTTTCCGATGCCGGAGCAGGTCCTGCACATACCGTTGGGATCGTTGAAGGAAAAGTAGGAAGCTGTTCCCACATGGGGCGTTCCGATGCGTGCATAGAGTAACCGCAATGCGGCGTACATATCGCTGATGGTGCCCACAGTGGAACGGGCGTTGCCGCCTAAGCGGGACTGATCCACAATGACAGAAGCGGAGAGGTTGTCAATCCGTTCCACCCTGGGCTTCTCGTATTTGGGTAGCCTGCCCCGCATGAAAGCGGTGTAGGTCTCATTCATCTGCCGCTGGCTCTCAGCGGCTATCGTGTCAAATACAATGCTGGATTTTCCGGATCCGGATACCCCGGTAAAAACCACAATTTTCCCCTTCGGAATATCCAGGGACACATTTTTCAGGTTATTCTGCCGAAGCCCACGGATTATAATTTTTTCCTGTTCCATGACAAATCGCCTCTCTTTCTATTCAAGTACACCTTGTAAGCACCTATGCAGATCATAGATTCCTCATTATGAATTATTTCAGTGGAAAACAGATATCAATTTCCATATATCCGTCTTCTCTGATATTTCGGTATATATCAAATATCGGTCTGTTATCCAGCTGGTTACCCGTTTTTGAAAGCCACCTGCAGAAAACCTCCTGATATACCATAAACAGAAACTGTGGAAAACCCTTATAGTGGTAAACCGCATATTTGCCGCCTTCAAAGGTATGGGTAAGAATCCCGGAATCCTCTTTCAGTGCCGGGTGAGCCGGAGAAATCGTCTGGCAGAGCTCATACATGCACCGGTCTTCGTCTGTTATGGTCGGATCATCGATTGTGGATTCCATATAAATCGTATCCGCCGAAGAAAGGTGCTCATACTTTTTGATAAACTTACACCACTGCTCCGGTAAATCGTGATAATTTCCTTTCTTGCGCTCATACACAACCAAAAAGCTGTCAAGCTTCTCAACAGTGATCAGTTTTTCCGACTTTTCCAGTTCGTCAATGGATATCCCGTGCGCAAACGAACTCTGCTCTGCCAGCTGCTCGCTTTTCTTCCGGAAATCTACCGGAGAAATATTCAGATGTTTCTTGAATGCTGTTGCAAAGTTGGAAGAAGAATAACCGTATTCTATACCGATCTCGGCGACACTTTTATCCTTTTCTACCTTGAGCCTCCATGCGCTTCTTTCCAGCCGAACACGCTTCATAAACTGGTAGAGCGCTTCATCGGTGTCCTCTTTGAACATACGCATCAGATGGTATTTGGAATAACCGCAATACTTCGCAACATCATCTACTGTGATTTCTTCTTCGATATTATCAAAGATAAAGCCGATGGCTTTGTTGATGACGGCACGCCGGATTGTGGTACTGTTTTTCTCTTCCATTTTTCTTTTCCATAATCCCTCTCCTTACACTTCAGTATGGTTACTTCACCCGCCAACAGTTTGTTTACGTATACATCGAAAGCCCTCGAAATCACCGTGCCGCTGGCTGATAGACCTTAAAAAACTGCCGGATGTGCTTTTCCACCAGATCCATGACTTCCGGCTCACGTTCCGGTTCCCGGTCACAGAGGCTGATCCATGTGGAAATGGGCAGGCAGAACT
>JALEJS010000026.1 GCA_022769545.1 Blautia sp. | reverse complement strand
GTTGCGACTGCTGCCTCATAGATCATACAAATATCCCGCTTATATCTGTCGTTCTCTATGGCCTGCTGCTCCACAAGACTCTTGGTTGATATGCTCCCTCCAGGCATTCCATCCTGTTTCACGGATGGCAGTCCATACTGTATCTTATCTTTCTTCTCCTGGTACTGCATGCAGAATGCCTTCAGTTCCTTGTATCGATTTTTTGAAATCCCGTAGTCATCCCATGTCATATCCCTTAGTCGTTTTCCCATTGGAATCACTTCCTTTTCTTGCTCTGATACTCTTCTGCTTCCTGCAAAGCCACTTTGAAATCCCGGTAGCTCAAACTTATTCTAAGTCCGTTTTTCTTTTCTAGTGACACGAAATAACGATACAATCCGGCTACTCTCACGCGGATCGACCTTCTCTTCGTGTGTTCTTCGACTCCATCATGTTCATTGTTCATGATGGTATAGGTCTCTCCGAGCCGGATTCCGTATTTCTTCTCTCGGTTTCTCTGCCTTTTCAGGAATTCCATTTCCTGTTCCTCTGCTGTCCTCGCAGCAGCCGCTGGTGTTTCATATGCATCAATCCTCATCCCGTTCTCCCATCATCTGAAATGTATCTGCCAGGCCGTCCGTTTTCGGCGACAGCATGATCGCCGCCGCCAGAGATACAATTACTCCTGCTGTAAATCCTATTATGTACTTCATTCTCTTTTCCCCTCTGCGATCCGTTTCTCCACGGAATTATCCTGATCGGATGAATGGCTCTCACAAGAATCATCCTCTTCAATCAGAATTCCTTTCCGATCGCAGAAACCGTTGTCGTTATCGATGCATGTTCTGCATGTTTGATTTTCATTCACCCTGCTGCTCCTTTCTTCAATGCACATTCCGTGCGTAAACATATCGTTCCCTGCTTCTCCAGTTTCTCATGTTCTGGAAACCTCCAGCATTCGCGTCCGCATTCCGGACACGTCGTGAGTTTCCAGCCAGCATGCCCGATCGGAATGTTCTTCTTCATTGGCATGCATGCATATCCTCCTCTTTCTGTTTTATCTCTTGGCCATATTTTTACTTTCACTTTTCTTCAACCTCCTCTGCATCAGGTCCCTCTCCGTACTTTTCCGCACATGCCTTGCTGTCTGGGAAGAGGAACATGCAAGGCCCTTCAGTTATTTCACATTCCCATCCATGGTATTCGTCAGTTGGTTTCGCACATTTGCAACTCATAATGATACCTCCAATCTTTCAAATTCAATTGCCCATACCCACGGGTTTGCATCCCAGCCATATTTGTCCATATCTTTTTTCTTTATGGTGGAATTCCAGAGATCATCAAAAGGATCTCCTATTTCTAATCCTTCGGCCATCACTCCATTATCATCAATATCCTGTAGTCGCTCCACCCATGCTCCTGTTACCCTCAGGAATATTCTTGCGGCTTGCTTTGGCATGTGTATAGATGGATACCAAACTATTTTCTCCGGATCCGGATAATCAGCTCTATATACGAAACATCCCTCCGTTATCGCGTATTTATCCTCATACTCTATTTTTTCAAAAATACATGGCAGTCCATCCTGCCTGCAATCTATGCACGGAATAATTTCCCACGTTTCCCGAACATACAGGATATCGCCTTTCTTATATGGTGGTTTTGGCTCTATGTATGGCCTAATTTTCCTCCATGAGGTTCCATCTTCTCTGATGCCGAATGTTTCTCCTTTCACATCATCCTGTATCTCAATCAGGCGCGTACCGTACTTATCTGTTTTTATCTCATGGTGTGTGTTATCGTATTTCAGTTTGATCGCACGCCGTGTTTCCGTTTTTCTACCATCCAGTATCACCCGTACCATATCTGTATTAAAAAGAATTGGCTTTGCCTCCTCTAATAATTCTTCCCTTGTATACAATTCACTCACGCTCCTTCATTGCAATATACTCCATATGTACTATACAGCCTTCGCAGAATAGATCGATGTCATGACTGCTGCCGCCGCAAAGATCCACATCACAATTCTCATTTTTCTATCATCCATTGTTTGTCCTCCTTGAACCTTTCCCTTTCCAGTTCTCACATTTTTCACACCGGCTTTTCGTGCTTACCAGCACACCCCGGATCATATTGGCCATTGGGCATCCCGGTGTTACATATACCGCTACTTGGCCTGTCCGCTCTGCAAATCTGCAGGTTTCGTACTTTGGTTTATTCATCTGCATCCACCACCTTCACCGAAATAATGCAGTATCCGTCCTCCAGGCATGAGTGCTCTTCCAGTACATAAGTCACTTCCACGCTCAGAATCCTTCCAGTGTTTCTTCCTTCCTTGAATTCCATGTATTCGATCCGGTCTCCCGGATAGAACTTCTTTTCATTTTTCTGTATGTCGAATGTCCTGCTGCCGGATGCGATCTCTTCATAGGTTGCACCGGATATACGCAGCTGGCGCACTGGCCGTTCCGGTTTGGCCGGCGGCGCCGTCTCTTCCTGCTCTTTCAATTTTCTTTGTGTCTCCCGGTCGATTTTCTCCTGTTCTTCTTCGTATTTCTGCTCCGGTGTTTTTTCGGTTTTGTTTTGGAATTCATTGCATTCGGTTACGGTGTTGGATTTCTCGTGGCATTCGTTCCAATGGCCGCAGGAATAGCATATGGACGTCATGGTCTCCGGTGCCGGTTCGAATTCTGCTGCCGGTGCATATTCCGGATGGTTCAGGATGCTGTCCTGCCCCGGTATCTGTTCTTCCGGTTGCGCCGGCGCAACTTCCCTGTTTTCTTTTGGCGGTGTTTTCTTTGGCAGCTTTGCTTTCTGTACCTTTCTCTCCGGTTCTTTTTCCACCTCTTTTCCTGTTTCTTTTTGTGGAAAGGTGTCCATATACTGCTTTTCCCAGGATTCGATCGGCCCGTTCTCGAAATGCATGGTCCTTCGCAGCGCTTCCTCCAGCTGCTGCCAGGTATATCCCTCTTTCTCCTGCGATCGGACATTGATCAGTTTTACCGGTTCGTTCTCCTCGGCCGTTTTCATCGACAGGAGCAGTCTTCCGGTCCCCGGGATGCGCAGCGAATAGATCTTTTCCTCATCCGGCACCAGACTTTCGATCACGCTTTCCATGTTCTCTTCGTAGACGGCATCGAACAGCTCTGCATATAATTCCGGATCATCCTTTCCCAGCTGGTATGCAGCCATTTCCAGCAGTCCCGGCAGTTCCTCCTGTGCGGCGTCTTTTTCCTCCATCATGACTTCCAGGTCCGTAACGGCATTCTCTTCCTTGATCTCGCCCGCCAGACTCCGGATATCTTCCCTGGAAAAGCTTGCTGTGATCTCGTCCCGCACGGCATCCGGCAGCTGCAGCATGTCCACCAGCAACGATACGCCGATCCCCGCATATTTTCCTTTCAGCTGGTTCGAATACCCATCTACCGAGTATTTGTCGTTGATCTGTATGTACCTGGATGCCTGGTCCGGCCGGATCTGGTATTCCTCCCGGGCAAATTCTGCCATGGAGCTGTATCCGGATTCCTGCAGGATCCCGGTATCCCTGGCGAGTTTGAGCTGGTATCCCAGCTCCACCGCTCCCTGTGCCATGGTCATGGCCCCTGTTTTGATTTTGCTTACCGCCAGGTCTGTTTCCTGTTTGAACTGTATGTATGTTTTTGCAATTTCCATTTATACCGCCTCCATAAAATCTTCCATCAGTTTGTTCAGCACGAAGGTGTTCCGGTCCTCCTGCAGCTGCCGGATGTTCTCTTCCCGTAGGATGGCACTCCGTTTCGCGGCTTCCCGGTCCTCCATGGTCATCCGCTTTTTGATCTCTTTTTGCCACAATTTTAAGAATCCACGTATTTCTTCAATGCCCGGTTCTTCGTCGTAGTAAGAACGGTTCTGCCGGATCGTTCCGCCCGGTTCAAATTCCACGGTATAGAACGGGATGTCCGGTTCTTCTTCCCGCCGCAAAAATCCGATGAATGTCTCCCGGTTCTCGATTCGGTTGAAATAACGATCCGAGCTGCCGGCGCAGTGATGCAGTGCATAGCCTTCTTTTACGATCTCGATCGGTGTTTCCGGCAGGATCATCCGGAAGCCTGCTGCCGCAAATTCGTACTTTTCCTTGATCTCCTTCATGACTTCCGTCGTCTTCGGGAACTTCTCTTCCATGTTCTTTGCTTCCTGCTTCCGCATCTGTGGATCCGCTGCCATCCGTTTTACGATCTCCAGCTTCTGCTTGTCCGTCGCCAGTTCGTCATGCCGGCGTTTCAGATCTTTCGGTTTGTAGAACATTTCTTCATCCATGGATTTTCCGACCGCCTGGCACATGGCCAGATAATCTCCCCACTGGTTCAGCACCTCCGGTGCATTCCTGTAATGTTCTCCGATCTGTGCTTCCAGATAGTGGATGATCTTCTCCAGACTCATCTTTTTGGCGATGCCGCCCGGCAGGCCCACGATATCATCCGGTGTGATTCTATGTTTCTCGAGATACTCCAGGCTCTTTTTGGATACTTTCTGGTGATATTCTTCAGAATAGCGCATCCAGATCACGCCTGCTTCGCCCATATCTTCCTCGCGGATCCGGAAGATCTTCTGCCGATCTTCGATTCCCATCACCTGGCCGATGCCTTCTCCGCGCAGATTCAGGATTCCGTAATAGCTTCCGTTGTAGGCTTCGCACCGTCTTGTGGTTTCCTGGCACAGACGGTAAAACCTCCCTTTGATCAAATATTCCAGAACGTATGCAAACCTCTGGTACCGGTATCCTGCTGCCATGGCCGCGTTGTAATCCGCTTCCAGATTGCATCCGGCCATTTCCAGGAATGCATTGATCATGATTTCGTATCCGGTCCCTTCGAGTGCCTCCCGGATCCCATCCGGATACAGGAAGCAAAGGCCCATCCGTTTGTTTCTCGGGTTCGTGATCCACCACTGTGATCGCGTCAGGCCGGTCCACCATTCCTGTATCCGGTCGTCCTGGTTGTAATAGATCTCATAGCCCCGTGGATCGTAGTCTTTCCGGTACAGCTGGATCCGTACGCCCTCGTCCAGATATACCCGGTGCCCGGTTCCTGTTTGATGAATCTCTGCTTTGAAGTGCCTGGCCATGCCATATTCCTGGCGGATCCGCTCCAGTTTGCAGACTCTTATAATTTTCCACATCTGTTTCTGGCGTTTCTTCACTACCACCTGTGTTCCGCAGTGCGGGCACTGTATGCTTTCCCCGTGTTTCGGTTTCCTCTCCAGATCCTGTTCCGGAATCTGTGTTCCGCAGCAGCTGCAGCCATATGCTTTTGTCTCCTTGTTGTAAAACAGGAAACGTTCTTTGCACATGCCATAGATCCATTCCCGGAACTCTTCGCTTACTTCCGGAACTTCGGACATCATCTGATCCACTTTCCGGTATCGATTTTCTTTCGTTCTGATCCGCATCTCCCCGTCATAGTCCCTTTCCAGTTCTGCGATTTCCTGTATCCACCGATTCTTTCCTTTTGCCAGAATCTGCATGGTTTCTTCGTCTTCTTTCGTCTCAAGCGATATGCTTTCTTTCACATTATCCGAATAGATCGAATCGTATAACGGGTCGAATCCCAGCATCCGGATCAATTTTTTCTTGCTCCATTCTCCGTCCGGCGTTCTGGATGCATGTTCCCCGGTTTCGATGTTTATGATGTAACGTCCTGTATGATTCTGATTCCGGAAGAGATCCAGAATCAGGTATTCTCCTTCTTTTGTAGCTTTCCCTATCTGCTTCTGACTTTTTGTTTTTATTTCGGGTATCGGAATGCTCTCAATCAGCTTCTTTTTCATCTCCTGCACCCCACTTCCCAGGTGTTCTCCATGTGATAGATCCCGTCTTTTTGTGCTGTGAATACTCTGGCCATGCAGATGCGTCCATTGTTTCCTTCCACTAATAGTCCTCCGACCGCCCCGGCTTCCAGGTGTACTTCCGGATATGCTCCCCGTGCAATGGCGATCCCGCCTTTTTGCGCCCGCGCAATTTCTCTTGCGATCTGCAGATGCGCCGCTTCTCGTTGCCAGTCCATCTTCGGATTTTTGATCATATACTTCATCGCTATGCCGGCGAATGCTTTCAGATCCAGTTCTTTCACCAGTGTGATCTGCGTGCAGCAACACCGGAAATCCTGTTCTTCGTTGATGTCTCCTGCTGCCTCGATGAGGAAATAGCGGTTTCCGTTCCCCAGCGGGAAATAGATCAGGCAGTCCGGCGCGTACTCCACAAAATGAAATCCGTTCCGATATACTTTACACTGGGATTCTATGTACGTTTTCCCGGCTTCCATCTGCATGCCGGATCCATATGTGGTACGCATGTCTTTTGATAACCCTTTTACCCCTTCCATATCACGCCTCCCGGTAATATTCTCTTGCGATCCGTTTAAAATCTTTTTTGGTTCCTCCGCCTTCGTAGATCGGCCCGCGCATCTTTTCTTTCTTTCCGTTCCCGCGGAATTCCGCAAGCTTCACGATCTCCTCCGGAATCTGGATGATGTGTTCCGAAGAATAGCTAAGAATCCGTGCAAGGCATTCCTTCAGGTACTTTCCCTTCCGGCATACGGCCAGGCACATCTTTTCGTCCACCTCGCCGCCTTCCATCAGCATCTGGATGATGTAATCCTTCTGATCTTTCAATCTTCCTTCGATCTTCAGCTCTTTCGCTTGGGCTTCGATCCTGGCCACTGCTGCCATGTACGGCGTTGCGAGAGTATCCACCAGATCGTCCATGTAATCTTCTGCGTCTTCCTTTTCCAGCCCGTTCTCCATGGCCAGCGTGGTCAGTGCTTCCAGATCTCCTTCTGCTTTTTCTGCCGCCGCCGTGCGCATCAGCTCTTCGTAGTTCATTTCTCCGAATTTTTCGAACATTTTTCTTCCTCCAGATAATTCTTTCCAAAAATTTTTACAAATTCTTCCCTGCTTCCTATCTTCTCTTCAAACGCCCTCTGCCCCATCTCCTGCAGCACATGATTGATCATCCCGTCCTGATGTGCGGAATGCCGGCTTTCCCGGTGGCAGTACGGGCACAGCTCCACCGTCAGTCCGTACCGCTCCGAATGTTTCCGGTTCGGTCCTCCGAAGATATGATGCCGTTCTGTCTTCGCCGGCGTCCCCATGATGAAACAGATCCCTTTCTGCGTGTTCAGGATACTTTTCGGATGTTTCATCCTTTTTTTCTTTTTCTCCCCTTTCGGAAACAGCAACCCTTCCTGGTCCATCTTGCTCCTTTCCCCGGCCGGAATCCCTTTCCGGCCGGTGTTTTATTTGTGATATATTTCAATTTGAAAAAATGTGGCCTAAATTGTACTATTTTCTCTTTTGTATCTTTTTCCACTCGTATGTTGATAACTTATTTTTGTTTGGAACATTTCTAAATGCCTGCATCTTTTTATTCTTTGTCCTGCGCCAGCAAATTCGGACAATATTCCCACTTTATGGCATGCTGTTTCGTCTGTTCGTACAGCTCCTGCCATAGGTCCGCGTTTTTCAGTGGCTTCCCCGCCCGTTTGTGCCAGGCATTTTCTCTCCACTGCCCCAGCATCCCGTGCCCATTTATCATATATCGGCAGGCCGTGTGGATCGTGATCAGCGCCGGCCTATTCATCCGTTTCAGTGCTTCGATCGCACAGACCATTGCCAGCCGGTGTGCTGTGGTCGTCTCCTGCTGTCCCTGTCCCTCCAGCTCATGGCCGCTGCATGTCAGCTTGTACCGGTATTTCCCGGTGCTTACCTGCGGCGCTTTGGATGATGTGTATATGTAGATGTCCACTTTCTGCATTTCAAATCCTCCTGTCCAATTTCACCAGTGTATAATGCCGGTAGAAAAACCCTGTGACCGGATTCTTTCCCATCCGTACGGAATCCGGATCCACATAATATCCTTTCGGTGCTTTCGGGTAGATCCCCTGCCCATTTTTATCCACCAGACTTCTTCTGTTGATCGTCTTTTCCTCCGGCTCCTTCCGGATCAGGTTTCTGGATGGGTGGTAACGCTTGAGCTCCTCCGGTTCCCATTCTTCCAACGGTTTTGCGATGTACTCTGCAAGATCTGCATATCCGCCGAATTCATACAGTGTTTTGAAATTAATGTGTCCTTTTTTCCAGCATTCCGAAAAAATAACATCCGTCCCTGTTTCCTCCGAAGAAAAACGGTTCACCAGGATATGTATGTGCGGCCCGCCACGCTTTCCAATTCCCAGACGATAGATGTATCTGAGTTCTTTCTGGCATTTTTGGTATTTTCTTCTCACAGTTCGCAGGAGCTGCTGTATGTCTTTTAGCATTTGCATCCAGGACGGTCTTTCTCCTTTTCTGTATGTAATGGTCATCCAATAATCCATCTTCTGGAAATTCCACTTTATGATCCTTCTCAGGTCTCTCTCTCTTTTCCACTGGTTCTGTCTTTTGATATCCTCCTTTGTCGGTTTTTTTCTATCTCCTCTTTTTTGTCCTCTTGCTCCATACTTTCCTGTATGCTTTTCTTCTACCTCTATGCTTTCCCCAAATATCCACCATTGCCTTATGTATGCCCATTTCATATATCGCCTCTTGTCGCATCTCTAATACACCTAATCGAGCCTAAAATACTTGTTTTTGCCGAAAAATGGTCAAAAAGAAACAGGTCTTCTCCCTGTCTGTTTTTGGCCAGAATGAATCTCTGCATCTTCATATGATCAGATACGTTTCTCCTTCCGGCCTGTATTTTTCTGCATCCTGTTCGGCTTCCTTCCTGGTTCCATACTTGCTCCGCATGGACTGATCGGAATACCGGATGATCCATATAGTCTTTTTTTCTTCCCGATTATCCATATTTCACTTGTTTTTCCTCCCGTTTTCGTTTAGAATTGGGATAGGTATTATTACCTATCAGTTGGTTTGAGCCTTATGGGTTGCCGCCCTGAGGCTCATTTTT